>JBLHME010000025.1:0-40372 GCA_047623225.1 Cryomorphaceae bacterium
TTTGAATCTCACACACATAAAGGTGTCACGTCTTGAATTTTGAATCTCGCACGGAAAAAAGGTGTCACGTCTTGAATTTTGAATCTCGCGTCTTGAATTTTGAATCTCGTACTATTCTACTCACCATCGAGTATCCCAAGCCGAAGAACTCGCCAACCTCTTTCAGGGTATAGCCGCCTGATCTGTATGCCTTAATAATCGCTTCATTTCGGTTGCAGGAGTTTTCAGCATAAGTTGGGAGGGACAATCTAGAGTTGCGTTTCTGAATGCGAGGCACTTCTGAGAGGTCTTTGTGTGCATCGATTAGTTTCAGCCCATTTTCCACAAATTGTTCAGAGCCCAAGAATATTTGGTTTTTTACATTGCTTAATGGCGAGGTCTTAGTCACTCCAGCTAACACAAATAGGATATACCGTTTAATTGATTTTCGCTTATTGGACCCAAAGCAGGAAAGTACCCAATCTGCGTTGAGACAATTAGGTGCTGCCACTTTTCCTATAACTGCGCAATAACTGCTCCATGGCCAATCACTTACTTGAGCAACCATCCCAGCTCTAACAGGGTTAAGCACGATATATCGAGTAAGCTCCAATAAGTAGCTCTCTTTCTCTACAAGAATCGATACATATCGACCTTGAAAAACATGGCCGGCTTTACTATGTCTGAAGTTGTATTTTTGGCTGTATACGCCATTGAGTTGCCTCATACCTGCTGACAGGTTCGGCTCAGGAGTCTCTATTAGAAGATGATAATGATTACTCATTAAGCAATACCCATGACAATCCCAATTATAGGATTCACAGACATCGTTCAATAGTTCTAAAAACGTTAACCGGTCTACATCATCATCGTAGATGTCTTCTCGTCGATCGCCTCTCGAAGTCACATGATATAACGCACCCGAATACTCTAGCCGTAATGCTCGTGTCATTGATAAACCCTCCTTGGTTTGCATATAGATATAGGCCTTATTTAGCCATGATTTCTAGATAAATTCAAGGTTCAAGACGTGACACCTTTTTTTTGCTAGATAAATTCAAGGTTCAAGACGTGACACCTTTTTTTTCACCTTTTTTTTTATGGCTAGCTTGAATAAGGGGTATACAGCCCCCGATAAACGGGGCCTGCAATAAACTGTAGTCTGCCCTTAGTCCTTCTTTCAAGTTGTTCAGGAGTTTAGCTGGCGAATGCTTATTTTGACTTTTTGGCTTTCTTTGCAGCCTTTTTTTCTTTGGCGGTCATTAGTGGCGCTTTCTTGCTTTCTTTGGTGCCTTTCTTTTCTTTGCTCATGATATAGGTCTCCGTTGGTTAAGGTGTATGGCGAATTTAGATGTCTTTATGATCTATTTATAGACTAACTTGGGCATCTTTAGGTGCTATCAAACCCAATTAGGATTTGATCTGACAGTGTGGCACAACCTGTGGTGAACCTTTGCGCCATTTTAAAAATGGTCATGCAAATTTGCAAAGTAGATAAAAGAAAAGGAAAAAGGATGCCGAGATTCGGAGCGGCCCTTTATGTGGCAAGTACCACACTAGTGAATGAAAATAGCCGATCAATGCATATCATAGGGTGAGCTAAAGCCTAAGATACATTACACTGCTTAAACAACGAAGATTACGGAAAATCCCTGGGTGGTTGTTGGTGAATAGAAAAGGTTTTTGCACTTCTACGCTGCTTTATGTAGTTTTGAGCGCAGTGTTGATGCTTGTGAGTGTCGCTCACGCACAAGATGGTCCCTTGGCTGAGGAAACGCCCACAGTATCTGTAACTGGTGATACATCTGTGGGAGTCGCGCAGGTGAAAGCGAAGCGCAAGATGCCAAAGTTACCCACAGCACCAAACGTTGACCTGAATGATGTTGTGAATGAAGCTGAAGAGGTGGTGCCAGCCAAGAATGTTTCAGAAAACGCGACTATTATCCTGAACGACGAATTGCTTCCAGTAGTGCAACCGGCGGCTATTGAAGAGCCCCCGGCGATCGATGAACAGGCTGTTTTGCAAGAGCAAGCCGTTGATGTGGATCAGGAAGTCGGTGAAGAACAGGCTGCTGTTGAACAACAGAAGCCTAATCAAGTAATTACCCTAGAGGACCAAGCCCCTGAAGCCAATTCCAAGTTTATTCTTGGTATGGAAGTGCCAGCGAATACTGCCACTCGCTTGATCTGGACGCCGGGAAGCAAAGCCAGTGGTCTCGCCGAACAGACTCCAGTGTTGGTTGTGAATGGCAAATCGCCTGGAAAAACCTTATGTTTGACGGGTGCTGTGCACGGCGATGAACTAAATGGAATCGAAATGATTCGTCGGATTATGTACCAACTCAAACCGGATAAACTTACCGGTACTGTGATAGGTGTCCCGGTGGTTAACTTAATGGGCTTTCGCCGTAATTCCCGTTATTTACCGGATCGTCGCGACTTGAACCGCTACTTCCCTGGCAATACTAGTGGTAGTTCAGCGTCGCGAATCGCGCATTCTTTTTTCACAAAAATTATTCTTCATTGCGATGTCCTGATCGATATTCATACAGGCTCACTAAACCGGACTAATTTAACCCAATTGCGAGCGGATCTATCGAATGAAGAAGTGGTGTCGATGTCAAAAAGTTTTGGCCCTATCGCTGTGCTCAACAGTCGCGGTAACCCGCGTTCATTGCGCGCGTCTGCAGTACGGGCTGGCATTCCTACCGTTACCATTGAAGCGGGCGAACCCATGCGAGTGCAGCGTGAGGTCGTGGCCGAGGGGACTAAAGCAATTGAAACTCTGATGGCCAAAATGGGTATGGTCGGCAGGAGTCCTAGAAAATCGTCTCGGTACGCTCCAGTGTACTATAAATCATCATGGGTGCGCGCCAATCAGAGCGGGATATTTTTGAGCGATGCGCCGCTAGGAGAGCGGGTGGCTGAAGGTGAAGTTCTTGGAACTGTGACCGACCCGATTACAAATAGACGCAGTGAAGTACTGTCACCTTATCGAGGCCGTATTTTGGGAATGGCGTTGAATCAGGTGGTGCTACCCGGTTTTGCCATTTATCACATCGGCATTCAGACCCCGGCAGCACTATTGATTGAAGAAGGCCAGTTGGCTGAAGAAAACCCGAACGAGGAAGATCTCGATCCAGAGATGCAACCAGAGATGCAACCAGAGATGCAACCAGAGATGCAACCAGAGATGCAACCAGAGATGCAACCAGAGATGCAACCAGAGATGCAACCAGAGATGCAACCAGAGATGCAACCACGTGTAGGGGGTGCAGACAATCCAGCTCAAGTAGAAGTGCCGCTGCAAGATACTTTGGACTATGATGAGTAGCAATCAGCCATGGTCATGATGCTGCCTCATGTGGATGATCTCAGTGCCTAGTCTTCAACTAGGAAAAGGCCTCCTGCGTCTTGATGTGCGAAAGTGGCGAAGTGCATAATGCTAATCTAATAGTCGAATTTGGCGCGCTCGAATGACCGAAACCATGACTGCTTCCTTTACCAAAAAAATGCCTAGAAACTTTTAATATTCGGTGGTTGACGATTACTCTTAAATGAACGCTCTAGGCGATTCGAGGCGTTCAACTAATATGCTTGTCATACTATGGTAGGCTCAAGCTATACTAATTAGAAAAATAATACTCGCTATGCTGAAATCCTTCATTTCTCTCTTACCCCTAGTATTCGGCTTGAGTGCGTGTGTCACACAGCCGGTGATTGACCCCAATAAGGTTTCCGATTTGCAAGTCGTTTCTGATCGAATTGATTCTTTGAACGCCGACCTTTCAGCAAAGTTTTTACTCAGTTGCGCTCAGAAAATTGACCAGCTAGGCAAGAAAATTGAACCGAAGGTGATTACAAAAGTGGTCGAGCGCTGCACAAGCGAAGATGAGAGGGCCAAAAGAAGTTTTAAAAAATTTGAAGGTAGACTGCATCTCGGTGCGGTTGAAAATGTGAGGTTGGTCAAAGAAAAAGTTAGTTACGCTGCGCGCATAGATACTGGGGCGGATTACTCTTCGATCGGGGTTTACGATGTAAAAGTGTTTGAGCGTGATGGCGAAAACTGGGTTCGTTTTTCTCTTGATGACAGTATGAATGCGGCAAGATTTGAATACCCAATATTTGATACGGTAAGAATTAAGGAGAGCAGTACACTGACAGTAGACCGTATTGAAATTAAGATGGATATAAAAATGGGTGGCACTAAATACAAGAACCAAATTTTCAATTTGGCTGATCGTAGCTATCTGGAGTACCAGTTATTAATCGGGCGTAGCTTTTTAAGAGATATTGCAGTTGTTGATGTCAGTCGCAAGAATATTCAGAGGTCCAATTAATTATGTCTGAAAGAGCGCCGTTCTTTTTTCTTATTTTCGTCTTGGTGGCAGTTGGAATCTCCACCATATACTACCGCCACGTTGAAATGGGTGTGCCCCTGACAACAGGCGAGAAAGTAACTATATGGCAGGTCGAAGCACAAATTGCATTCACTGGCAAAGATGGCTCGGTTAATGCCCAACTCACCTTACCAAAAGACGGGCGATTTCAGTTGGTTGAAGAATATACCGCCTCGCCGGCCTATGGGGTTCATGTTTTAAGAGAACAGATTCCGCCTAAGGTTGTCTGGAGCAAGCGCAAGGCGCAGGGCCGCCAAACCCTCTACTATAGAGGTTCATACAAAGAAGTCATGGACCCTGAATCGGACGCTCCACCAACCGCACCGGTTCAATCAGAAGTTTGGGATGAGCCTTACCAGAGTTCTGCACTAACACTCTTAAAGCAAGCGGTTGATCGCTCCAGTAATGACGAACTCTTACTGCGTGAAATTCAAAATGGCCTGCGCACGCAAAACCAGAGTGTTGCCTTGTTACTCTCACGCTACACGCGCTCCGAAGTTTTTGTGCACCTCTTGGAAATAGCAGGAGTGCCCTTTAAACGAGTCGGCGGCCTAGTGTTGGAAGACGGTCGCCGCAATCAATCCTTAATACCTTTGGTGCGAGTTTACCTTAATAAGAAGTGGCAACTGTTTGATCTAGAAACATCTGACCTAGATCCTGACTTGCCAATTCTGATATGGCTGCAAGATTCGCCATGGCTGCTCGACGTAGAAGGCGGCGGCAATTCGAATATTTCATTCTCGATAAGTGAAGTTACTAAAAGTGCGCTGCAGGAAGCACAGAGTTCAGTGACCGAAGCCGACCTATTCAACTCCGGGCTTTATAATTTACCGATCGCCGAACAAAATTTATTTAAAGGCATATTGCTATTGCCGATCGGTGCCTTGGTGGTGGTCTTCTTACGAGTCATTATCGGCTTGAAGTGCAGCGGCACCTTTATGCCAATTCTAATCGCCACTTCCTTTATTCAGACAGAATTACTCAATGGGGTTCTTGGGTTTCTGTTGATTGTGTCCACCGGTTTAGTGATTCGATCCTATTTATCGCATTTGAACTTGCTGCTGGTATCGAGAATATCTGCGGTGGTGATATTGGTTATTGGCATTATTACCGTTTTCACGATTGTCGCCTTTAGGCTGGGTCTTACCGACGCGCTTACAATCACGTTTTTCCCAATGGTTATAATGGCTTGGACTATTGAACGTATGTCGATTCTATGGGAAGAAGAAGGTGGCAAAGAAGTGTTGGTTCAAGGCGGAGGCAGTCTGCTTGTTGCGGTGATCGCTTATTTGATGATGGACAATTCCCTGATTCGTCACTGGGCGTTTAATTTTTTAGGCGTGCATGCATTGATTATGGCGGCAGTACTTTTGATGGGGCAGTACACTGGATACCGCCTGCTCGAACTGCGACGTTTTAAGCCGATGGAGGATTATTAGCCTCTTTATGTTTGATTTTGCTAATCCGTCCAAGCTTCGTGAACGCGGTGTCATGGGAATGAATCGGCGGAATTTTTCCTATATATCGCGTTATAACGAGCGCAAATATTTTCCCAACGTGGATGATAAATTAAAGACTAAGGTGTTGGCGCTGGATTATGGCTTGACCGTGCCTAATTTACTCGGAGTAGTGCGTTATCAGCACGATGTAGGCGAAGTCTCCAAAATACTTGATCAACACCAGGGTTTTTGCATCAAACCATCCAAAGGCAGTGGTGGCAAAGGTATTTTGGTGATAGTCGGGTCAGATGAAAAAGGCTATAGAAAGGCCAGCGGTGAGCATGTTTCATACGATGAAATCATACGCCATATTACAAACATTCTTGCGGGCCTATTCAGCTTAGGCGGCGCCGCCGATGTTGCAATGATTGAAGCACTTATCGAATTCGACCCTATATTCAATGGCTTAAGCCATGAGGGCGTGCCGGATATTCGCATAATTGTATTCAAAGGATACCCTGTGATGTCAATGCTCAGATTGGCCACACACGCCAGCGACGGTAAAGCAAACTTGCATCAGGGCGCTGTAGGGGTGGGCATTAACATTGTTGATGGAGCAGCTCTGGCCGCGGTGCAATTTGACCGCCCGGTGAGCAATCACCCCGACACTGGCAGGGATCTGTTAGATATCAAAATAGATGGCTGGCAGGAGATGCTGCATTTATCAGCAAGTTGCTTTGAAATGTCAGGCCTAGGTTATCTCGGCGCAGACGTAGTGTTAGATAATAATCGTGGGCCTATGATACTAGAGCTCAATGCACGCCCCGGCTTGGCCATACAAACGGCTAATCGTATGGGCCTGTTACCAAGGTTGAGGGCAATCGAAGCCAAAGCTGGCAGGCGTAGGCCAAGTGTTGACGAGCGCGTTGAATTCGTAGTGAATAATTTCAAGTAGACGCTAGCCAAGCCAACTTTGGAATCACCTAATCGGTAAAACGGCATCCAGCAAGATCCGAAAGAAAGGGGCCAGATAGGAATGGCACTTACTTAAGGGCGATAAGATGTGTTATCAGTGATCTTTGACCTCGATCTAGCGCATCGTCATTGCGAGCGAAGCGTGGCAATCTCAATGGTGTGGCCGCTTTAGGGAGACTCTTCGCTGCGCTCTGAATGACTTAGAGCATGCGCCTCTAAGTAATTTGGTCCTTAAGTAAGTGCCATTCGGGCCAGATAGGAGCTAGATTTGGCTGTGCTCAATTCGTTGTAAACAACGTTTGAGAACATAGACTAAAGCTATCAACCATATCGCAATAAGCGTGTGGTATGCATGCCAACTGTAAACAGGGCCGAGTATTGATGATTGGCGCACAAGCAAAAAGTTGAATAGAAATATTGATACTAAAGCGGCTAAATAGAGGCGGGTGGCAAGGCTCTCATGCCGTACATAGGCGGTTACGACAATGGGAACTAATATCCAAATAACAATCAGGCCCATCCCAATGGCAGGCGCAGTGATCATGACAAAAATGCTGCCCCAGACACTAAGCGCGACTAAAACTCTCGCAAAGTTACGTTCATTGACCAACGAAAGGATCATTAAAAATTGCGCACCAATGAATATTATTGCCATCGCTCCGCCTATTTGCGACGCACTTTTATGCAGATCGGCTAGCTCAGTAACCTGGTTAAAACCGTAGCGATAAGCGCCGATGGCGGCTATCGCCCCTAATACGGCGCAACCAACTGCAGCAAGCCACATACGCCGTTGAGTAAGTCTAAAGGTGCACCAGATTGCTGCTGCAACAATGATTAATTCGGAGATCGCAAATAGTTGGCTGGCCATAGCTTAGTGTACTCCTGCTTCAGATGAAGGAGCAATGGCTTGAAGTTCTAACTTTTCCTTATACTCACGCAGTAGGTCGTCAGAGGTTTGACGCGAGCCGTCATGGCTCCAGCCTGGAGGCGCCAAAAGATATAGGGTGCGTTGCCAAAGGGTTAATCCGCTGGTGCTAATGTCCTTTAAGATATTCCAGTATTCGTGAAAAATAATAACGAAAGGGTTCAGTGTCTCAAGATTTTTAACCAGGCCGTAGTCGGGGCGCTCAGCGGCGTCTTCAGCCACAAATGTTCCAAACAGTCTGTCCCAGACGACCAGTGTGCCAGCGTAATTTGAATCAAGATACTGAGGGTTTCGGCCATGATGAACACGATGATGCGACGGTGTATTAAAAATTGACTCATACCAACGCGGCATTTTATCAACTAACTCAGTGTGCAAGAAAAATTGATAAGTAGGGTTGATCACGCCACAAAATAGCACCACCACCGGGTCAAAACCCATCAGCACCAGTGGCACTTTAAACATCATGGTGCCAGTGAAATGCTTGGTCCAGCCTTGGCGTAGTGCAACCGCAAAATTAAATTGAGTACTGCTGTGGTGGGTAGCGTGCATTGCCCACACCCAGCGGCATCTGTGCGCCACGCGATGATGCCAATAAAAGCGCAGATCATCGAGAACAAAGCAAATCAACAACGACGCGAGCGTTAGCGGAATCACAGCAAATTGATATTGCTGAGCCCAATACAGCGCGCCTACTGATATAAACGCTATGGAGCCATTTACCAACGCGCTAACCATGCCTAAACCTATTGAGACACAGTTGTCTTTCCAGTCACCCGCGCCTCGCTCATGAAAAAAATGATTGGCTATGGACTCAAAAAATATGAATAAGAAATAAATGGGTACCACTATGACTGCGATATCCGACGCTACTATATTTTCCAGCATGCGTTGTGTCCTCTTTTAAACTTTGATCAATACCGGCACATAATAGGAGAGTTTATTAATTAATAATATTGAACAAATAGACCATATTTGTTATTAATTGGAACATATGAATGAACTGAAACTTTTAACTCACTTTGAAGCCGTTTATCGTTTACGTAGTTTCAGCAGTGCAGCACAGGAATTGCGACTGACGCATTCCACCTTGACCAAGAGCATCAAAGCCCTAGAGGAGAGTTGGAACGTCAAGCTTCTGCATCGCACCACGCGCACAATGGCTCCCACAGAAGCCGGCAAAAAGTTGTATCCAATGGCTCTGGATCTGCTTAGCTTTGCACTGACTGTGAAAGCTGAAACCCAAGGTGGCGAACACACATTGCGCATCGTTAGCGGGCCTGCAATTCTCGACTTTATGGTTCACCCCGCGATTCTTGAATTTGCCAAGCTATATCCAAAAACAAAAATCAGTGCAGAGCCAATGCCACCTTCTCAAGCGGTAGAAGAGTTATTGCAGAGGCGTATCCACTTGCTGTTATATCATCACGACACGCTAAGCAATTTGCCACATAGTGAGCGCCTCCGAATTCGCAAGGTAGTTGAAGAACCTTACTACCTGATCTCACGGACCAATCACCCTGTATTGAGAGGCAAACAAAGCCTTGATGAGGTCTTAAAGTACGACTGGGTAATTGCCGGTTTTGATTCCTTATTCGAGGCCAGTTTGCCATCTACGGTTCGTCAGCTTCTAACACAATACGAATTTCCAAAGTACAGATTGCTCAACCAAGCAGCGTGCATTGATTTGGTGACTCAATCTGATATCTTAACCACCGTGCCGCGCACAATTGCTCAAAAACTGATTGATAGCGGCCACGCGTCAGGTTTTCAACTCCCCGAGGTCCTGACCTTTTCGGTGAGCGCAGCGGTACTCATTGATGCCGGGACAGAACCCACGGTCAATCACTTTATTGATTGTCTTTCGCTTGGATAGAAGTCACTTTAGTTGAATTTGGCAGTTCAAATTTGAGTCAGCTACCACTTGATTACTAGTGAAAATAGCACCTAAGAGTCAGCGGCAGATGCAAACTAGTTCTTCCTTGGGTGACCTACCGCTATTAGTGCTCAGCTTTGCTGAGGTTTTTACTTATTCAGTACCTTCATCAAAACTGAGAAGATAACAAACAGCACCAAGATGGCTACTGGTAATACGTAGGGTGATTGGTAAACACCGGCAAATCCAAAAGCCAGCAGTGCGACAAACCCTGTGACCCCAGCGTAGGCGGCTTGTGTTGTCACGTGTTTTAAGTGGTCACACTCAGCGCCGGCAGAGGCGAGAACGGTGGTGTCTGATATCGGCGATACATGGTCACCAAAAAGCCCGCCACTTAACACTGCGGCGATGGTCAAGTGCATTGATGCGCCCATTTCAAATCCCACTGGTACAGCAATAGACATTAGAATGGCGAATGTGCCGTAAGAAGACCCCGTAGTAAGTGAAATTAGCCCACCAAGCACAAACACAATCATTGGAAAGTACAGCGGTGACACTCGCCCTGAGATTATTGACGAGAGATATTCTGCGGTGTGCAGATCTTTTGTAATTGAACTTAAAGACCAAGCAAGCACCAGCACAATAGAGATATAAACCAACGCCTCTGCGCCTTTGATAAAGATGGCTAGGGAGTCAGAGTAAGAGACCGATTGATGACGGCGCATCATTTCCATACAGGTGAACGATGCAGCCAGATAAGCGATCGCCAGTGTTGAGTATATGTGCACACTGGATAAACCACCGTGCGTTGCGTGCCAAGTGATTAGCCCGCCGATGAGCAATAGCATTACGCCTAACGGATAAAGAAATAGTTCAACACGCTGACTGCCAGCATTAGTGCTGTTTTCTTTGGGTACATAAAGCGCAGCTTCCTCAATTTTAACCTTCTCTGAAAACTGTTCCTGCGACGTGCGCATAGGGCCAAAGTCTTGACCAATAAAGATAACGATTGGCACAGTCGCCAGCGCCAAGAACGCGTAAAACTGATACGGGAAAACCTTAAGTAGTACTTCAAAGGCATTATCTGTGAGGCCGATTTCTGCATAGGATTTGTCAATCAGTGAAGTGATATAAGCGCCCCATGCAATAAACGGAATTAGAATGCTGATCGGTGAAGAAGTGGTATCGAGTATGTAGGCCAACTTTTCTCGGGAAATTTTCAATTTATCAAACACCGAGCGATACAGTGGCCCGATAATTAGACTATTGCCTGAGTCAGTGAAAAATATTCCAAGACCTGACAACCAAACCAATAGTTGTGCTTTTGCTGGGCTGGTGACAAATAGTGTCATTTTTTGCGCGAAGGCTGCAGCCCCGCCCGAAACTTCGAGTAATTTGACGAAGCCGCCAATCACAAAAATGATCAAGATCACTTGCACCTGCGATCCGTTGGTAACCTCTTTTAAAACCTGGTTTTCCATTGCGTCTAAAATGGCATAGAACGGATTGAAGTCCGTAATGATTAATGAACCGCTGAATATTCCTGTGATCAGTGCAAACAGAACATTGCGGCTATACAACGCCACGCCGATGGTTAGAAGGGGCGGGACAATTGAAAGAAATCCATAGTCGTTCATAGTGTAGTAAACCTATTGGGTCGGTACGGTGAAACTGCTATTGGCGGCTTTCTGTCTGCCACAAGGTCGGCGATGATCTGCGCTGAAATAGCAGCCAAAGTCATACCGAGATGCTGATGTCCAAATGCATACAACACATCACGCGACGTGCTTGAAAATCCCAGTACCGGCAAAGAGTCGGGCAAGGAGGGCCGAAAGCCCATCCAGGCAGACTCTTCACGAATATCCATTCCAGGTAACATCCTTTTAGCGGCAGGCAACAGATTTCTAATATTGTTGAAGTTTGGTGCGATATCCAATCCAGCCAGCTCCACCTGGGCAGTTATTCTGATGCCTGTCTCCATTGGGCACAAAACAAATGAACTCTCTTGGTTATGCACCGGGCGACTTAATAAACCCTCGGCAGATTGAGGCAGCATAAGGTGGTAACCCCGTTCTGTATCCAGCGCAACTTTATCACCCAGCTGCTTGGTCAACGATCTGGACCATGCACCTGCGGCAATCACGATCTTGTTCGCGCGCAAGTTCCCGCTTTGGCCCTTTAGGTTAATACCATTGTTGCGCACTTCGATCTGTTCGACTGCAAATTGCGTGTAGACGCCGCCTCTATCAAGAAACTGCTTAACCATGCCTTTTACCAAACGCCCAGGATTGGTGACGCTCATGCTGTCTTTTTGATAAATTCCACGCGTGAATATGGGGGCTAGATTGGGTTCTAAGTCATGGATTTGAGACTTATTGAGTAACTCATAAGGTGTGCCCAGCTTGTCTAATAATTCACGAGCCTTACAGCTGCTGGCAAAGGTTTTTTCATGTTCATAGACCTTCAGCCAGCCGCTCGATCTAAACAGGGCAGAGAGCTCGCTTTGGCCGACTAATTGTTTCCAGCTTGCGACAGCAGTTTTAGAGAGAGCATGTAGATCGCGCGCATTGTTATTAACGGCAGAAGTTCGGCTTTGCCAAATAAATCGCAGCAACCAAGGTAATATTTTATGCAAATAAGCTGGCTGTATTGTGATAGGCGAATCAGATCGAGTCATCATCCGCAGCGAATCGAATAAAATCCCGGGCATAGCGGTTGGCGTACAGGAGCCGTTAACAATACCGCCTGCGTTGCCAAAAGAGGCTCCGGCGCAAGGAGCTTCACGATCAATCAAGGTGACAGCATGCCCGTCTTTTTGCAGTGCCAGAGCGGTGGCTGCACCAATAACACCCGCCCCAATAATGATAATGGTATTAGCCATGATTATTAGTATAGATACCTATGGTTGAGCTGTAGTCAGCATAATTTCAGGATAGCAGCTTATGCAGGCCTCGTTGGCATCAGTTAATAACAGCTTGCTAGCAGATAACTGAGTAGCCAATAGAAAATACCGTAAACTATGGGCACGCAAAATGTTTGTTTTAACAAGTTTCAACCAGCAGAGAATTACATGAGCAATCTAACACTAGGCGTCGTTGGGACTTCTAAAAAAAAGTATGAGCGGCGTTATCCAGTTCATCCTGACCATCTGGACCGCATTCCTGAGCAGTTTCGTCGCAAGTTGATATTTGAACAGGGCTACGGCGAGCCATTCGGCGTAAGCGACGCAGAGATCTCTGCACAGACCGGCGGTGTTGCCACGCGACAGGTATTATTGGGCGATCTCGGTAACGTCCTTATTTGCAAACCAGTACTCGCTGACTTGCTCGAACTGCGTGAAGGCGGGGTCTTATGGGGCTATGCGCACACTGTTCAGCAACAGGATATCGCCCAAGCTGCGATTGACCGTAAGCACACGATCATTGCTCTTGAGGACATGTTTGTGTGGTCTCCTGACGGCCAAATTGGACAACACACATTCTATAAAAACAATGAAATGGCTGGCTATTGCGCAGTCATACATGCCTTGCAGCTCAAGGGTATTGATGGCAATTATGGCAAACAACGTAAAACTATTATTTTTGGTTTTGGGGCTGTTAGCCGAGGCGCCATTTATGCTCTAAAGGCGCATGGGTTTACAGATATCACGGTTTGCATTCAGCGCCCCGACTATCAGGTGAATGAAGAGATACCTGGTTGTGACTATGCAAAGATACGCAAGGGTGGCAAAGGTGAGGCGCGTATGCTGGTGGTAGCAAGCGACGGCACTATGCGGCCATTGACTGACTTGATCCGTGAAGCTGATATTATCCTTAATGGCACCTTTCAAGATACCGACAACCCCATGGACTATGTGGTGGAGGCCGAAAGCTCGTGCCTAAAGCCCAATAGCCTGATTATTGATGTCAGCTGTGATGAAGGAATGGGCTTCTTTTTTGCCAAGCCAACTACTTTTAAAGACCCGATGTTTAAATTTGAATCAGTGGATTATTACGCAGTAGATCACACTCCAAGCTATCTCTGGGAAAGTGCCTCTCGCGCTATTTCTGCGGCGCTGATTGTGCATTTGCCGACCGTTATGGAAGGGCGCGATAGTTGGATGCAAAGTGAGACCATTCGTCGAGCGATTAATCTGGATGAGGGAGTGATTCAAAAGCAGACCATTCTTGATTTCCAGAATCGCGATCCCGAGTATCCGCACCTTCAAGGTAAGAAGGCTTAAACAGCGGTTCTTTTCGGCTTGAGTTAGCGTGTTTTGTGTTGCGCTCGCGACAGAATCAAGCCGATTCATAAAAACCTAGCCATAAAAAAATCCGATCATCATTTTCACGGTAATCGGATTGTTTTTGAACAAGTATCAGCTTAAGTCAGTGACTTTCTCTGAAGCATGTCGCTGGTTTGCATGCTAGATGCAAACAATGCTTTCGGCTTGTGGGCCTTTTTCGCCTTGCGTTAGATTGAACTCAACCTTTTGGCCTTCAGCCAAAGTTTTGAAGCCAGAATCCATGATTGCGCTGTAATGAGCGAATACATCAGGACCTGATTCTTGTTCAATAAAGCCGAAGCCTTTAGTTTCGTTGAACCATTTGACGGTTCCAGTTGTTGAATTAGACATAAATAATACCTTTGTTTGTTAAATATTTGATTGCCTCAAGAGGCATAGGTAGTGGAAAAATTGAAGCGGATATTTACAAACTTTGAAGAGGTAGAAACTGCTGGAAGGAGACAAACTACTAATAAAGCTACTAGGGAGGATGTTGCAACAACGAGGAGATAACTGTAAAACGAAGAATTTAAACTTGCTGTGATCTTTAAACTGTAGCGAACTCTACAGGACAAACTGTGTAAGTAAAGTGAAGACACCTCACTAAACCAATAACTAAACAACGTGTGGCTGGCGAGCAATGGCTGAGGTTGGCCATTTAGCAAAAGCGACTAGCTTTGAGAAAGCTGAGGCCCCGCCATGATTTCAGCAGCAAATTGGTCTGCAACAGGTGCCTTAGGGTTTGTTGTGCTTGGCGTTGTGGAATATTAAAGCATAAGTTAAACTCCTCGAAATTCCAGACAGAGTCACGTTGACTACCAAAATCTTATGTCGATTAAAAAAACAATAGAAGATCTTTTGATTAAATACCCGCCACTATTTAAGTTGGGGTCAAAGATTTACCATCGGTTTAATAGCTCTTTTTTGAGCTTAAGCCCAGAGACTCCTGCGGCGCTTTTAAAGGCGTTTAAAATTGTTGCCGAAAATAAGCAAGAGCCGGCCGGGGACTATTATGAATTCGGTCTATTTAGAGGCTTTGCTTTTTTAAAGGCGTATGAACATAGCCATAAGTTGGGCCTGGATAAAATAAAATTTTACGGCTTTGATTCGTTCGAAGGCTTACCTGAAGCCGAAGGCATAGATGTAGCCGACGGTAGATTTTTCGAAGGGCAATTTGCTTGTTCAAAGGAAAGCGTAGAACACAATTTAATGTCTAACGGAATGGACATGACTAGGACTACCTTAGTTAAGGGATTTTACGAAGACTCGTTAACCGAAGACTTAAGAAAAGAGCATGACTTTAAGCCTGCGTCGATTGTTCTTATGGATTGTGATCTTTATTCATCAACTGTCGAGGCATTGAGCTGGGTTGATAACTATCTGCAAGATGGAACCATAATATTGTTTGATGATTGGTATAGTTTTGGAGAGTCAGAGGATCTTGGACAGCAGAAAGCGATGAAAGAGTTTCTCACTGCGAGACCAAATTACCAGATAAAGCACCTATGGAATTTCTGTAGACACGGAAGCGCTTACGTTTTGGAAGTGAAGAGCTAATAAACGCAATTAGTGTTGATTTTTCAGTGATGCCCTGGAAGGCTATTAAGTCAACTAAAATACTGTGCGTGGGCATTCAAAACGCGAGTAAAGGTAAAGGGCTATAACGATCTACAATAAGTGGTTTATTGCGCAAATAGACTGTTTGCATATCATCTTTGAGTCGGTATCTATGCTCTTGTAGAATTGCTATCATTTCATCTCTGCGGAGACTCGGGTGAATTTTGAAAAACCGCTACAAAACAATAAATTACCTTCTATATCACCAATTTAGATCTACTTGGTTTGTGCCAGTCTTAGTGGGCAATTTAGTTCCAAGGGTCAGCATTACGCAGCAACCTCTTGACTTCATCGATGAGCCAATCGGAACAGCAAAGAAGAGCCCATTGGAACAAAGAAAATTTGCCCGCAGAGCGCCACCAAGCTCTCAATAGCTAATGATTAGTATTAAAAACGTCAGCAAAAACTTCGGCTCATTTCAAGCATTGAAGAAAGTGTCGTTTGATATCGAAGCCGGTGAGATTGTCGGTTTTGTCGGTCAAAACGGTGCCGGAAAAACAACCCTGATGCGAATCCTGACCTCGTACTACCGAGCTTCATTTGGCACGGTGTTGATCGACGGTGAAGATATCAGTCAAAACTCTTTAGCCATTCGCAAGAAGATCGGTTATTTACCAGAGACTCCGCCACTCTATCTCGACATGACGGTCAAGGCATATCTGAACTTTGCCGCTGAAATTAAAGGTGTTGCGGCCAATATCCGCCAGCGACAGGTACACCGCGCATTAGAGGAGTGCCAGCTGGGTGATGCATTTGATAAAACGATCGGTACTTTATCGAAAGGCTATAAACAGCGAGTGGGCATTGCTCAAGCCATTATTCATGAGCCTGAAATTCTAATTTTGGACGAGCCTACTAGCGGCCTTGACCCAATACAGAACCTTCAATTGCGCAATTTGATCAGGGGTCTTAAGGATCAAAGAACGGTTATTTTAAGCACCCATATATTGTCGGAGATTGAGCAGATTGCTCAAAGAGTATTGATCATTAAGGCTGGGCAATTAATTGTTGATGAGCTTCTAGATGTACTTTTGAAGGACCATAAGCTCGATAAGGTCGCGCCAACAACCTTGGAAGATGTGTTTGTGCATTACCACCAAGAAGAACCTAAGGCAGTGCAGCATGGATAAAGTGTTTTTTATAGCTAAAAAGGAATTATCATCCTATTTCAAGTCACCAACTGCTTACATAGTGTTCGTGCTGATGGTTTCGATCTTCAATGTCTTCTTTTTTCTGATTATCGATCAGAACCGCGAGGCATCGTTGCGGGATGTCTTTCTTGTGATGGATTTTATGCTTATTTTTCTCGCGCCGATTATCACCATGCGGCTGTTTTCAGAAGAAAAGATGAGCGGAACAATAGAGTTTCTAATGACGTCGCCGATTAGTAACACGGCGATTGTGTTAGGCAAATATATTGGCGTATTAATCCTGTTTTCCATCCTAATCAGCATTACTTTCTTGTATTACGCCATCCTCGAATATTTTTCTGCTCCTGATCGCATGACCATATTCTCTGGCTACATAGGTGTTTGGCTAGAAGGCGCGCTTTTTCTGTCGATTGGCCTCATGGCATCGTCTTGGACGCGTAATCAAATTGTCGCCGCGATGATTTCGTTTGCAATCATTTTTTCTTTGTATTTTTCAGCAAACGTGTCGAGTTATTTATCAGGCTCAGCCGCAACCATTATTCATAATATAAGCTCATTGGCACATCTCGAAAGCCTTGTGTCGGGAATAGTTAGGCCTAGCGATATAATCTATTACCTAAGCGGGATTTTGATTTGTCTGGTGATTGCGAGGCTAAGCATTGAAAACGGATAATCCTGATATGCGCTTGTCTAATAGCAAAAAAGTATCCATAGCATTTGCTTTGAGTGTGCTGCTTCTGATCGGCGTGGGCGCTTATTGTTATGTTGAGCTGAGTGTTGATTTGTTATCGATGGCGCTTCTTCTCGCGGGTGGTTTATCGCTAATATTCTGTGTTAGCTATAGCATTAAATCCAGACATAACAGCGTAGGCGCGCTCGAATGGAAAAGAGTGGCCGTGTTTAGCACCGTTTTGTTACTTTCGATTGTGTTTTTAATTGGCGTTAACTACCTTGCTCACCAGTTACCGCAGCGCTGGGACCTGACGCGTGACAAACAACACACATTGAACCAGTCGACGATTGATTTTGTTAAGGGCATCGATAAACCCACCGAACTAACGGCATTTTATGTTGGTCTGCCACCGAAGTATTTAGAAGATCTGCTTAACGAATATGAGAGGGTTTCTAACGGCAATATTAGCGTTAATATTATCGACCCGATAGAAGATATTGCCTCTGCTGCCAAATTTGGCAATCTGATTAGCGGCCAAGAAAAGAAATTAATCGTGGTTTCAGGCGCCGAACGAAAAGACGTTGATTTTACTGAGGCATCTTTAAGTGAGGGCCAAGTGACAAATGCGTTGGCGCGGGTAGTTCGTGAGCGACGAAAAGCTTACTTTTTAACCGGTCATGGAGAATATTCAGCGAGCAACGAAAACAATGAAGGGCTGAGCCTTTTTGCCGAACTACTGAGTTCAAACAACATCAGCAGTAACAGCTTAATGTTAGGTGTCGCGGAGAAAATCCCAGAGGATTGCGACGTTCTAATTATAGCAGGGCCAAGCACCGACCTCACAGATCAAGAACAGGCTTTAATAGTAGGCTATTTGGAGCAAGGCGGGGATGCGCTATTTCTTATTGAGAGTATCGCAATTACTCGCCCCGACGTACCGTTGACCGCCGAGCAGGTAGGCAAGAATCCATCGCTCAATAGCATCCTGAACCTCTGGGGAATGAATGTTGGGACCGACATCGTTGTCGATTTAAGCAGCCACGTTGGTGGCGACGTCGGCAGCCCAGCGACTCGAAACTACATTGACCATAAGGCGATAACCGAGGGCCTGGATTACACATTCTATATACGCCCTCGATCTATTGCTGAGCTCGCTAATCGTCGTGAAACGATTAAATTGGCTCCCATTGTGTTGAGCGCAAACCAACAACAGAGCTGGGCCGAAACCAACCGAACCCTGAAAGTTGATTTTGATGAGGGGATTGACACACCAGGGCCGGTTCCCATCTCATATGTGGCTTGGGAAGAAAAAACCACTGACGATGAATCCGACACGCGCATTATTGCCTTTACCGACGCAGACTTTTTAAGCAATGCCTACCTCAATCAATACAGCAATGCAGCGATGGCGATTAATGTGGTCAATTGGTTATCAGAGTTGGATTACGCGGTAATAGTTAATCAAAAGTCGGAGCAAGTTGAACGCTTAGATTTGACCAGCAAACAAACGCGAATGATTGCCGTAATTCTTCTTCTAATGCCTTTGCTGATTGCCTTGGCAGGGCTTTTTGTGTGGGTGCGGCGTTAGACTGAGTTATGCAACTGAGCTTAAGGGCTAATTGAGCAGCGCGCCTGTATTGGGGCTATACCATCCAGCAATTGAATAACGATCTCGATGTGCTGGCAAAACTTCATGCGGATGTTGCTCACTCAGAAAAACGACTACGGTCGCGAAACTCGGAATAACTTTAAGGCCGATTATATCTCCTTCCTCTTGATACAGAACTAGCTCTCCTCCATCACTGGATAGCCAGTCTCGATTCAAATACACAACGATAGATAGTCTGCGGCCAGATTGGCCCTTAAACGCATCGTAATGACGCTTATAAAAATCACCGATGCGGTAATGGGCGTAATGACTTTCAAATGAAAGCAAGCCCAAAAATAGATGTTCATTTAGATAACTCTGCAATTCACCAGCCCATTTTAACCAGCTCGTGCTTGCGGTTGAATCACCGCAAGAAATCCAGCTTTGCTTCTGACTTCGCACTAGAGCGTTGTGTAGGTGTTCTTGGTCGCGACCTATCGCTGCATCTTCGAATGAAGTATCTGCCATTGCTGAGACATGCGAATAAAGCTGGTCTGCCAATTTAAGTGGCAATGCGTTAATATTCGCGCTATAGCCTTTTTTAAATAAATCACTCGATATGCGGCCGAACAATATTTCATCGTCTTGATTGTGAGAGTCGTTGTTCAAGTCGAGAATTCCGGCCATGGAGAGTTCTAAATCGGTATATTGAGTGTGCGCCTAGTGTAGGTGGTTTAAACAAATTTGATACAGGTAAATTACCAAAGCACGCGACCAGCGAATGACTGCAATTTCTTAATATAACAGCGGCTAGCCCCCATTCAACTGCTTGATCATTTCGATCGCAGCCCGTGTGTGGTCACGGCCTGTTGTGCTTGAACCTTGTACAGCTTCTGAATCTATATCTGCGCCGTAGCCGCCAAGTTTGGCTGCAGTCTCTGTGGGCACATAGCCGATCGAGCCATTGCTGTAACCAATAAAGAATGTGTGATCAACTGGGCTTTGTGATTTAAGTTGCTCGCCGAAGCTATTAAAGTACTCACCAGGGAAAGTTGCCATAGCGATATTTGGTGTTAGGAGTAGGGCGGAAATCTCAGCATTGGGATTACTGAAAGAACGTTTGGACAGTTTGAATTCTCCACCATCTTCATAATTAGAAATGCTATGAATTGCCTTAATGGCGGCAAGCCCTAGCCTTGTGCCCATGGCGGTGGATTTCTTTATTGCTAGTTCAATCGGCTTTGTGTCTGAGTTATAGGGGTTCACGTCGCCAGCCGCTCCGGCTAGAAACAACACCTCACCTCCCAATCGCTCACTAATGGTCGACGCAATTGCGCCAGGGTAATCTGCCGAAACAACAACATGTTCCAAATCCATGGTAACCGTGGGGTGAGCGCTGTAATTCACAATGCTGACTAGTGGCTTGCCTTGCAATGACCTGAGATGAATAACCCCAAGCGCCGTGTCCACTGGCCGGTTAGCAATTCGTTCAGGATTGGCCCAAAGCATCTCAATAGATGTTGCTGTTTGGATTCTTCGGTTGTATGCCTCATCAACATTAATACTCTTTGCGCCTATCATCACTGCTTGCAGGTCTTTGCTTGCTGACTTTAGCGCATCGAGCGCTCTGGCTTTGAGCGTGCTCAATTTAGCCTGATCAAACATACCGCTGTGGGTATGAGTGACTGTCAAAATTATCTGCGCATGATCGCTTTCTTGTTCTAGATATTGCCTGAGCTCGTCAATGGACTCAGGTAGCAAGAAGCATAGGTCTAGGGCGACAAACCCAATGCTCAGCTGGCCATCGGATAAGACCAATGATTTTGCATAGAGCGGGTCGTGTATTTGTTTCACCAGTTGGGGCGCTGCTGCCAACGTTGGCACCTTGTCTACACCGATTCGTGGCGAGATATCGACCTTTGCAAATCCTGCTAAATAGTGGCTGGGAGAACAATTTAAGTCACCACATTTAAAAGTTTCATTACCTGCAGCATTGTTGCTCGATAAAACGAGAAGCAGTAATAAATATAACTTTTGCACCGAGTATCGCCTTTACATTGTTTTGTTAGAATTTGATGTTCAAGGCAAACCTTATCATTCTATGCGATGGAAAAATAAATCAATCTGCTTGGAATAGCTTTTTGGTTAACTCTACGAAAACTTAATTAAACGAGTCAGATAACATTAAATAAAGCACACTTGGGTACTCGGCAAAGACTTATTTTAGACATCAGAGCTGATATTGTTCAGTTTCACTAAAGTATTCGGAGTACTTATGTTAATTGAAAATCCAAATCGTCGTAATTTCGTTAAGGTAGCTGCTGCATCGCTTGCCGCTATTCCTGTTTTTGCTAACGCGCAAACTTTAGAAGAAAGACTGGCTGAAGATGACCCAACTGCCATGGCGCTGAGTTATAAGGAGAAAAGCACCGAAGTAGATTCGGCCAAACATGCAAACCATAACGATACGCAACTTTGCAGTAATTGCAGCTTGTATACCGGTGGTGCCGATCCTTGGGGTGGTTGTGCAATTTTCCCTGGTAAACTGGTTGCGGCCGATGGCTGGTGTGCTGCTTATGCGGCCAAGCCTACTTAGTTCAGAGATAAGGGGTAAATAGAATGTTTTCTTTTTTCAATAAGAGTCCTTTGCCCAAGCTTGAAAAGCAATACACCGTATTGCTCGAACAAGCACTGGTAGCGCAAAGAAAAGGCGATATACGCACGTATTCGGCGCTAACCTCAGAAGCCGAGGCCTTGGGTAAACAAATTGACGCATTGAAAGCCAGTACCTAGGTTTGTTTTGCCACTCTAAATATTTCTGCTCAACTGAGCGAAATTTAGCCTGGCAAGGTGGCTGAGTGGCAAGCGCCTTTAAGTTAGCAACTAATCTAGTAAGCACACATAGCGTGAATCTATAAGGCCATGAAGAATGCACTGATTATTGGAAGCGGTGGCTCTATTGGCAAAGCCTTAGTTGAGCATTTACAAAGTGCTTATGCGGTAAGCGAGCTCTCTAGAGAAAACTGTGATTACACTGAAAGCAGCCTATCTGCGCACGCCGATAGACTAGGCAGGCTTGGTCATTTTGATTTGGTTATCTGCTGTATCGGTGTGTTACATAATGATTTATTGTCACCTGAAAAGCGTCTCTCTGAGTTAGACCCTGTAAAAATGCTCGAATATTATCGGGTAAATGCAGTGCTTCCTGGTCTCTGCCTCAAAATATTTACGCCCTTACTTAAGCGTCCTGTTGGTGACTTAGGCATAAGCAAATTTGTTGTGTTGAGCGCCATGGTTGGCAGCATTGAAGACAATAAATTGGGCGGCTGGTATGGATATCGGAGTTCCAAAGCGGCTCTCAATATGCTGTTAAAAACAGCCGCCATTGAAATTGGGCGGATCAACAAGCGCGCGGCTTTAGTTGCCATGCATCCAGGCACAACGATTGGAGCACTTTCGAGGCCATTTGCCGGCGGTGTGAGCAAAGACAAATATTATCTGCCAGAAGAAAGCGCCGCGCGGATTGTCAGCGTTGCTGAATCTTTAGATGAACAAAGTAATGGAAGTTTTCTAAACTGGGATGGGAGCACGCTTGCTTGGTAATGCCAAATTTCTAATGGTTTAGTTAAAATTTACAATGACCATGACTTAATTCAGGCTCATTCGCCTTTAAATTATCTTTATCAGGAGTTGCATAACCGTTATCTGTATTATGGCTAGGCAAATCAAGAGCTTCAGCTCTAGAATGAAAACAAACCACGAATGAAAAAAGCCGCCCTCAGCACATTTTATATTCTTCTTATACTCAGTTTTGCGACTGCGTCAGCGCAAACTACCCAAAGTAAAGACACGATTGAATCTGCGGAGGTTGCGCAAGAGCGTATTGAAGTCGAACCGGAAGTTATTCCAAAGACATCAATTGAGAGGCTGCAAGAGCTAGAGCAAGCCATTCGAGATGAAAAGCTAATAATTAAAGGGCTGAGAGCAAAGTTAGGTAAGCCAGATCAAGACCCAGATCTGGAGGCGACAATCGCCGACAAGCAACGAGATTTGAATGTTGTGACCCGCAGTTTTGAACAAATTGCGACTGGCGGAATTGGCGATGATGTTTATAGCAATTCAGAAAATCCACTGACTTGGCAAGAAGAACTAACCCTAGTGGTTAAACCTCTGTTGGAAAACCTGCGGGGGCTAACCGAGAAACCAAGAAAGAAAGAAGGCTTAAAGCGCACAATTGAAGAGCAAACCAAGGTTTCAAAATTATCCAAGGATGCTATTGAATCAATCGATCAAGTTCTTGCTAAAGAAAACACTAGCCGTGTAGACCGACAGCTAAAGACGGTAAGAGAAAAATGGCAAGGCAATCTTAGAGAAGCAGAGCGTAAGCGCGAGCTGGCACTGTTTGAGCTTGATCATCTAAACGGCAACAATATAGCTTGGTATGACGCGGTAAAAATTTCCTTAAGCGATTTCGCTCGCGATAGAGGAATGACATTATTAATTGCTGCGGTAGCTGCACTTACTATTATTTATCTATTTCGTTTACTTTCAATGTTAATAGAGCTGCGGCGTAAATCTCAGAAACAAAAGGCCAATAGAACCACCTATCGTGTGATTGCATATACGCAGCGGCTATTGACTGGATTGTTCGTAATTCTCGCAGTGCTATTGGTGTTTTTTATTCGCGGTGATTTATTGCTTCTGGCGCTGTCGCTGGTTCTCGTTTTTGGTGGAGCTTTAGGGTTAAGGCATGTATTACCTCAGTTTGTGCATGAAAGCAGGTTACTTTTAAATATTGGTTCGGTTCGAGAGAACGAACGAGTGGTTCTTGATGGCATTCCGTGGCGAGTAGCGTCGATTAATGTGTTCACTAAACTAATAAACCCAGAAATTAGAGGTGTACGCCGTATTCCAATTACCAGTTTAAAAGGCATGGAGTCACGCCCCCTAGGCACAGAAAAGTGGTTTCCAAGTTCAATTGGCGATTGGGTAGTTGATAACTCAAATGCTTTGTATGAAGTCATTGAGCAAACACCAGATTTGGTCGAGCTACAAAGCGCACAGGGTACTAATAAAATTGTTCCCACTGGCACCTATTACTCCTCTGGCTTTGTCAATCTAACCAAATCTAAGCGGGTAAGAATAGTCAGTCGCTTCGGGCTAGATTATGCGTTACAGGCTATTGCATTGGATGAAGTACCAGAAAAATTGCAGCTGGAAATCCAAAATTATTTAGAGGGTCGTCAGTTAGGAACAACAGATATCAAAACGCGCGTTGAGTTTGAAAAAGCAGGCGACTCATCTCTTGATTATGTAATTATTGTTCAGGTTGGCTCAGCAGCGGCTAGTCAATACTATCGAGTAGAGCGTTACATTCAACAAGCCTGTGTTAAAACCTGCAATCAACAAGGTTGGACAATTCCATTCCCACAAATGGCGATTCATCAAGATAAAGATAGTGGCAGTATAAAAAATGATTAATTCACGCATGTTTTTTACTATTTGATTGTTGTCTAGCGCAAGATTTTATTGCAATGAAACAACAATAATAAGCACTACCAAAAACACACTCCAAACCAAAATGTTAATCGCTAAGGATTGTTTCGCCGCGCGCTTGGCTAACCATGTTCTGGGGCGTATACCGCGCACAATGAAGACAAGCTGGGCCGAGAAATTGACCGCTGCAATATTGATTAACAGCAGCAAGCCCGCGCTATTTGCTAGAGCCCAGTTTTGCGTGCCTAGCATCATTCCAAACACCGTGGCCGGGGGCACAAGGGCTACCGCCACCATTACACCAACTAAAGTATTTGGTAGCCGTGAGGTTAATGACACAACTGCGGCAACTCCAGAAGCAAGAGCCAAGATAATGCTTGAGTACTGAACTTGGGTTCTGGATAAAAGCTCTACACTGTCTAAATTGGGTGACCAAACTAGAGCGATTAGAGCTGAGGTTACGATAGTGATAAGCAATCCAAGACCGTTGGTGATTACCGCCGTTTTTATAAGTTCTTTGTCACCTAATACGGCGCCCAAGGCTAAGCCCAAATTTGGGCCTAATAGCGGCGCTATTACCATCGCCCCTATAACCACAGCCATATTATTTTCGACAATGCCTATTGCCGCCACGATGGTTGATAAAAGCGCTAGTAGCACAAATGTTCGATCGAATTTTGAGCCCTCTGAAATATTTAAAAACAACTCTTCACGTGTCGCAACAAAGTATTCGGTTTCGCCTTTTACCAAGTCGTCGTGTTCACCAATTTGAGCATCAACCGGGCAAAGTAAAATAATCGGCTCAGCGGAATCTGGCAGGAAAGATTGAATTTTATCCAAGGTGGCTTGCACAGCTTCAATCTCAACAAACAAGCGAATTGAAGCCAGCTCATTATCGGTCTTTGGCTCATAAGTGGAAAGAATCCGCGCTGAGTTCTGTTCTGCCAATGACATGAGTGTTTCTAAATGCCCTGATTTACAGCTTATTTCAAGTATCTTTCCGGACATGATTTGCTACAACCTGTTTTTGTTTATTGATACAGTGTCGACAATAGAGACCAAACCGAGGGTGCTTTGGTTAATGTGTGAGATTGAGGGTGGAGAACAGATACCAAATATATGCTACAAACGAAAGCACCAAGAGCAAGCCTTCTGTGCGGCTAATTTTACCCTCGCGACCAAAGCCAAAAGCCATCAACAACAGCGCAATGGTCAACGCCATGACCACAGGCCAGTCTCGCGCCAGCACGTCTGGGCTAATATGACCCATCGGTGAAATAAAACCAGCGATACCAGCCACGGCCAATAGATTGAACATGTTGGAGCCAATCACATTGCCAATAGCAATATCGTGTTGGCCTTTTCGCACAGCGACTATAGAGGCTGCGAGTTCGGGTAAAGAAGTGCCCAGGGCAACAATGGTCAGGCCAATCACATGATTGCTCACACCAAGAAGTTCAGCGACACCTACTGCGCCCCAAACTAAAATTCTAGAACTAATGATCATGAGTAGTAAGCCCGTGAACAACCAGAACAAGGAAGTTTTTAGCGTTGATTCAATGCCGTCTAGTTCTTGCCTAATTTCTACGCCAAGGTGGTCATTGATTTCACGTTTTGCTGTGTAAACTGCCCAGGCAATGAGAGAAATAGACCCCAGCAACAATAAACTCGCTTCGGTTCGGGTCATGCTTCCATCCCAAATAAAGACTCCAAATAGCACACCAATGGCAATCAGCATGGGGATTTCTTTACGAACGATATTGGAGTGCACCAGGATGGGAGAGACAAGCGCGGTTATGCCGAGAACCAGTGCGGTGTTGACTATGTTTGACCCGAGTGCGTTGCCTAAAGCTAGATCTGGTTTACCATCTAGCGCAGCTTGAGCTGACACTAGCATCTCTGGGGCAGACGTGCCGAAGCCAACGATAACCAAACCGATGATCAAGGGCGAGATGCCAAAGTGGCCCGCTGTGGCCTCTGAGCCAGTTATAAAACGGTCAGCACTCCAAACAAGGACTCCAAAGCCAACTGCTATGGCCAAAAGAGCTATTGTCATGGGACCCCCCCCAAATTTAAATAAATCTAATATCGTATCATGGGCAAATATCTACTCTAAGTCAAAGCGTGGTGCACGTCGTATATTTAACTAGTTTTTGCTAGGTCCGACAGTGCACTCTATACACGTCACAAGCATCATTAAGGTTGAGCAATGATTCGATTAATACAGACATTTTGATTGCGTTTTGTGCGGTATAAAGGCACTTTAACGCCGCCTGTTTGAAAGCATAATATGGTGTGCCCATATACCAGTATTGTTTAAAGAAAAACGCACCAGTGTTTAGAGCATAAAGGCCCTGATTGTACAATCCAGTGAATGACCAAGAGAAATGAACATTAATACCGTGACTGCACTCGTGGCCCAAGGGCGCACGTTGTTTGCGTCTATGCTATTCGTAGCGTGGGCCTGTAGTGGTGTCGCTCACGCTCAGGGTGTTGTGCAAACGCCTGCTATTGAAACAGCGTCTATTGAAGCTGCGTCGGTACGTTTCGATGGAGTTCAAAATGAGGCTTTGTTAAGCAACCTGTTTAACTTTGTTGAATTATATCAACGTGCTTTGAGGGTCAGCAAAAAAAATCCGATTCAGCTGTCTGAATGGCAGCGGCTAGATTCTAATGCTGAGGTGCAAATTAGAAGTGCGCTCAAACCTTATGGTTTTTACGCACCTCGAGTGACTAGGTCGGTGTCTTCAAGCCAAACACAGGTGATATTCGATATTGCCTTAGGCCAGACCGTTATATTGACTGATGTCGATGTAACGATTAATGGATCGGCAATCAATGAATCCGCAGTTACGTCATGGCTTGACTCATATCCATTGAAAGTGGGCCAGGTGCTGGTGCAGCCAGATTATGACGAGGCCAAATCTCAGTTAAACCAAATATTACGCAGGCTTGGGTACTTTGACGCAGAGTTCATAAAGCAAGAAGTTGTGGTCAACGCCGACAGAATCACGGGCCAGATTAGCCTCGAGGTTAATTCAGGTCAACGCTATAGCTATGGAGAGTTTGAAATTGATTGGAGCCTACCAAAGCAAGCGCGTGCCTATAGTCTAGACTTCCTCTCTCGTTATCTCACTCTTAGCCCGGGCGATGATTTTGATTCTCAAGCGCTTCAAACAACTCAGCGCGACATGTCGGGCAGCGCGTATTTTTCGCAGGCCGAATTGAGACCATTGCTGGATAAAGCAGAAGCAGGCGTTGTGCCGATTCGCGTCACAATCCAAGCCCCAAGGCGGTTGGCTTATGGCGCGAGTCTTGGATTCGGCACTGATACCGGTGCGCGCGCAGGTCTTATCTTCGAAAACCGACGAGTCAATACGCTGGGGCATAAGTTTAATAGTGAACTGAACACCTCGATTGAAAAGCAAACAGTCGTAGGCAATTACACAATTCCGTCTAATGGCAGCAAGCGCAATGGTTTGAATCTCTTTACCTCCTTTATAAACGAAGATAGTGATGTGCGTGACTCAGCGGTATGGGTAGCAGGCTTTGATTTTAATAGGAGCCACAGCGAACAAACCCAGCTAAATTATGGATTGAACTATCGCGATGAGACCTTCGTGGAGTCTGATAGCGAGTTCGATACACAGTTATTATTGCCATCAATATCATGGCAAACAGTTAGCGCCGATGATTTGCGCAACCCCAGCAAGGGCTATCGCATTTCGGCCAGTTTACGCGCAGCAGACGTAGGCCTTGGTTCAGATATTTCATTTGCGCAATTGAGCTTAAACGCCAAGTCTGTGTATTCAATAGGAAGCGGGCGAGTATTGGGGCGTGTGCAAGTTGGCCAAACCTATATTAATGATGACGATCGCCTACCAAGTTCATTGTCATTTTTTGCCGGTGGTGATCACAGTGTTCGTGGCTATGAATTTGAAAGCATAGGTGTTGCTGATGATGATGGCGACCTTATTGGTGGGCAGAACCTAGTGGCAGCTAGCATTGAATATGAGCAGCAGATAAAAGGTGCCTTCGCGCTAGCTGCATTCATTGATGCGGGTGATGCCTATGACAACTCCCTAGATCTAAAGGTTGGGATTGGGGTAGGCGCGCGTTGGCGTTTGCCGTTTGGCGCGGTCCGCCTTGATATTGCTTCTGCCAGAGACTTGGACGGCGAGCCTGTGCGACTGCACTTCACCTTTGGTACTGATTTGTGATGCGCGTGCTCAAGGTATCAATGCGCTCGATAGCCGCCATCATAGGCCTTATTGCTGTTGTGTTATATTGGCTCGCCTTCACCTCCTCGGGGCTGGGTTTTGTTTTAAATAGAGTGACAGGCGTTTCGGTTGAAGGTGCTATTGAGGGCAGTTTAGTCGGGCGCTCAGAGATGGCCAAACTTAAAGTTGAGGTTGATGGCGTTGCATTCACCATTGAGCGAGTGGCCATTGATTGGCAGCCGTTTTATTTACTCAGCGGTTTACTAAAGATCAATGAATTGAAGGTCACCGATTTAGACGGCCATTCTTATTCTTCTGAGCAAGTCTTAGACGCACAGCCTGATTCCCAATTGCCGTTTGACCTTGAATTGGGTCAGCTTAGCGCAACCGATCTTAAGTGGCGCCATGCAGAACAATCACCTTATAGCGTTGAGAAACTAAACTTGTCTCTAGGCTTGCAGTCGTCAATGTTAGATTTATATAAACTTGAGATTAGTCACAATGGTGATGAGATATCAGCATCAGGCAAGGCTGATATCTCGCTTATTGATAATGGCTTGGTCGATTTGGTAGTTGACTATAGAGTGGCCTCGTTGCCCGCCTTAACTCCGCCGCTTTCAGGAACGCTCTCACTGGCTGGCAGTTGGGTATCTATGCGTTTGGATAACCAGACACAAGCGCCATACGCTAGCCGCAGCCTAGGCCAGGCCCTCGGTGCGATCAGCGACGAACCTGAACTTGATCTCGTTTCAACAATCACTGAATTTTCTCTAGCTGCGGTTAATGGCGGTGATTTAAACGGTGAGGTGAGGGTTAAAGGAACATTCGACTCAAGCGCTCTTGAAGCAAATTTAAGACATGTGCACCTTGGTGAAATTCACGACCTTGCATTGAGTGCCGGCGCTGAAGGTAAGCTAGTTCAATTAAATACTCTTACGGTTAATAAGGTGCTCGAAGCCGGTGATTTCTCTGAGAGTTTAGTAATTAAAGGCAGTATTGGTGATTACACTCAGCCTAAGTTATCGGCTATTTCATTGTTGGCATCGTGGAGCAATCTGGATTTTCTGAACAGCAGTTACCAATCCCCGCTACCTGCCTCGCAAGGCAATCTCTTGCTTGAAGGCACAGCAGACCAATATTCGTTCAACTTAGAATCCACATTTGAAAGTAAGCAATTCAGCACACTGAAATCACGTGTTAATGGGGTCGGTTCGCTATCAACAATCGACACCCAAGCAATTTCCTTAGAAGGCGATGGTTTGTCTTTATCAGCACAGTTATCGACCAATTTTGATGATTCGCAAGCCTCAGTGACCTTGACTGACTTGAAGGGAAATTTACACGATGAAGAGATAGCTGGCCACGCAAAACTCACAGTGCTAAGTGATTTTATTCTAGTTGATGATCTGGTGTTAACTGCCGGAGGCGCTGAGGTTAAGGCAAACGGCAACCTTGGTTTCAGAAACGGTTCCAAATTGGATTGGTCATTTTCTGCTCCGAATCTGAATCTGTTCGATTCTCGCTTAGGCGGTTCAGTCGTCGCTTCGGGCAAACTAACGGGGGCGCTTAGCCGCCCAGTGATCCAAGCAACAGTTTCCACAAATCTGTTAAACATTGATCAGTGGTTTATTGCCTCAGCAAATGCACAGCTAAACATGGGGTTCGAGACTTCTTCTGCCTGGGCGGTAGACATAAGCACCTCTCAAATAGCGCAAGGCTCGCAAGCTTGGTTAGACAGCGCAGCACTGAGAATATCTGGAACGCTTGAGCAGCACGATGCTGAGCTAAAGGCGGTTTTCGCCGATACCCCAGAGAGCCAATTAAGATGGCAGGGCCAATACCAAAACCAGACTTTGGATTTTTCTGGGAATATTTTCAATCTCCCTGCCCAAGCAAGTCAAGTATTCACCAAGGATCTGAGCTTTCAGGCCGGCGGTATGGTCAACGGCGCTTTGAACGGATCTTATAAAGCTGGGGCTAGCTTGGAACTGCAAAGCCAAATTAGCTCAGAGCAAATTACTCTGGCATCTAAAACGCAGAGATCGGCAGATCTGATTTTTGAGCAAGTGCAAATTGACCTAAATGCAGGCAGTGACATTGAGCTTACTGTATCGGCCGCATTCGATGGCGCGGGCAAGCTTGAAGGGCATGTATTATTAGAAGACACTCTGCTGTCGAGCGACCTGCAAAACGCGGATGTGGCAGGCCAGTTCAAACTAAACTACAGCCACTTGGGCTCCTTCAGCACCTTGTTGCCGCCGGGCATCAATGTTGATGGAAATCTGACTTTAGATGCTGGGCTTGCTGGCACACTAGCTTGGCCCAAGCTGACATTGAACGGGGTGCTGAAAGATGGGCTACTAAACTTGAAGGAGGAGGGCGTAGCAATTTCAGATATTAGGTTGGATGTTGCATCGCTTTCGGCAAATAAGTTTAGTCTGACTGGCTCGTCTACCTCCGGAGCCGGGTCAATCAACCTAACTGGCAACATAGGTTTTGAAGATACAAAGCAGCTTGCACTGGATCTACAGTTGCTTGCTGACAACGCAATGTTTCTGCAAAGCCCGCTGGTGAAGGCAGAAGGTGACGCCAATATGAACATTAAGCTTATCGATAACGTGCTTGATGTGACTGGCCGCATTGATGTTGATAAAGCTGACATAAAAATAGGGTCATCCTTGAGTGCTGTCACAGAGTCCCCCGATCTTATCTTGCTGGGCTCTGAGCCACGACCCAATGCATTGCGCCTAAAAATAAACATTGCGCTGAACCTAGGTGAGAGCACTGCATTTTCAGCCAGGGGCCTCACCGGTAAGCTGGTTGGCACACCGAGCATTAGCCTAGGTGACCTTGGCTTGCTCACCAGCGTTGGCGAAATTAAAGTTGTCGAAGGCAAGTTCGATATTTTGGGGCAGAGTCTGGAGATAGATCGAGGGATTGTTTCGTACGCTGGTGGGGCGATTAGTAACCCTCTGCTGTTGTTTGAGGCTACCAAGACCATAGACGATACGCGCGCGGGCATAAAAATCGAAGGCAATGTGGATGCTCCTGAGATAACACTCTTCTCGAAGCCATCTTACGAGGATCAAGACATTCTAGCATTGGTGTTTTTTGATAAGAAACTGGATCAATTGAGCACCTCAGATTCATTCAAATTAATCAGTATTGCCGATGCCTTGAGAGGCGGCAGTTTCAATGCCAAGATAATCGCAATTAACGATGAAATAGCTGATTATCTTGGTGTGGATAAGTTCGACGTATCGTTTGATTCAAACGACGATCAGCGTAAATTGCAGGTCAGTTCGCGCATAAATTCTAAGCTCGATATTGGTTATGCTTATAATTTTATCAGCTCTTTGCAAGCCTTATTCTTGCGTTATAAAATTAACGACCACTGGTCTATACAAAGCTCGGTAGACGTTGAAAGTGGTGCCGACTTAAAGTATAAAATCGAGCGCGACTAGTTTGAATCATTCGAAGGACCGAGATTGCTGGAAGGCCAGCCCCGAACGTCCTTCGTCCTGGCAAGCGCGCAGCCTGCCCTTGGGGTATGACGGGGCAGGCTATGCGCTTCATAGGGAGCGGAGCGACTGTACTAGGTGCCCCTTGAGGGTAGGAATCTCCTTGTGCAGAGTGCTACGGATGGAGATTCTTACTCGTCTGCCCCTACCTTTTCGCGGTTGCGCTCATTTAGTGCAGATCTATTAAGCTTGCACCGAATCCAGTCATTCTTTCTGAGAACTAATTGACCATTATTTGCGTAGAAAATCAGCACTCTCATTGATCCATCGCAGATGCCAAAGAACGACTGCTCAAAAGGCTTGTTGGCATGCTTTATGCTTATCAAAAATCATGAGTGACGAAAACAAAGCTGTTAATCCATTGCAAATTTCCCCGCCCTCGATTCTCGCAACCCGAAAAGCACTTTTTCTGGAGGTTGACGGTCTCCGGCCGGCAGTCTCTTTGATGGATGATTTCGCTGGCCAAGATCTCCGTTTAACTGCGGTTCTAGAATCCCCAACCAAATTGGCCGCCCTAGTAGCTGCAACCAAGCCATCGGTGCTAGTGCTCAGTGTGGACTTTCTAGATGCGGTAACCTTAGACCAACTATCTAAAATACATCTGGCATGCCCATTGCCGGTGATTGTGTTTGCCAGCCAACATGCGCCAGAGGTGCTGGATGTGGTGGTGAGAGTAGGGGTTAGCTCTTATGTGGTCGACGGCATTTCAATACAACGCTTGCCAACCATCATAGACTTGGCGATTGCGCGGTTTGAGCAAACAAGAGTTTTAAGCCAAGAGCTAGCGCGCATCAGCGCAAAGCTGATGGAACGCAAATTAGTCGAACGCGCCAAGGGCATTATTATGCAACAGAGAAACATCTCTGAAGATCAAGCCTATAAGGAAATGCGCAAGTCGGCTATGGATCGGGCCACGCCTATGGCTGAGATATCAAAGCAAGTAATTTCTATTTTTGAGATGCGTGGTTAGGAGCGAAAACATACCGAATTAGAAAGCAGCCTCATGCTGGGTTCGGGTAGGCGCTGTTTATTGACAAAACAATAATCTCTAAATCAATATGCCGCTATATCTTTGCCGGTGTAAGCCGATGTGCCTTCTTGCCAGAGCTTCCTGATCATATGCTTTTGGAAACCAAAGTGGCTCACGGTTGGCGGCTCACTGCCTAGTTTTTCCACTATGGCTGCGTGCAATTGAGGCAGTTTGTGAAAAGGAATCATCGGGTAAGTATGGTGCGCTGTGTGATAGGGCATGTTCCAGAAAAGCCATTTCATAAGTGGATTTGCACTCACGGTTCTAGTGTTCACCAAAATCTCATGTTCATGCGGCATGCCTGTGTGCTCTACAATATTTTGTAAATTGTGAAACCACTTCATCACTAACATTGGCAATATCCAAAGAGTTAATAAGGCCGCTGAATCAAGCGCGATTGAAACTAATATGATCATTGCGTACAAAACCAACATGATGCGCGCTTCTTTATGCACTACTTTGGCTTGAGTACCCGACAAATGTGGCCAGCGCTCAGTTTGCCCAGCTGCTAATCTGAACACTTCAGCAAAGCGACCAGGCCAATATGAAAGGCCTGAAAAATACAGCAAATACGTGAAGAGAGTAAAGGGCTTGCCGCCCACAATTTCGGCATCCAATTCAACGTCTTGAGTATGGCGATGGTGTTGATAGTGTTCGAACTTGTCTTGGTCACGCCCCATCAACAAAATAAAACAAAACAACCTTCCAAAGACTTCGTTTAGCCTCTCGGTTTTGAACACTGTTTTGTGACTGAGTTCGTGCACGCCCGCATACAAGCAATTAATTAGAATTCCCTGAACACAAAATAGAGGAATGGCCCAAAAGCTACCCGAGTTGCTTGCCAGCAGATAAGTGCATAGGCCAAGGGCGCCTAGGTGTGAACCAGTTTGTATCCAGCCACGCAAATTTGATCGACCTTTCAGCGATTTCAAGGTTGCGGGTGATACATGGATTGCGCGCGCAAACGAAGCGTCCATAAGAGGGTCTCTACAAAAATCTAGTTGAGGTGAGTAAACACAGTTGTAAGCTGGGCTAAGGCGTTATTTTAGGGCCTATTAAGGCTTTGTTCAACGCGATTGCGCGCTAACTTTGATTGAAGATGGCACTTTATTTGCAGATTCTTCGGTTGTCACTACAATGGAGCGTAAAGCAGTTTTGCTATCAATCAAATAGGCAATCGATCAATGCAGCAATTAAAGGTTTACCAATCGCTCTGGGCAATGCAATTACGCGGCCCTGACGGAGTTGAACACGGTAATGAAAAGGCTTTTGCAATGATCGCAAAGGCTGGCTTTGACGGGGTGTGCCTTGACCCCACTGCCGCTGAAATTGATGAAAATCGTGCGCTTAAGCCACTGCTTGAAGAGCACGGGCTTGAGCTGATGATCAACGCATTTCCCAAGAGCGATGACGACTTGCGCAATCTTCTCGAATTCGCGCTGGAGATGAACGCCAAGCAGTTTAGTATTATCGGCGCGGTTTACCCCTTAACGGTCGACGACGCCATTCCAATTGTTCGCAAGTGGATAGAGATATCGAACGAGATGGGCATGCCAATTCTGTTTGAAACGCATCGCGATTGCATCACTAACGATATGTTTTTCACCCTGCAATTGCTGGATGCCATCCCAGAGATGCGTCTTTGTGCAGACCTTTCGCACTATGTATTGAATCGAGAATTGGCACTGCCACTCACGCGCCAATGGGCCGAATTGTTTGACCGTTTGCTGATCCGCTCAGACACCTTTCAAGGGCGGGTGGCGAATCGCGAGCAGATTCAGGTAGCGATTGATTTTGAACAACATCAAGAGTGGGTAGCGCTGTTTAAGAACTGGTGGGCCAAAGGGTTTAATGATTGGCGCAGCAGAGCAGGCGACAACGAAGACTTAATCTTTCTGTGTGAACTGGGCCCGCCGCCGTATGCAATCACCGATGGCAAGCGTGCCGAGTTGTCCGACCGCTGGCTAGAAGCCCAAGAGATTCGACGTTGGGCATTAGACATCTGGGCAAATAGTAAACCTCAATCTATTTAGGTAGCTTATGAGCGATCAAAAAACAAACCACTCTACTAGCCAAGAATCAAGTAACGACTCTGAACATGAAACTTCCGTTTTTATGAGATACGCCAAATTCATTATTCCGTCGTTGATTGGTATTGGTCTGTTTCTAACCCCTATTACTCACGATGGTAAGCAAACCATTGTTATTGGCTTGCTCTCAAGTAGTTTGATGGCATACCTCGGCCATGCATTGGCATTGTTTGGCGCGTTTACTTTTTCAGTCTCCGGCCTTGGTTCTCTTTACGCCTCATTAATTAAGCCAAAATGGTTAGAGGCCCATCCACTGCTAAGCGAAGTCTTCATCACCACACCCGTCTGGCTAGTTCTGCGCGTGCTGGGTGGCATTCTGTGCACCATGACGGTGTTCCAAGTTGGGCCTGAATGGATCATCGGCGCTGACACTGGAGGTGTCGCTTATATTGACATTGCAGGGATCATTTTCTGTATTATCTTTGTCGCCAACTTCCTGCTACCTTTTCTAACTGATTTCGGTTTCTTTGAGTTTATTGGCACCATAATAACCAGACCCTTTAAATTCTTATTCGGGCTGCCAGGCCGCGCAAGTTTGGATGCACTTACCTCCTGGGTTGGCGATTCAAGCATAGGCACTATTCTCACCATTCGCCAATACGAGCAAGGCAGCTATAGCGCCCGAGAGGCCGCCGTGGTGGCCACCAACTTCTCAGCCGTGTCGCTGCCTTTCACTGTTGTCATTGCGCAGATCGCGCAGGTAGACGATAAGTTCTTATTGTTCTACGCCACGGTTTCTTTTTGCGGCATTGTTGCAGCGCTCATCACGCCGAGAGTAGCGCCACTGTCGCGTGTGCCAGATAGTTTTTATCAACGCGATCAACGATTGGTTACGCCAGTCGATAGTCACAAGTCACTGATACCCACAGCGATTGAAGCCGCCACAAAAAAAGCCGCTGTAGCGCCAAGCCTACGCTCGATGCTCACGCTAGCCGGCCGAAGCGTATTCGATATTTTTATAGCAGTGATGCCCGCAGCAATGACCATCGAGTTTCTGGTGTTGGTGGTTTACTACCATACTGAGGTTCTGCAGATCCTTAGCTTTCCAATGGTCTATGTGCTACAACTTTTGCAAATACCAGAGGCCGAAGCAGCAGCAGCAGGAACCCTGGTCGGCTTCTTTGATCAATTTATTCCTACCATTGTATCCACCAACATAGAAAGCCCGATCACACGTTTTGTTCTAGCCGGCTTGTCGGTTACCCAACTAATCTATATGGCAGAAAATGGTCTATTAGTGCTGCGCTCCAGCATCCCGATTGGTTTCAAACAATTAGCAATGATTTTTCTAGTGCGAACCGCCATTGTACTGCCCCTCTTGTCTATAGCTGCGCATATGATCTATTAATTAGAGGTGAGTGACGGTGTTTAGGTTTACCACCGCGTTATACCGCAAGGGCATGCTGCGCGCTCGCGAGAGTGAAGAACGTGGTGGCATCTTATTCAGAGCGCCACAATAAAAAAGCACCTCGATTATTCGAGGTGCCTTTTCAGTTTCACCTAGCTGCGGTTACTAGACTAAATCAAAGCGATCCAGATTCATTACTTTAGTCCAAGCTGCCACAAAGTCAGTAGCAAATTTTTGCTTGGCATCATCTGCTGCGTAAACCTCAGAAATAGAGCGCAATATAGAGTTCGAACCAAACACAAGATCGGCTCGTGTGCCTGTCCACTTTACCTTGCCTGATTCTCGATCAACACCCTCATAAAATTCCTTTGATGCATCGTTGGCTTTCCATTCCACACCAATATCAAGAACGTTTTTAAAGAAGTCATTGGTCAGTGATCCGCTCTGATCAGTCAACACACCATTGTTCGAACCGTCGGTGTTTATATTCAAACTTCGAAGCCCGCCAACAAGAACCGTCATCTCGGGCGCTGTTAGCGTAAGCAATTGTGCTTTATCCACTAACAGAGATTCGGTTGAACGTGTGTCTTTGGTGTTTTTATAGTTACGAAATCCATCAAATGTTGGTTCTAAAACTTCAAACGACTCTACCTCGGTTTGCTCTTGGGTTGCATCGGTGCGCCCTGGTGAGAATGGAACGTCGATGCCGCTGGCTTCTTCAATCGCTGCATTACCACCCAACACAATCAGATCTGCCAGAGACACGTTAGTGCCGGAAGCTTTTTGAATGTCTTGTAGAACCGCAAGCACTTTAGACAGCTGGGCCGGATTGTTCACTAGCCAATCCTTCTGCGGGGCTAAACGAATGCGCGCACCATTAGCACCGCCGCGATTATCTGATCCGCGGAATGTGGAGGCTGATGCCCAGGCTGTTGAGACTAATTCTTGATTGGTTAAGCCAGAAGTCCAGATAGCCTGCTTGAGAGCACTAATATCCGCTGGGTTTATCATAGCGCCTTGGTGCGCGGGCACTGGGTCTTGCCATATTAACTCCTCGGCTGGTACTTCTTCACCTAGGTAACGGCTAATGGGCCCCATGTCGCGGTGGGTTAACTTAAACCAAGCTCGAGCGTAAGCATCTGCAAACTCTACTGGGTTCGCGTGAAAGTGCTGCGAAATTTTCGCGTATTCTGGGTCTAGTTTTAGAGCCATGTCTGCGGTGGTCATCATCAGTGGTTCGGTGCGCGATGCATCATGCGCTGCAACCGGTTGTTTTGCATTCGAAGCTGCGGTGGGTGTCCACTGCACATGGCCTGAGGCGCTGGTGGTCTGCTCCCAGTCGTAACCTAAAAGCACATCAAAATAACCCATGTCCCACTGCGTTGGGTTAACTGTCCACGCGCCTTCAAAGCCAGCTGTTGTTGTGTCGCCGCCTTTGCCGGTGCCGTGTGAGTTAATCCAGCCGAGGCCCATCTGTTCAAGCGGGGCGCCTTCTGGCTCAACACCTACTTTTTCTTCTGGCCCAGCTCCATGGCCTTTGCCAAAGGTATGCCCGCCGGCTACAAGTGCCACTGTTTCATAGTCGTTCATGGCCATGCGCGCGAAGGTGTCACGAATATCAAAAGCTGACTTTAACGGGTCTGGTTCTCCGTTGGGGCCTTCTGGGTTTACGTAAATCAAGCCCATTTGCACCGCGCCTAGAGGCGAGGCTAACTGGCGCTCACCGCTGTAACGTTGGTCATCAAGCCATTCGCTTTCAGGGCCCCAATAGATGTCTTCTTCTGGCTCCCACACGTCAGCTCGACCGCCGCCAAAACCAAAGGTTTTGAAGCCCATTGATTCCATTGCAACATTGCCAGCTAAAATCATAAGGTCGGCCCAAGAGATTTGACGACCGTATTTTTGTTTGATTGGCCAAAGCAGCCTGCGTGCCTTGTCAAGGTTGCCATTGTCTGGCCAACTATTGAGTGGTGCAAAGCGCTGCGAACCGGTCGACGCGCCACCACGGCCATCATAGGTTCGGTAAGTGCCGGCGCTATGCCATGCCATGCGCACAAACAAACCACCGTAATGCCCATAATCGGCAGGCCACCAGTCCTGAGAATCGGTCATCAGGTTTGTGAGGTCTTGTTTGAGTGCTTTTAAATCTAGCTTTTTAAACTCAGCGGCATAATCAAATGCGTCGCCCATTGGGTCAACCAATGGCGAGTTTTGGTTCAAGATTTTAAGGTTGAGCTGCTCTGGCCACCAATGTTGGTTAGCGGTGCTGCCTGTGGCTTGACTGGCTCCGTGCATGACGGGGCATTTGTCTTGTGTAGATGTTGAATCGTTCATGTTAATAGAATCCTCTGAGGCTTGAATAGATTGCTTGTGCATTTAAAGTAGCCTTTAACGATTATTAGTTCAAATCGTTTAATTCAATAGAAAGCAAAGGTAAAAGCTATAAACGGGAATGAGTAGGCGTTTTTAATAACCTTGTTTTTGATTTGCAGAGTCTAGCCTTCGCTTTTGGGGTCGCCCGTGGTTTCCTATTTATGCTCACACTTCGACTTGCTTTGAGCTGTTCCAGACATTGCTGGTAAGTTGTCGTATGCTGTCTAGGCGTCGATAATTACTTTATCAATATTCAGATCAAGCGAACCGCCCACTAAAACACTCGCAGCCAATAACATCTAATAAACGAGAAATAAAATGACATTCAAACATCTATCAGCCATTTGCATCAGCCTGTCACTCGCTACCAGCAGTGTTTTTGCTGATGAGTGTACTAACTCCTCACAATGGGGCGCTGAAGACACCCTTGGTTCTGCCAATCTGGTCACGCCGCAACGCACACTCGAAGCAGCTAAGCTTATTAAACTGGGTAAATCTATGCCGCTGGGCATAGCCATTGGGCCAACCACGCCAGCCTTTCCACCTCGCTCGCTTAACTTGCAGATAGTGCAGCCAAATCAGCAAGGTGGGCAAAAATTGTCTGTCTTTGGTTATGAAGCAAATTATAACGACGACCTCATACAAACATGGTTGGGCATAGGGTCGCAGTTAGATGGCTTGGGGCACATGGGGGAAAACGGCAAGTACTATAATTGTTTGGATGAAAAAGATATCAGTGTGATCACCGGCCTAACAAAACTGGGCACCCACGCAGTGCCACCCTTAGTAGGCCGAGCCGTAATCCTGGATATGGCGGCACACGCCGGCGTTAAGGTGATGGAGGCGGGCCAGCACTTCGGCCCAGCCGAAATCAAAGCAGCGGCCAAAGCGCAAGACGTGACGATGGGCGAGGGCGATATTATTCTGTTTCATACCGGCTGGACCGAAGGCAAGCTAGAGAGTGATCCTGCCATGTGGGGCAGCATGGAACCAGGTTTGAACAACGCAGGAGCAGAGTATATTGCCTCGCTTAATCCAATGGCGGTGGGCGCAGACACCTGGGGCTTGGAGCCAATCCCTGCGCCAGAGGGCGATAAGGTATTTTACGGCCACATTACAATGCTAAAAAAGAATGGTATCTACATTTTGGAAACAATGAACGTGGGCCCATTAGTGAAAGAGGGCGTGAATGAGTTCATGTTTGTACTGGGGCAGCCACGCATTATCGGCACGGTGCAGGCGATGATTAATCCAGTCGCACTTTATTAGGGAGGGTTTTACGCCCAAGGGCGAGCGGGGCTGGCCTTCCAGTAATTTCCATCCGCAGCACTCCGCACTGGGGGATTCCTACAGTCGCTTCGCTCCCTCTGAATGACGGGGTTCGCTTTCGCCCCCCCCCCGTTTTGT
>JBLHME010000026.1:0-39643 GCA_047623225.1 Cryomorphaceae bacterium
CGCAGCGGTCAATTTTCAAAAAATGGCCGCTGAATGGACTGACTACTTTAAAGAAGTTGTAGTGAATTCATATAAGAAATGATTGGCTCTAATGGGCAAACTAGAGCCGGTCGCATAAGTGTGTATCGAGGGAAGTGACAACAAATTACACGCATTACGTACAGACCCCGTCATGGGGATATTTCTAATGTTCTGATCAAGCAAGTACCCATAACATAGGCGAGTGAAAAACACTTACTCAGAGCAAGTGATGCCAGCCGGTTGTGCGACCAATATGCGCTCTACAAGATTCAAAAACTAGGCTCTGATTAGCTATGGTATGAGCGAATTTGATCAAGCAGAACTGCGTCCGCTGTTACACCTTCCTTGAGAGTTACTATTCGATTCTTCTTACCTTTTGAACCCGGTAGATGGGCTCCCTCTTGAGACTCTATCGCAGTTACTAAAGAGGCCACATTTGCAGCGAATGCATCGCCTGAAAAGCCACCAGGGTCAAAAGCGATAAAGCATTGACCCGTGCTAGGTGGGCCACCCTTGGTGCCAGCAAATGGGCTGGCATCTTTGCTAAGCACTGCGCCCGACAGACAGGCCGCAAGCAACTCAGCTACCAAGCCAATGCCAAAGCCCTTATAGCCTCCTGCTGGAGCCATTGATCCTTTGAGAGCTTCACCAGCATCCGTTGTGGGCCGGCCATCAGCATCCATTGCCCAATGCGGCTCTATCGGCTCGCCACTACGAGAACGCAGCAAAATTTCTGACTTCGCCACAACGCTGGCTGACTGATCAATCGCCATAGCGACCCCACCCTGACCATCTGGCACAGCAATCGCAAACGGATTAGTGCCAATCACTGGAGTATTAGCCCCTGTAGGAGCTATAGAAGCTGGGGCATGAGTGAAACACAAACCAAGTAGGCCATCTTCTGCCAAGCGTTGTGCGTGGTGCCCTAACACACCACAATTGTAAGAGTTATGGATGGTAAGAACGGCAACACCATTGTTTCTCGCTGCTTGACCGAAGGTATCCCATGCGACATCAACTGCGGGGTGCGCAAAGCCATTTTTAGCATTCACTCGCACCACCCCAGGCCGCGGGGTTTCAACCTCAGGGATCGCTTGCCCTAGTACTTTTCCGCACTTTACGTGCTCAGCGTAAATGGGCACATACATAAGCCCATGGCTACGGATCCCATCGCGCTCAGCTAAAACGGTTGAGCGCGCGACTGACGCAGCATTTTCAGTGCTCGCGCCTGCGCCTTGAATGGCTAATTGGCTAATTTGAAAAACTTCGTCTAAACTCAGATTTTGCGTATTTGTCATATTTTCTATTAAGAATATTGTAGATTTATATTTATGCCCCAGCTCCACGCCGTGACTGAACGCTAGATTCAACCAGTGCCTGCGAGCCAAAATTAATTAGCCGTTGGCATAGAGATTCTGAAATTTCTATGCCTTCTGTTAAACTTGATTGATAGAAGGCTTGTGCTTCGGAGGCACTGTAAAAAGATTCGCTTGGGCCATCAATGAAGGCACAACATTTAAGCAATCGTCGGCGCAGCAGTTGCCGATCAGCCCCATACAGAAGCGTTAAAGACGCTAATTTGGTGTCACTCACACTGTAATCAGACAAATCTATACCGCCTGATTTATTCAACTTAGCCAATCGAGCCATGTTTTCGGAAATTGGCCAAACGGCGTACGCAGCCAAATTACATACACTAAGCTCGCTAATCTTATGCAAGATTGAAGTTTGCTCTCGAGCGCCCTCAACAATACACAAACAGTCTCCATTGTCTTGCGCGTTAGCCTGACACAAGCCAGAAATAAGCTCAGCTGATAAGGCCAACGATGAATGCGAGATTGTTACATCAATTCGACTCCGACTCTCAGCCACTATTTCAAAATTGCCGATCTGAAATGCCGTATCAGATGCCAACTGTCGTTCAAACAACTCAAAACCAGAAAACCCGTGCATCTGCAGCCAAACAAAACAATCGGCGGCAGCCTTATATTGGCCTGGCGCCATACCAGCTCCGCGAAAAGCGTTCTTGAAAAGTGATTTTAGCTCGTTAGAAGATACTCGCACTCAAGCTCCCTGAGCTATAGGAAAATACCAATCATCACTAAAGTATTTTTCGGCTTGCTGATTAGCCAAGTCACTAAGTACTGGTGCACCCTGAAACATTGTATTGCGCACCCACAATTTCGATTTTGGGTCGAATTTACTGACACCAAAGAATGACAGCTTGCACCTCAACAGGTCTAAGGGAAGCATCTCTTGATTAGCTAGATTGCCGCGAATTTCGCCATAACATTCTTGCGACATGGTTTGTACTCGAGACACGATGCCGCTGTACTGCGGGTTTGAAAGTAGCCAAACAGCGACAGTGTCCGATTGACTTGATGTCTTCCGGCATAAGGCGTCATACAAATTCCGAACGCGCTTTGCAATAATCAATGGTTGCTCTTTATTGGCACCTGGCTCGGAAAATCTTTCGCCAATCCGGGGCTCCTGCTTCTCTTCCGACACATACCAAAAATAGTGATTTTCTTCATTCTTAGAAAAATCGATCGCCAACGCCCAGTCATAGTGTCTCTCAATAGTAGTTATTAATTTCGCAATGGGCATTGCGGGATCTGTATTCGCGCGCTCATCCAAAGCATCAAAATCAAGAGATTCGTCTACGAGGTTTGAGTGTAATTCAAGCAATGCCGAGTGAATAATTTCCTGCGTTTCCAAAGACATCTGAGCATAGACCAAGTCAGTCAACCACGACCAATTACCCTTTTTATCATGCTTATCAAGCACTTGCACTAGCTCTGCGAGTTCGGCCCTCATAGCAGCATTACGTTGTGTCTGTAACTCATCCGGAACAAAGGTTTGCTGCAAGTGCAATATCGCCTGCTGCAATATTTTCTGCAGGCGCCTAGTGTTTTTTCCATCACAACAACCAAGCTGAACGACTTGAGCAATGGCCTGCTCTCTGACTAACACCCATCGGCTTATTAGTTGCGGATGCCTAATAAGGTATGGCGCCATACCCAAGCCTGTTGAGTTGCCGATTCCTAGAAATCGTTGAATACATGCTTGCATTGAAACCGCCGTTTTAGGCGATTTAACTTTTGCCAGATGCTCAGCCTGCCGAATACTGAAGTCTCTTAGCAAATAACAGTTAAACATTTCGGCGGCGAATGGCTTGGAAAACTCAGGGCAACTTTTGCGGACCAACTCCCAATCTGCCATGCCAAATTTGCCGCCTCCGTAGACGGCAGTGGTTCGGTACAAATAACCAACTTTGGCTAGTGCATCAAGTTCAGGCTGCTCACCACTTGCAAGCTTATCGACCACATACTGAAAATTTCTTGCGCTTCGATTACCTCTAGATAGAACTATTTGCTGTGGAGTCGCTCGCCCCGCCTCTTGTTTTGGCACATTTTCGCGCATTCGTTGAATGTCACTTTTGCTCAACTCGCCTCGACAGAGAGTCATTGTGACATCCCATCTTTCAGCAATCACTCTATCGTTGCGCTCTTGGTCTGGGAGATAGTGCGAAAACAGAACAAAACTATAACTATTGCCGTTAGCGTTGATCTTATAGACGGCTGACCCTAATCCTTGATCGTCAAGTTTAATATTGCTTGTGTCTATTTGCCAGTTCTCACGCACCATACGGCGCACCAACGCCCGCATAAAGCTAAGCGTGGTTGGGTGCATGCTGCCCAGTCGCTTGATATCCATCACCACCTCAGGTGGTCTAAGCGGTAAATCAGGCAATGAGGTTGGTAAGCCGGACATATTAAAAAATCAGGCTTTACTAGCTGGGGTTAACGAATGTTGAAAAAACTGTAGCCAGTTTCCACCCATCACTTTTTCTATATCTTGATCTGAAAAGCCAACTTGTTGCAGACCTTTAGCTACATTATGTATATCGCCAATCCCTCTGAACCAATCTGGTTGCTTTGGCCATTCTTTACTGCTCGCGGAGCCTTCACCAAAATCCGCATTGTGGGTCCAGCGGCCACTGCGCATCCATTCTAGAGTATCGTAGCCCCACCCTTCACAAAGGTCTGAACCAATGCCAATGTGGTCTACTCCCATCAGTTCCGCGGTCTCGGCAATCATTTGGCAAAACTCATGCAGTGAACACTCTGAGCCATTTTTAAGATGAAACGGATACACGCTAAAACCCAACATGCCACCGGATTCTCCCAAAGCCTCTAAAACATCTGTGGATTTATTGCGCAAAGCATCGTGAAAAAAAGTAGGATTCGCATGAGTAATTGCGATTGGGCGTTCTGACAACTCAATGGCATGCAAAGTCGACTTTTGAGCTGAATGTGACATATCTATTAACATGCCTACCCGGTTCATTTCCTTTATCGCTTGTTTACCAAAACGCGTAATACCGGGATCATTGAGTTCATAACAACCAGTCGCCAACAGGCTTTGGTTGTTATAAGAAAGTTGCATTATTCTAGCGCCCAGTTCGTGTAGAACTTGAATCAGCCCTAAATCGTCGTCAATTGGTGAGCAATTTTGAAAGCCAAATAATATACCAACTCGACCTGTCGCCTTTGCAGACAAAATATCTTCGGCGCAACGCACCGGCATAATAAGATCGCCATGATCCACAAAATGTCGATGCCACTGCTCAATGTTTGCAACAGTTTCTCGAAATGTCTCCCAATAAGCGATGGTCACATGAACGCAGTGCACACCAGCATCGCGAGTAGTCTGAAATCGATCTCGATCCCAGTTAATGTATTGAAGGCCGTCGATAACAACCGATTGACTCATATTATGTGCCTCTTTTACACATCAAAACGTAGGTTAATAAGGCTTGCTGTAATTAGTCTTTACGATGGTGTAGAACTCTGCAGCGTATTTTCCCTGCTCACGTGATCCATAACTCGACGCTTTACGCCCACCAAACGGCACATGATAGTCAGTTCCAGCAGTCGGCAGGTTAACCATCACACAGCCGGATTTAGAGTGTTTTTTAAAGTGCGCCGAACGCGCCAAAGACTGAGTAATAATGCCCGAGGTCAAACCAAATTCAGTATCGTTTGCAATGGATAGCGCTTCGTCGTAATCACGTGCCTTAATCACACAACTGACTGGCCCGAATACTTCTTCGCAGTTAATTCGCATGCTGTTATTGGTGTCCTTAAACAAGGTAGGCGCTATGTAATAGCCCCGTGTTTGCAGTTCTAACGCTTCACCACCAGCAACCAAAACGGCTCCATCGGCTTTGGCGCCCGCAATGTAGTCAAGCACTTGGGTGAATTGCTGTTCACTCGCCATGGAGCCTATTTGCATGCCTTCCTGCAAAGGATTGCCGACCTTGAGCTTGGCCATTTCTTTACTCATGAGCGCAACAAATTCATCGTGCACACCGGCCTCGACAATTAGACGCGAAGATGCGGTACATTTTTGGCCGGTGCCAAAGAAAGCACCATTGATGGCACATTGCACAGCCACATCAAGATCTGCATCATCTAGAACCACCAATGCATTTTTGCTGCCCATCTCGAGCTGTATCTTGCCCATATTCTCGATCACATTACGTGCAATATGTCTGCCAACGGCCACTGAACCTGTAAAGCTCACGGCGTTTACTTTAGGCGACGTTGTAATGGCCTCGCCAACCTCCCGACCACTGCCCATAAGCAGGTTGAATACACCTTTGGGCAAGCCTGAGCGACTAATTATCTCAGTCAGAATCCATGCGCTGGCAGGGGTGATTTCAGCAGGCTTGAGAACCACGCTATTACCAAATGCTAAAGCCGGAGCGACTTTCCAAGCGGCAACCGCAACAGGAAAATTCCAAGGAGTGATCACGCCAATCACCCCGACCGGCTCGCGACGCACTTCAACATCAATCCCTGGTCTAGTTGATTGGGCTACTTCGCCCATCATTCGCAATGTCTCTGCGCCATAGTATTGAAAGAATTGGCCAGCGCGATGTACTTCACCCGCGCCCTCAGCAAGTGTTTTGCCCTCTTCACGAGCCAGCACTCTGCCAATTTCCGCGCTTCTATTAATCAGTTCAGCGCCGATAAAGTCCAACACTGCCTTGCGTTGTTCAAGCCCACATTCTGCCCAACCCGCCCAACTTTGTTCGGCGGCATCGATCGCCAAAGCAGCATCTTGCAGTGTTGCCTTAGCATAAAAACCTAAGCTATCACCCAAGTCTGAAGGGCTAATGTTCTCGGTATAGCTATCAGAAGAAAGCCACTCACCATTAATGTAATTATCGAATTTTGAAGGTTTGTCGTTCATGAATTTTCGCCCTTATTGAATTTTTATATTCATCCATTTTGGTTCTATCGGACAATATAGACCTAGGCACTATTAGCCTGCAAACGATAGTTATTCATGGCCGCTATGAAAGGCGGTGAGCTTGTGCAAATAGTGGTCGCAATTAATTCACTTAGGACTCATTGACTATGCTTTAATTGTGCAATTCAAACAGTGGAAAATAAGAGAACCCCATGAGCCACGAACAAGTCAACATTCAACCAAAAGCACTTTTATCGGCGATCAATGAAAATCTAAATCGATATTTCTACGCAGACTCAAGAGATTCTTCAAAGCAGCTATTTAAAATTTTATCTGATGGCCAATCGACCCCATTCATGAAAATCGAAATGGGTGACAGTGGCGAGATTTATTGCGAGCTAAAACTCGATACTAGCTTGCACGTGGGCAAGCTTAACTTTAGCAAATTTCGCAAGGGCCTCGCCGCCATGATGCTTGGCATTCACACTCGACTGGAAGCCGATGATGCGCTCAACGTAATGAATTCGCAAAATGGCGACACCATGTTCAATATTCCAGGCATATATCAAGCCCAAGACGATGAAGAGACCAACATCTTAGTATGCGGCATGAGTCAAACAGGCCCAGGCTTAGCTTGTATCAATCTGATGTATTTAGACCCAGAGCAATATGTTGAAGCTGTAGTCGAGGGTAACAAAGAACAATCAGTTTAGCCCTGGCAGAGCCGATGTAAACCCATTCACTAAAGTAGAAAAAAAAGATTAATTAGTATTCGCGAAGAGGATAGAGCATGAAAATAGGCTTCATTGGTTTGGGCAACGTTGGTGGCAAGCTCTCAGGCAGCTTGATTCGAAACGGTCATAATCTTGTTGTACGAGATTTGGATCAAGAATTAGTTGCAGAGTTTGTGAGTCGCGGTGCCACTGCTGCAAGTTCGCCTAAACAACTGGCCGAATCAGTTGATGTGGTGATTACATGTCTGCCATCGCCACAGGCGTGCAGTGAAGTAATGGAGGCCGCCGACGGGGTCGTCGCAGGCTTGTCTGAGGGCAAGGTGTGGATGGAAATGAGCACCACCGATCAGGCCGAAGTAACTCGTATTGGCGCACTGGTGTCTGGTAAAGGCGCGATGCCGATTGACTGCCCAGTTTCAGGTGGTTGTCATCGAGCTGATACTGGCAATATCTCTATTTTTGCTGGTTGCGAGCGAGAAGCTTTTGATATCGTATTGCCCTTGCTCACCACAATGGGTCGCCGAGTAATACACACCGGCCAACTGGGGTCTGCTTCAACGCTCAAAGTTATCACCAATTATCTTGCTACCGCACACCTTGCAGCACTGTCTGAAGCTTGGGTAGTGGCGAATAAAATGGGCATGGATATGAATGTGACCTATGAAGCGATCAAAGCTTCTTCGGGCACTTCATTTGTACATGAAACTGAGTCTCAGGTGATCTTAAATGGCAGCCGAGATATAAGCTTTACCATGGATTTAGTTCTAAAGGACATTAGCCTTTTTCACCAACTGGCAGAGCAACACGACATACCCTTAGAAATTTCGCCATTGCTTATTGATATATTTAAAGATGGGCAACAACGCTACGGCCCACGCGAGTGGTCGTCGAATATCATCCGTCGATTTGAGGACGATTGTGATGCGAAGATATTGGGCCAAGGCTTTCCAGCTCAGATGAGCGATGACGAACCAGAAGAGCGCGGTGCTGAGGTTGTGGTTAGCGGGCGCCAAGACTACTAGCGATTACACCAAACCGTGCTCAGGTCATTAGAACCAAATCTTAAACTGCTGGAAGCGTTCACCTGAAGCTGGCTTGCCTATAGCTTGCCATCCTGTAGGCCGCTCGGCCCGTGTCTGGAAACACCTGCTTTTTGAACGATCATCACTGGTATCATTCTCAACTCCAAAACATCTAGCCATTGCCTCGAGAAAATGATCCTACACAACTATAAAGTCTCGCCTTTTTCAGAAAAAATTCGCGCCATGTTTGGCTACACAAACTTTGCATGGCAGTCTTCGATCAGCCCAGCAGCCCCTCCGCGCCCAGTTGTTGATCCATTGGCGGGCGGCTATCGTAAAATTCCGGTCGCTCAAATAGGCGCCGATATTTTTTGTGACACTCGAATCATCTCAGCCGAAGTGGCAAAATTAGTCGCTAAACCTGAATTAGATACTGCCAATTGCAGTAAGGAAATCCAGCAGTTCGTGGCTCAAACAGATGGGCCAATGTCGACCGCCGTATTTATTTGCGGTACACCCTTGCATATGGCGCTGATGATATTCACCAACTTTACACCTTGGGAAGCCGCTCGCTTGGGCAAGGATCGCGCGAATGTGGCAAACACAATGACCGGCAAACGCCTCAGCCCACGCAAAGCAAAGCCAATGGTGGTGGCCTTTGTATTGGATTTAGAGAACAAGCTATCAGAGCACGATTTCTTATTTGGAGACACACCCACAATTGCCGACTTCTCGGCTTTTCATTTAATTTGGTTCGGCGGCAAAACACAGGGTTTCGGTTTTATTTCAAAAGCGCCAAAGTTGCATCAATGGTTTAAGAGAATTTCTAAAATGGGCCATGGCGACAAAACGACTATTTCCAAATCGCAGGTATTTGCGCAAGCTCGCGACTCTGAGCCAAGAGCCATTGCGCCGCAATTAGCGTGTGGTGAATGGGTAGGCAAAACGATTGAGATCAAGCCTAACGACTACGCACAAGACTCAGTAATAGGAGAAGTAGTGGGCTCGGACGATTTTCGCTGGGTCATCGCCAGACAAACCTCGGATTTTGGTACTCTGCATGTGCATTTCCCCAAGCAGGGATACGATGTTAGTGCGCGCGACTAATTTATAGTTTAAAACCAACAATGTTAAAGTTTTTCGAAGGCGCAGTGCCGCCCTTCCCCGACGAGCAAATCACGCAACCGCCGCAGAGCCTTGCCAAGTTTGTGTGGCACTATGCAAAGCCATTTCGATACCTATTGTTTTGCTTGCTTATCACTTCTGCAGTGATCTCTGGTATCGAGGTCTATATGTTCAATGCGATCGGTCGAATGATCGATTGGATGCAGGATAGTGACCCATCAACCTTCTTCGATGTTTATGGCAGCGAGTTACTGATGATTGGCCTGCTGGTTTTGGTGGCTTGGCCGTTACTGAATTTCTTAGACTCTGTGATAGAACATCAGGGCCTACTAGGCAACTTCGCCATGCAGATTAGGTGGCGCACCCACCGTTATCTACTCAGACAATCTACTTCTTTTTTCGCCAACGACTTTGCTGGCCGGATTGCCACCAAAGTAATGCAAACAGCACTCAGCGTGCGCGATTCGATTGTCAGCATCAACGGTTTAGTGGTCTATGTTGTGGTGTACTTTAGCGGGTCGTTGGTAATTTTCGCTCAGAATGATGTCCGCTTGGCGTTACCGCTGGTGTTGTGGATGTTTGGCTATGTGTTTGTGATGCGATACTTTTTGCCTAAGCTCAAACAGGTATCCATGCTGCAATCCGATGCGCGCTCAAGCATGACTGGTCGCGTGGTCGACGCCTACACCAATATACAAACAGTAAAAATGTTCTCCACCAACAACACCGAAGAGCAATATGCTCGCGCCAGCATGCAAGAAATGCTCGACAGCGTTTATACCCAGATGCGGTTGGTGACCAAGCTCAATACCACGCTTATTACCCTTAATGCGCTGCTAATTTGCGGCACCATGGGATTTGGTATTTGGCTATGGACTCAGTCTATTGTTAGCACTGGCGCACTCGCCGTAGCGGGTGCCCTGACTCTGCGACTGCAAGCCATGAGTCAATGGTTCATCTGGGAGTTAGCACGATTATTCGAGGCTATTGGAACAACTCAAGATGGGCTAAACACAATTGCCTTAGATCACTCTGTAACGGATAAACAAGGAGCTAAAGCACTACAAGTAAGCAAAGGTGGAATTGAATTTCAGAATGTGAACTTTCACTATGGCAAAAAGAGCGGCGTGATCGATGATTTTTCGATGAGTGTGGAGCCAGGCGAACGCATCGGCTTAGTGGGGCAATCAGGTGCGGGCAAGTCAACTCTGGTTAACTTGCTACTTCGTTTGCACGATTTAGAAAGTGGCAAAATTATAATCGATGGGCAAAACATTGCCGATGTTTCACAAGAAAGTCTTCGCCAACAAATCGCCATGGTGACTCAAGACACTTCATTGCTGCACAGAACCATTCGCGAAAACATCGCCTATGGCCGAACTGCAGCAAGCGATAAAGAAATTACGGCTGCAGCAGAATTGGCCAAAGCCAATGAGTTTATTGATGAGTTAGAAGACAATGACGGCAGTCGCGGTTTTGATGCGAAAGTTGGAGAACGCGGGGTCAAGCTCTCAGGCGGGCAACGCCAGCGGATTGCGATTGCCAGAGTTATACTCAAAAACGCGCCAATTTTGGTTCTAGATGAAGCAACCTCTGCGCTAGACTCTGAGGTTGAAGCCGCCATTCAAGAACAGCTCGAAGGCTTAATGGAAGGTAAAACGGTTATCGCCATCGCCCATCGCCTGTCAACCATCGCAAAAATGGATAGGTTGATTATTTTGCAGGATGGTGAAATTATTGAACAAGGCCGACACGCGGATTTGGTTGCCCAAGGTGGTGTTTATGCGCGCTTGTGGGCTAGGCAATCTGGTGGCTTTCTTGGCCAAGTCGAAAGCGCATAAGACGGCTAAAGATCATTGAATTTGAAATCTCATAGCGCGCAACCAATTAGCTAAATACGTTAATACTAATCACTTCAGAGCATAGAATTCATGCAACTAAAGCCGCTACATTCAAGCCAACCAGTTATCGTCTACCTAGACTTTAAAAGCCCCTATGCATACCTAGCGGTTGAACCAACTCGAAGATTAGAACGAGAACTAGGCCTGCGCTTTGATTGGCGACCCTTTGTGTTAGATATACCCAGCTATTTGGGCAGCGCCTCTTTGGACAAGTCTGGAGAAGTTGCTATGCAGGATAGAACCGCAGAACAATGGGGAGCGATTAAATACGCGTATTACGATTGCCGCCGTTACGCGAGCATTTCTAATCTAACCATTCGTGGAACCACCAAAATTTGGAATACAAACCTAGCTGCGACTGCGATGCTGTGGGTGCGCGAACACGCAATTGATCAACTGCCGCTGTTTATTGATTTGGTCTATGGCCCTTTTTGGAAGCGCGAGTTAGACATTGAAAACGAGCGTGTAATCACTGCGATTCTCAAAAAATGTGGGCTAGATGGAAAGGGTTTCGAGCAATGGGCGGCCGCACAAGGTAATGACCTGAACAGCCAATTGCAAAACAAAGCGTTTAAAGCTGGAGTTTATGGGGTTCCCACCTATGTGGTTAATGGTGAATTATTCTTTGGGCGCGAACATTTGCCTCGAATAACGTGGCTTCTCGGCACAAACACGCAAGCAGCGCCCGACATTGCTAATTTACTCCCGGCCGCAGCAATTTTAAACATGCCCACGGCACCGAAAGTTACCGTTGGCATCGACGATTCGGTAGACAGCGCATTAGCCATCCCATTATTGAAATCGCTGTTCGATGAGCTCAACGTGATACCAGTCTGGACAAAAATATGTTCGCAAAAACTTGATGATCTGATACCTCAAACACAAGCGCACAGTAGAGGCGAACTTCACCGGCAACTACGCGAGAATACGGCGCAACACAATCTTCATCGCTATGCCGAAAACTTCGTAGGCATAGAGAATTTGGATAGCCTGATTAATCAAACGTTGATAGATTTCGGAGTTGAACTGAGCATCATTAGAGACGCTGACCTGAGTCAATCTCCATTCCCTGGGATTGTTGTAACGATTAATGAAGAACGCTTTATCGGCAGGCAACACCTGCCCTTGATTCGAGCACTTTTGAGTTGAACGGAATTAGGTTAAACAAAATTTAAACACCGGCAATAGACCAATACTACTCACCATTATAGGGCGGGGCCCCTGGCGCTCGATATTGGTGCAGAGGGCTGCGTACTGCGTCACTGCCATAGAAGTGACCACTGCCTTCAAGCTCAGCGAAAAGTAGATGCACTGTGGCTTGTGTACCCTGCGCAGGGAGTTTCATTCCCATGTCAGATGGCGTCTTGCCTTGCGCTTGAGCTAAGGGCCGTGTCATGTCGGTTTCAATAAAACCTGGCGTGCAGGCGTTTATCAGCAAACTTGGATTCTCTCTTGCGACTATTTGTGTATAGGAGTTTGCACAAGCTTTGGAGAGACCATAGGGGTCGCCATTGCGGAGCCCCAGAGACTCAAAAGCATGTAGGTCTTCACAAGCAACGCACTCGTCCATAAACTCATCAAGCTTAGCCCATTGGATTTCTGGGTTAACAAAAAATCTCTGTCTTGGCTCACTAGCCCCAGCAACGAACATAGGCCCGCTTGCAGACGTAACATTAACAATTCGCCCCCTTTGAGGGTCTAGCAATGGCAGAAAGCCTTCACAAACTCGGCGCACACCGCGAGTGTTGACTTCAAGGGTAGGCTCTAGGTCCGCAGCGCCTGGTCCAACGCCGGCGTTATTCACTACCGCAAAGAGTGGAGTATCTTCTTGATACCGCCTTAGCAAATCTCCTGCTGCATGCGCAACTGACTCATCGTTGCTAACATCAATCTCAACAACATCAAGGCGTTTCTCCCAATGCGGGTTGCTTGCCACCAAACAAGCTCGTGCTTGTTGCCCACGCACTAAGCTGCGCGACCCCAGGAGCACCTGAGTGTATACGCTCTGGCCTAGAACTGCAGACACACTGGCAAAACCAATGCCTTTGTTGGCTCCTGTAATCAAAATTCGACGCAAAATATTGTTCTCCATTAATGATGCTAAAACCTACCGCTCTGAAATTAGAATTCGGTACACAGCTTAACATGCGTACTTTGGTGATTCCCCCAAAGCAACAACGGGCCGACCACAGACATGCAACTCGCGCAGCAAAAATAAGGCGCCCAGCTTTGCTTACACGAGCAGATCCTTTAACCTTTCTTAGCAGCAAATAAAAATAGATTCCCTCTGATGACGTTTACGCATGGTTTTGCCATAATCAAAAGGATGAATTTTCAGGCACCTAGGATCAACTCGAATAACTAAGCTGATAAATTGATGAGAGCACTATGACCCAAGTCACTGATTCGAGTGTTGGCCCATTTAGCGATTTAATTTTGCAAGTAAAGGGCGCGCTGCTCAATGCCGTCTTGCCTAGTGCACCCAGCTCCTTTTGGTGGCCATTATTACTACTGACTTTGGCCATCGCTGTGTATTTTTGGATAAGTCGAAATGGGCGAGGCGCCAAAGGCGCCAATGGTCAGGAACGACCAATGGGGTTTTGGGAATATCTATTTCCAAGAGAAATTTATACACATCAATCTGCTAGAGTCGATATTGGTTTGTATTTGCTTGACCGAGGCTTGATGCCGATTTGGGTGATCACTTTTCTCGGCGCCACTGCTCCCTTTATTGAGCAGCACACTGTTGCAGGCCTCAGCTTTCTATTTGGCTCCAGCCCCGAACTGGACATGACTATAGCTTGGCGCTTTACTTACGCAGCAGTCACGCTCCTAATTGCCGACATGATCTTTTTCTTTACCCACCTGATGATGCATAAAACCAGGATAGGTTGGGCCATTCATAAAGTTCATCACTCTGCTCAGGTGCTAACCCCGCTCACCCGATCAAGAGAACACTTTATCGCAGCGCCCATTTGGGCACTCGGCCCTGCAATTGGCTTGTCATTCGCCGGCGGTATTTTTGCTTACTTGTTCAAGGAGCCAATCACCAGTATAACGATAATGAACATTAGCATTTTTTCTTTGCTGTATGCGCTTAATGGCAACTTCCGGCACTACCATATTTCATTTAGATATCCGCGCTGGTTAGAGTATTGGTTGCAAAGTCCAGGCATGCATCACACCCATCATAGCTACTTGGAAAAACATTGGGACAGCAATCTTGGTTTAGTCACCAGCGTTTGGGATCGGCTATTCGGAACACTGTATATAGCCGATAAATACGAGGAAACCCCTTGGGGCCTGAACCAACAAGATCAGAAAGATCACACCTCACTGAAGGGAAATCTAGTGACTCCATTTCGTGAAATCGCCAGGATTCTACGCCGCAAATAAAGCTAGAGCTTTATAAGTTATGCCAAACTGATCTAAGTGTTTGCGTTTAGGGCTCGGCACTCTAAAAGCGGTTAATTAGAATTTGCAAGTGCCACTTGTTCTAACTTGGCACTGGCTCTTTATTACCTAGTCTTAGTGACAGCAGAGCTGAAATAAGTACAAAACTACCCGAAACCAAGAGGCAGACCTCGAGGCCATAGAGCTGATATAGGATTCCTGAGAGTACCGTTCCGATGAGCCGCCCCATTGCATTTGCCATGTAATAAAACCCCACATCGAGTGATACACTTTGTTCTGAGGCGTATCGAACAATCAAATAACTATGTACCGCTGAGTTAATCGCGAATATTGCCCCAAATAGCAATAGGCCAAGGATTATGGTTAGCTCCAAAGGCCATTTAAAATACATGCCAGCAGCGATAATAAAGGGCGTGATTGCCAGCAATAACGCCCAGCTGAAAGCAGTGCTAGGGTTTGGCTCAGCACCCTCTCTAGTCCTAAGCAATGCTGGCGCGGTCGATTGAATCAAGCCGTACATAATTATCCAAGTCGCCAAGAACCCGCCAATATAAGTATGCGACCACTGCAGCTCATTCGCCAGAAACACGGGTAATGCCACAACAAACCAAACGTCTCTGGCACCGAATAAAAACATTCGAGCCGCCGACAAAGTGTTAATCGCGCGGCTCTTAGAAATGATCTCAGTGAACTTTGGTTTATCCTCAGTTCGGCCCATATCTTGCGTTAAATTAAATAGACTAAAAATCCAGACCAATAGCAACGCCGCCGCCATTAGCAACAGCGCACCGCGAAATCCAAGCGCCGAAAGCAGTAGCCCACCTAAGAAAAAACCAACGCCCTTAAGCGTATTTTTTGAACCCGTTAAGATCGCCACCCATCTAAACAAACGAGCGCCTTGATCTGCAGGCAGCAACAACTTAATCGAGCTTTTGGCACTCATTTTATTAAGGTCTTTGGCCACTCCCGACAGCGCTTGTGCCAGCATTACCCAAGCCACAGTCAAAAAGCTTGTTGGCACTAGTAAAAGAGACAGGGCCACAATTTGCAGGAACAAACCAATGTTCATGATTTTATTAAGGCCTAGGCGAGCACCTAACCAGCCACCGACTAAGTTGGTGACCACCCCAAACGCTTCATAGAATAAAAACAGCAGCGCGATGTCTAACGGTGCATAGCCGAGCTTATGAAAATGCAATACAACCAGCATTCGCAGCGCACCATCAGTGAGCGTAAAGGCCCAATAATTACCCGTAATAATAATGTATTGACGCAGCTGGCTGGCCTTGTCATCCACCACGCCTAGCATCCTTAGCTTAAACCCTGCTTAACAACAAACCGCGCCAACTCAGCGGTGCGGTTTGCATACCCCCATTCATTGTCGTACCAAAGGTATAACTTTAGCTGAGTCTGGTTAATCACCATGGTTGATAAAGCATCAACAATGCAGGATCTGGGGTCTGTCTTATAGTCGATCGAGACAAGAGGACGATCTTCGTAGCCCAATATTCCTTTCAGATAGGACTCAGAGGCCTGTTTAAGAACTTGATTAACTTGCTCAGCACTTGTTGCACTCTCAAGCTCAAACACACAATCTGTTAATGATGCATTGGCCAATGGCACACGCACCGCGTGACCATTAAGCTTGCCTTTCAATTCTGGGAAGATATTGGTAATGGCGGTTGCCGAACCGGTAGTGGTAGGAATTAGGCTCATCGAGCAAGCGCGTGCGCGGCGTAAGTCCTTATGCGGAGCATCCAGAATGGTCTGGGTATTGGTGACGTCGTGAATGGTGGTCATCGAACCATGACGAATGCCGAGGTTCTCATGGATGACTTTAACCACCGGCGCAAGGCAATTGGTGGTGCAAGAAGCCGCGGTAACCACTCTATGCAGTTGCGGGTCGTAGAGCGCCTGATTTACGCCCATAACCACATTGGGTACGCCCTGTTCTTTGATTGGCGCGGTGACCAGAACACGTTTCACCCCTTGATCAAAATAACCTTGTAGTGATTCCTGACTTTTAAACTTGCCCGATGCATCGATAACAATATCGCACTCCGACCAGTCATTATCAGCAAGCTCCTTAATCTGTGTGTAAGTAATTGAGGTGTCACCAATGATGATATTGGCGTCATCAAAAGCGGCTTGTTGGTTCCATCGCCCGTGTACAGAATCAAAATTTAGTAGATGCGCCAAGGTAGCAGCGTCACCCGCAGGATCATTGATCTTAACAAACTCAAAGTCAGGCCACTGAGACGCCACCCGAAAGGTGAGTCGTCCTATGCGACCAAATCCGTTAATGCCTATTTTTGTGGTCATGGGTTTAACATCTCTAAATAATTGGTGAAGCTACCTAAAAGCAATAATCGGCGCGCCTCAACAGCACATCGAGGCGCGTTCGGGGCGGTCTCCCATCTGCTTTAAGTTGGCGATATTTTCTATCAAAAAATTTGGAGAGCCTTTCAGCGTTGCTGCTAAAAGGTCTATTACCCATTGCGGTAACTCGTCGCTCAAGCGGTAATACACCCATTGCCCTTGCTTACTTGCGGTTAACAAGCTGCAGTTTCTTAATTGAGCCAAATTGCGCGAAACCTTTGGCTGGATTTGATCCAGGGCCTGCATTAATTCGCAAACACATAATTCGCCCTGATCCTGAACCAACAGCATGCATCGCAGTCTTGTATCGTCTGATAGACATTTGAATAGAGTCAGTGGATTCATTTGGCTATATTTCAGTAGTTGGGCTGATTCAATTTCATATATGTTAACCCATATATATGTTTTTTCATATATTTTTGTCTGATACAAATACACATTATCTATTGGTTAACGTTGGTGGGCATAAAACGCGCTCCTTAACCGCCATTTAATTTGGCAGCGGATCAAACTATCCGCCTAATGAACTTAGGCCGAATTAGGAGAACTAAGTGCAACTTGCTAGAAAATTCAAGCACTCAATTGCAAGAGGATTCTGCCTCCCCTTATCACTCAATATCCCGAACAGGCCCTTATCGAATTCAACATACTCCTCGGTTAAAGTTATCAACATGCCGTCATCCAAGTGCCTTTCTATCAAGTTCCTCCAACCGAGGCCGATGCCTTTTCCGGCTGCAGCAGCTTCAAGCAGATAAACATAATTATAGTAAGGCAGAAACTTAGGTGTGAACTCCTTGAGGTCATAATGATCAAACATGTGCCCCCAATCGGACCAGTCTGAACCCGCTCGGCTTGGCTTGGTTAAATTTAAGAAGCAAAGCTCGCTCCAATTCGCCATTGACTGGCTCAACAGCGCTTGGTTTTGCCTCAAATAAGCCGGTGAGCACACAGGTATGATTGCTTCTTTGGAAATCAACACGGCGCTTTCTAGCTGGCCCTCAGTAGAAGAAAATTTGAGTGACAAGTCTATTCTTGAGTCTGGCGCAGATTCCAGCGCTTCATACTCGGAAGTAATGATTTGGATCTGAACATCCACGCCTAACTCAGCTTGCAAGGCATCATAACGCGGCATCAAATACAAATGGGTTGATTCATGAGTGCAGGCAATCATCAGCTGGTCTGTTTCGTTGACCTGACTCAAGGCTTGGCTTGCATTGTGAAGTGCATCCAAGCCTGACACTACCGTTCGATAATATTGCTCGCCAGCTTGCGTGAGCGACAAGCGGTTGTGCTTGTGATTATTGCGGTCAAACAAGCTCGTTTGGAAACGCGACTCAATACTTTGTATATGGCGGCTTATAGCCGACTGGGAGGTATTTAGCTCCTCAGCAGCTAAGCTGAAGTTAAGTTTGCGCGCCGCGCACTCAAAGGCAATAAGAGCGCTAGATGATGGAATTCGGTAGTTATTATAATTAGACTTTGCCATATCAATATTGATATCGCTTTTATGCATATTTAGCAATAGACAACAGGCTTGAAATATCGAAAATAGATACTAGATCAAAAAGAAACTTTAATAGCACTCGCGAGAATTCCTCAAATAGCCCTAGGGAGAGCTTTTATGCCTGCACAAAATAAAGCAAAGCAAGGTTTTACTACTGACCCATTTTGGAATTATCATCCTGAGGTTCCGTTAAAATTTGCACCCTACTACGATCGACCCAAAAGCATTCGCGCGATCGCTAAGTACTGGTTGAACACATGGAACCCCTTAGGCGTGCAATTCATATTCCTATGCATTGCAATCCTTGCTTGGGTCTACTTCACGCCGACACTAGAAAGTGCTATCGAATTTGAATTTTCCTGGATATTCGAAATTTGGCTGCGTAATATGTTATTGATTTTGGCCGTTGCTGGCGGTTTACATCTTTATCTGCACACCTTTGAAAAACAAGGTTCTGAGTTTAAGTACGACAAACGGCAACTTGGTAAGAAAAGCAGGCGTTTTCACTTTAACAATCAAAACTGGGACAACATGTTCTGGACGCTCACATCTGGCGTACTGCTTTGGACACTTTGGGAGTCTTTGCTGCTTTGGGCATTTGCCAATAGCTATGCAAGCTTGATTACATTGCAAAGTAACCCTATTTGGTTTGTAGTCTTATTGGCTTTTATTCCGCTGTGGTCATCTGTGTATTTTGACTTGCAACACAGAGTCATGCACACAAAATGGCTCTACAAACACGTGCACAATTGGCATCACAAAAATGGCAACACTGGCCCTTGGTCAGGATTGGCCATGCACCCATTTGAACAGCTAGTGCTTATGTCAGATACATTGATCTTCTTTGTTATAGCGGCTCACCCGATACATCTTATCTACAGCCTTATGTTTCACGGCCTGGGTGCCCCGACTTCGCATACCGGTTTCGAAAAGCTGAAGATAGGTAAGCGCGTAAACATTTCCATTGGTGATTTTTATCATCAACTACATCATCGCTTCTTCGACACCAACTTTGGCACTCTCGACAGCCCATGGGATAAATGGAGTGGCAACTTTCATGATGGCTCGATGCAAGGCCATGCTCAATTTCTACTAAGGCGTAAAGCTTCGCGTCAATAAACTAAAATAATTATGCATCTAAAAACAATAAATCAAACCCAGCGAAGCTTAATGGTCGGTTGGAGCAATGGTGAGACGAGCGAGCTGCCATTTATCTGGCTACGCGATAACGACCCAAATGAATTACACCCGCACACCCATGAACGCATCTTTGACCTAACATCAGTCGAACTCGACATTCAACCGGAGGATGTCGAGCTAAGCGACGCAGGCATCAGGATTATCTGGCCTGCCAAGCAATCCACCTCGATTTATAGCAATCAATGGTTATGGGCACACCGGCCTGGCACTCCGCGCGAGGATGCTGCGCGGATTAAAAAGAACAGTTGGACAAAGGCTGGCATTACCACGCTACCCAATTTTGATGCGCAACGCTGCCATACCGACTCTGCATATCTACACAAGGCCTTAGTGTCGCTTAAAACTATCGGCATTATCCTGATTCAAAACTTAGACGATGATCTGGATGCCGGAGAGAATTTTGGAGACCTAATTGGTTTCAAACGTGAAACCAATTACGGCGTTACATTCGAGGTCAAAAGCAAACCCGAGCCAAACAATCTTGCCTATACGTCGCTGGCACTTCCGCTGCATACCGACCTAGCCAATCAAGAGTTCGTGCCAGGCAACCAATTCTTGCATTGCTACCGCAATGAAGCCCGTGGCGGTGGCTCCACCTTTGCCGATGCTATGGCCATTGTAGATGACTTCAAAACTGCGCATCCAGAGCACTACCAGCTTTTAACTGAACTGCAAGTACCCTGGAATTTTATCGACCACGAAAGTGACATTCGCTATCACCGCCCGGTGATTGGATTAACGCCTAACGGCGAATTTAAAGGCTTAACTTTTAACGCACATCTAGTCGATGTGCCTGATTTTGCAGCTGATTTGCTGTACGATTTCTATACAGCGTTTCGCGCACTCATGTTGAGTATTCGAACCGCTAAATACAACATCGAATACGTGTTGAAAAATGGCGATATGGTGATATTTGACAACCAAAGAATATTGCACGGCCGAGCTAGTTTTGACCCGAGTTCCGGCAAGCGTCATTTGCGGGGCTACTATATTGAGCACAATGAAGTAGATAATCGTATACGGATGTTAGATAAGAAAAATAATTAGAAAAGCCACCACCCAAGGAATTTTATGAGTCTTAAAGAGTCAATGAGTTTGATTGATAAACCTACCTTCATAGGTGCCTTGTGCCTACTCCTATGTGTCACTATCCCGCTCATAAATTGGCCAGAACAGGGTGCAGACTGGGTGAAAATTGCGCGTAACGCAGTAGTGAATAATCTCGGCGTAATGTACCTCATGATGGGCGCTGGTGCATTTATGTTCATGATTTATGTCTCGCTAAGCGACATAGGCAGAATCCAATTGGGCGATGCCGGTTCTGAACCAGAATTTAAGACAGCTTCTTGGGCTTCAATGCTTTTTTGCGCCGGAATTGGTGTTGGCATTATGGTTTGGGCGCCGATCGAATGGGCATATTACTATACAGATCCGCCGTTTCTGGTAGAAGGAGGGTCGGTTGAAGCCATCAAGTGGGCTTCAACCTATGGCATGTTTCACTGGGGGCCAATCGCGTGGTCTATCTATTTAGTACCTGCCTTACCAATCGCGTATTTTTATCATGTGCGTAAAAACCGCGCACTAAAACTTTCAGAAGCACTCGCGCCAGTCATCGGCAATCGCAATGTGCGTGGCTTTTGGGGCAAGTTTGTAGATGTGTTATTTGTATTTGGCATGCTAGGTGGCGGCGCCACCACCTTAGGTTTGGGCGCGCCATTGCTGAACGAAGGCCTGCATGTACTATTTGGCTTTGACCGAAACATTACAGTGCAAATATTTGTACTCCTTTTATGTACCGCCATTTTTGGTGCTAGCGCCTACTCTGGAATTAAGAAGGGTATTCAAACCCTTTCCAACTTTAATCTGTTTCTCGCGGTGATATTACTGGCGTATGTTTTCTTAGTTGGCCCCACCACTTTCTTGGCTGAAACTTCGCTGGCCTCGCTCGCGGTTATGTTGGAGAACTTCTTCACCATGGCAACCTACTTAGAACCGTTTGGCGGTCTAAATGATTATCAAGACAGTAGCTTTCCGCAGGACTGGACCATATTCTATTGGGCGTGGTGGCTCGCCTTCGCACCTACAATTGGACTTTTTATAGCGCGTATTTCTTATGGCCGAACCATGCGCAATATGATCTTAGGGTCTCTTGGTTATGGCTCGATGGGCTGTGCGCTATTTTTCATGGTGTTAGGCAACTACGGCATCCATCTGCAGTTGAGCGGTGAGCTTGATGTGGTTAATGTTCTTAACACCGAATCCCAATCAGCGGCCGTGTTCGCTATTTTGGGTAGCCTGCCATTTGGCACTATAGTGATTGCTCTGTACACAGTACTAGCTGTGGTCTTTCTATCCACTACCTTTGATTCAATCTCGTATATTTTGGCGTCAGTAGTGCAGAAAACCGTAGACGATGAACCCATGCGCTGGAATCGACTGTTTTGGGCTGGGGCACTTAGCTTTTTGCCGGTCACTCTTTTAGTTACTAGTGGCGACTTACAAACTTTGCAGACTGCGAGCATCGTAGCGGGCGTTCCTTTGATTATTATCTCATTGTTACTGTGCATTTCAATTTACAAACTAGCCCGTTACGATTTGGCCCGCCAGCCACATGTCGACGATCCACAAATTGACATGGATGAGTTCCCTGAACATGACCCATGGAGCCGCCGCGGTTCGTGGGGCGATTAGGCTTCACTAAACAATGACTATGAAACTGTCCCAACCCTTCGTTCGCTTGCCTTATCGTTTTGATGTTGAGCGGCTACAACATGAGCTGAGTCAATTTAATCAAACGGCATGGATGGAACATCCCAACCGACTCAACGGTAATTCGGCAATCCCTCTGATATCGCTTAATGGTGGCGATAATGATGAGTTTTCAGGTCATATGCAGGTCACACCGCATCTGCAGCGTTGTGACTATGTACAACAGGTAATGGCCGGCTTTGGTGAAGTCCTCGCGCGTTCTCGGTTTATGCGCTTGAGCCCCGGTTCAGAAGTTTCAGAGCATGTAGATTTTAACTACCATTGGTATAATCATGTGCGCATTCATATTCCAATTACCACCACGCCGGATGTTACATTCTTCTGCGGGCCAGACCAAGTTCATATGCAAGCGGGTGAATGTTGGATCTTTGACTCATGGAAGCGGCATAAAGTCGTAAATCCCAGCAACCAAGAGCGTATTCACTTGGTTATCGACACTGCCGGATCTTCACGATTTTGGAAGATTGTGCGCCAAATGGAGCAATTTGGTTCTGCGCGACCTAATCCCGATATTAACTCTAAAATTTCACTTCTAGCGTTTGATCCGAAAAGCTCAGCTACTTTTAAAACGGAACGGTTTAATGTTGCACCCGTGATGTCTCCGGGTGAATTAGAAGCCATTGCCAATGAACTAATTGGTCTGTTCTCGGACTTTGAACAAAACGACCCCGAAATTGTAAGGGAATATGTCCAACTGCTAGAGGGCCTAAGCAAAGACTGGCGCGAATGCTGGCATCTTTATGGCTACTCTGAAGAAGGGTTACCCCATTACAAATCGTTGCTGAATAATACTTTTAAGCAATTAAGGCCTAACCCAAGAGCCATCATCACCAAGACAAATCAAATAGGTATTAATCCTATTATCGTCCAGAGAATAATTCGTGCGGCGCTTAATACAGATCAACTGGATCGATTTAAACACTAGACGAACTACTTCGTAGGTGATCAAAATGACTAAGCCATAGTCTTTTTTAGTTGAAGAGATCATTAACGGTGCTTAACTGTCCACTTCATCATCGTGGCACTTTTCAGAAAACTATTGACCTAATCAAAAATCGTAAGCAAATAGCTGCAAATCATCTTTATAGAACTCCGCCACGCTCCGATACAGGCTTTCGTCATAATACTTCTTATAATTTTCGTGCTTGGAGGAGTTTTTTACAGGTAAAGTTGTTCGTGTAATATTGAGCTTATCTGTTATCACATTCATAGAATCTTGAAGCAATTCATAACGGCCAATGTAATCTAATTCCAATTTTCCGTGCTGGTTAAGCAATTGGCTTGCTTGTGGCCGCACCAATAAGCGCTGCTGAAATTGCGGCCGCATCATCGCTGCCTTCATCCATGCTTGAGGGTTTCTTGTAAAGTCATCCGATTGCCGGTTATAAAAAGCACAAACTGAAACAAACCGATCAAATGGGTTTCTCACAACTGCAAATTTAAAATAATCGCTCCAATGCTCAGCGTCAATTATTGCCTTTATTTGATTAACGCTAATATGCCCATGTTGTAATTGAGCAATTTGCTCTATTGGAGAAACATTCTTACCAAAAAGTACTTGTTGCTCCCAGCCATTTGCGCCGATTGAGTCTCGTAACACCTCGCGCATCGAATGTGTCGCGGTTTTTGGAACCGCGAAATAGATGAACTTATTGGTATGAGAGACTATCAACTAAACGTTACAGATATCGCTTCACTCGATTCCGTAGTCGTTTCTGATTTCAGAGCCTAAAGCTTCTTTTAGCGGACCCAACCAAGATTCGTAATTTTTCCATTGTTCTAAACCAGTTCTGTAGATTGGCTGGCGAACTTGCTCAGCACTTGGCGTTCTAATACTTCGTTCAGTCTTATGAAAATCAATACAGGGTTGCTCAAACTCCAAACCACAAAAATCAAGAATTCTTGAAACTTGCTGTTCGAGATTTTCCACCACATCCTCGTGTTGTACCCGCAACACAAAGCCAGGCAGAACGCGATCCCAATGATCCATTAATTTCACATACTGCTTATAATAGTTTCCTATCTCGCTTAGGCCATATGAGAATTCTTGCCCTTCTCCAAATAATTGTTTAAAACCACTAAAGCAACAAGCCATTGGATGACGTCGCGCGTCAATGATTTTTGCATTAGGTAATATTAATTTAATAAGCCCTATATGAAAAAAGTTGTTCGGCATTTTATCAATAAACATCGGAGCAGACTCGCGATACACCATTGTCTGCTCGAGAAATTGATCTCCAAACCGTTTAAAATACGAGTCTTCAAGTTCTGTTAATATTCTTGGGTACTGCGGAATATCCGAGTCGTCTAATTTGCCTCTCAAGCGCTTAGCCAAATCTAAAATATTATGCAGCTCCATTGTTCCGTCTACTTTAGAATGGGACGCAAGTATCTGCTCTAACAGTGTTGAGCCTGATCTGGGTAGCCCAACTACAAAAATTGGGTCGTGGCCGTCATTGCCCAGGCCTACCCTATCCGAAAATAACTTTTCATCGCAGACTAATATCTGTGAATCTATCCTTTTTTGTAACTGTTCGGAGGAATGGTGCGTTTCAGGCAGTTTTAATTCATTGCCTTTGCCGTAGTACCAAAAAGACTGCTCAAACTCCTTTTTATCTTCAAATGCTTTGCCCAATGCGAAACAGGTTTGAATCTGATCTATCAGACTTATGGTGTCTGATGACTCAACGCTTTGCATCGACTTAATCTCAGTGTCTTCAAATTTGTACGACTTAGTATTTGCCAAGCTCCAATATGCGTCGCCATGATCCTTTTTCTTTGCATACGATGTCTGAAATGACTCCACGGCTTTTTCAGTACTGCCTTCAGCATTGTAAATATGCCCTAACGATATCGGTAGCAAATGGCTATCGGGATCACTTTTGACAAGGTCCAGAAAATGCTCAATAGCTTCATCGTTTTTTCCAACGCCGAAACAGGCTGATGCTAAAACTGGCCGAGTCTTGTCTCTAACATCTGGAAACTTATTAAATATCATTTTGGCTTGATCGTAGGCTCTTTGAAAACGCTGCCTGCGGAGCAAAATATGGGCGAACTGTATGTTCGCATCCACATGCTCCGGCGCAAATTCAACAGCACTTTCTAATAAAAACTCGGCATCATCTAGGATGTTATTTCTATTCGCAATTTCAGCCAATAACCTCATCCCTTCAATATGAGTCTTATTGGATTTTAGAAAATATCGACACAACCTTTCTGCATCCGCCAATTGATTGTTTGCTAAGTAACTGATTACCGTTACCAGTTCATCGGGTAAGCCTTGGTAAAACTCAACTTGCTTCTCTGTTTCTTTGTGCTTTTCGTTGCCCAACTTCTTATAGAGTCGAGTCAATAATTGCCAACTCTGCAACAAAGAAGGGTCCAATACTACCGCTCGCTCTAAGGCTTCAATGGCCATCATTGGATTATTAAGAGACAAGCAATTTATGCCCTTCTCTTGAAAGCCACGAGCAAAATTTGAATCTGCACTGATTACCTTTTCTATGTATAGCAATGCAGCTTCGGGTGAGCCATTTATTCTTGAAATAACAGCACTGGTATACAGCCCTTCGATATTTCCAGGATCGCTCTCAAGTATTGAACGAACGATTTGTTCCGCCGCTTTTACATTGCCCGATTGAAGGTGTCTTTGAGCATCTTGTAAAGTGCTGCCCTGAGGAGGTGTGGTATTCAAAATATAATTAGTCCGCTGTAACTTTCTTTGTACTGTCTCACAATTCATAATGCAAAAAAATAAGGGCGAATCGAAATTCGCCCTTATTTAATACAACCTATCGTACTTTTAGTACTTTAATCAAATTAGATCTTAATTAAAGAAGTATGAAAATCTAACTCCAATTGTCCGAGGGCGTAAGGTTGTTGTTTCAGCACTAAATTTACCTGCTGTTTGAATAACCTTACCTTCTTCGCTTGTTAAGTTATTGATAAATAACTCGGCATTCCAATTATCCTTAGATATTCCTGCGCCTAAGTTGATGGTGGTTGCAGATTCGTTAATAAATCGCGTATTAGCAGGCAATGATCCATTCGAAAGATTAACCGTACCAAAATTACCACCTTCGTTTTGAGTTTCTAAACCTGAAGTAGCTCCATAAGATAATAGGCCAGTATCATCGAAGAATTCCGCACTACCAACGATACCAGCTGTGCTCTCCCCTCGATGGGTTAAACCTGCGGACAAGTAAGCCTCAGTTCCGCCCATAAAGTCCAGAGACATATCATATCGTGCACGAATGTTTCCAGAAAATGAAGGCGCTAGTGGCAACTCGGAACCTACTGGCACTGCAACACCTTGAAGCTGTGGGTTCAAACGTGTTATTTCAGTATCTAGAAAACTAGCCGCGCCGGTAACGGTTAAGGAATCTGTAGCAGCCCATTGAAAGTCAAGGTCTAAACCTGTGGCTTCTGCATCACCAACATTTTCCATGAAGACTAAGAAAGCAACGTTTGAAGGGTCAAAACGTGAAACCTGCAAGTTTTCAATCTCAGTTGTATAAAGGCTAGCGTTAAGACGGAATCGACCATCAGCAAAGTCACCTTTCATACCAATTTCATAGTTGGTCAATGTATCTGTTACAGCCACTACTGGCACAACATAACCTTCATAAACACCGCTTTGATTTGCTGCTAGCTGACCCGCGTTACGATTTTGAGTCGCAGGACGATAGCCTTCAGAGGCAATACCGTAAATCAACAAGTCATCAGAAAGCTTGTAATCCAATGAGTATTTGAAAATAGTATCTGACTCTGATGTTGAACCATCAGGATCAACGTCACTTATATCGAGAGTACCATTTTTTATAGCGGCTAAAGTAGCAGCATTGCTACCACCACCACGGAACAAATCTCTGGTTCCACTAGGCGCTCTTGCATTAAGAATTAGACTATCGTCTCCAGTGGCATTGTATTGGCCCAATGTCTGCAAACGAGTAGTTACGTCATTACTAAAGGCATCAGAGTTACAACGGCCATCTGCGGTGGGAGAAGCATTTCCAAATCCAGCTCCTGCTGGAGCTCCTGGTATACCTGGTACACCATAACGGCAACCAAATGAGAAGTTTGAAGCACCTTGCAATTGTGATTCTAAGTCGTAGTAACGACCACTAATCGACGCTGTTAACTTTTCATTGATATCAAATGCAACTTCACCAAAAAACGCAATCTCTTCTTCTGTTCTTGTAAAGTCATTGAAGAAAGTCGTAAGGGGACTGCGAGGTCCTGAAGAAACGGTTCCTGCTGTATTAGGAATTGTTGTGTTACCAACTTTAAACGGAGCCCCAGAACCAAAGTAGTTAACAATGTGCTCACTGAATGCATCATTGGTAGACAAATATTGGAACTCACCAAGATGGCTAGTTTCTACGTCATTGAAATAAGCACCACCGAGATATCTAACGCTCTTATCTTGATCAGTGCTAAAGCGTATCTCATGCGTTGTACGTTCGTTAGAACTTGCATCGGCGTATTGTTTTACAGGGTTAAAGCAGTTATTGACTGCTGTTGACTTATCACCTGCGTAGATATTACCACTACATAGATAATAGGTAATATAACCACCACCATTATTGTAATGCGTGTAATCAATAATCGCATCAACTTCGCGATCTAGATAGCCACCAGTGTATACAACATCAAGGTTTCCAATACGCCCTTCAAGCGTCCAAGCGGTTAAGCCAAAATCATCCACATTTCGTTCTGGAGAAAACTTAGCTGAACTTTCATCGCCGAGGCTTGGATCAATAAGGAAGGAGCCTTTTACGTCCAATCCTTGACTAGTGTGTTGCAACAACAGGCTCCAATCATCATTGATATCCCATGCGAAACCTACACGTACACCTTCATAAGTCGCTTCGTTCCAATCTTCTTCTGCTATGCCAGCGTTGCTTGCAGACTGAATATTGGTTTGGGGGAATTGACCAAAGAAAGGTCCAAAGCCAGCAGAGTTGTTGCGATCAATAACTTGGCCGTTGGGTGTAAATGTAGAAGCAACGTTATCAATCCAGCCGCCTTGATCGTCACGGTATCCGACAACACGTAATGCGGTGGTCTCAGAAAGAGGAATATTAACCATTCCTTCGAACTTATTACTGTCTCCACCACCTTCAGTTGTACTTAAACCAAGATCGATTCTTGCTTCAAATTCACCAATTTTAGGCTTATTAGTAATTAAACGAACTGTACCCGATTGAGAGCTTGCACCAAACAATGTGCCTTGAGGGCCTGCTAAAACCTCAACTCGAGCTAAGTCAGCCGCATAAATATCAAGATTTCTGCTACCAAATGCAACTGGCATTTCGTCTAGGTATAAGGCAACACCAGGAGCAGAACCCTGCGCTGGCCCTACGGTTACTGAAGATTGCTCACCAGCAGAGCCACGAATGTATATTTCTTTTTGGCCGGGCCCATTACCGGCGCTTACAACATTTGGCAAATACTCAACGTATTCATCAAAGGTTTGAATGCCTAGCTCTTTCATCGTGTCGCCAGTGACAGCTTGAATAGAAACCGCAATGTCTTGCGTGCTCTCAGCACGCTTTGTTGCTGTTACAACGATTTCTTCGAGCTGAGCTTGTGTTGTGCCTGTTGTCGTCATCGCACCTAGAGCTATTGCTACTAGCGTTTTGCGATAGACTTTCGAACCATGAGCGCCATCTAGGGCGCTATCGAAGGCTACTTTCTTCATTTGCGAATCTCCTCTTATCAGTAGTTAATTTATTATTCTTACGTAGATTGATTATGCCGATGACTATATCAACATCCAACTCACGGCCAAAACGCATCAATCTTTACCTTCTAAATTGACTGGCAGTAGATAGTGTAACATTTAATACAATAACTTTTTGAGACAACTATTATTGGATGTGATTACTTTTACTCCACTAATTGAGATTATTTTTCTCGTTTTATTAAAAACCTCATGCCGCCAATGGCTAAACCTCACAGTTTTGCCAAAAGTCGGTAATACTTAACTCGGGTACTTGATTAACAATAACAGCTGAATACAGAGTTAAGTCATTCTAAAAACGCCCTTTTCAAGCCAAAAAGGCGGCTTTGCACAATTATCACGAACTTGCCTGCAGCTAAATCTTTAGACGCCAGCATAGAATAGCCATTATATGGCTGCATAAATGCCACATAAGACACTCTGACGCCAAAGGTCACGCAAAGATATACAAACTGGTGTTACTCAGGATTAAAAGACACTTTGCAGCGTAAACCTGCTGGTATTTTATTACCTGGATTCTTCAGCTTCAAACGCACGCCAAATGTTCCACTGGCAGCATCTATAACATTATCAACCGTTTGCACTTTAGCGGAGTACTCACCACCAAACGGCGCCTGTGGATAGATGGTGGCGCCCATCCCTTCAGTCACCGTGTTTAATTGATCAACCGGCAACACAACCTCAATATGCAAAGGGTTGATTTGAGCAAGCCTTAGGATCTCATCATTGCCAACGGATTCTCCCACTTGCGCTAAGCGCTGCACCACAACCCCAGAAATTGGGCTAGTGAGGGTTTTCTGTGCCAGAATTGCCTCGGCTTGCTTAAGCTCCACTTCAGCTAACTTAGCGGTGGTGGTCGCTTCGTCAACACTGTATTCAGAGGTGAAGTTTTCACGAAATAGTTCTTCTGCCCGTTTTACCTCTCGAGCGCTGAACTCCAATTTCGCTTGCGCTAATTCCACCGCAGCCTGTTCTGAACCTGCGTGCAGTTTCACCAAGGTCTGGCCACGCCAAACCCTATCCCCTCGACCAACTCCAATTGATTGTATGACTCCCGCGACTGGTGAGCTAAGGACAAGTACCACAGCTGGCTCTACCAGACATTCATGTTGATCTGCAGCCATTGAGGTAGGTGGAGCAAAGACGGTCAGCATGCTTGCGCAAGCTAAAAAAAACACTTTATTATTCATATAAACCTTTTCCGGAGAATGACAACATCGATTGCATTCCTTGATCATGAGTAAGCAAATTTCGTCGCACATTATACGACTCTTGCGCAACCTGCTTTTGAATTGACTTTATGCGTAACTCTAGTAAAAATTGAAAGCACTTTTGCGCCCAGCCACCTAGACGCTGTGCATATGGATATGCCCGATTTAAGTTTGTCAGTGGATGGTTCTGAAAAATCTCCTCATCCAAACTTAGCAGCTGAACACGCCGTGAAGATTTGACTAGACTAAATTGATCGAATTGCGTTATTAAGGCGTCTTCATACCAATCAACGGAGCGGTTCAAGAAAATTATTTCATGCGGCATCGACAACGAGCTCCATAGTTCATCAGCCATGCTTGAAAGCACTTCAGCATTGATCAACACCACGTCTGTAATATCAAAACCATTCGCTACCATAGCCTTAGACAATTGTTCGGCATTATTATAATACTGCGTCGCACATCCGCTGCCCTGAATAAGCTGGTTTAAAGAATCACCATCTTCATTCATACCAGTACACAAAAAAGTACAGGCTTGCAGACAATTTTCAGAATGCAAGATTTCAACTAAATATTCAAACTTGGCTTCAGGGTCATTCAACAAAATAGTTGCATCAACCTTTAGTCGCGCATTTTTGTTGGTTTGGCTGCGTAATTGATACACATCACGCAGCTCCTCACTCGCCAGGCCTGCGGCGTGACTCATGCCGCACAAATGAATATAACGATTGAATACATGCTGATAGCTGGCACGGCCAACCACTTCTTGTTGCCCAGTTAGCGCGCATTCATTTTGTAATTCAACAATGCGCGTTAAAAACGGTTTCAAATAATAGCGCATTCCAGGAACCAAACGGTCAGGCACAAGCCACTTAAGAAGACCATTTGATATTTGATAGTGTTGGTCTTTATGTACAATATTTTGCACCACTAGAGAAATCGCAATCATCAAATCTGCCACAGAGGGCACCAACCATATGCCACCAAATTCTTTAGCCCAAGCCTCGATTTGCTGTTTTCCTTGCACGGTATACGCAATCTCAAGCTCCTTACCGCTATAGATATAATCCTGCGCTAGGGTTAGTTTTTCAGCTAGCTCGAGTGCGCGCTGCAATTCTTCGACCTCGTGCATTGGGTGCGCATCTTGGGTTAACACAATCGGTGCTCGAGCATTATCGATTAGGGCCGACTGTGCATCTAAATGAATCGCACAAGGTAAACCGCTCATAATTCTATGAGGGTGTTTAGCCCTGCGCCCTAACAATCGATCCACCACACGATGTGCGGCGTTTCCTCGCTTCGGCCAGTTAACCGAGTCACGTAAAAAATCCATTGCGCATTCGCGCGCACTCACCATTGTAATATCACAACTATAATTTAAGTGGCGTGTCGCTTCATTGTCGCCAGTAATCACAACGCCTAGACTAATTTCCAAGTAATCTAAGACTGGCAATAGATGCTGATTGACCAGCTCTTGATAACTCTTATCACAGACTAAATGCACGCGTACCCCTGACTTCACAAAGGCAGCGGCGGCGAGACCTGCAACCAACACACGGTCAGAGCGTGAACGCAAAACTTCCACGCGTCGTTCAAATAGCCCGTAGGCCGCGGCAATATCATCGTCGCTCAAGCTTAAGCCATGAACGTAGCTGAGCGCTGTTTGAAACGCGTTAAATGATTTAGCCAATGATTTCAGATCAACCTTTCCATTGGCATCAATTGCCCTGTGGGGCTGTTTGCTGATTTCATTTGGCTCGGCTGGTTGTTGGATATCGCCGGCGTCTTTACACAATTGAATTAACTTCGAAATATTTTGCTTGTGTGGTGATAGCCAGTGTTGCGTTAACTGAGCATCTCCACCAGCGTCGCGGATAGGATAGTGATCATAGAAAATTTCGGCGTCTAAATGCATAGTGATTGATTTGACTATATGCCGAACTTATTGAGGAAAACTTGGCGTATTGAACGATAGATTTGCGCGCCAAGCATTTCATTTCCATGCCTGAAGCGTGCATACACTCGCTCTCCTAAGCCTACCTGATCTTCGTTCAAATTAATTTGCAGATCCATTTGAAACCAACTATCAAATGCCACAGCCCCAGTTCCGCCGGCAGCACTTTGCCCTGGATTAACTGCAATCACACCACCGCCTTCAAAAGATAAAGCGGCGCTGGGTATGTCTTGAGATGCTCTTGGCACCTCTCGAGAAACCAAAGCAGTTATCTCTCGGCTTAAATTGTCCACCACTCGCACTGAGACCTCAGTGGTTTTTTGCCGCACCAAGTTTATCCTATCCAATGGGACCAATACTCGCACGATAGCGGCCTGCGGCTTGACCACAAACCCAAGTAGATCGCCACGCTGTATAAAGTGCCCAACCCGCGATGCTGACTGTGCTGGCACAAAAACACCTGCTACCTTGCTCTTGATCTCTAAGCCACTGATCTGCGAATCAACTTGCCCTAATTTTGCTTCGGTGGCTAATATCTGTTCATTAACCAATCGCATTTGAACTCGATTCGCTAATCCCAAAGCTGAGACCGCTTGATACTGAGCCCGAAATTCATCAAGTTGAGCACGCAGTCGATCCCGATTGGTACGCAATTCAAAGTTATCACATATGGCAATTACCTGCCCTACTTTTACCGTGTCCCCGTCTTCTACCAAGATTTCCGTTACGAAACCTTGACTGGTCATACGCACACGAGAATCCTGATCAGCCCACACTACGCCTTCGACGATCGTCGACAATGGCACTGGGATGATGGCGATTGTGACAAGCAGTGCCAATAGACCACTTGACACAATTAGTGCTCGCGGGCGATTACCTTTAAGTCTTTTATCCATAACTACAAATTTCAACTGTTTATATATTGGCATTATCGCCATCATCCAAACTGCCCATATGGCCAATAGAACGCCGAAAATAAAGTATTGATCCGCCAATAGAAAAACAATGAATGAGATTAAGAACAGTCGGTAGATAAATGAGGCTATGCCATAAAAAACAAACCAAACTCGCTCGCCCTGTGTGTGTGCGGGCGACTTTACATTATTCATTTTGAATAAATATCGTTGGAACAGATAGCCCAAATACTTGGTCGCACGAGTAGCTAGATTTGGTATTTCAATCCAGTCAGACAAAATATAATAACCATCAAATTTGATCAGCGGATTGGCATTAAACAAGATAGTCGACACGCCGGCGATTATCATCACGTTGTACAGCACCGCGCTGACGAAGCCACTCCCCATATCGAGCCAGAAATACAAGGCTAAGGCAGCTATAAATAACTCCACCAGCATGCCAGACGCACCGACTAATACGCGTTTCCAGCGGCTTGCAAAAGCCGTGGAAGAAGTTGCATCAACGTAGGGAATGGGCATAAGCATTAGAAACATAATGCCCATCTCGTGCACCTGCCCTCCATTCACGCGAGTCGCAAATGCGTGCCCGAATTCGTGAAAAAGCTTAACAATCGGAAAGGTCACAATGAGCACCAGAATATTTTGCCCTGCCAGAACTCGGTCAACTAAATTTGCGGTAAGCTCAGGCCAATTCAAAAACGCTATTAGCACGGCGCCAAATACAACTCCCAGCCATATAAAAACACCCCAGATACTGAACAACCAACCTACATAGGGCAGCGCTCGCACAATAAACGCATCGGGATCAAGCAGTGGTATACGGATTGCCAATGGACTCTTCCAGCGCTGCAATTTCACGCGCCGCTCAGTGGTGTATTGGCGCTCAAACAATTCCTTGGTGTCTGGTGGCACCTCGGTGGTAAATGAATCAGCTTTATAGAGCTGCCCCATTAATGTGATGATTTGTGCTTGGGTAAGTGCCTCGTCCTTTAACTCTTGCGAGGCGAATTTCCAGATATCGTCCATCGTATGACGACCATCCATTAGGCCGATCACCTGATAAGCGGCCGGTGAAAATCGATGAAAACGCCCGCTGGTGTCGTCCTGCAAGATGTACCATTGTTGCCCTCTATATTGGTGCCTATGCAATTCAACATGATTGCGCAGGCGAGGTCTCAGCCCCGCAATTCGATACCAATAAGGGCTAAAAGGGTTAGGTTTCTGCATAACATTTTCGAAATAAAACTAGGATGCCCATCGCCAAATCAGCAATCGCCACCAATCCACCATTTCTCGCGTCCAGATCCAAATATACAATCGATCATCTACAGAAATTTTTGCCACGCCTTCCATGCCTGGCCTTAAGATACCGTTGATATCATCGAGCTCAGCCTCGACCCTAAAATAGTTACGGCCCTCTCCTGCAGTGGTTAAGGGCGTTACACTATCCACCGTTAAATCGAAAGTCTGATCCGGTAATGACGACAGCAATAGTTCAATTTTTTGCTCTGGCTCAATATACGAAATATCGCGTTCATCAACCTTTAGAGCAACCCGATACTTAAACAAAGAGGCAATTTCAAACATAGCTTGCCCTCGCGTCACAGCACCGCCCAGAGACTGGCTTAGGTCGCCATTAACGATCACCCCGTCCAAAGGAGCAATCATCTTAGTTCGTTTGAGCTTTTCAGTCACAAGACCGATTCGAGCATTAGCCTGATCTACCTTGGCGCGAAACGTTTTAGCTTCAGCGCGATTATAGTCAGCTAATGCCGCATCATATTGACTTTCTGCCTGCGCGCGGGAACTGCTGAGCTCGACCAAGTCTAAGCGCAAGTCTGTGTCATCAAGCGTAGCAATAATATCACCTTTTTTAACCCTATCACCAACGCGCAAATAAGAGTCGGAGACAAAGCCATCGAAAGGCGCTACTAAGGCCCTTTGCTGTTGACCTTGAAGAGCCGAATCTGCGTTGACCCTGAACTCACCTTTGGCGAAGCCAATAAATAGAGCTATAGCCAGCACCACCATAGCAGCAATTTTACGGCCCACATAGCCAACACCTAAAAATCGTTCGAGCTGAGTTTTGGCTGAATTTTTAAGCTTCTTGCCAATCCAAAGATCATTCAAATATTTATCATTTAGGATTGGCCCAGTAAGAGTAACGATCGACTGACACATTTCAACCACGTCGTCATCAAAACGCTGATCGTCGGAACTTTCAATGCAAACTGCGCCAATGTTTTTACCGTCAGCTACCAGCGGATACGTTAGTATCACGCCGCCATTTTGTTCGCCTGCTAACTTAGAATGGTTGTGTGTAATAACACCATTACCGTCTTCTTCTGGATAATGGATAACACTGTTTTGCTCGATCGCTTCATCCATTGCGCGCTCGGCCAAATTAACCAAATTCATTTTGCGCGCGAATTGCCCACTATTAGAAACCGCTTCGATGGCTGCATGTTTGCCTTGCAACAAAGCACAACTAACTCGTTCACAATTGAGTGTAGACGCGAGCTCGGTAACAAAAACGGTCATAGCTTCCTTGCAACTAGCTTCTTTAGTCGACGAAGCCACCATGTAGAGCGACGTTACAAGGCGATTAATGGTTAAGTCATCGTCCATCGCCTGCAGTCGAAAATAGAAAGCTTCCAACCACGATACGCCCCACTGCAATTGACGCATAATCAAACCAATGTCTTGATTTTTTTTGTCGACGATTTCGAGAGCAACAACGCACACAAGATGCCCTTGCAGTTTTACTGGAAACGAAACTCCTACCGAATCAGCATTAACACTTAAAGTTGAACCGTATTCTTTTTGTAGATCAATAACCAATGCTTGGGCTTCGTCAAGCGAACTACGTGCAACTTCGATTATAGCTTCGCTAACGCCCGCTGCAGTAGGCCAGTAGGCTGCGGGGCTAAATGTCTTATCGGCTTGAGTTTCCGCGAGCAGAATGCCAGTTCGCACTGAATCGATCTGAGTGCACTGTAAGTCCAGCCAAGCAGAAAAAAACTCTTCGCTGTTTTCTGACTGAGCCAAGCGCTGCCACTTTTGGCGATCAACGAACTCAGGCTCATCCCTATCATGCTTTGGCTGTTTATCTTTTTGCTTCAATGTAGACACGGATTAAATTAGTAAGCGACAATTATAGATGCGATAGTTAAGGTAGTTAGAATAGTTGATTGATCAGTTGGCTAGAAAAAGGTTAAGCATAATTTACCCAGCATCGGCCGCTTGCCATTGGGTATTTGTCTAACTAATAGCAGCATATCCTGCAACAAAAAGCGCTGCGCGGAAACTCCGTAGCAGCGCTTTTACTAGACATCTAGTATGTCGTCTGGGTCTTGTGTCGGATTACTTTCGACATAGATCAAGCTAATGACGAAATATTAGTGTCTTGGCCCGAAGTGGCCTTACTGCGTTGGGCCAGCATCAGTTGCGTCGGTACTTAGCGCGCCAAAACGTGCCTCGTATTGCTCAACAATGTTATTCAAAAGCAGACTCAAACGTTTTGCCGCAAAAGGGCTCACGATCAATCGGTCTGACAATTTAATCACCACTTCGCCTTGGCCAGTATGCCAAGTTTGGTTAGTTCCAAACAATAAAGTTACTTCTTCACGAGTACTGCTTACATTACACACGTTCGCGTAAGAAGTGCTCATTTCAGCATCGTCCCATTTTACGGTTGTGCTTTCCGCTGATGCGTCAGTTTGATCTTTTTTAGCCACGTTATTCCTCGTTAGCCCATAGTGATTATCGGCGTTTTAGTTAAATGTTGATGAAGTTTAAAAACTACGCAAATTGTACTCTAAATTACTGTTTTACAATATATATATATAATATTAAGTAAACTAACCGGCTTTAATCGCTAGCAAGCGGCCAGAAACTGAGTCGAATGCCATGCGTGAAGAAGCCTGGCTTTCAAGGTCTTGGGGTTCAACCAATACTCTGAAGCCATTTGCTTCGATAGCGCGCATTGCATCACGACGTTCTTGCTCGACTTCTTTTTTACGACGCCAGCCCGCGAGGCTAAGAATAACCGCGCTTCCAGCCAGCCCATTGTTGTTGTCTGCGGTGCTTCCAGACTCAGTAGGTAATAACGGAGCATCATCGTTGGTGCTAGATGCAGCGTTTGTCGACGTTAGATCTGAAACCGCAGGCTGAACTGCCGGTTGAATATCTGGCGTTGACTGATCGCCTTCTGGCAGAGCATCTTCACGCTCGCCTTCCGGCTGTTCTACTGCGACCGGTGGCTCCCCATGATGCAAGAAACGTTGTTTGCCAGCATGGACATCATACTCTTCAAGCGCGTAGGTGTTAGCCAACTCCAGCACTTGCAGTTTGGTCAGCGAAGTCTGCAGCACCGGCCGGAGCAATCCATCAGGCTCGTCACCAAACAGCGGCTCGTTATCGTTCAAGGTAAAGAGCGCCACTATTATAAGTTCGTCTGCAAAGGTATCCAACAAAGTAACCAACTCAATATTCTCACCTTTGAAGAAGGCTCGTCCATTGTCGCCAATAATGATGTCTTCACCGAAGTTTCCGCCGAACACATCGCTGCCGAATCCGCCAATAAGTATGTCAGCCCCAGGGCCACCATCAATAAAGTCGTTGCCACCAGTGTATGGTAATCGAGTCGATGCCACGAACATATCGCCACCGAGGTTACCAAAGTAGCCGTTATCGCCCAAGATAACGTCGTTGCCCGACCCACCAAAGACTCGATCATCAGTAGCGCCTGCAATTACAAAATCGTCACCGTTACCAGCTGTAATGACGTCATTGCCACCGATCGTCTCATCTAGAGATTCAAGCTTGATGCCATCGTAGAATCCATTGTCGCCAATTATTTTATCGTTGCCGCTGCCGCCGTCTATATTGTCTGAGCCAACCCCTCCAATAATCACATCGCGACCACCGCCGCCAGATAAATCGTCATTGCCTGCAGATTCGCGAGCTGCGGTCGGTACACCAGCGACTACCGAAGTGACCAACCCTGGTTGAATTGTGCCACTGTCGCCAACGATATTATCGTTACCGCCACCAGCGACAACTCGGTCATCACCTACTCCCGCTATAACATTATTGTTACCACTACCCGCATCAATTACGTCTCCTGCTCCAGTAAAGAAGCTATTTGATACTAATGTCGAACCGTTGATTACGCCATTATCACCGAGAATATTGTCGCTGCCTGCTCCGCCTTGAATGTTGTCGCTACCGTTGCCGCCTGCCACATTATCGTTGCCTGCACCGCTATCAATCACATCGTCTGCGCCAGAACCAATGGACACTGATTTAGCGAGATTACCGTCAATCACGCCGCCGCCAGCACCTGCATCGGTAGTGACTACTCCACTTAGAAGCGTACCGCTGTCGCCAAGAATGTTATCGCCGCCGGAACCGGTAGTAATCATATCGCCACCAGCGCCGCCGATCACATTGTTGGTGCCGCTACCTAGCGCCACAATCACGTCGTCTCCGCCGGAACCAATGGACACTGATTCCGCGAGGTTGCCGTCAATCACACCGTCGTCGCCAAGAATATTGTCGTTGCCGCTACCCGCGTCGATCATATCTCCGCCAGTACCGCCAATGACATTATCATTGCCAGCACCTGTGGTTATATCGTCATCACCGCCAGTACCAACGGCCGTGCTATTAACCACGCTGCCAAGAATGGTGCCTGCATCACCCAACACATTGTTGTTGCCGTCACCAGCATCAATTATGTCGTTAGCGGCGCCGCCAATCACATTATCGTTTGCACCCAAAGAGGTGATTTTATCTGCGCCACCGGTACCCGGCTGTTGAGATTGTAGGAAGTTGCCTCTGATCAGGCCTTCATCGCCGAGAATATTATTAGCGCCCGTGCCTGCTGTAATCGTATCTCCGCTAACACCGCCAAGGATGTTGTCACTGCCAGTACCAGAGTTGATCTTATCAACACCGCCCACTCCTGAGCCAGTACTAACGATTACGCGATCCGTTATCAGAGCCGAATCTCCTGCGATGATGTTATCGCCATTTCCAGCTTCGATCATGTCGGCGCCTGCTCCGCCAATAATTCGGTCCAGACCGTTGAGCGTGGTAATCATGTCATCGCCACCGACTCGCGGTGCTAATGAATCGAGGAAAGTGCCTCTGATCCAGCCTTCATCACCAAATACATTATTCTGGCCGGCACCACCCATAATCGTATCGCCGAAAGAACCGCCGATGATATTGTCATTACCGGAACCGGTGGTGATTAGATCGGCGCCGCCGACACCAATACCGGCACTGATTACAACGCGACCCGTTATTTTTGCAGAGTCGCCAGTTACCACGTTGTCACCGTTGCCGCCGTCAATGATATCGTCATCGGCACCACCGATAATTCGATCCTTGCCACCGAGCGTGGTAATCATGTCCATGCCGCCGATCTCAGGGTTGAGTGATTCGACCAGCGTGCCGTCAATCAGGCCTTCGTCGCCG
>JBLHME010000027.1:0-38762 GCA_047623225.1 Cryomorphaceae bacterium
CCACAATGTAGCCCACTCGCTTTACTTCGCGCTCAATGGTGAAGGGGTGCTTGTATTCCAAATTTGCTTTGGCAATATGAGCAACCACCGAACGAATTTTCTGTGCATAAGGTCGGGCCGCCAACATACGGTCCTGCGCTTTACGCATTTTGCTTGCCGCCACCATTTCCATGGCTTTGGTGATTTTTTGAGTGCTTTTAACACTACCAATCTGATCACGAATTTCTTTACCGACTGCCATTTTCTATCTCATCAATAGTTAGTGTTTCACGAGCCCTCAGCGCGACGCGGCAAGCCGCATGGTCGCGTAGCGAGCTCCGCGAATTAGAAGCTTCCGTTAGCTTTGAAGTCCTTCAAAGCTTCGTGAAAACCGGCGATAACATCATCCGTCAACTTCGGTGTTTCATTGATACCATCGATCAAAGACCCAAAATTGGCTTTAACGTGTGCTTGCATAGCTGATTCGCAGGCACCGACTTGTTCTTTCTCAACGTCATCAAAATAGCCCTCATTTGCTGCAAATAATGACAGAGCAACCTGAGCCGTGGACATTGGAGAGTATTGCGCTTGCTTCATCAGCTCAGTAACTCGCTCGCCGCGCGCCAATTGCGCTTGGGTTGTTTCGTCAAGGTCAGAAGCGAACTGTGAGAACGCAGCCAGTTCACGATATTGCGCCAGTGCTAAACGGATACCACCGCCAAGCTTCTTAATAATGTGCGTTTGCGCTGCACCGCCTACACGAGACACTGACAAGCCTGGGTCAACAGGCGGGCGAATACCGGCGTTAAACAAATCAGTTTCCATAAAGATCTGACCGTCGGTAATTGAAATCACGTTGGTTGGCACGAACGCTGATACGTCACCGGCTTGAGTTTCAATTATCGGCAAAGCTGTTAATGAACCAGTTTTACCTTTAACGCCAGTCAACCGTTCAACTTCGGCCTCGTTGATGCGCGATGAGCGCTCCAACAAACGCGAGTGAAGATAGAACACGTCTCCTGGATATGCTTCGCGGCCCGGTGGGCGTCGCAGCAACAATGAAACTTCACGATAGGCAACTGCTTGCTTTGACAAATCGTCATACACAATCAAAGCGTCTTCACCGTTGTCACGGAAGTACTCTCCCATTGAACAACCAGCATAAGGCGCAAGGTATTGCAGAGCGGCAGAGTCGGAAGCGTTAGCAGCAACAATAGTGGTGTATTCCATTGCGCCGTGCTCTTCTAGTTTGCGCACAACCGAAGCAACCGAAGATGCTTTTTGGCCAACTGCAACATAGATACATTTAACGCCCTTACCTTTTTGGTTGATAATTGCGTCAACCGCTACGGCGGTTTTACCGGTTTGTCGGTCACCAATGATTAGCTCACGCTGACCACGACCAATCGGCACCATCGCATCAATTGATTTGAAGCCAGTCTCGAGAGGTTGGTTTACACCCTGACGCTCAATTACGCCCGGTGCCACTTTCTCAACAGGGGAAGTTTGCGTTGTCTCAATCGCACCTTTACCGTCAATCGGATTGCCGAGAGTGTCGACAACGCGACCAAGGAGCGCAGGGCCCACCGGCACTTCTAAAATTCGACCAGTACATTTCACTGTATCGCCTTCAGAAATATTTTTGTAGTTGCCCATGATCACCGCGCCCACTGAGTCTTGCTCAAGGTTAAGCGCTAGGCCAAAGATATCACCAGGAAATTCCAACATCTCGCCCTGCATAGCCTCGGTTAGACCGTGGATACGTGCGATGCCGTCAGTTAAACTAACCACTGTACCTTCGGTACGTGATTCTGCCGATGCTTCGAAATTTTTAATCCTATCTTTAATCAGATTGCTGATTTCAGAAGGGTTCAATTGCGTTGTCATGACTTTAAGTCCTCAACGTTAATAACATTTTATTCGCTACGCAGCTTCATCATGACCGGTTAGCCGGCCCAGAATCAAATCACCACGCAGTTAGACATTAGCGCATTAGCGCCGAGGTCAATTTTTGTAGTCGGCCTTTCGCAGAACCATCAATCACCAAATCACCCGCTTTAACAATAGCGCCGCCTACTAAGCCGGCGTCAATCGTTTCTTCTAGGTTCACCTTCATTCCAAGGCGAACTTCAAGCGCAGCGCTCAATGATGATTTTTGATCTTCGTTCAATGCCATAGCAGTAAACACTTGGGCATTCACCGTAGCCTGGGCCTTTGCAACCAAATCACCATATAGCTGATGAATGTCGGCAAGGGCGCCTAAACGACCATTTTGCACCAAAATTTTGACTAAGTTAGCACCGCCCTCAGGCAATACCTCTTGGGTCAGATCAAGCAATAGTTCGGTGATCTTGCTGCCTTCTACGCGCGGGTCTGAAACCAAGGCGCTAAAAGTACGATCACCACTAATCGCGGCCATTTTTTCCAACGCAACTGACCAGCCCTCGAAAGAACTGTTCTCTTGCGCTAGATCAAACACCGCTTTGGCGTAAGGTCGAGCAATGGATGCATTATCTGCCATTATTCTTACCTGTTTGGATACGAGCTAAGCTTAGCCAGCCTTTAATTGTTTTACTAAGTCATCGAGCAAGTCAGCGTGCACCGACTCGTCGATCTCTTTGTTAACAATTTTTGCGGCAGCAGCAACAGCAATAGATGATACTTGGCCACGCAATGCTTCACGCGCGCTGTGAACTTCTTGCTCTACCTCTGCTTGAGCTGAAGCAACAATTCGCTCCTTCTCAGAAGTGGCAGTGTCCTTCGCTTCGTCAACCACAGCGTTTCCGCGCTTTTCTGCACTAGCAATAATATCCGCTGCCTGTGTCTTAGCTTGGCTAATCAACTCGGCGGCTTCTTTTTTTGCTGTTTCTTGTGCTTGTTGGCCTTTCTCGGCGGCAGCTAAGCCATCTGCAATTTGCGTTTGTCGCTCTTTCATGGCGTTAACCATGGGCGGCCAAACAAACTTTTTGCAGAACCATACAAACAGGAAGAACGAGATGGTTTGACCAATAAGAGTCGCATTAATATTCATCTATTCGTTCCTCTGGGTTTCTATACTTGGTTTCTGAAAAAGGCGACTAACTAGCCGCGCTTTTTAGAGTTTCCATAACACTTGCATCGATCAAACCTGAAGCGAACAAGAAGTATAGAGCGATGGCCACAGCGATAATTGGAATCGCGTCGATTAGACCAGCAAGCAGGAACATTTTAGTTTGCAAAGAGTTTGCCATTTCTGGTTGACGCGCAACGCCTTCAAGAAAGCGACCACCCATCAAACCAATGCCGATAGCGGCGCCTACTGCTGCTAAACCTAACATGATGCCTACGGCAATTGCGGTCATACCTACGATAGTTTCCATTTGGAACTCCTATTTCTTTAAAGATAAAAAATTAAAATTGAAAAGTTAAATAACCCTGACTAGTGCGTTTCGTGAGCCTGGCTCAAATAGACAATAGTCAACATCATAAAAATGTACGCCTGTAATGTGATTACAAGAATATGAAAAATAGCCCAACCAAGCTGCGCGAAGCCGCCTAGCAAACCAAGGCCCCAGCCAGCGCTATACATCATGGCGACCAAGATGAAGATCAATTCACCGGCATACATATTACCGAACAGGCGAAGACCCAATGACAAAGGTTTTGCTATTAAACCAACCAGCTCAAGCACCAAATTCAGCGGATATAGTATTAAAAAGTTGACCACCATCTGGACTACATTGTTGCTGATCCCAAATTCTTTGGCGCTAAACGGTTGCGTAGACAACTCCTTACCAAAGCCAATTGGGCCCTTCATTTTTAGGCTGTAGTAAATAATCATTATAAATACGCCTAGTGCAGTGCCTAGTGCAATATTTACATCTGTCGAAGGAACAATTTTCATGTAACCCACACCAGCAAACGCAAACAACTCAGGAATCCAATCAACGGGTATTAAATCCATTAGATTCATTGCAAACACCCACACAAATATAGTCAGCGCCATTGGTGCTATGTAATCGTTTTTGGCGTGTTTGGTAAAGGTGCTGTCTTTGCTGTCTTGTGCGACTTCAAACATTGTTTCTACTGCGCACTGAATTTTGGATGGCTTGTCTACGCTAAAGCTCTTGGCAACGCTGCGAAATAACCACATTAAGAGCAGCACGAGACCTAACGACCAAAGCATGCTGTCTACATGAATGGCATTGAAACCCATGCTTTTTGCTTCCACTGCACCATGCGCAAAACCCCAGTGTCCATCAGGGAATTGGCCGTAGGTCAGATTGGTCAGGTGGTGGTTAATATAACCAGCGCCTGTTAGTTCACCATTTTCAGATGCCATGTTGATTACTCAAACTTAAATTTTAAAATAATTTCTAGACTAGTTCCGGATCAGGGATCAACAGAACCAACCAATTGATAACAACTGCAGCGAGTAGATAGGCAATTATAAACGGCAAAATTGACACCTCAATTACAACTATACAGACAGCCATCATTGCCAAAGTGAATATAGCCCTCAACATCACACTAATATAAAACCGCATCAACATTTCTTCGGCCTGTACATCTTGTTTTGAGACAAACAAGCGGCCGGCAAAAAAAGCGCTGGCCAGCGCCGCTATCAACCCACCAAAAAGAGCAGAAAGAGCTTCGCGCGGATCAAAGCAATAGTATAAAACGAGGCTAAAAACAACAGTTCCTAGCATTTGCAAGAACGCTAATTTAAGAACTACACTTGGCTGTGATTTTGTTTCAATCTGAGCGTTGTTGTGGTTCATAAAAAGCTCTTTTTTACTGCTCGCGGAGTATAAATGCTCAGGCCTTGTTTCGCAATGCTTGAGAAGGGGATTTATCAGTGATTATTATCGCTGGTTTCAGGCCCTTGAACAATGACCCCAAAGGTTATTACCCGAACATCCGACAGTTAGCTCGCCAACCATTATTGATGGCTCTAAATGTCCTAAAAACCTCTATAAACGAGTCCTTTACTACCTTACAGATTGTGCATGCACTTCTGCTGCAGCCCATACTCGAATAAGGTTTTCTCCCAATATTTTCTTTATGTCTTCATTGGAGTAGTTTTTGTCCAATAAGCCCTGCACTAAATTAGGGTAAGTTGAGACATCCTTAAGGCCTATTGGCAGGGAGTCGCCCACGCCGTCGTAATCTGAGCCTAGGCCCACGTGATCCACACCCACCAATTTAACCGCGTAGTCAATATGCTCTATAACCTTATTCAGATCAGCGAAGGGCAGCGGTTTGTTGTCTCTATAGCTGTCTTTATACGATTTGTATTCTTCACTCTCTTTGCCAGCAAACTTTTCTTCGGCTAGCTTGAGGTCAGCGCTGTGAATGTCGCTCCATTCGCGGGCTTTGGCATCCACAAACGTTGAACCAAAATTGATCATTATAACGCCTCCATTTTTGGCCAGCGCTTTGATCATGCCATCATCCATGTTGCGTTCGAAACCGGGAGTGAAGGTTCTTAATGATGAGTGTGAGGCGATAGCCGGTACCTTGGTCGCTCTCATCACATCGTAGAATGCTTCATCCGAGACATGCGAAATATCGACCATGATCCCAAGACGATTCATTTCAGCAACAACGGTTTCGCCAAACGGACTTAAACCACCCCACTGCCGCGTTTCGTCGTAAGAGGAATCGGAAATAGCATTGCTTTTTGAATGAGCTAAGGTGATATATCGCACACCTCGGTCATAAAACACTTTTAAGTTATTCAGATCGCCATTAATCGGCGAACCATTTTCCATACCCAAGGGCAGAGAGATTAAACCAGCCGCAAAATGCTCATGCAGATCCTTGGTTGATTTTGCAATGGCAAATTTGTTTGGTGCGCGACCGACGATCGCTTCTACGTAATCTATTAATTTATGCGCTAATGCCGTCGACTCTTGGGCGCCACCCAGCGACGCTGGTGTATATATAGACATGAAGGGCGCATTGAGCCCACCTTGTTTGGCGCGTGGATAATCAAAATCCCCAGCTGGGGTCGCTGATGTGACATCAACCCACCCATCTTGAAGACGGTATGGCACATCTATGTGGCCATCTACAATAATCGAAGACTTAGCCAAGGATTGGGCCTTTTCAGAAGCCTGATAATCAGCACTGTGAGCAGCACTAAAAACAAAGGAAAGAATAATCACTGAAATTAGTTTTATGGTCATTTGAATGAAGGAATTAGTTGCTTGGATCAATAAATCAGTTAATTCGAGAATCAACTCATTGCGTATTCGAATTATTTGATGTGTGCCAAAATCCCGTCAAGCGAATCAAGGCTCTTATACTCGATTACCAGCTTTCCTTTGCCGTTTTTGTCTTGCAAAGACACTTTGGTGCCGAGCTTCTCAGAGAGCGTTTCTTCCAATCGTAGAATGTCTGTGTCTTTTGACTCGCCAGCGTTGGCTTTTTTTGGCTTAGCATAAGACTTAACCAAGGCTTCAGTTTGGCGCACCGACAGTCTTTTTGAATAAACTTCTGCCGCAGCAAAATCTTGTTGTTCTACGGGTAGGGCTAATATGGCACGGCCGTGGCCCATTTCTATTTTGCCATGCTCTAATAATTGTTTGGCTCCATAGCTTAACCCCAAAAGGCGCAAAAGATTGGTAACAGCCGCCCTAGAACGGCCCACACTTTTAGCCATCTCTTCGTGGGTTAACCCAAACTCATCCATCAACCGCTTAAGCCCAGCGGCTTCTTCCACGGGGTTTAGATTCTCACGCTGAATGTTTTCAATTAGAGCGACGGCCAAGGTGGCTTCGTCAGGAATATCTCGAACCAGCACCGGCACTTCGTCCAAATGTGCTATTTGCGCAGCCCTCCAACGCCTCTCACCAGCGATAATTTCATACATATTACCAGCGATGGGCCGCACTAAAATTGGCTGAATAATTCCTTGTGATTTAATCGAAGCGGCCAGCTCTTCTAGAGAGGCCTGATCCATATTAGTACGCGGCTGATACTCTCCACGTTGCAACTTCTCTATGGGTAAGGAGTTTGGCGCAGCCGCCTGCGCGGCACTTGGTGCCGATGCTGTGATGCTTCCACCAAGAAGTGCGTCTAAACCTCGACCTAATCTCTTTTTCTTTTTTGTGCTCATAAGATTTGTGCTATTTCTGTGCCGCTACTCGATCTAACATTTCATCCGCCAACGCCAAATAGGCCTTCGCGCCTTTTGACTCTGGGGCATAAGTTATTGCTGGTTCGCCATAGCTGGGAGCCTCGGCTAAGCGAACATTGCGCGGCACCATGGTGGTATAGACCTTGTCTCCAAAATGGGTTTGTAATTGCCGACTAACTTCATTCGACAGCGAGTTACGGCCATCAAACATGGTTCTTAGCAAGCCTTCTATACTAAGACTTGGGTTTAACGTTTCGCGAATCTTCCGAATGGTTGATATTAAGGCGCTCAAACCCTCCAATGCAAAGTACTCACATTGCATTGGAATCAACACCGAGTTTGATGCCACCAAGGCATTAATAGTAAGCACATTAAGTGCTGGTGGGCAGTCTATAAATATATAGTCATAATCGGATTGAATGGGAATCAAAGCCTTTTGCAAACGTAGCTCACGGCCGATTTCGTTTAGCAACTCGACTTGCGCACCAGCTAAATCCCCATTTGCTGTTAACACATCTACACCGCACTCTGTTTTGACAATCGCGTCTTTAGCGGTGGTCTCAAGTAATAATAAATCGTAAATAGTGCTTTCTACAGAAGCCATGTCCACTCCGCACCCCACGCTGGCATTACCTTGCGGGTCCATATCGATTAGCAGAATGCGCTTGCCCCGCTTTACTAAAGACGCGGCAAGATTAATGCTAGTGGTGGTTTTTCCTACGCCGCCTTTTTGGTTGGTGACGGAAATTACTTTGGCCATTTGTGTTTTTTATTTTGGGGCGCAAATCACAACTAAGTTTCGTTGTGCGTCGAGCTCTGGAACTTTAAGAGCAAAGGTATCAAACTTTAGGTTTAGCTTCTTAAGAACTTTTAATTCTTCTTTAGGAACATGACCTTTCATAGCCAACCATCGCCCATTCGGGGCTAAAGTTTGCTTAGAACCTTCTACGAAGTCTTCAATACTCGCAAACGCCCGCGATGTAACCGAGGCGAATTTTTCCTTCGGTTGATAATCCTCAATGCGGATGTTTTCGACTGTGAAATTTTTAAGTTTTAGCTTATTTGCTGCAAACATTTGAAACTGTGCTTTCTTGTTACGCGACTCAACCGACGTTACCTGCAAAGCGGGAGAAAGTATTGCAAGCACCATACCGGGCAAGCCGGCGCCACTGCCGACATCTAACAAAGTGGCCCCTTTAACGTAGGGCTTAATACTTGCGCTATCAAAAATGTGAATGCTAAGCATTTCTTCAATATCATCCACCGCAGTTAGATTGTGGGTCTTGTTCCACTCACTCAACAACCGCATATAATCAACTAACTTGCTTATGGCTTCGCCGCCATAAGACACATCCAGAGCATCCAAGCCCTGCATTATTCGTTGTTCGAGAGTGACTTGCTCGAGCTCTTGTGACTCATTCATGCTATTGCTCATTTATTTACACTGCCTAAATTGCACGGTAATGAATTCGGCTGTCGATTATAGGGCAATGTATGATATTAGCGAACCTGAATACACTCCTCAGACGCAAACCCCATAAAATCACCATAAGAATAGAATTCAACTGTAGCGCTAGAAATTACGCGGCCCTGCTTTGTTTTTTAAGATAAACAAGCAGTAAAGAGATCGCGGCAGGAGTAACTCCTGAAATACGCGATGCTTGGCCAATAGTAGAGGGTTGATGATCATTCAGCTTCTGGGCCACCTCATTAGAGAGCCCATGAACCAAGCCATAATCCATATTCACGCTTAGATTAGTGGTTTCATTGCGCTTATGCTTTTCAATCTCTGCTTGTTGTCGCTCAATGTATCCGTGATACTTGGCTTGAATTTCAAGCTGTTCGGCGACTAACGGATCCGCTACTGCCTGCCCAGCTCCAGGTAATGTCAATAATGTTTCATAGCTAACTTCTGGACGACGCAACAACTCCATAAGGTTGGCCTCTTTCTTCAATACATTGCCCAGTACTTTTGTGGCGACCGCGTCTGGAACCGTGCCGGTTTGTAGCCAAGTACTATTAAGGCGTTGTTTCTCCAGCTCTATCGATTCACGCTTTTCGCTGAATGCTGCCCAGCGGCGATCACCCACCAAGCCAAGCTCACGGCCTTTTTCAGTTAAACGGAGATCGGCGTTGTCTTCGCGCAGAATTAAACGGTACTCGGCCCGCGAAGTAAACATTCTATAAGGCTCCTTAGTGCCCATGGTAATTAGGTCGTCTACCAACACGCCGATATAAGCTTGGTCGCGCGTAGGATACCAACCCTCTTGCTCGCGCGATTGCCTTGCCGCATTTAGGCCGGCCAAAAGTCCTTGCCCGCCGGCTTCTTCATAGCCAGTGGTACCATTTATTTGACCGGCAAAATACAGACCGTCGACATGCTTAGTTTCTAAGGTTGGTTTGAGGCCGCGCGGATCGAAAAAATCATACTCAATGGCGTAACCCGGCCGCACGATTTGCGCATTTTCAAAGCCAAATATTGATTGAATAAATTCATGCTGAACATCGTAGGGTAGGGAGGTCGATATTCCGTTTGGGTAAACCTCATGTGTTTTTAAGCCCTCGGGCTCAACAAAAATTTGATGTGAGTCTTTATCGGCAAAACGCACTATCTTATCTTCTATTGATGGGCAATATCTTGGCCCCACTCCCTCTATAACCCCACCATATAAAGGAGAGCGGTCGAGCCCGCCTCGAATAATGTCATGCGTTCGTTGGTTGGTGTGGGTTATATAGCAATTTATTTGCCTTGGGTGCTGTGACCTTTGTCCCAAAAAAGAAAAAACCGGGCAAGGCGTATCTCCGGGCTGCACTTCGAGTTTCGAGAAATCTATGCTCCGAGCATCCAGCCTTGCTGGCGTACCTGTTTTCAGTCGGCCAACCGCAAAAGGCATAGCGCGCAGTCGCTTGGCTAATGCATTCGATGGCGGGTCTCCTGCGCGACCACCTTGAAAGTTTTCCATGCCAATATGCAAAATTCCACCAAGAAAAGTGCCAGTGGTCAGAACCACTGTTTTGGCTCGAAATTTGAGCCCCATCTGCGTTACTACACCAGCAACACGGCCGTTTTCGATCACCAAATCGTCAGCAGACTGCTGAAACAGCGAAAGATTCTCTTGGTTTTCTACAATCTCGCGAATTGCTGCTTTATACAAAGCCCTATCAGCCTGCGCTCGGGTTGCTCGGACTGCCGGCCCTTTGCGCGCATTAAGGGTTCGCCACTGAATGCCGCCTTTATCGGTCGCCTCGGCCATTGCACCGCCAAGCGCATCAATTTCTTTCACTATGTGGCCCTTGCCGATACCACCGATAGCTGGGTTACAGCTCATCTGGCCAATGGTTTCTATGTTGTGTGTAAGCAGCAAGGTGCTCGCACCGGTTCTCGCAGACGCCAGCGCAGCTTCCGTACCAGCGTGTCCGCCGCCAATTACGATTACGTCATAGATTTCTGCATGAAACATGTTCTTCTTCCGCTATTGATTGAACAAACCACAATGTTTTTTAGGGCGATTGCGTTCGGCCGCGCATTTTAGCGCTAGAGACAAACCATGTCATGCTTCTATTGGTGATTTATTTACGGGATTAACATTCGTAATAGTTTGACTGTAGAAATCTGGGTGTGCAAATAGCCAGAAAAATAAGATCTTGTTGCCCCGTGTTGTATATCTTTTGCGGCTGGTCAGGGGCAATACTAATCACCGCTTTTTCTTTGATTTTGGTTTCTTTAGAGCCCACAGTCACTAACGCTTGGCCGTTTAGTATGACGTATCGCTCTACAGTACCTTTCAAGGCATGCAGTTTAGTGGTTTGCCCAGGTAAAACACGAACTCTTGCTATAGATAAGGCCTCATCATTATCACTGTTCAACCACTCCTCTATGTAGCAACCTTCTTTAAAGTAATACTCTTTCATATTCTGCATAGCACCATTGTAGCAAACTCAAGCATTAAGGATGTTATAGCGGGTTACTATCAGCTCAATCTAATGTGTTTATTCTCAGTTTTGGGTCGAATTTTTGTTTGAGAGTGCAATCTTTGCTGCTAGAAGGAAATCCATATTCCTGATCGTCCATACTTAGAGGCACCATTTTTAGCACACAATACACTTTTCCGTTTTTCCTGATTTTGTATTGCCCGCCACCTAACGGGCCTTGTGAGTATTCGGTGTCCTCAGCTATCTCTGGTGCTACAAAGTATGGCGTAAAGGTTTCTGAAAACTCTTTTGCTGCGTTTGGGTTTGTTTGAGCGTCTCTTGATATCTCCGCTTGTAAAAACCGGCGAAACACCAAACTATTTTCGGTAATACGTGATTGATCTTCTTCGTCTAAGGGGCTTTCTTGTGGCAACGGCTTAGTGTTCTGCTTTGGTGGATTGTTTTCGACCTCGGCTGTTACTGCTAGCGCGTTGGCAGCTTTTTTCGGCGGCGTATTAGTCGGGAGCTCTATTTCCTGCTGCAGCGTATTGAGCGTGATTCTCAGTTTTGTTTTAGCCTGGTTTGGTTTGGACTCTTTGGATACAGGTACCGCCAACAATAGAAAATGCATGAGGATAGCCAAAACAACAGCAATACCCCACTTCTTAGTCGCTAGTCCATCTCCCCACATGGCGCTAGTTTAGTCAGTGTTCTTGCTCTTTCTGGCATTATTGTTAAATAGTAATTTGTCAGCAAAAGATACAGTGGCCGCACACAGCACGCACGATACAGCGCTCTATTTACCGATACAAAAACCGCTAAATATTTCACCCAACAAATCATCTGCACTGAACTCTCCAGTAATCTGGTTTAGCTGGTTTTGTGCTTGTAACAATTCATCCGCCAACAATTCTCCAGCGTTATGTAGCCTTAGCTGAGAGAGCCCCCTTTGCACAGCATCGCGGCCTTCTTCTAGTGCAGTAATATGGCGACGCCTGGCGGTAAATACAGTTTCATTTTCTTGCGAATACCCGGCTAGACCTTTTACGTATTCTCGCAACGCATCTATTCCTTGAGTGTTGGTCGCGGATATCTTTATGCCTTCTAGTTTCTGTGGATCTGGCACAAGGTCTATCTTGTTATAAATTAGTGTCGTTTTTTCAGGATTCTCGAACGGCTCATTCGGTGTGTGATTGCTCGCATCAACCAATAATAAAACATGATCTGCCTCCTCCATGGCTTTGCGTGCCCGTTGAATACCTATTTTTTCAACCTCATCTTCGCTGTCGCGCAGCCCAGCAGTGTCTATTATATGCACCGGCAATCCATCTATATCAATGGTCTCGCTAATTGTGTCTCTGGTAGTGCCGGGAATGTTAGTGACTATCGCAGCATCGTGGCCCGCGAGGGCGTTAAGTAGGCTCGACTTGCCCGCGTTGGGCTTGCCGGCGATAACCAATCGCAAGCCATAGCGTAATATCGCGCCCTGGCTAGCCTGCGCTATCGTTGTGACCAAGCTATTTTGCAAATTTTCGATGCTGGTGCGAATCTTTTCATCGGCTAGAAAATCTATTTCTTCTTCAGGGAAATCTATTGCCGCTTCTACGTACATACGCAAATAGATTAGCTCTTTGAGTAAGTTTTTAATTTTTTCCGAGAACTCACCTTGCAGTGAGCGCATCGCTCCTTTTGCTGCTTGTGCTGTACTGCTATCAATTAGGTCTGCGATTGCTTCGGCTTGCGCCAGATCAATTTTGTCGTTTAAGAACGCTCTTTCTGAGAACTCTCCAGCCCTTGCTTGGCGAGCACCAAGGCAGATTACTTCCTTTAGCAAAAGGTCCTGAATAACTGGCCCACCATGGCCTTGCAACTCAATCACATCTTCGCCAGTAAAGGAGTTAGGGCCAATAAAATACAAAAGTAGGCCAGTGTCGATCACACTTTTTTGATGATCATAAAACCGCGCATAGACAGCGTGCCTAGCCTTTGGTTTTTGCCCGCTTATGTTCTCGGCAATGCTTAACGCGGCGGGCCCTGATATTCGAATCACACCAACACCGCCTTTGCCCGGCGGGGTGGCTATAGCGGTGATCGTCTCTATCGTTGAGCGCAAAGCTTATACCTTTATCTTACAATTTAAAGTTGTACGCAGCTACACCGCGTACTTTTTATTGATGAACCACTGTTGTGTCATGGACAAGACATTATTAACCACCCAATACAAAACCAATCCTTGCGGGAAAGATAGAAACAAGAAGGTCAGGGCGATCGGCATAATCATCATTACCTTTCTCTGGATCTCATCCATCGCTGCAGGGTTCAGTTTTTGCATTGCCCACATCGATGCCCCCATCAAGACAGGTAACACATAATAAGGATCCGGCGCCGATAGATCCGTCCACCATAAGGCAAATGGCGCTTGGCGTAATTCAACGCTTTCCAAGAGAGCCCAATACAGTGCTATGAATACAGGTATCTGAACAAGGATCGGTAGACAGCCACCAGCCGGGTTTATCTTCTCAGTCTTATAGAGTGCCATCATCTCCATTTGATATTTTTGCTTATCATCTTTGTAACGCTCTTTTAGCGTTTTCATACGCGGCTGTAGCTTCTTCATGCCAGCCATCGACTTGTAGCTAGCTGCCGACAATGGATAGAATATCGCTTTAATTAAGATGGTTAACAGAATGATAGACCAACCCCAGTTACCAACAATGTCATGAATCCAATTAAGCACCGTGAAAAGAGGGTCGGCGATAAACGTTAACCAACCAAAATCCACCGTAAGAGCCAAACCAGTAATGCCTAGATCTTCTTCTATGCGTTTTAAACGCGATTGCTCTTTGGAACCTAGAAAAACTTTTGTTGAAAGGCTGCCAGATTGACCAGGCGCTACTACTACGGCGTCCTTTGTTTTATAGCCGATCCGGTATTGCGGGTTGGCTTGGCGCCCAACTGAGGTATAAAAAGTTTTGTTGCCTTGCACGGGTATCCACGCGCCGACAAAATAATGTTGAATCATGGCTACCCAGCCATTATTAGTATCTAGATCAAGTGTGTCTTCCGACATATCCTTAAAATCTATCTTTTGATACTTCTCTTCTTGTTCGTAAATCGCCCCGCCTGTATAGCTAGGTAAACGGCCAAAGCCACCACCTGAGTCCTCCGGTTGGGTGCGCTTAAATTGCGCGTACAAATATCCTTGCCACTGGGTTTCTGCCTTATTACTTACTTCATAATCAATATCGACAATATAGCTGTCGCGATTGAAACTGATCGTCTTAGTGAATTCAACGCCTTGCTCATTAGTCCATCGGAGGGGAATAGAAACACTATCTGCAGACCCCAAAGTGTAGGTGTTTTTTTCTACACTATAGTTTGTTTGATGGTTTGCTGACTCTAAACCACCACCAGCAAACAATCCATCCTCGGCGGTAAACACCTCGTCTGGGTTGTTTTTCAATAATGCAAAGCCTTGATCTGGCTTACCTATAGAGACTGGCTCTTGTTTAAGCTCTAATCGTTCAATAACACCACCGGTAATATTAATTACCGCTCTTACTATATCGGTGTCTACCGTTACCAGTTTGCTCGGGTCTGTAATTGGCGCTACTTCGACCGCAGAAGGTATCGCGGCCTGTAAATCTACAGGGGCAAGAGGTATGCCTTGGTCGCCCGAACTAATAATACTGGCAGATGCTTGGCTTGCTTCTGGCACATTACTAGGGCTTGACTCAACTATTGCTGCTTGCTGCCCTGTTTGAATCGTAGGATTAGAAAAATCTATCCATTGAATATAAAGGTAGGCAGTGATGGCCAATAAAGCAAAAGTTAATAAGGTTCGTTGGTTTTCCATTCTTAAGGCGTCTTTCGCTTGGTAAAAGAAACAAGCATTGTCTATTGGTTATAAGGGGTACATATGGAGGCGTATTCTACTCTTTATAGAGTGTTTTTAATAAGTGCTTTTTTATCGCTTCTATTTATCTTGTTCAGGTATGTCTGGAACTGGGTCTAAGCCTTCGCCGCCCCATGGGTGACAGCGAGACAACCTGTTGATTGTTAAGTAAAGGCCTTTGACTGCGCCGTGTTGTTGCAATGCTTGGTGAGCGTATTCCGAGCAACTTGGCGCAAAGCGGCAACGGTTACCTAGCAGCGGGCTTAAAACCCACGAATACAGCCGTATCAATGCTTGCAAAAACGCCACTAACATTGATTGGCCTCATTTTTCGCCGCCTGTCGTTTGTGCCATTTTTGCCAGCCTTGAATTTTCGACCATAACTCGGTCAAACTTTCAGCTCTTTCAATACTATCTGCCTTCAAACAAGCCGGTTTTGCAGTGATAACCAAAGAAGCATCGCTTAGCTCTGACTGATGATGGCGGAAAAACTCCTTCACTTGGCGTTTTATCTTGTTTCTGTCTACCGCCAGCTTAGAAACCTTCTTAGACACCGTCACGCCTAATATAACGTCTACACCATTAGTGTGATGCGCCAACACATTAAAACTATACAGTCGGCTATGGCCCCACTGTTTAGATTTATATACTTGTTGGAATTGCGCTGGTTTTTTTAAGCGCTGGTGTTTAGTCAGTTTCAGAGATGAAGGAAACATGGTGCTGGACTTGCACGGAAGGGAAGCCGTGGCCTCTAGAGGGCCCAAGCTGTTTGCTTAATATTTAAAACGGTGCGCTTAAGCAGATTTGCTATAAGCGCACCAATTCTAAAAATTAGGCAGTTAATACTGCGCGGCCTTTGGCGCGACGAGCATTAATAATGGCTCGACCGCCTTTAGTACGCATGCGAGCGCGAAAGCCGTGAGTACGTTTGCGTTTAATTTGGCTTGGTTGAAAAGTACGTTTCATTTTAATAACCTTTTAAAACCCATTGTTTGGGCGTTGCTAACTAGTTTGCCGTTAATTTAAACGAAAAAAATTATATCGTTGGTAATATCAGTTGATAATCACACAACAAAAGCGTTTAACTGCAGTTAATTAGGCTGCATGGTGGTGTGTCAATTAACGGGCTGCAAAGGTACTGACTTTGCCCTGTAGAGTCAACACGATATAACAAATCTTTGTATTATTTTATTAGCTGTTTATTCTGCGCGTTTAGGCCTTTTGCACGGCTTTCTTTTTACTTTGTTGTAAAACAGTTTTGATTCTCTCGCCAGCAGCGGTATATTTACCGACCGCCGCTTTCTTGGCGCGATCGTTTAGATTAAAAACATTGTGTTTTGCTTCTCTACTTTATTGCACCGTTTTATTTCATAACAAGGTTCGCGCCTTAGTGAAAATAGCGATGTTATTAGAGCGTTCTGCGTAACACGTTTCATCCATTTATTTGCTTAGCGGCTTTGGTTTTAGCTGTCAGGCTTCAGTTTATGTACGAGCACACATGGAAAATAAGGTCCTATGGGACAAATGTCTTAAGAAGTTAGAAGATGATGTTAATGAGCATGATTTTAATATGTGGGTTAGACCATTGTCTGCGATTAATGATGACAGCGCTTTGCGACTGCACGCGCCCAATCGTTTCATAAAAGATTGGTTAATAGACAATTTGGAGGGGCAACTCCTAGCCACCGCGCAGCATTTTGCTGGTAGCCATGTGAAGTTGCTTATAGAGTTAGACAACTCTGGCCAAACAACCCTTGAACAGGGAGCGCAGGCTAGCGTAAAAGAAGCGCAGAATTCTCCCACACCATTTGGCACGAATGTGCTTAATCGCGTTTTTACTTTCAATAACCACATTGAAGGAAAATCTAACCAAATTGCTCGCGCAGCAACCAAGCAAGTAAGTGAAAACCCAGGCCAAGCCTATAACCCCCTATTTATCTATGGCGGAGTGGGCTTAGGTAAAACGCATTTAATGCACGCTGCCGGCAATCTTATTCTCGAAAACCAAAAGGATGCCCGAGTCGCATATGTTCATTCTGAGCGCTTTGTTTCCGATATGGTTAAATCCATCGAAAACAATGCAATGAACAAGTTTAAAAATTACTATCGTTCATTAGACGCGCTGCTTATAGACGATATTCAATTTTTTGCTGGCAAGGTCCAATCTCAAGAAGAGTTTTTCCACACCTTCAATACATTATTAGAAACCGGCGGGCAGATAATTTTAACTAGTGATAAATTTCCAAAGGAAATCAACAACCTACAAGAAAGGCTGACCTCGCGATTTGCAAGCGGTTTGACTGTCCGTATCGATCCACCAGAGCTCGAAACGCGTGTCGCGATACTGAAAAACAAGGCACGAAAGAATCAAATAGACCTAGATGATGAGGTTGCGTTTCTTGTAGCCAAAAAGATTCGGTCTAACGTTAGAGAGCTTGAGGGCGCTCTGCATAGATTGGTGGCCAGTTCGCGGTTTACCAACCGGCCCATTGATTTAGATTTGGCCAAGGATACTCTGCAAGATTTAACGCTGTTCCAAGAACGAAAGATTTCTATTGAGAACATTCAGAAAACCGTCGCCGATTTTTACAATATTCGTGTGCTCGATCTAAAATCTAAACGCCGTAATCGTCAAATTGCTAGGCCGCGCCAGGTTGCTATGAGTATAGCCAAAGAACTAACCAGCATGAGCCTTCCAGATATCGGTGATGCTTTTGGTGGGCGCGACCACACAACAGTGATCCACGCATGCAAGAAAATAGCGGAGCTTATTCGTATTGACTCGCGCATTAATGAGGACTACAACAGCCTGCTGAAAATACTATCCGTTTAAATCTCAGTAAAACCTGTGTTAACAGCCTGTGGATAACCTTGGTATAAATACGGTATGATCAGAGGATAAACTTTATGCACAATTCATGCACAACTTATGCGCAGGTATCTAAGCTAGTTATCAACAGGTGGTTTTGTTTTTAAGTTATTGAATTTTAAAGAGAATATTAACCTTTTCGAGTTATCTACAGCACTAGTAATAACAACAATAAACACTAAATAAACTAAGAATGAATATTAATATACAAAAGGAAACTCTCGAGCAACCACTATCCCAAATAATAGGGGTAGTAGAAAAAAGACAAACTTTACCTATATTAGGAAATGTTTATTTAGAGCTTAAAGATAATAGATTGACTCTTATAGGTTCGGATCTTGAAACAGAGATAACCACTAGAGTTGATAATGTCGGTGGTGAAGATGGCAAAACAACGGTTTCAGCACGTAAATTATTTGATATTTGTCGTTCACTACCCAGTGAGTCTCAGTTAAGTCTTATTCTTGAGGAAGATAAAAAAATGGTTGTTAAAGCTGGTAAAAGTCGTTTCAGCTTACAAACACTAAGTGCTATTGACTACCCTCGTTTAGAAGAGACCCAATGGAAACAAGAATTCTCTTTATCCCAAAAACAATTAAACAGCTTGTTAACACGAACCTCTTTCTCTATGGCTCAACAAGATGTTCGTTACTTTCTTAATGGTCTATTAATTGAGATACATGATGATCATATTTTATCAGTTGCCACAGATGGCCATCGCTTAGCAAAAACACAAATATCTGTCGAATCACTTGGGATTGATTTAGTACAAAGCATTGTCCCGCGCAAAGCTGTCTTAGAAATTGGTAAGTTTTTGGATGCCAACTCAGAAGAGCTAGTCGAAGTGAAATTAAATTCCAGCCACATTTTAATTCAGTCAGGAAGCTTCACTTTTATTTCAAAACTGATAGATGGTCGTTTTCCAGACTATGAGAAGGTGATACCTGCTAACTTGGATAAACACATAATAATAAACCGATCTAAACTAATTGAAATATTGACCAGGGCGGCTATTTTAAGCAACGAAAAGTTTCGTGGTGTCTCATTAGGCGTCGATCAAAATATTTTAACCGTTCAGTCCCACAACCCAGATCAAGAACATGCTAAAGATGAGATGGAAGTGGAGTATGGTGAAGAAGCTATAGAAATCGGTTTTAACGTTAACTACTTGCTTGAAGCTTTAAAAATTTGTGACTCTGAGGATATTGATCTTGGGTTATTAGATCCAAACACTAGTTGTACATTCCATGGAGCTGACTCTAGCGATACCCTATATTTAATCATGCCGATGCGCCTATAACTTATTAGTACAAGGGGCCCCTGGTAAACCGTTAGGTATAGCCAAAATAAAAACCGTAGTGCGTTGTTCCAGCAATACACTGCGGTTTTTTTGTGGCCCGCCTTACAGGTTAGCGCAAATTGTTCCACGTGAAACATGATTGCATGGAAGGTCACTATCATCGAATGTTCCACGTGAAACATTTAGTCGTTGGAGCATGACCCGCAACAAATGTTCCACGTGAAACAATAGGGTTTTAGGCTGGTTTCAATAACAAAAAGAGACACCATACTTCGTGTCTTGGAAAGCCAAATTTGCTACAATGACAACCTAGAATCTCCCCCCCCAAAGAAGAATAAATAATGAGTTACGATTCCAGTAGTATTCAGGTTTTAAAGGGCTTAGACGCCGTTAGAAAGCGTCCAGGGATGTATATAGGTGACACTGATGATGGCACTGGTTTGCACCACTTGGTTTTTGAGGTGGTGGACAACTCCATAGACGAGGCTTTAGCCGGTCATTGTACTGGCGTTAATGTGGTTATAAATCAGGATAACTCGATTTCTGTTTGGGACGATGGCCGCGGCATACCGGTCGGTGTTATCGAAGAGGAGGGTAAGTCAGCGGCAGAAATTATCATGACCGTGTTACATGCGGGTGGTAAATTCGATTCCAACTCATATAAAGTATCGGGAGGGTTACACGGAGTAGGTGTTTCGGTAGTAAATGCGCTGTCTGATTGGCTGAAGCTTGAGATAGACAGGGATGGTAAATCCTATTTTCAGGAATATCATCTAGGCGAGCCGCAGGCGGATATCAAACAAGTAGGTACCTCCGATCGATCAGGCACCAAGGTTACGTTCAAGCCAAGCACTGAGATTTTCGCGATAACAGAATACAGCTACGATATATTAGCGAAACGCTTGCGAGAACTCTCTTTTTTGAATTCAGGCGTTAGAATTGAATTATTGGACCAGCGCAGCAAGAAGAAAGAAGTTTTTGAATATGAGGGTGGTATAGCGGCTTTTGTTGAGCATTTGAATAAAATGAGAACCCCACTAAACAAGGAAATCATTAATGTGGTTGGGGTGAAAGATGGCGTTACTGTAGAGGTAGCTTTGCAATGGAACGATTCCTATAAAGAGAACATTTTTTGTTTTACCAACAACATACCCCAGCGAGACGGTGGAGCTCACCTATCCGGGTTTAGGGGTGCGCTAACGCGCACATTAAACCAGTACATAGAAGAATCCGGTTTAGCTAAAAAGGAAAAGGTTAACGTTAGCGGAGACGATTCTAGAGAGGGCTTAACAGCGGTACTTTCAGTTAAGGTACCAGACCCTAAATTTTCTTCCCAAACTAAGGACAAGCTCGTTTCGTCTGAGGTGAAAGGTGTCGTTGAGTCAGTAATGAATGAAAAGCTGTCGGAGTTTCTTTTAGAGAACCCGGCGGAAGGTAGGCGCATAGCAGAAAAAATCGTAGATGCGGCTAGGGCGCGCGACGCGGCACGCAAAGCTAGAGAGATGACCCGTCGTAAGGGAGCGCTGGATTTAGGCGGTCTACCGGGAAAACTGGCGGATTGCCAAGAAAAAGACCCGGCATTGTCTGAAATTTATTTGGTGGAGGGTGATTCAGCGGGAGGCTCAGCAAAACAAGCCAGAGATCGGAAATTCCAGGCTATTTTGCCTCTAAAGGGTAAGATTTTGAATGTTGAAAAAGCCCGCTTCGACAAAATGCTAACCTCAGACGAGATCACCATACTCATTACCGCATTGGGCGCAGGCATTGGTGCTGATGATTTCAATATTGAAAAGCTACGTTATCACCGAATTATCATCATGACCGATGCCGACGTGGATGGCTCTCATATTAGAACCCTTCTATTAACGTTCTTTTACCGACAAATGGCGGAACTCATAGAGCGGGGTTATATCTATATTGCGCAGCCACCGCTGTATAAGGTGGGTAAAGGAAAGTCGCAACGTTATGTAAAAGATGATCAAGAATTCGAAGCCTACTTGTTAGAACTGGCTTTGCAGGATGCCAGCGTCATGAACGCAATCAATCAAACACCTATCGCAGGGAATGAGTTGAGCCGGTTATGTCGTGAATACTTGGCTGTGGAAAAGACAATAGGGCGGTTAAGTAAAGATTATGACCCTATCGTTCTAAAAGCCCTAATAGACAATTCAGTAGATGAGGAAAAGCTCAACGAAGAGGTTGTTCAAGGTATTCAAGAGGTGCTAAATAAAGATGGTTACGAGTCGCCGCAGTACAATTTGACCGTAATGCGAAATGGCGCCACTACATTGAAAATCGAAAAAAGACAGCATGGGATGACAAATGAATCTGAATTTGGTTCGGATTTTTGGAGTTCACCAGAGTACACGTCTATAAAAGGCTTGGCAGAAAAGTTGGAAAACACACTCGGCGGATCAATGATTACCAAAAGAGGCGAACGAGAAATGCAATGCGTCGAATTTTCTGAAGCATTGGACTGGTTGATGACTAGTGCTAAAAAAGGGTTGAACGTACAACGCTATAAGGGCTTGGGTGAAATGAATCCAGATCAACTTTGGGAAACAACCATGGACCCAGAGGTTCGTCGCTTACTAAAAGTGGTTATAGATGATGATGTTTCAGCAGATGAAACCTTCACTATTTTGATGGGCGATCAAGTGGAGCCGAGGCGTGAATTCATAGAAAAAAACGCCTTCACCGTGAATAATCTCGACGTCTAATTTACATATACAATTCAATAACTTACAAACCAAAAAACATAAAAATGAGCGGGCTTAAGCGCGCTCTCGCGAATCTTTTTTTAATATTCGGGGCATAGGCCAACAGCAGACGGCAAAATGGCCCTATTTCTCACCGAAAAATCAGGCTGTTTGGCGCTGAAAAAAACCAACAACAGCCGCAGAAATCTTCGACCAATGATTGTCAAATAAGTTGATTAGTGCAAAACCCTAGGAACTGATAAAACGAACTTAGGAATTACTACTGCAAATTCTTCGGTTTTATCTAGAGCACTTTTGCCTACAAAAAAATATCGGCCTTCCATTGTGCCAATTTCAGTTTCCAATACAGCGCCACTAGAATAAGAAAATTCCATCCCAGGCGTTATTAGTGGTTGCTGGCCAATTACACCTTCACCGTAAACCTCTTCTGTTTTTTTGTTCGCGTCTTGGATAATCCAATGTCGAGATAATAATTGTACGGCGGTATCGGAGTTGTTCTTAATCGTGATGGTGTACGAAAACACAAAACGGCCGCTCTCAGAGTCAGATTGTTGTGGTACGTGATTAGTGATGGCGCTTATTTCTATAAAGTTTTGCACAGTTTTTTACGCGTTATCGGTTGTTAGGGGCAATAAAAAGTTTCGCCTTCTTTTCTGGGTTTTTAGGAATTTTGGCTAATGTAAGGTGTTTGCCCCACACACAACCAGTATCGAGCGCTAGGAATTCTGGGGTATTAAGCAAACCCAGGGCAGACCAGTGGCCGAAAATTGTTCGGTACCCGGCGAGACTGGAGTTACACACATCAAACCAAGGTAGCCGGTTTTTTCGAATTCTCCCAGCGTAACCACTTTCAGAAAAGTTAAGATGCCCTTTGTCACTAACAAAGCGCATTCGAGTAAAAGCGTTAATCGTAAAACGATGTTTTTGTGCAACACTCAACCCGTTTTTCCATTTACTGGGGTAATTGCTATAAATCTTCTTAAGCAATGCGATACATTGTTCTTCGTCACGGAAAACTTTTTCAACTTTAGCTGCTCGTTTCGATGCCTTCTTCAAGCTCCACCAAGGATAAATACCTGCGTGGCAGACAATAAACTTACGCTTTTCATCGGTGTGTAATAGCGGCTTTGAGCGTAACCAATTCGCCAATTCGTGGGCATCAGGAGCCTCGAGTATTTTGCTTAAGGTGTCTGTATTACGGTGCTCGCGCACACCGTAGAGCATAGATAATAAATGGATATCATGGTTCCCTAGAACGCTAACACACTGATTATCAAGGGATTTAATGAACCTTAAAACCTTTAAAGATTTAGGCCCACGATTTACTAAATCGCCCACACAAAACAATTTGTCTTTACTGGGGTCAAAACAAGCCTGGTCTAGAACCCGCCGCAACGGGTCATAACATCCTTGTATATCGCCAACCGCGTAATAGGCCATGGAAATGCGCTATATACTAGAAGTCGTAATCTTCTTCAGGAGCCAAGGGAGGGTCTCCGTCATACAGGCGGTTAACGCGGGAAGTTTCGTAGGCTACTTTAAGAAATTGATAGGGGTCTAGTTGGGAATCTAACACACTACTAGCGCCCAAAACACTTGCCCTAGAGTCAACAACACCGATTACAGATAAACCTACGCTGCCGGTACTAGAGTCGGTTACGATTGAATTAGGAAAGAAAGCTAGACTACTACTAAACTGACCAAACCCATCTCGGGCATTACTAGGCCCAAAAAACGGTAACACGAGATATGGCCCAGGCTCAACGCCCCAAGCAGCCAGTGTTTGTCCAAAATCCTCAGGCTTCTCGACCACATCATAACGTTTAGCCACATCAAAAAAACCGAATAAGCCTAAAGTGCTGTTTACCGTGAAGCGGTAGGTAGAATGAAGCGCTCGATCAAACTTGCCTTGTAGTAAATTATTTAGCACGTTAAGCGGTTCACCGAGATTATCGAAAAAGTGACCAATACCAGAACGCGCAGGGCGAGGGAGCGCCGTTGAATAAGCGACAGCTATGGGTCGTAATACTGCCTTGTCGGCCACATCGTTAAATGCGTAGACCTTTCGATTGAAATATTGTAGTGGGTCAGCGCTTTTCTGCAGGTTCACATCATCGGTTTTTTGCAGGGTGTTGCAAGCCGCCAGCAAGCAGAGACAAGTCAAAAGCGATAGGATTTTAATGGTATTCATACTCTGATTATAAACACTCCTTGTGAACTGTGCAGCGCCTGCCAATAAAAATTTGGCAGACGACGCCAAAAAAGCGATGAACTAGTGAGATGTCTCGTCTTGTTCAGTTTTAGCCTCTAACGCAGCGCTGGCCTTTTTCTGAAGTTTTTGTTGATACAAAGCTTCAAAATTGATTGGCGACAGTAATAACTGAGGATAACCAGCTTTTGATACCAACTCTGATATGGCTTCGCGAGAAAAAGGCAGCAATACGTTAGGGCAAGCTATCTCAAGAGCCAACGGCATATCATCTTCTGGAATACCTACAATATGAAAGACACCGGCTTGATGAACTTCAGCCAGGAACGCCGTTTGTTCGCCCATAGTGGAGGTTACTGTAATACCCAGAACCACTTCATAGTAGTCTTCTTGCTTTAAGGCTGTGGCGCGAATGGTTGCGTCAACATTAACCTCGGGTGGAACCGGGTCTGTAAGGAAGATATCAGGAGCATTAGGTGATTCAAGGGAAGCATCCTTGATATAAATCTTTCGTATATCAAAGGTGTTGGTTTTCTTTTCTTCGGCCATGTTTATATTTTTCTATTTAGTTGTAAGAGTACAAGTTTAAGCTGAGGTTTTGGCCACAAACGGATCGTTTTCAAAACCAAACAGACAAGTCTATTAGCTGGAGGTAACGGGTAGGTTTTCTTTGGTCCAACCCATCAGGCCGCCACGTAATATGTTTACGTTATCAAACCCGAGTGCAACCAGTTTTTTAGCGGCTTTAGCGCTGCGTGTACCAGATTGGCATACGATGATAGTGGTGCTCTTTTTATGTTTTAGTAATGCTTTATTTTCTGCGTTGATGTCTTCCAGAGGGATATTGGACGCATTTGGAATGTGTTGAACCGCGAAGTTTGCGACGGTGTTAACATCGAGCACTATGGATTTACCGTTACGTTGCAATTGCGGCATTTCGAGAGGAGAAACCATATTAGCGCCCCGCACTTGTCCTTGCATTATAGACATTAATAGCAAGTTAAAAACAATTGCAAAGGCAACAACGGCCCAGATGTTTTGGTTTAAAAATTCTAAGAACATAAGTGATGTGGGCGCTCGGAGCCCAAGCTATAATCAAAACTGGCGCGAATTATACAATAGTGTCACAGCAATTAAATGCCCTAGAACACGAAAGTGTAAAGACCCTTAGTAAAGTTTAAATATGAATCATCATTTGGCCCTTTCGCTATTGTTATCTACAACTTTATGCCTTTGTTTTAGTCTTAGGGTAGAGGCAGACGCGAGCAGTGAATATAGGGCTTCGGTTGAAAGAATAGCGACACAAATCAAAAAGCTCAGCGGTAACTTAAATACCAGCAAGAAAAAACTAAAGACAGCCCGCGATGAGCTTTTGGAGTCAGAGCAGAAAATCAACCTCCTAGCCAAAAAAATGCAGCAAACTAAGGATAAACTAGAACATACAGTAAAAACCCTAGAGTTTCAAAAATCCCTGATAGAGGGAGCTCAGCAACAGCAGTCAAATAATCGAGATGCTTTAAAAGCGCTAATTGTTAGTCGATATACCAACGGCCAAGACAACTACTTAAAGTTGTTACTAAATCAGCAAAACCCATACGCGGTGGGCCGTTTAGCGAATTATAGCGAGTACTTCTCCGCAGCAATGCGCCTGCGAATTAACCAAGTACAAGAGGAGTTGTTGCGCATAAGCGACTTAAGAAAACAACAAGAGGAGTTGCTAGCACAACTGTCTAAGCAACAAATGCAGCAGCGACAACAACAAGAAAATTGGGGTTTAGCACAGAAAAAGCGCAGTAGAGTCGTGACCAAACTTGACAAAGAAGTAAGTCAATCAAGCCAGAAACTTGCCGCATTGAAAGAGGATCGGGCGCGACTCAACACGCTTCTTAAGGAGTTGGCAAAACAGGCTGCAGAATTAAAGAGGGCAGAACAAAAAAAACGCGAGCAAGAAGCCAAAGCAGCACAACAGCGTAACCAGCCTGTGCCGGTGCAGCGTTATCCCGTGAGAGGGGGCTTCATTGAGCAGAAAGGCCGACTGAGATACCCATCAACAGGCAAGCGGATACGAAATTATGGTTCGCGCGTAGCGGCCTCAGGCATGGTGTCGGATGGCGTGTTCTTTGCAGCGAAACAAAGCACTCCGGTCACTGCGGTGTTTCGTGGCAGGGTGCTCTTTGCGGATTTTCTCAAAGGTTACGGTTTGTTATTGATTATTGATCATGGAGATGAGCATATTAGTCTCTATGGCCACAATGAGGTAATCTATAAATCAGTAGGAGATCAAGTCGACACAAACGAGCTGATATCACGATCTGGTGTGACAGGAGGCTTGAAGTCGTCCGGTCTATACTTCGAGATACGAAAAAACGCTAGCCCAGTGGATCCAGCGAAATGGTGTCAATAATGGGTGTTTTGGTTAAAGGTTTACAATGCAAAAATTATTTCTACTAATAGACAAAGCTATTTATTTAAACGGCGCGAAAGCTTTTTTTCTAGCACTGCTTGTTGTGTCGTTAATTAACCCAGCAAAAGCACAAACCGAAGAGGCCGAGGCGGTGACCAACCAGGAGTTGGCCGATGGAGATTTATATCAGAGCGACCAAACACCACTGCCGTTAGACCAGATAAAAAGCTTTGCTGAAATATTCACGCGTATCAAACGCAGTTATGTAGAGCCAGTTACTGACGAGCAATTATTAGACTATGCGATAGAAGGCATGCTCAACGGCCTTGACCCGCACTCAGTTTATATGAAGGCAGACCGTTACGAAGAGCTAAACGAAGGGACCACAGGCCAATTTGGCGGCCTCGGCATGGAGGTCATCATGGAGGATGGCTTTGTAAAAGTGGTAACGCCTATAGATGATACTCCTGCCGCAGAGGCGGGCATTCAAACCGGTGACTTAATTATTCGGATTGACGGAAAAACCGTGTCGGGCTTGGACTTACAAGACGCAACAGATCAAATGCGCGGTGAGCCAGGCACATCCATCGTGTTAACCATACTGCGTGAAAGCACACCGGAACCTTTCGATGTTGAACTGGAAAGAGCCATCGTTCGTTTTGCCTCGGTAAAACGCAAGAGGTTGAGCGATCAAATCGGTTATCTGAGGGTTACACAATTTCAAGCTGGAACATCGGAGAGTTTTCGCAAAGAGCTCAAGCAGTTAAGACAGATAGAAGAGTTTTCTGGGCTAATCATAGACTTACGAAACAATCCTGGGGGTTTGCTTAATAGCGCTATCTCGATAGCCGATGCTTTTGTACAAGAAGGGCCAATCGTTAGCACTAAAGGGCGCGATGAGGCGAACGACCAAGACTACATGGCCACATCTGTTGACCTAATAGATGGCAAGCCTGTGGTAGTGCTAATCAATGGAGGCTCTGCCTCAGCGTCTGAGATTGTAGCCGGCGCTTTACAGGACCATAAGCGAGCGCTAATTCTAGGCACTCAATCTTTTGGTAAGGGCTCCGTACAGACAGTGATGAATGTTGGGGAACAAGAAGGCATTAAATTAACCACTGCACGTTATTACACCCCCAGCGGAAACTCCATTCAGGCTTCAGGAATCTTGCCAGACGTTATTGTTGAGCAGCGGCAATTTAAGGAGTTAAAAGACGGTTTTAAACGAATCAAAGAAAATGATCTGCCTAGGCACCTAGAGAATGACAGTAAAAGCACTCCCAAGAAGTCTGACAACAAAAATGAACTAGAAATAAGTGATTTGCTGGCAAAAGACTACCAACTAAATGAAGCGTTTAACTTATTAAATGGCTTGGTGATGTTTCAACAAAAACAACAAACTCCACCAGTACAAGATAAGCAAGCATTGGCAGAACAATAAGCAGCGATTAACTAGGCGTGCAAATCAGGAATGAGGTTGCTTTCTAAGCGAGAGATACTGTCTTTAAGACGTAGCTTTTGTTTTTTTAAGCGCTTTATATCGAGTTGGTTGGCCTGAACCTTGATAGCCATTTCATCAATAGCAATATCCAGCTCGCGATGCTCCTGTTTAAGCGTAGCAAGTTCTTGAATCAAGCGTTGTGTTTCTTGTCTAGAGATATACATTTTTTATCCAGCCCTATCTATAGCACAGTAAGCGGGCCTAGTTATTAAAAGATCAGCCAAAGCACTTTGGCAATGTTATTCTAGAGGACCCCAGACCCACTCGCCAATAACATGACGATACGCAGTTTTATAGCTTTACCAATCTCGCGCGAAACGGCCAATGAGATGGGCGACCTGGCGGCCAAGATGTCTTATCAAGACAAAAGCAGCGCCGTGCGCTGGGTAGACCAAGGCAACTACCATATAACGTTAGCTTTTCTAGGAGAGCAAGAACAAATAGATTTAGAGTCGTTGGCAGAACAGTTAGATTATGCTTTACAGCAAACGCAGTTTTTAATCAATCTGAGTCACCCTCAACCTTTTCCTGAAACACGGCCAAAACTGCTTGCCACCATGGTTGAAAAAACAGCAGATATGGTCAGCCTACATCAACAAGTTAGTTCAGCGATTAAGTCCATCAATCTGCAGCTAGATAAACGAAAATTCATCCCGCACGTTACACTGGGCAGGTACCGTCACAGCAAAAACAGCTATGCTGGAAAAATACCCATTAACGTTTCGTTCGAAACCCTAATAGAAGAAGTGGTGTTGTATGAAAGTGTGCTGACCACCAGTGGCGCAGAATACGAACCCATCTATCGTTTTCCGTTGGATGAGGCGCCTTATGATGAACTTTGATTTACACAGCCATTCGCATTTTTCGGATGGCAGCCTTAGTCCAACGGCATTGGTTGAATTGGCCGCGGCGCATGGCGTAAGCCATCTTGCATTAACCGATCACGACACCGTTGCAGGCTTAGATGAAGCGCAAGCCGCTGCAATTGATAGCGGCCTAACTTTGATCAATGGCGTTGAGCTTTCGTGTTCGTGGGAAAACCAGTTGTTGCATATAGTTGGCCTTAACATAGACCCCAATAATTCAGCCCTGCGCAAAGGCATTGAATCAAATCGCGGCCGCCGTTTTGAGCGCGCTGAGTTGATGTATCAAGATCTCGAGAAACACGATATAGACCTAAGAGAGCTGGTGCAGAGCAACTTACAAAAAGGCGCAGTTCCAACACGGCCGCATTTTGCGCAGGCTCTAGTGGAGTTGTCTTATGCGAAGAATTTGAAACAAGCCTTTAAGCGCTACCTGGTGCGCGGAAAGCCAGGCTTTGTGCCGATGCAATGGCCGGGTTTAGAACAAGTCGGGCAATGGATTAACAATTCCGGAGGCGTTGCCGTTCTGGCTCACCCGTTAAGATATAAGTTTACGCGCACTAAGTTAATTCGGCTGATCACTGAAATGGTACCGGCAGGAGTGCAAGCCCTTGAGGTATCCACCCCAACAACCGATAAACAACAAATAGCAATGTTGGGCGATTTGAGCAAACAGCATGACTTGGCTGCATCGATCGGTTCTGATTTTCACTCTCCTAATCATTCTTGGACTAGGCTAGGCAGCGCGCAACCCCTTAGCAAAGATTTAAACCCCGTTTGGTCACAATTTTAACCCCCTCTTCATTATGCTAGAAAACGACTTCGCTCCTGGCGCTCCGGCGAGCACGACTTACCTCAAAGACTATCAACCATCAGACTTTTTTATTAGGCGGGTGAACCTCGATATATCTTTGGGAGAAAGTAAAACCATTGTCCATTCAGAGCTCGAAATAGAGCGCAATGGTGACCACAATAAGCCTCTTTGCTTGGATGGTGAAAAGCTGGTTCTATTGTCGCTAGAGTTGAATGGGCTGGCGCTAGAGTTGAATGGGCAGGCTGCCTCGGCGCCAAACTATGTCTTAAGCGAAGAGTCGCTGCGCATTCATAATGTGCCAAGTAATTTCAAACTAATTATAGTCACAGAACTAGAGCCGCATTTAAATACAGAGCTATCAGGTTTATACCAGTCGAGCGGTAATTTCTGTACACAGTGCGAAGCCCAAGGCTTTCGCCGCATTAGTTATTTCTTAGATCGGCCTGATGTCTTGGCGGTATATCAAGTGCGTATAACGGCCAGTAAAACGCAGTGCCCAGTACTGCTCGCCAACGGCAACCTGCTGGATAAAGGGCAAAACACTGACGGCACGCATTGGGCTGTTTGGTCAGACCCTCACCCAAAACCCAGCTATTTGTTTGCCCTGGTCGCCGGTGACTTGGAATCAATTAAAGATTATTTCACTACGCTCTCTGGCAACCGTATAGAGCTTAATATTTACACCCAGGAGCACAATATAGACAAGTGCCAACACGCCATGGAATCCTTGCAGAGATCTATGCGCTGGGATGAACAAGTTTATGGCCGCGAGTATGATTTAGATATATACAATATTGTTGCGGTAGATGATTTCAATATGGGGGCCATGGAAAACAAAGGGCTCAACGTATTCAACTCTAAGTATGTGTTGGCTAAGCAAGAGACAGCCACCGATGCTGACTATGAAGGCATTGAGAGCGTTATTGGCCACGAATATTTCCACAACTGGTCTGGCAATCGTGTGACCTGTAGAGACTGGTTTCAACTGAGCTTGAAGGAAGGTTTTACGGTTTTTCGTGATCAAGAGTTCAGCGCAGATCAAGGTTCACGCACGGTTAAACGCATACGCGATGTGCAGGTGCTGCGTGCCCATCAATTTAAAGAAGATGCGGGGCCCATGGCCCACCCGATCCGCCCAGAGTCGTACCAAGAGATAAACAATTTCTACACGGTCACGATCTACGAAAAAGGTGCCGAAGTGATTCGTATGATGCACTCAATGGTAGGGGTGCAAGGCTTTCGCAAAGCCACCGATCTATATTTTGATCGGTTTGATGGGCAGGCTGTGACCACTGAAGATTTTGTGCAATGCATGGAGCAAGCAAATGATGTGGACCTAACCCAATTTAGATTGTGGTACACGCAATCTGGCACGCCAGAGGTGCGGGTTGAACAAACCTACAACAACGGCCGGCTAAGCCTAGACCTTGAGCAATCGTGCCCACCAACGCCCAACCAAGAAAGTAAAAAGCCGTTCTTGATTCCGATCAAAATCGCTCTCTTTTCTGTCTCAGGCAGCAAGTTGAGTGAGTCAACTCTTTTACTTAGCGACGTTCAGCAGAGTTTTTATTTTGATGACTTGCTTGAACAGCCACGGGTGTCAATCTTAAGAGATTTCTCTGCACCAGTTAAATTGAAGTTTGCGCAAAGCGATGAAGAGTTGGCTGCATTAATAAAGGTAGACGACAATGGCTTTGCGCGTTGGGAGGCAATGCAGCGATTAAGTTTAAACGCCTTGCTGCCCGCTATATCCAATGGAGAGGTAAATAAACACACCTATCAAGGAGTGTTGGAGAGTTTTAGAAATGTAATCAAGAGCAAGCAACAAGACCTGGCTCTTAAAGCAGAAATGTTAACACTACCGTCTGCGGCTTATCTTTCTGAGCAGCTCGATCATCTTGACCCACAAGCCGTTAGCGCTGCGCGCAAGGCTATGGTGGCGAAACTAGCGGCCGACTTGGAGCCTGAACTCGAAGCAACTTACAGGAGCAATCAAGCCCAGCACTTTTCATTGAGCGCAGAGTCTATGGCGCAGCGAGCGCTTAAAAACACCAGCCTAGCGTATTTAGTGGCTACTGAAAAACCACGCCACCTTGAAACGGCTTACCGACAATATCAAGAGGCCGACAATATGACAGATCGCCTGGCTGCCTTTACCTGTTTGGTACATTCTGTGTACCCTGAAAAGCAAGCCTTGTTGGAGGGCTTTTACGCGCAGTGGAAAAGTGACACCCTGGTGTTAGATAAGTGGTTTGCAATACAAGCTATGTCTCCTCAAGATAATGTGTTGTCTGAAGTTAAATCATTGATGTCGCACCCGGCATTTTCATTGCGCAACCCAAACAAAGTTCGTTCACTATTAGGGGCGTTTGCTAGCAACTCAAAAGGGTTTCATCAATCAGATGGAAAGGCTTATGAATTTATAGGCGAGCAAATTGTCGCCCTAAACAAGATTAACCCACAAGTTGCCGCACGAATGGCAGGTGTGTTTAACAACTGGAGGAGGTTGGCGCAACCCTATTCGGGCTTGATGTTAGCGCAGTTACAACACATACAATCACACAGCGGTCTGAGTAAGGACGTAGCTGAAATAGTAGACAAAGCACTCAGTAACAACTGACGATTTTTGACATAAAGCATACGGATCAGTGGTTTAGATGGTATTTTTTTTCTAGGAAATAGTTAATGATTTGTTTATAGTCATTAGGCTATTATCGTCCGCGGTTATTACAGGGTTATATTGGTAGGAAATGGTGCGGTAACGAAGATAGGCTCATTCGTTGCCGGAAATAAAAACAACATTTCGGTGCTAAGTAGTATGTTTCAATCAACCAAGCTAATCGTAGCGCTACGATTACAACGGCAATGCTCGCTTCAGCGCAGGCCATCACAATACTTACCAAGGTCTTTCTTTGGCAAAGCTTTTCGCACGCCGTTCGCCGTTGCGGTTTCTTTGTTAGTTGCATTTCAAGCAAATGCGGAGCCTATCGAAAGAGACAAGTTAATGGCGGTCATGTCGGTGATCAACAACAACTTGTTGTCTGGCAGACAAGAGCCCGAACCAGAACCTTCTGGAATGCGTGTCAGTATTGAAATGAATGAGTTAATTGAGCCGCCTCAAGCGGTAACCGAAGGCAACCAAGTTTACGCAGCCTTTGACTTACAAGAAGAGGACGTGGAGTTCTGTTTTGATTTGGCAATGGTGGCGCAAGGCGGCATCGCTGTTCAAGTAAATGGCAGTGACGTAGAAGCCTTTGGAGGCACCGACAACTGCTACGTAATACCGGAACACCTTCAGCGCTTGATTAACTATATAACCATTAGCGCGATTGGCTCGGGAGCGGATTTTAACGCCTCTCGTTTAGAGCTGGCACCCTCCAAACAGTATAGAAACGAGTTGCCGATACTGACTCGTGGTGGCTGGGACGAGCGCGCGGTTCGCAAAGTGCTCAAAATATTTGCTTTCGGTGGCCATGCCACCACTGAGCAAATAATTGTTTGGGCTGATATGAATCCAGAACTAGCAATCGTTGAGATGCTCCATTTTGGAGAGCACAATGATAAGTTATCACCTCTTGCAATAGGCGAAATCTACACAGATAGCGCTACACAACACGGCACTTTACAGGAGTGGATAGCGTTTATTTCCAACGATGCGTCGAACCTCCCCATACCAACTGGGACAAGTCGTGAAAATTTTGGTCTAAATAAGAGCAATTTTGACGACGGTTATAACCGCATGATTACGGTAAGAGGCTTAAATCCATTTAGACAACGAATAGGCTTCTGGGAAACTAATTATCACCTTGCAGTCAACCTTGATGCAGGAGTAAGCCGGTCTCAGGTAGCGCGCTATTACGACATAATTATGCAAGCGCACGAAGCGGGCCTCCCGTATCATGAAATTATGGGTGTTGCAGCAAAGTCGGCGGCAGCAGCAGAACAGTATGGTCACGATCGAAACCAGTGGCGCTCCGTAGGCGGAGAGTTTATTTGTCAGTGTAATGACGACTTCGCGCGCGAAATCCACCAGCTTTTCTACGGTATTTTTGGTGAAGATGATCCAAACCATGAAGATGTAACTATTCCGCAGACGGCGAGATTGCTAACAGATATGCCATTGGAAAACTCAGATGGTCCGGATGATGATCTAGTGGTTGTATTTGGTACTGCGCGCCACCATGTTGCCGCTGTAAATGTGTTGGGGGTATCAATAGCTGGCGCTGATGCAGAGGCAAAAATTAACGCTCTGATGCCAATATCAATGGCGCACCCAGAGAGCCTTAAAAACCTACCAGTGATGATCATTTCTGTTTTAGCGGACGACAATTTGAGCGAGTCTAGCAAGACTATGCTTCGGTTATCGTGGGCAGCGCTTGGGCCAAATAAGAATTTCCTAGAGTTTATCCAGTCTTATGCTGTTTCCACGCTGTTGCATGGTCGACAGCATCGCAAGTACCTGACATCACATGAGCGCGCACTTTATCAAGCAAATAAAAATAACCTAGATAATCTAGAAGCCTACTTTGGTGGCGGTTCCTACGATGGTCGCGCAGGCCGTTCTGTAGGAGGCTCTATTAGTGACGACAACGCGGGGGACTTTTTCAGACCTGCACACAATGTGTTTGGAGGCCAGACTGGTCTAGAGGCTGCTGAATCAAGCCTGGTGTTTGAAAATAATTTTAATGTGCTAACCGACGACGAATATCGCATGCGAGATGCAGTTGCATGTAAAACTTGTGACCAAGGGCAACCTTGGGAAAAGAAGTGGCAAACGGTCTTGCCGCAGCGAGCCCCCGGCGAATTTTACGTAGCAGACGTGGCGCCGTGGCTATGGAATCACGCTGTTGGCGATATGGAAAACTACACAGAACTGGAAAGAGCGCACTTATACTCTATGTTGGGCGCAGCCTTGTTTGATCCTGAAGATGATAATGACGGAGATTATGGGCACGATTTTAATTTGATCATGTGTATTATTGAAGACTACCAACTCCAAGAGCAGGCAACAGATGCTCCGATTTTAGAAATACTGACGAATCGCGATGCGTTAGGCAATTACGATGGCAGCTGGAACGACTACTGTGATGACAACGGAGGCGATTACGAACCACATGAAGTAGCGATTCTAAATCGAGTTTATACAGGGCAAGAGATTGCTGATAGCCCAACAATACAAGACGTTCTAAATCAGCTTGGCCAAGTAAAGATTAGGCTAAACGCAACAGAAAGTTACTCATTAGAAGATGCTGGTGCAACTGTGCGCAAGCATGCTCGTGAACGGGTCAATAGCGCGCTGGGTTTTATTTTTACAACGCCGTTTATTTTCGCCGAGGGACAACAATGAACCATCGAGATTTCAACCGCAGACAATTTATGCAATCGGCGTTTTATAGTAGCTTGCTTTTTGGTGCCGATGCTTCATCTATTATCGGTTCCAGCGCATATGCAGCGCCTTCGCCGCTTAACAAAAAAATATTGGTTAATTTAAATCTATCTGGAGGGCCAGATTTACGCCATTTGCTTGTGCCTGCCTATGACACCGCCGATGATAGTTTTGGAGGAAAGTACTGGAAGCATAGAACGCGATCGCACCAACTAGAAGAAACAACGGCCACAGCGCAACAACGCTACGAACAAGATTATGTTGAGTTTGAAGTGGGTGATGCCAACTGGAACTCCAAAGGCTTGGTAGACGCAACCGGTGTAAACAGCGGCGAAAAGTTTGGCATTTGGCGTGAAGCCGGCTGGCTTATCGATATGATGCGAGAAGGTAATGCGGCCTTAGTCTTCAGCGCGGTGGGAGGCACTAATCGCGCACACGATCTTTCTTCACTGATGTTGGCGCAAGGCGATACTCTAGCCAATCTCAACAACAGAGAGGCATCCGGTTGGGGTGGTCGATTGGCGCGTTCAGCTGGCGGTAAGGCACTTTCAATGAACAGCTCGGCTAATGCTTTCTTGTATGGACCAAAGGGAGCTGCACCCAATTACGACCCAACAATAGCCGATAACATAGACTTAATCTCAGTGGATAATTCTCGTCGGTTTGGTTTGTTTGATCATGATTTAGGTTCAGATCAGTTCAAAAATCAAGATGATAAAATGGCTAGGGCGGCAAAGAATTATTACGCGGCACTACGTCAAGAACAGGTTGCCGCTGCATATCAGAAAGCACAAGATCATGAATCAAAAATACGCGAGTTTGGAGAGTTGGTTAAGGCGCTATTAACAGATGAAAACATACCTGTGCCAGATCTAATAAGAGCCTTAGATTCAGGTGTTGGAGATATAAACATTGATCCAAACGATCCTGGTGACGTGGGCGATCCGAACAATAGAAGAGTGTTGCGCAGCGGGTCCTTCGCCAACCAAATACAAAACCTATACGATATGATTGCTATTAATGATGTGGCACAACTCGACCCTCGAGTGATGTCGATGAGCTACGGCAGTTGGGACAGCCATGGTGATCAACGAAGGATCCCAGCGATACTGGCCAGTGACCCCAACAATCCTTACGAATACCGGGGAATTGAAACAGGTTTTAAAGATATTTTTGGCGGCCAGTTTGGAGCGAGCCCTAATGATCCGAGTGCGCTGCACAGTGGCTTCTCAGCATTGTGGGCGAGCCTACCAAACTCTTCTGCTGGATCAAATATTGTAGTTACTATCGCCGGAGAATTTGGCCGCCAGATCAGAGATAATGGTGACAGCGGTACGGATCATGGCAAAGGCAATTTAATGTTTGTGATAGGTGAAGGCGTGCGCGGCGGTGTTTATGGTGAAATATTTCAAGACGCAGAAGTGGATAAATACGACAATGAGTCACTACGAACGCCTGACATAGACCCGCTGACTGACATCGATAGCTTTTTCAGCAAAGTCAGCGATTGGGTCGCGCCCGGTTCCGGCGTATCTGTATTTCCACGCACCTCGCCAAGCTATACCGGAGACGCACCTCGAATAGAAGTGCCGGGTATGTTTGATAATATGATGATCTAAATAGAGCATGGAGATAAAATAGATTGCAAAAATTGAATTTACGCTTGGCTACCCATTGCGCTGGCGTGGCTATACTTGTGCTGTTAAGCCAACCAGTAAAAGCGATAGAAGATTTTCGCAATACTTGGCAGTCCATTTATCCCGAGTCCAATTCTGACGACATTACTTCTGGTGACGGCTGTCAATTGTGCCATCAAAACGCAGACGGTATGGAACCATGGAATCCATATGGTTGGGAGATTCGAAGTGAATATCGTCGAAACGGTTTTCTTATCGAAGAGGCGATTCGGTCAGTAGAGTTTTTTAATGATGACTCTGATCCTATTGGTGCAACTTCTAGAGATGAAATTCTTGCAGATTTTCAGCCTGGGTGGACCGTTGGGCCGGTCAATACGGTGACTATGGCAGATGGCACAGAGATCGGCAATCAACCACCTCCCACGATACCGAATACGACAGCATTGGATTTTCCTACAGCGGTTACCGACCCTATTCCAAGTATAGTTCCCGGGGCAATCTCCATTCAATTGCATGAAGTCGCTGGTGGGTTTAATGCCCCAGTTAAGGCTGTTCGATCACATGGTATCGATGGCAGTCTGTTTGTTGTGGAGCAAAAAGGAAAGATTTTTAGAGTTGATCTGTTGAGCGGAGATAAAACCTTGTTCCATGATGTTGGCTCGGATTTGGTTTCGCTAAGCACAACCGGAAATGATGAGCGTGGATTGTTAGGTGTCGCGTTCCACCCACAATTTGCAAACAACGGACTATTTTATACTTATCAATCAGAGCCAGTTAGAGAGCACCAAGATGCCTCGGTAGATTTTTCTACAGTCGCTCCAGACCGACTCCCTCAACATCGATCCATGATAGTAGAGTATCGCGCTGATGACCCAAGTTGTAATTCAAGGATCGTTAAGCAAGACACGCTGATAATTGTAGATCAACCACAAGGTAACCATAACGGTGGTGATATAGCATTTGATTCGAGTGGTTACTTATTCATAGCGCTAGGGGACGGCGGTGGAGCGAATGACCAAGGGCCAGGTCATGGTCTTCGCGGTACCGGGAGAGACAACACTAACGTCTTGGGTAGTATTCTTCGAATAGATCCGTTGGGAGATAACTCGGTAAATGGCAAATATGGAATACCTGCCGATAATCCTTTTCTACTTGATTCCGGAGAAGATGAAATATTTGCCTATGGGCTACGCAACCCGTATCGAATGTCATTTGATGCAGATACAGACGATTTGTATGTAGCGGATGTTGGTCAACGCAAAATTGAAGAAATAAACATTGTTACTAACGGTGGGAATTATGGTTGGAATTGGAAAGAGGGTTCTTTCAGCTTTTACAATCCTGAAACCGGTAGTTATGTTAGTGGTGTAGCGGCGCCAGGTGAGCCTAACGATTTGGTAGACCCAATTGCTGAGTATGATCACGATGATGGCTTTTCGATTACCGGCGGTTACGTATATCGTGGCAGCCAGATTCCTGTTTTGCAAGGACGCTATATTTTCGCAGATTTCTTTCGACGCATGTTCTATCTTGATGCAGGTAACAATGTTTTGGAATTTCTGGGGGATGGGGTTTCTGACTTTGTAGCCGGGTTTGGTCAAGATTCAGACAATGAGCTTTACGCCTTAACCCGCATAGACAGCACACCAGCGGGCATGCAGGGTAAGTTACAAAAAATTGTTGTGCCTGGACGCGTCTATTCTTCTCCCATCGCTGGTGATGAGTCCGCCATGTGCCCACCCGGCCCGCCCGGCCCACCCGACGAATCAATTTGCATACCAATCAAAACCACCAACGACAAGATTGCCACAATCTGTTTGTAGGCTAGCCCACGATTAACCATAATAGGCTCTTTATAATAAAGAGCCTTTTCTATGTCTTCTAAAACTGCACTTATTACTGGCGCGTCGGCCGGTTTAGGCCGAGCCACGGCGATTGGTCTGGCTGAGCTTGGTTATCAACTTGTGCTGTTTGCTCGGCGTGAGGAAAAGCTAATTGAACTCAAACAACAATTGCATGTGCCAACCCACATTGTTGTTTGCGATGTGACCGATCAAGCGGCCGTCTCCGATGCCCTAGAGTCATTGCCCATCGAGTTCCAAAACATTGATGTATTGATCAATAATGCCGGATTGGCACTTGGTCTCGAA
>JBLHME010000028.1:0-38503 GCA_047623225.1 Cryomorphaceae bacterium
CATAATGTCCCAGGCTGCTTTAGTGCAGTTTACGCTGCCCATTAAATGCACATCGACGACTAGCTTAAAGTCTTCCATCGACATCTTTGCGAAACTTTTATCTCGCAATATCCCTGCATTATTGACCACAATATCGACTCTTCCCCATTTTTCCATGGTTTGAGCAATCATCTCTTCAACTTGAGCGAAATCAGCGACATTAGCGCCATTAGCGATCGCTTGACCACCTTTAGCCTCAATAAGAGCTACAACTTCTTTGGCAGCGTCGCTTGAACCACCGGTGCCATCGCGAGCACCGCCTAAGTCGTTAATTACTACTTTGGCACCGCGCTCAGCCAACGCCATAGCGTGACTTCGGCCTAGGCCATTTCCCGAACCAGTGACGATTGCTACTTGATCATTAAAATTAATAGTCATTCTTAAACCTTTGAATTTTATTTGTTATGTGATAATCATTGTTAGCCACTCTGTGATCAGAGCGGGCTTTTCAACATTTTCTATTTCGACAACCATTTCTGTTTTAACCAGAAATTGACCTGGGTTTTTCTCAACCACCGAAAGCAGCTTAGCCCGGCCACGAATACGCGAACCAACTCGAACTGGGTTCAAGAACCGCAGTTTGTCACTGCCGTAGTTGAGGCCCATCTTTGCTCCTTCAAAATTGATGCCACAACCTGTTTCAGAAAAATGCGAGAGCATTGAAACAGTAAAGAAGCCGTGCACGATGGTGCCGCCAAAAGGCGTTTGTGCGGCTTTCTCTTCGTCAATGTGAATAAACTGGTGATCACGTGTAATATCTGCAAAGGTATTTACACTTTCTTGGGTCATTTCCACCCATTCTGATACTCCGACTTCTTGACCAATTGACTCTTCAATTGTGTCTTTTGTTAAGGTCATTCCCATAAATTTCTCCAATTGGGGTTATTGTTTTTTTAAATGATGGCCAGCTCTAAAGCTTGGCGTATGGATTCTGGAATTGCTACAGATTTGCCACTGGCACGATTTACAAACACATGCGTAAAGCTACCATGTGCACTTGCGATTGATTCGCCAGCCTTAAAAATAGCAATTCCATATTCAACTGATTTACTGCCTAAGGTATTGACGCGAAAACCAAGGTCGATTTTCTCAGGGTGCGCAATCGGGGCCAAATACTGGCAATTTGATGCCACAACAAAGCCCACAACTTCAGCGTTTTGAATGTCTAAGTCGCCCCGCTCAATCAAGTATTGATTAGCAATGGTATCGAAGTAACTATAATACGTAACGTTATTCACGTGACCATAAATATCATTATCCATCCAGCGAGTACTGATATCTAAGAAGTAAAAATAAGCATTACGGTCTAATGGGTCTTGCATAAATTTAGTAGGCAGCCTGGTAAATAGCGAGCGCGTCATTATAAAGCACTTCACGTGGATTATTAATCAACAGACGTTGCTGCAACATCGCTTGTTCTGCCAAACCGGGTACATCAGCGGATGCAATATTCATTTCCGCTAAAGTGGTCTGCAGACCTAAGTCGCGCGCCAGCCCAAGAAAGTAATCCGCCAATTGGTTTACCAGCTCTATGCCTTGCGAGTCACGCGCTGCCTGTGGCAGAACAACTTGGCAAATTTGCTCATACAACTCCACCGCAGACGCCGCATTGAAACGTAAAACATGCGGCAGAACCAAAGAATTGCTTAAGCCATGCGGAATGTGATAACTACCGCCCAGAGGGTAGGCCAAAGCATGCACCGCTCCTACAGGAGAATTGGAAAACGCTTGGCCCGCCAGCATAGCGCCATAAAGCATGTTGCTACGAGCTTGAAGGTCACTGCCCTGCTCCACCGCTGTTGTTATGCTCGAAGACATCAGATCAAGAGCCTTCAGAGCCAGCATATCTGACATTGGGTTTTTTAGCCGTTTGCTGGTAAAAGCTTCAATAGCATGGACCATCGCGTCAATGCCAGTAGCGGCAGTCACATGCGCAGGTAAACCCAAGGTTAATTCTGCATCTAGAATGATATGGTCAGCGTATAGCTGGCGGCTGACAACGCCCGCCTTGGTTGATTCACCAGTGGTCACAATCGCCACATTAGTTGCCTCTGAACCCGTTCCAGCGGTGGTTGGCACCTGAATTAGTGGCACTCGTGTACAATTAACGCAGTCCACGCCATACATGCTCGGCAGGTCTTGCTCACCAGATAGCAGCACTGCAACTAATTTGGCTACATCCATGGAGCTTCCGCCGCCAAATCCAACGACTCCATCACAACCGGCGTCTTTTGCTGCAGCCGTTGCCTCGATCACCACATGTTCAGGTGGGTCAGCCACTACATCACTGTATATCACCGGTGCAACTTTAAATTCGGCAAGTGCGCTGTCGAGCAAATTGAACTGCAATATGCCTGGGTCGGTAACGATGTAGGGCCTGGTTACGCCATGTGAAGCGCAAACCGTTGCCAAATTGGCGGCAGCACCAAGCGCAAAGTTAATCTGCGGTACAGTAATAAATTGGAAATCAGTTGGCATCTTTATAGCTCTCGTAATTCTCTGCGCAGTACCTTGCCTGCAGGTGATTTTGGTAAGTCCTGCATAAACACAATTTGTTTAGGCACTTTATACGAAGTCAGCTCGTCTCGACAAAAGGCGATGACATCAGCAGCTTCTAGCTCGGGGTCGTTACTAACTATGTACAACTTAATGGCTTCACCACTAGCCGCATCGGGCACCCCTATCGCGGCGCACTCGCTTACGTTGGGGTGGCCATAGACCACCGCTTCAATTTCATTGGGGTAAACATTGAAACCTGAAACAATGATCATGTCTTTTATACGGTCAACTATGCTTAAGTGGTCATTTGCGTGAATCACACCAACATCGCCCGTTTTAAACCAGCCCTGTGAGTCAATCGACTCCTCGGTGGCCGCAGCATTTTGCCAATAGCCTTGCATGATATGTGGGCCACGGATCAAAACTTCTCCTCGTTGACCCACTTCCACGCCTTGACCATTATCATCTACAGTCATAATCTCGACACAATTAAGCGCGGGCCCTACAGAGCCTAACTCATAAGAACCTGGTCTATTACAGGTGGCCGAGGCAGCCGTTTCAGATAAGCCATAGCCTTCGTAGATCACGCTTTGCGTTCGCTCATGCCATTCATCAGCAATTTCTTTAACCAAGGTGGTGCCACCAGAAATCACCCCTGTGATGTGTGAAAAATCTATATTGTCAAACTCAGGGTGCTTCATCAGCCCAGCCAATAAGGTATTAACCGCGGCCATATTGGTAAATGGATAAGCCTTCATTTGCGAGATCATAAAATCCATGTCTCTTGGGTCAGGGATAAGAACGCTTAAACCGCCACTTAAGACCACACTTAAAACACTCTGGGTGAAACCAAACACGTGATACAGCGGCAATGGCGCTATGGTTATTTCAGCTGCGTCAGGGTCAGCTAGCGTGACTGTTTCGCGTGATAGTCGAATAGCTGAGAATAAATTACCATGACTCAACATAGCGCCTTTAGATGGGCCTGTGGTGCCACCGGTATATTGCAGCACGGCCAGATCATCCATGCTTAAGTTCACTGCGGCACGAGCCAAACTACTGCCCAGATTCAGGCAATCACTAAAACTAATCCATGCATCACCTGCGTAAGCAGCTGATGTGTCAATGGTTTCAGTAACCGTTGCAACGATCAGGTTCTCAATTTTTGTCTGACCAAGCACTTGCTCGGTCACTGGTAATAGATCTGCTAGTACCACCAAAGCCACAGCGCCCGAGTCGTTGAATTGATGAATTAGCTCACGCGCTGTGTACATAGGGTTGGTGTTAACCACCACTAGACCAGCTCGCCACGCTCCCCAAACCGCGATCGGGTATTGATGAATATTCGGCAACTGGATGGCAATTCGCTGGCCTGCCTTGAGGCCAAGATCACCTTGTAAGTAAGCAGCAAAATCAGCGCTCATTTGGTCTAATTGCGCAAAACTAAGCTCATGAGTCAAACATGAAAATGCCGGCTTAGCAGCGTTGTCTAAGCAAGATTTATCAAAACCCTCAAGCAGGCTGGTTAGGCCATCAGGGTTCAGTTCAGCCAACATTTTTTCAGCAAAGTTTGTCATAGGAATACTCATTTTAGAAGGTTTAAAAAAAAACCGACGTAAAGCTAATGCTCTACGCCGGTTCTTATTTTACGAGTGCTTAGCGCACTGTAGCTAACTTAAAAGATTAGAAATCTTTAGAGACAGTCACACCGAAAGTACGCGGTGCAGAGCGGTATCCAGTAAAGCTACCACCTTGCGCAACTGATGGGAATGCACTGATCAACGACGTATGGTCGGTCAAGTTGCGAGCCCAAATTGAGAATCCAAGACCTGTATCAGTGTTAATACCCGCAGACACATTAAGGTTGCGAGAATCACGTTGAAACTGTGACACGTTTAGATTTGGATCTTCCGTTAGATCACCGATGTTAATAGTATCTTCAAAGAAATAATCGCCGCGGATATAGGCTTCATTGTTGCCTATGTTAAAGCGATAAGTAGCAGAAGCAGACGCGCTGACCTCGTTAATACCACCTGGTGTAAATCCGCTCAAATCAACCGTTGCACCCGTTATTGGGTTACGACCCGCGTTTTGGAATGAGTCATACAATGGGTCAAGGAAGGTAGCAGCAAACGTTAATTGCAAGGCATCAGTTGGGTAATAAACGAAGTCTACTTCAACACCTTGAACCGATTGCTTACCCGCGTTGGCTAGTGCAAAGCCTGTACCAACAAACGCATTCGATTGAAAGTTTTCAATCTCTTGGTCAAAAATCGCCAAGTTAAATGAACCGCGCTCAAAGCGTGCTTTCACACCTAATTCAAGAACCGTAGCTTCTTCTGGAAGAGCAAAGCGTTGGCCGAAACGTTGGTTAGTTTGTAATAGACCCGCAGCGCCCAATTGACCTGCAATAGCAATGTCAGGCTGGCCGTTACGACTCAAGTTCCATGAGGTAGCTTTAAAACCTGTTGATACACCAACATACATATTCACCGAATCACTGTAATCATAGGCTAAACGAAACGAATAGGTCAGTTTGTCATCTTGTGACTTGCCGTCTTCAATAGCATTCGGGTAGGCCAAGTACGGTGGTAAGAATTGTAAGCCTTTCAGACCTTCAATAGGATTATTAGTCGGATCCGCAGCAATAAGAGCTGCCGCCGTTCCCAAAGCAGACGCAGGCGGGAAGCCAGCCTCGATTAGGCCGCCAGCAAGAAAAGCAGTACCAATAGCAGTAAAGTCTAAAGCAGCAAAGCCATCTTGCCTTGATTGAAACTGACTCGCTTCTTTTTCATCGTCTGTGTAGTTCAAACCAAGACTTGCAGTTAAACGATCAGAGATATGAAAATCAAGAGTACCAAAAAGTGATATGGCTTGGTTGTCTAGAGTAGCCTCTTCGGTTACGCCCTGACCAGGGTTGCCGAATGCACCAGGCAAACCAATTGCTCCTTGGATGAAGGAATATCCGCCACCACTCAATGCATCAAAATAGCGTGTGGTACCCGATTGATAGTCGAACGCATCTTGATAATCAAGCGATTCATCAAAGTAGAATCCACCAATCATCCAATCAACTTTGTCGCCGTTGGTTGAGGTTAAACGAAGTTCTTGAGTAAAAGTATCAATTTCAGTGGTGAGCGTATTTGTAGCAACAGGTGCATCAGTGAAATCTGAATCAATAATTGACCACGAGTCTACATTTCTGAATGAAGAAATTGAGGTCAGCGTAAAGTTATCAAAGTCATGGTCGATTTGCATCGAGACTCCAGAGTTCTCTACTGTGTTGCCTGAATCAAGATTCGCTCTGGTGTCCAAAGTCTCTGCATCATTCGGGATCACGGTTCCACCAGCGAAATTGATAGCGCCCAAAGTTGGACCAGCAACTAGATTAACTGTGCCACAACAAATTTCGTCAATTTCATCAAAATCGGCAATGATGCGGATTTCTGTGTTATTGCCTGGACTTAACAATAGTTGGCCACGAAAGTTTTGACGATCTCGATCGTTCAATTCGCCACCAGTTGTTAAATTGGTTATATAACCATCACGGCTATTAGTACCCGCTGAGATCATGAAAGCTGCCGTGTCTGAAATTGCGCCTTCAATTTGTCCTTTCAACACAACTTGGTTGTAGTCACCTAGTGTGGCAGAAACTCGGCCACCACTATCGCCAGTAGGTTTGCGCGTTACAATGTTGATTACACCGGCCGACGCGTTTTTACCAAACAGCGTGCTTTGTGGACCGCGCAATACTTCAACTCGCTCAAGAGCAGGTAGATCCGAAATCGCACCGGCTGAACGTGAACGATAAACGCCGTCAATGAACACACCTACTGATGGCTCAATACCTGGGTTGTTCGCACCATTACCAAAACCACGAATAACGAAGTTGGTATTAGTTGAGTTCTGTAGCTGGCTAACGCGCAAAGATGGAACGACACTTTGCAGGTCTGAAATATCAAGGATATTTGCTTGCTCAATTGTTTCAGCTGACGTTACTGATACGGCGATTGGAATTTCTTGTAGTGTTTGCGAACGTTTGGCGGCTGTTACCACAATTTCTTCGAGCAAACTTTCTTGCGCAAATGAAACTGATGGCAAAAGCAGACCAGCTAATGCAGCGATCGCTATACTTTTCTTAAAAGATTTAGACATCTAATACTCCTCTTACGGATTTGGTGAGGTTATTGGGCTTATTATTATTATTTCCCATGAAAACAACGCGTTTCTCACTTCTGTTATTTATACAGAATTGGAGAGCACACATCGAACTCGCACATTATGTCTTATTAATAGGTTAATTTGAATACTTTTTCTTTGTATGATTAGTATTTATAACATCTATTTAAGAAATTCCCTTAGTTTGCTCACCAGCGTTAAGCCAGTAAATACACGCATGTCCAGCATCTTTGCGCATAAATGGATCACCCAGTTTAGTTCACTTAACAACCAAGAAGCCCCTTAACCAGTAATTAACTGCCTTGTCATTTAATCACTGTCCGCGCTAGGTCAATAGGCTCCGCGGCCTGCTAGACACCCACGGCCTGTACAAAGTACCCAGAGAATAGAGTAATTGATTTTGAGTGAAGGTCACTACAGGGCCTTTGCCTCGAAACAGCTAGGTGGCAGAATCTGCAATAAAATGAAAAGCAAACTTAGCTATGTAGTTTGCTGAAAGTGTGAGGCGATAAACACGAGAGCGCAATTCCTAGCATGCAATCTGAGTATTAAAACCTTAGCAGCAAAAGGCACGAAAGTCCGCAGCTAGCTACGACCGAATTGACGCTGCCAATGAACTGAGCCAATAAAAAACGAAGTAATGGTTAAAATCCCGACAAGGTCAATACTTAGTAATGCAAGTGTTAATGGCTCTAGCACTCCTTGACCAGAGTAAAAATCGCTTAACACACCAGTTGCCAACCCGCCCAAGCCTATACCTACAAGATTGCACATTAGTAACAAAACCGCTGTAGTCGCACCTCTGAGCTTAGTGGGAGAGAGGTCTTGGACGGTTGAAAAGACAGGCCCATAAAAGGCCGTCAAACTTAAGAAGCCGGCACACATGCCAACATAAAACAAAGGCGAATCCGGCGATACAAATCTAAAACTGATGAAAAAGGGAGTAATAATGAGCAAGAAAATGGCCAGGAATCTTAATCGGCCTCCTTTGAAATGCTTTATATACCAATCACTGGCTAGGCCACCAATCACAATGCCAATAATTCCGAACACAATAAACAACAAACCGAAAAGGGCCATACCACTTGCATCATAGCCACGCTCACGAACCAGCCATATTTGCACAAATTGCCCAGAGCCAAGCGGTAGATGCATAAAGACAGCGCCGATCATCGCCCAAGCCAGAGCTGGTGTTTTTTTAGCAACCGTAAGAACTTGTCGCATCGAGTCAATCACACCAGTCGAATCTACCCTGTCCTTTTGTTCGGGATTGTCGAACCTGCCTCTTTGTGGATCTCTTAACAGCAAAATCGCTGGCACTAGTAGAAGCCCCAACCCTCCCAGAACATAGAAGCAATTGCGCCAGCCCAATACTGGGCCAAGCTCAGCGGCTATAATATAACTAGCGCCAGCGCCGAGTGGTAGGCCTAGATAATAAAGGCCTGATGCCATTCCTCGCTTAGCTGGTGGAAACATATCAGAGAGCATGGACATAGCAGCAGGCGAAAGACATGACTCACCCACACCAACAAACATGCGCGCCAGGCCTATGTGTAGAAAACTACGCGCTGCTCCCGATACAGCAGTAAGAACGCTCCAAACCAACACACCCACGGCTATCAACTTGGGCCGGTGCACCATATCGGCCATGCGACCGACAAATAAACCCATGATAGCGTAGAAAAACACGAACATTGGGCCGACAAGCAAACCAAACTGAGTGTCGGTGAGGTCTAAGTCATGACTGATTTCGGTTCCAAAACTGGCGATTAAACTTCTATCAACCATGTTAAGAATATTGAGAAATATCAGTAATATCAGACCTAAGTGCGCTCCCTTTATCGGCTTACTGTCTTTTAGAGTGTCATCATTCATTTGCACATCATCCCTGTTAAAAACATAATGTCTGTCGCAGCTTGAGCGTAGTGAAAGACAATACTAGCTGACCCAAGTCCATATTAACAAGATTTTCATGGTTGGGCCCAGTTAAGGCACGAACACATGGCTTTTAAAACATAGCCTTTGGCACTTGAACTTCCAGCGACAGCAGCATCTGCGCATAAGTTTTGGCTTGTGAGTCAAGCCGCAATGACGCAGTACCGCCACCGCCCAGCGCTTCGGTTAAGAAAAAATTGAACGCATTAAAGCCAGGAATAAAATACCTGTGCACTCGGCCCTTAATCAGATGCGCAAAATAGTCATGAACCACTTGATCAGTAACTTGGCTGGCAACATAGGGGAGAAATTCTGCCTGGCGACAAATAAGCCCAATATTGGCGTTGTCGCCTTTGTCTCCGCTGCGCGCAAAGACCAACTTATCAAGCGTCACGATTTGCATACCCTGATCATCGCCAACAACGACTGTTGACTCATAATTAGGCGAAACCGTGGCATCACTGCTGTCAGAGTGATAAATTTTCTCAATAATTAGTTCGTCACCAAGCTGCACTTTCACCGGCACTAAAGCCTTGTCTACAAAACACGAATGCACGCGCATCAATGGAGCAGGTCTGGCTCTTCCAGCGCCAAAGCCAGTCATTGCCGGCGGGCCCGAGGTTGCCAAATAAGCCATCTCCATGGATGCGAACACTAACGCCTCTTTTGAGTCATGATGCAGCCCGTATTTGCCCATGACCTCACGGGTATCGCCTTGGCGAGCGTGTGGTCCGTATGTGTCTTCGGCACCAGCTATCTCAATGCTCACTTGTCGATAGTCGCCCAAACCGCGCTCAGCAAAAACTCTTCGGGTTCTTTGCACCCACGCGTTCAAAGATGTTCTGGCCTTATCTGCAGACCTAGGTCCAGCCATAAAGAAAGAGCTCGCAAGTCGATAACCATCAATCCAGGTAGCGCAGACCTTATACATTCGTCCCGGCGCGCGACCCTGTGCGCCTTTTACCAATACTCGGTCAGAACCAAGCTGATTCACAGTAACATTAGAGAAATCGCAGGCAACGTCAGGCAGCAGGTAATTTGCAGGATCACCAATCTCATAGACAATCTGCTCTGCTACCGAACCGATAGTTGCAATCCCGCCAGTCTGTGGTGGAATACAAATAACAAAATCACCGTTCGCTTCAACTTCAGCGATTGGGTAGGAAATGTTAGAAAAGTCTGGCACTTGCTCCCAATCAGTAAAGTTACCGCCAGTGCACTGAGCGCCACATTCAATTACGTGGCCAGCGAGTGACCCTTGTGCAAGTCGATCGTAGTCGGTGCTAGACCATTTGAATTCGTGCATTAGTGGGCCGAGCACAACCGCAGAGTCAACCACTCTTCCGGTAACCACGATATCTGCACCAGCGGCCAATGCATCGGCGATCGGAGCGGCGCCAAAGTACGCATTGATGCTGGCCAACTTGTCGGGCAGAGCTTCGCCACTTTGCAGTTCTACCATTTGATCAGTGGGTAATTGCTCAAGCGCATCGGCCATGTTGTCGCCAAACACGCCGGCTATCTTCAGGTCGAGATTTAACTCAGCACACAAGACTTCGAGTGCTGCTATGCAACCGGGCACATTAACGCCACCGGCATTGGCCACCACTTTGATTCCTTTAGCCGCACAATCGCTCAGCACATCACGCATAGCGACAGTAACAAAGTCTACGGCGTAACCCAGATCTGGCCGCTTCATTGCCGATCGCGCCAAAATTGCCATAGTCGCCTCGGCTAAATAATCAAATACCAAATAGTCAATCTCACCTTTATCGACTAGCTGGCGAGCAGCCAATTGACTATCACCATAAAACGCCGACGCACAACCAATACGAACACTCATTATTCTTCAACCTCTAGGCTAACTATTAACTGCCTTGTTTTGACTTGCTGCCCTAGGTCACAATGCACCTGTGCAACTTTACCGCTAACCCCAGCTTTTAATTGGTGGGCCATTTTCATAGCCTCCAGAACCGCAACGGTTTGCCCCGCTTGCACTTCTTCACCAACATCCACTAATATCTCGACGATGGCACCATCCATCGCGGCTTTAACGGTCGAGTCGCCACCCTGCGCAGCGTTACAAGCAGGCGCGTAGCTAAGGTTAGAAAACTTAAAGTGACCTTGTTGGTTTTGCATGAAAAGCTCGCCATTTTCAAAAGCATAATCAATCAATGACTGCACGCCATCATATTGGTAACGCAGACTGTATTCTGATGCTTGCGCATGCGCCGCAGTCAACTCCAGAGTCTGGCAATTCAACGTTAAGATATACCTGTCAGCTACATGCTTAATTGCCACCTCGACAGTCTCTGCATTAAAGGCCAGGTGCAGGTGTGTTTCTAAAGGCTCTGCTGAACTCCACATGTCGCGGTAATACCGCCCATCTAACTGAGTCTCGCGATAATATAAAACCGCTGCAAGCGCCAGGGTCTTGGCCAAAGGTTTACCTGCTTGATAAATTCCATCTGGATATTCTTGGCCCAGAAAGGCAGTGGTCGCGCCGCCTTCTGCAAAGCGCTCTCTGCCTAACACATCGCCCAAAAACTGAATATTGTGGTTCACTCCCAGCAATGTAGTATCTGCTAGGGCCGATCTTAAGGTTGTAAGTGCTTCAGCGCGTGTGTTTTTATAGGCAATCACTTTGGCCAACATGGGGTCATAAAAAGGCGAAATGTTCTGCCCCAACTGGATACCGCTATCCACCCGAATGCCGTCTTCTTGCGATGGGCACCAATCGATTACCTTACCAGTTTGAGGCATGAAGTCATTACGCGGATCCTCTGCGTATATTCGTACTTCGATGGCATGTCCTGAATATTCAATTTGCTCCTGACGCAACGGCAGAACCTCCCCTGCTGCAACCAACAACTGCCAGCGTACTAAATCTAAGCCGGTGATCATCTCGGTTACTGGGTGTTCAACCTGCAGGCGTGTATTCATCTCCAGAAAGTAGAAATCCCTATTGGCATCGACCAAAAACTCAACTGTGCCCGCGCCCCTATAATCGCAAGCGCGGGCAGCATTCACAGCCGCTTGACCCATACGCTCTCGTAGGTCCTGATCAATAAAAGGTGATGGCGCTTCTTCTACTACCTTCTGGTGGCGGCGTTGAATCGAGCAATCGCGTTCACCGAGATACACTACATTTCCATGCGCATCTGCGAACACTTGAATTTCAATGTGTCGTGGCTCGATTAGAGCACGTTCGAGGATTACCTCATCACTACCAAAGGCGTTAAGAGCCTCAGTTCTAGCGGTGTTCAATTGAGTGCTTATGTCAGACGCCTCTAAGACCAAACGCATGCCCCTTCCACCACCGCCAGCCGAGGCCTTAATCATTAAAGGCATGCCAATTTCTTTGGCCTTGGCTAATAAAGTCTGATCGCTTTGATCTGCGCCTTGATAACCCGGAATGCAGGGCACATCGCTGTCTAACATAGCAATCTTTGAAAGACGCTTAGAGCCCATAAGCTCTATAGCTTCAGCTGGAGGGCCTATGAAGACAATTCCTGCGTCTGAACAAGCTCGAGCAAAGTCGGCATTTTCAGACAGAAAGCCATAGCCTGGGTGAATAGCATCTGCACCAACTTGTTGTGCCGCGGCAATCACTTTATCAATGCGCAAATACGATTTCGCAGCTGCAGGTTCGCCCAAACACACTGCCTCGTCGGCACTTGCAACATGTAAGCAATCAAGGTCTGCGTCACTGTATACAGCTACTGTAGAGTAGCCCATTTGTTTGGCAGTGCGCATAACACGAACTGCAATTTCGCCGCGATTAGCGACTAGAATCTTTGTGATTTTCTGCATTAATTCCTACCTAATCTGTTCTCTAGCTATAGCGCCCATTGCGGTTTTCTCTTTTCCACAAATGCACGAGTGCCCTCTTGTCCTTCTGGGCTAGTAATGGCCTCAGCAAAATCATTCGATGCGCGATCCAATAAAGCATCCAAATCGGCAATCATTGCCGTATCCAATATCAATTTTTTAGTCGCTGCGGTCGCTGCAGGAGCGCAACGTTTAAGATGTTTGAGCGTTTCTTGCAATTTAGTACTTAAACCATCTGCACCATCAACCACATGGTGCACCACTCCCAAACGTTGAGCCTCTTCGCCATTGACACGCTCGCCAAGCAAGGCAAGCCTGCGGGTCTGCGTCAGTCCTATTCGCGCTACCACAAAGGGCGCAATCTGGGCGGGCAAAATTCCTAGACCGGTTTCCGGCATCGCAAACATCGCATTGCGTTCAGCAATCGCCACGTCAGATATACAAGCCAGGCCAAAACCACCGCCGAGCACAGCACCTTCCAATAGGCAAATTACCACTTGCGGGGCGCGGTTAACTTTTGAAATCAAATGGCCAAAAGAGCGATTAAAATGCCAGCTGGCATCTTTACCATCATCCTGACTTTCTAGATTCATACCTGAAATGTCGCCACCTGCGCAGAAGTTCCCTTCTGCGCCTCTAAATACCAATGCGCGTATCGAGCGCTGATCAGACACGGCTTCAACCACTGACATAATTTCGTCGACCGAGGCAGAATTCATCGCATTGCGTTTGTGTGGCCGGTTTAACGTGATAGTCAACACGCCAGCGTCTTCACTGAGTAGTAGTTCCTGGCAATCTGGCAGATTCATTTAGCGCTCCCCTAGTTATTAAACAACTAATAAATAGTCATTCAATAGTTATTTATAAACGGCCAATGCCGAAGGTGTTGGTGTGCGGTTGTCGCGTTCTCGCATCGCGACACACCTGTAACACAAAGCCCAAAATCTGACGCGTGTCACGTGGGTCAATAATACCGTCGTCCCACATTCTGGCAGTATTAGCCAATGCTCCAGAACGCGCCTCCATGGCTGAGACGGTATCGTGCTCCACTTCATCAAGCGCAGCCTCGTCTACTTTTCCAGCTCGTTGCATTTGCGCTTCAGCGACAGTACGAATCACACTGCCAGCTTGTTGCGGGCCCATTACTGACACCACACTGCGTGGCCAAGCGAACATAAAATTGGGATCTATGCCACGACCACACATAGCGTAATTGCCAGCTCCGTAGGAGCCTCCAACCACGATACTGAATTTGTCCACAGTAGAGTTAGTCACCGCTTGAATAAGTTTGGCGCCGTGTTTGATGATACCAGCCTGCTCCGCCTCAGTGCCTACAATAAAGCCAGTAGTGTTATGCAAGAATACGATAGGGCAGCGAGTGTGTTCACACAATTGCACGAACTGCCCGGCCTTGGCTGCGCCTTTTGCTGTGATTGGAGAGTTATTCCCGATCACTGCGCACTTAATACCTTGAATTTCGATATGGCCACAAACTGTGCCCGCATCAAACTCAGGTTTAAAGTCAACGAAGTCTGAAGCGTCGGCGATTCGCGCGATAATCTCTCGCACATCGTAGGGCGTTTTAGGGCTCTCGGGAACAATGCCTAACATTTCTTGGGACGCATAAAGCGGTTCAGAGTATTCGCGCTTTGCGCTGTCTCCAGCAGGCCAATCGAGTTTACGAGTAACTTCACGCGCTATTCGAATACCGTCGGCGTCATTCTCAGCTATATAGTCAGCAGTACCTGCAACTTGAGCGTGCATTTCCGCACCGCCTATTTCTTCAGCAGTTGCTATCTCGCCAGTCGCGGCTTTTAGTAACGGCGGGCCAGCAAGGAACATGGTTGATTGCTTCCGAATCATGATTACGTAATCAGATAACCCCGGCTGATAAGCCCCGCCCGCGGTAGCGCTGCCATGCACTACGGTGATTTGTGGCACTCCTACAGCCGACAATCGGCATTGGATTGCAAAGCCCTCAGCAGAAGGACCAAACCAGTCACCCATGGTCTTTAGATTGCCACCGCCAGATTGCGCAAGAGCAATAAGTGGCAACTTATTGTTTAACGCCAGGTTTAAAATGCGCTTACGTTTCTCGCCACCAAGTTGCGTGCTGCTCCCGCCTTTAGTCAGATAGTCATCAATCACTACCATACACAAAGTGCCATCGACATAGCCCAAACCCGCAATCATGCCTCCGCCAGCGCTGGAGCCATCGGTATGCTCTCCTTGCATGTAATCGCATAGAGTGGAAAGCTCCAAAAAAGGCGCGCCATTATCAAGTAAATGAGTCAATCGCTCTCTCGGCGGCATTAACCCGCGTTTACGATAACGATCTTCTTTAGCTTGAGCTGCGGCTATAACGCTACGTTCAACAGAACGAAACTCCTCCACCGCTTCCGCCATGATGCGTGAATTATTTGCAAACTCATCTGAATTTACGTCGATCTCAGAATTAATTACGGCCATATATCTGTTTAACTTTTATACGTTTTTATGTTTATATTATGCCAATTACAAAACCATTTTCGCACCTTTTCAGTGGCTTAAGATTTAGAGCTGATGCCCATTCTTTTACAGATTATCTCCAACATCACTTCATCTGCGCCGCCGCCAATCGAAGCAATGCGCATATCTCTATAAGCGCGCGCTACAGGGTTGTCCCACATAAAGCCCATGCCTCCCCAGTACTGCAAGCAACTATCAGTGACTACGCGCGCAAGCCGACCACTCTTAAGCTTGACCATTGATGCGGTAGTGGTCACATCAATACCCGCTACATGCTGTTCGGTCGCTGCGTAGACTAATGCTCTAAGGGCTTCTACCTCGGTTTGTAATTCCGCCAGGGTAAACCTTACTACTTGGTTATCCAGAATGGATTTTCCAAACGCTTGGCGCTCGCGAGCGTAAGAAATAGTTTCGTTAATACAAAACTCCATTCCCTTTAAGCTAACCACAGCTGCGTGCAATCGTTCTTCTTGAAATTGTTCCATTTGGTACATAAAGCCAAAACCTTCCTCACCAATGCGATTGCTTTGTGGCACACGCACATCATCAAAGAAGATTTGCGCCGTATCCGAAGAACGCATACCTAGTTTGTCTAGCCGCTCGGAAAACGAAACACCTGGTGTATTGGTGGGCACCATGATCAACGATTTATTGCTGTGCATTGGGCCATCACCAGTGTTAGCGAGCAAACATAAAGCGTCAGCTTGGGTTGAGTTGGTAATCCACATCTTGGTGCCATTGATTACATAATCATCGCCGTCCTTGCGCGCAGTGGTCTTAATCTGTGCTACATCAGATCCAGCACTTGGTTCACTCACTGCAATCGACAATACAAAGTCGCCCGCAAGCGCAGGGCGCAAAAACTCTTCGCGCAAGGCATCACTACCATGCTTGGCTAGAGCCGGAGTTGCCATATCAGTTTGCACGCCAATGCCCATACCTACTCCTCCACTGCGGATATTGCCAAGTTGTTCGGCAAAGGCGATTTGATAGCTATAGTCCAGGCCCATGCCACCGAATTGCGTCGGCTTATTGATTCCAATTAGGCCCAAATTACCGAGTTTTTTGAATACTTCGTGCGCGGGAAATATCCCTTCTTCCTCCCATTGGTCACAATAAGGATTAATCTCGCTTTCGATAAGCTTGAGAGTTGTTTCGGCAATTGCTTTGTGTTCTTCAGTAAAAATCATAATTAAAAATCTGCACCTTGAGTTAACGAAACCGATTTTTTAAACGCCGGTCTCTGCATTAGTCGTTCTAGGTAATCGCTTACCTGGTTAGTGTATCTATCTGCAAAACCATTCAGCTTGCCTAAATAAAGAGCATAGCCAATCGCTATATCAGCGATGGTAAAACGGTTATCGCATAAAAATTCTCTACTTTCAATATGTTGATCGAGCATTCGTAGGCGCGCTAAATACCACTTGGTATAGTCCTCTGCGGCTTGTGGCAATTTTCTCTCCTCTGGCTCTAGCAATGTATAGCGAAGGTAAATTGTTTGCGGAAACGTGAGGGTCGCATCGCTGTGGTAGAGCCAATTTAGATAGTCTCCATATTCAGCATGGTCTACCGCCACTGATAAGGCTGAGTAGTTGTAACGTTCAACCAAATAGTGACAAATACCCGACGACTCGGTCATGCGAGTTTCACCATCGACAAAATATGGCACGGTACCCAGTACATTGACGCCAAGAAACTCTTTCTTAAAGAAGCGTGGAGGGAACGGTAGCACTTCAAGATCATACTCTATACCCATTTCTTCCATGGTCCATAGTGGCCGAAGCGAACGCGCGTCATGGCAGTGCCAAAGTTTCATGCAATTAGTCTCAATGTTCACAATTCTATTTGTTGTACGGTTTAATCTAGCACTGTTTGCCAGCAAGGCGTGAGCTATCAAATTCAATAGTCATAATTCCCTCGTATAACTCTGTGCATGGCAATACTGCCCCGCAGGATAAGCTCGGGAATTTAAATTAGTAATTTGAAGCGCGACAAACAGCTCTATGTCATGACCATCGTCAGTCCTCACCGACCACAAACGTGGCCCGATAAAGATCAAGCCTATTTACGGGGAGGCCTAGGAAATAGCAAAGAGGTACTGGCTAGATAGGCTTGATAATCTGCATCATTGCCCCATTTTTTGTCAGCCTTTTTGGTCAAGGTTGGGATCCCGCTAAGCCGTGTCAGCAAAAGGATAACAAATAGTGGCGATACCAACGTAAACCATTGCCAGCCAGAGAGCACAGGTATGGCCAACACCGCCATGCCACACCAAAGTAATATCTCACCAAAATAATTTGGATGTCGAGACCAAGACCAAAGACCTAGATTGATAAAGCGCCCTTGGTTTTTAGGGTTGCGCTTAAAAGCACGCTTTTGACCATCGGCAATAACCTCTACAATGAAACCAATCAACCACATAATGATGCCTATCGAACCAATAAGGCCAATTGATTGATCCTTGCCGCCAGTGATAATTGCCAGCGCACAAGCCGCGGTAAATAGTGCCCAAACAGCCTGTAAAGTCCATGTAAAGAAAAACCTTAAAGGCGCAACCTTGATTTCATCAAAGCGATCATCATGACCGTCTTTACTGATTCGAATAAACAAGAAAGTACCCAAACGAACAGCCCACACAGCCACCATTATGGCGGCGAGTTGAGCGCGCAAGCCTAACTCTGGGGTGAGCAAGACTGCTGCGGCAATCATGCTCACATAAGTAAGGCTGCCGGTTAGGTCGTAATAGCGTTCGCTGTTAGCCGCATTGGCTGGAATAAACGCCAGCCAATTTATTGCGAAAGCTAATAAGCCGCAAAGCGCAAAAACCGAAATAGATCCAATTCTAGCACCACCATCACCGCCCGCAAAGCACAGCCCAAGGCTAATTAGTACAGCAATGAATAGAGCAATAATAGTTTTTGATTTGGCTGGTTTCATAGTGATTATAAATTGGAAGTTAGGTTGATTGAAGCGCGCGGCAATCAGTAAAAAATCGACGTTTCGCTCAACATACTTAGGAACGTAACGCTGCTTGAGCCTAGCTAGATTAGTCTACGCTTAGCCCGCGACGTTTAAGTAAATGCTCAACATTGGGCTCAGCACCGCGGAAGTTTTTAAAGATGGCCATGGCATCTTCTGCGCCGCCTCGAGACAATAAAGTTTTGCGAAAATGATCACCATTTTCACGCGTCATACCGCCGTTTTCTTTAAACCATTCGACCGTGTCGGCATCCAAGACTTCGCTCCAAATATAGGAGTAATAGCCCGCCGAATAACCACCGATAATATGCGAAAAATAGGTGCTGCGATAGCGCGGTGGCACTGCATCAACTTTAACACCTGCGTCGCTTAAGGCCTTTGCTTCAAACGCCAACAGGCCTTCAGCAGTAGGCACTTGGTCAGGTGACAATTGGTGCCAAGCTTGGTCTAGCAAAGAAGCGGCTAAATATTCAGTGGTTGAATAACCTTGATTGAACTTGGAACTGGCTAAAACCTTATCCAGCAGCTCAGTTGGCATGGCTTCGCCAGTCTCATGATGCTTGGCGTAGTTGCTTAAAACCTCAGGCCAAGTTGACCACATTTCATTTACTTGTGAAGGATATTCCACAAAATCGCGCGGCACAGAAGTACCTGCAAACGATGGATAGTTTACGTCTGAGAACATACCGTGCAAAGCATGGCCAAACTCATGAAACATAGTATTAACCTCGTCCCAAGTTAAAAGCGTTGGCTCTCCTGCAGGTGGCCTTGGCACGTTTAAGTGATTTGCCACAACCGGCATGGTGCCCATTAACTTTGATTGTGATACGTAGGCATTCATCCAAGCGCCACCGCGCTTTGATTCACGTGCGTAAAAGTCTTGAATAAATAAAGCTAGAGGCTCGCCGCTGGCGTCGAAAACTTCCCAGGCTTTTACATCAGGATGATAAGTCGGCAGGTCATTTCTAGGCTTGAATGTAATACCAAAAACCTTCTCTGCTGCAAAAAATACGCCATTAACCAGCACGTTTTCCATTTCCAAATATGGTTTTAATTGCGACTCGTCAAAGTTGTATCGAGCTGCGCGCACCTTCTCAGTATAGAAATCCCAATCTGATGCAGCCAATTTAAAGTCTCCACCTTCTGCGTCGATCATGGCCTGAAGATCAGCCGCTTCTTTGGCGGCGTTAGCCACGGCTGGCGGAGCCAATGAAGCCAAGCGACTATTCACTGCGTCGACGGTCTTAGCAGTTTGGTTTACCAATTGATACGCCGCGTGATTGTCGTAGCCCAGTAAATTTGCTCGCTGTGCACGTAACTTGGCGACTTTTACGAGAATCTCGCGGTTATCGAATTCTCCGCCACTGCTGCCGCGACCGATTGATTCGGCCAATATACGCACCCGCAGGTCACGGTTTGCTAGAGAAGAGAGTGATGGCTGTTGGCTGGTATTTAAAAGAGGCAATACATACTTGCCCTCCAAATCACGTGATTTGGCGGCTTCTGCAGCTGACGCAATTTGCCCATCAGACAAGCCAACAAGCTCTTCAGCGCTATCAACCACAATGGCTTTTGCGTTCACTTCTTTTAGCACATTTTGGCTAAAGTTGGTTTGCAATGTTGCAAGCTCAGAGTTCATTGCCTTTAGCTTTTCTTTATCTTGCTCTGACAGCTTTGCACCAGCACCAATGAAGTTTTTGTAAGTCTCGTGCACCAACCTTGATGACTCAGCATCCATCTCCATGTTATCAATAGCAGCATGCAGCGCTTCAATGCGCGCAAATAATGCTGAATTCAATAATATCTTGTCAGAATGCGCAGAAAGCTTGGGAGCCATTTCAGCACGTAAAGCTTCAATTTCATCGTTAGTGTCAGCCGACGCTAATGCATAGAACACGCGTGACACTCGATCGAGTATCAGCCCACTCTTTTCCATAGCTAAGAATGTATTTTCGAATGTTGCTGGCTCTGGTTTGTTAGCAATGGCTTCAATTTCTTCTGTTTGTTGTGCCATGCCGCGTTCAAACGCAGGAGCATAATCAGCGTTGCTGATTTTATCGAATGCGGGGTACTGCATATATAAATCACTTGGCTGCGTAAAAGGGTTAGCTGCGAACTCCTCCGCGGCGATTTCTATAAGGGCTGAATCCGCAGGCACTGGGGCTTCTGCAGTAGTGGTTTCAGATTGATTACAAGCTGCTAGGGCTAAGCCTAAGGTGACAATCGCAAGTTTTTTCATGCTTATTTTGCCTCTTTTAAAATATTTGGATGTTGTACTTATAAATTGTTTGGTCATAAAGATAGCTGTTCTCAGCGTTTTCACACTCATCGAGGGCAAGCATATCTATGAATTGCGACACATCTTACACCAAGCGAAGTCAAGAAAGAAAAAGCATTGATCGACCCCGTCGCTGGCTAACCGTATAATCACCTACATGACAAAATTCCTAAACTTCATTGGTCTCGAAACCCAGTACCCTACTGCGGATAACGAGGTATTACCGCGATTGCATCTCGATGGTGCTGCATCGCCATTGGCTGCTGCGGTGGCGGTAGAGACCATTAATGCCTTATTACCGCACTATTCAAATTCACACAGCTATGTGCACAACTCAGCTCAAATAAGCACCAAAGCACAAGCTTGGGCGCATAACGAAATATTACGCGTAGTAGCCGCTGACCCTAAAGACTACACCGCAATATTTTGCGGCTCTGGCACCACTGCGGGAATAAATCGCGTTGCTCGCGGCCTAGCTGGCGCACGCCCGACACGAAAAACAGTTTTGGTGTCTGCAATGGAACATCACGCAAACGACCTCCCCCACCGTCAATTTGACAACCAAGTGGTTTACTTTCCGCTGCTCGGTGATGGCTCCAGTATGGGCTGTGTTGATCTAGTGCAGTTTGAAAAGCTGTGCATTAAACACGCTGAGCAACTAAATTATGTTGCAGTTTCCTCAGTGAGTAATGTTACTGGCATTCAAAACCCGATCAATGAGATGGTGAAGATCGCTCATACGGTTGGCGCACTTGTCCTCGTCGACGGTGCACAGTCGGTGGCGCATCAAGCTATCAATATTAGTCAACAACAAGCTGATTTCTTTGTGTTTTCCGGGCACAAGGTTTACACCCCTATGTCACCAGGAGTGCTTATTGCGCGAAAAGAAGTATTGAAGAGTCTGCCAGGTCAGGATTTAGGCGGCGGGTCAGTGGCCTCGGTTAGTTTTTATGACTACCAATTATTAACGGACTATCCGGATAAGGAACAATCTGGCACGCCTAATATTGTTGGCGCAGTGGCTCTGGGTCGTGTTTTGCAGAGCCTTAGTGAAGTTGGCTTTGAGAAAATCGCACAGCACGATGATGAGTTGATGACTCTGCTGCGCAAAGGCTTGGATAAACTTCACTATATCACCGTCTACGGTGATGCAAAGCAGCCAAGAGTTGGCGCACTGGCGTTTAATCATAAACACGTTGATCACGGCCTGTTAGCGGCGGTGCTAAATGATTATTACGCGATTGCAGTGCGCAATGAATGTTTTTGCGCGCACCCATATGTAAGCAGCTTGATAAAAGAAGAGTTGTGGCAATTAGATCTCAGCCAGGTTGCCGATGCAGATCAAGAAACCTACATCAATCAGAAAAGAGGAATGGTGCGTGCCAGTATTAGCTTGTACAACACTGCGCAAGACATCCAACGCCTGTTAACTGCATTACAAGATATAGATTTGAAAATAAACTCATTGAAAGGGAATTATCGAGCAAATGCTGACGGTTCGTATTCACATAAATCGTTTAGCGTTGATTGGCAGCACGAATTAGGTTTTGATGTTTGAACAGAGTCCGCTGTAAATAATTCCTTTTATCTACGCCTTACTTTAAAATTGTGCCGCTACAAACTGCTTTCTATAGCATGCGAAAATTTAGTTTGAAAAATTTGATGTAACTCGAACCGATTGGCTTAATAAACAACAAGAAATTGATTGATCTAGGCAAACTTGCCTTCTATTACTTGCCTAGGCCTAGTGACCTGCTCTATTAACATTACATTAGAAGACTAAGCGAGTGCAGGCAAGTAGCTATAAGAAGAGCCTAGGATAAAAAGACTGATATTACAGCTAAGAGCTATACGCCAGATGCAATTTAGAAGTTCTGCGGAGCGAACGCTTTGTAGGCTTTTCTATGGCAGCAGACCTGCCCAATACTAATGACTCGTCAGGGTTGATCTCAATTGCCAGCCAATCATGACATTCCATTCCTGCGGAATACGGGATTAGTGGCCCTTCAATCTGTTCAGGGTGGTTATAAATAATTTCGTCAGTGACGGGCACAAAAACTTGATGATTCATTTTACTACTCGTTGGGCTAACACTAGGTTAACCTCTCTCAGTGGGTTAGAACTCTTTTCGTTACTCTGTATCAAAATGTTTGAGGATTTGATCCTCGACTAGTTCAAGCTACTTGCCCTATTGATGAGTTCCTCTTTAAGCGGGAATTTTCTATCAACCTGTTTACAAAAACATTGAGCTTGCAACTCATTTTGATGAGCCTATTAAACTCTATTAAAATGTCAAATTCGGGAGGAACTAATGGTAAATATATGGTTTTAGTAACTTTTCGTGTTAAACGAGTTGGAATAAGGCAAAATATGTCCGAACCACACCATTTTTGAATAAATAAGCGCAGAAACCCTGCTGGACATAATGGCTAGAAAAGTAGCAATTGTTGAAGATGATTTCGACCAAAGAGAGAACTATGCTGATGCATTATCGAAGTCAGGCTATGAGGTCTCTACCTATGCTAATAGGCAAGATGCATTGAATGGCATGCGCCGTAATATGCCCGATTTAGCCATTTTGGATATCATGTTAGAGCATGAAATGGACGGTGGCTTTGATCTGTGTCGCGATCTACGCGCACTGTCCCCCACATTACCAATTATATTTTTAACTGCGCGTGACACCGACATCGACAGAGTCTCTGGGTTGCGTTTAGACGCTTGGGACTATCTTACTAAGCCGTTGAATATGCAATTTTTGAGTGTGCGCATTAATTCCTTGTTTCGAATTGTCGACAGCCTTAATAAAAGCAATGATGACGATAAAAGTGACGTTCTGATCATCGATGATTTGGAAATCGATGAAGACAGCATGTCGATACGTTGGAAGGGGCAAGAACTAAGCTTAACGCTCACAGAATTTTGGTTGATCGAGTCAATGGCGCGCCACCCAGGACATGTAAAAACCTATGAAAACATGATGCAAATCACCCGACAAAGCTATGTGGAGCGCAACACAATCAATGGCTATATAAGAAGAATACGAAACAAATTCAAAGAGATAGACGTTGAATTTAAACGAATCCAAACCGTTTTTGGGGTCGGCTACAAATGGAACACTGGCGATTAGACTACTAGTACTAAGATGATCTTGCGCGCCGGATTTTCAATACGAACCAAACTTCTATTTGTAGCATTATTGCTGCTGCTCATCCCTTGGATGTCGTATGTCTATGTGCGCGATATGAAGACATTCTTACTCTCTGGGCAAGAAGACGCGCTGAGCTTAACCGCACGTGCAGTAGCCACCGTATTACACGATCGTCCAGAACTGTTTAATGAAGATTCAAGGATTGAAAACTCAAGCCCTGGTGAAAACGAGATTTACGCCGTACCACTGCCTAACTACATTAATGTAAACGGCGATCTGAGTGACTGGGGTGAACAAGAAAATCAGGCTCTACTGTATAGTTATCAAGCACTTGCAAGCGACACTAAGGATAATTTATTCAGCGTAAACCATACTCTTGGTTACCATGGAAATTTCATCTATGCACTGTTCAAGGTAAACGATAACGCGGTGATTTATCGACAGCGAGGCTTTCTGCGCGTTGATGCAGCTGATCACATACGCCTCACTCTTCAAGACCCTGGTCGTGCGCCACAACGCTACACGCTGATTGCACGAGAACCCGGCCGCATGAGCATCTATTTAATGGGTGACAATTGGCAATACCCGATTACGGGCGAGCCAAATTATGATCTCGCAGCAGAATTAGCCGAAAGTGACGCCGGCTATAACGTGGAGCTGCGTATTCCGCGATTTATGCTTTCGTCAGACACTCGCGTCGGCCTGGAAGTGGTTGACGTTGACGACCCGGAGTCTTTGGCAATTGAAGCAAGCATTCCTACTACACCGCAAAGCGACAACGACGACTTGTCGAGACTGTTGGTTCAATCCACCGAAATCACTAAAATACTGCAGGGGTTAGACCGTGCAGACACCCGTATTTGGGTTATCGACAAAGACAAACAACCACGCACTGTAGTCGGCAACATAATCTCAGAAGCTTCTGAAAATCAAATAGATAGGCCTACTTCTTCAGAAAAAAGTTTTGCTTACTACTTTGATTTGGCACGCTACTATTTCATCAGCATGATGCAAACTATCTTTAGCTACATTATCGACGAAAGAGCAGTGTCTTTTGACGATCATAAGCAAACGGTGGAAGAACGTAATGATGAAATTATCGAGAGAGCCTTGCAAGGCACAATCTCGTCAGATCGTCGACCTTCGATTGACAATCAAGGCACCATTTTGATGTCGGCTCACCCGATTTACTTAGGCGACAGCATTCCTGGCGCCGTTGTCGTGGAACAAAGCACCAATCAGATTTTGCATCGCCAGCAAGAAACATTAGAAAACGTAATTAGCGTGACTTTATTGGTGTTAATCACCGTTGCCACCGCCCTGCTATGGTTCGCCTCTAGACTCACCCTGCGGATTCGCAGATTACGCAACGCGACTGATAACGCGATTGATAGTGATGGCCGAATTGTTATTCAGAAACTCTCGGCAGAGGCCAAGTCGGGCGACGAAATTGGAGACCTTTCTCGTTCTGTTAGCAACATGCTCAAACGCTTAGCACAATATACGGGTTACTTACGTGGCTTGCCTGATACTCTGGCCCACGAATTAAGCAATCCCCTTAATGTGGTCAACTCTTCTTTGCATAATTTGTCACTAGAGATTCCTGCTTCTGCAGATAGCAAATATATGGATCGGGCTAAAAACGGCATAAATCGAATTGGCTCAATTCTGCGTAATCTGACTGAGGCAGCCAATCTTGAACAAGCCATGCAACAAGAAACCCGCGAAACAGTTGATCTGAATGATTTGATCGAAAGTTACGTAGACGGTTATTCGTTTAGCAACCCCGATCAAAAATTCAAAGTGGTGATTGATTCCAAACCTTTGATGGTCCAAATTGCACCCGATTACATCGCTCAGGCACTGGATAAATTAGTCGACAACGCGATTGATTTCGCAGCGCCCGGCACAGCAATAGTATTCAAGGCTCGCCGACTCGATGACTTCGCGCAAATTGATGTTATCAATCAAGGCTCTCGACTTCCCGAGGGCATGGCTGAACGTATCTTTGAACCACTGGTTTCGCTGGGCCGCAAAGATGCACAAAAGGTAAGCCTTGGCATGGGCTTATATGTCGTCAAACTTATTGCCAGCTTTCATGGCGGCGACGTGATAGCTCGCAATCTTTTGAGCTCGAATGGTGTAATATTCTCGCTTTCTTTACCAATTCACAAGTCGTTGGCGCTAAGTTAATAGAATCAGCGCTGCCGACAAACTTTAATGGGCTTTAAATTATAATATGGGAAACCGACTGAGCAAACTTTACACGCGCACTGGCGATGATGGAACTTCTGGATTGAGTGGTGGCGAACGCATCGCAAAAAACCACGAGCGAATGAACGCAATGGGTTCAGTAGACGAGCTAAATAGCGTCATCGGTCTATTGATTAGCAAGCTTGACGACCAAGAGCTTGAAGCCATATTCATTGAAATTCAACACGATCTGTTCAATATTGGCGGTGAAATCAGCATGCCACCTCACTCTTTCATTAAGGAGGAGAAAATTTCAGGCTTAGAGGCAAAGATCGACTGGTTCAACGAGTCGGTTGAGCCTCTAAAAGATTTCATACTGCCCGGCGGCACTGAAGCAGCTGCGGTCTGTCATATGGCACGATCAATAGCCCGGCGCGCCGAACGAGATGTAGTGACACTGCACCAATTAGAGCCCGTGTGTGATACCACCCGGCAGTATTTAAATCGCCTATCTGACCTCCTGTTTGCTGCAGCACGCATTATTAATCTGCGCCTAGGCAAAGACGATGTTATGTGGAAGAAAGAACTGGCTTAATATCAAAATCTCAGAAAAACAATAATAATCATTGAGGGCAACATGAGCCAATTAATTTCGTGGGTACTAAAGCAAAGCTTGGTGGCCAAAATATTTGTGGGCATCGCAATCGGCGGCCTTATCGGAGGGTATACCCCCGATGCAGCGCAATCAGTAGCGTTCTTAGGAACACTATTTGTTGCAGCCTTAAAGGCAGTAGCGCCAGCGCTGGTTTTTTTACTGGTGGCAGCGTCAATCGCCAATCAGAAAGAAGGCCGATCTACTCATATGCGGCCTATCATCACGTTGTATTTTATTGGCACCTTAGCCGCCGCTTTAGTTGCTGTGAGCCTAAGCTTCATGTTTCCTGCCGAACTAGTACTGGTCACCAATAATGCAGCAGCAAGCCCGCCCGAAGGTATCGGCGAGGTACTAAGCACTCTTTTGTTTAAGATCGTTCAGAATCCAATATCTGCGCTACTTGAAGGTAATTATATAGGCATATTAGCGTGGGCTATTGGCTTAGGTTTAGTATTGCGATCCGCCGCACAAACCACCAAAACAGTATTGCAAGATTTTGCTAATGCTGTCACTGGCATCGTGCGTTTTGTCATTCAACTCGCCCCAATTGGGGTGTTTGGCCTAGTGGCCGGCACCGTTGCAGCGACGGGCCTTGACGCCTTACGTGGCTACGCTCATTTACTCGCTTTATTGGTAGCGTCGATGCTCATCATTGCGTTGTTAGTAAACCCATTGATCGTTCTGATTAAAACCCGAGCCAACCCCTACCCATTAGTATTGCGTTGCTTGCGCGAGAGCGGCGTTACCGCATTTTTCACCCGCAGTTCAGCAGCCAACATTCCAGTCAATATGCAGCTCTGTAAGGAACTCAATCTGGATGAAGATACCTATTCAGTGTCTATTCCTTTAGGCGCCACAGTAAACATGGGCGGCGCTGCCATTACCATCACGGTAATGACCTTAGCGGCGGTAAATACCTTGGGCGTTGAAGTGGATATTTACACAGCCTTACTGCTCTGCGTAATTGCCGCTGTATCAGCCTGCGGAGCATCCGGTGTTGCTGGCGGGTCGCTGCTATTGATTCCGTTGGCCTGTGGTTTATTTGGCATTCCTTACGAGGTGGCAATGCAGGTTGTAGGCGTGGGTTTTATAATCGGGGTGGTACAGGACTCCTGTGAAACTGCGCTCAATAGTTCCACCGATGTAGTATTCACAGCCGCCGCATGCAGAGCCGCTAAATAATGCCTGCTTAGACAGCGTCAGGGGCTGGACTGCATCAAGCCTGGAAGTATAAATTTGCTATGTTGCCAAACAGCGTGCTGAGTAGTAAGTAGTGCCAGATCGAAGCCAACCCGGCTGAAACAACAAGCGCTCGAGCGGGCAAAGCGGCGAAGTTAAATTGAACCTCAAGGCCAAAAAAAAGAGCCCAAGCAAACCACCAATCAAGATCACACCACAGAGATTTTTAAGCGCTCATCTACGTAGCACATGACTCAGCCGACCAATATAAACAGTGGCCGCGGGTTTAGACTAAATTCAACTTAGTGACCTTATTATGCCAAGTAAATGAGGGTATTTGACCAATACCGCAAATGCTAAAACGTCGTAAACAGCGTGAGCAATGATCACAAACAACAGGCTATTGCTTAAGTAGTAAGCAATACCGAAAAGCAAACCCAATGCAAAAGTGACTAACACATAGGTGCGGCTCAAATAGTGCATAAGACCAAAAACCAAAGAGGCTAAGCCAATGCCACCCGCGGGCCCAATAAGTTCAATTAACCAGTTTTGTAACAATCCGCGCAACAGCAACTCTTCACTTAAGCCTGCCATCAAAGAGATAACAAGAATGGCTGGCCAACTGAAATCGCGAAACAAGCTCGCCAGCTTATCCATTAACTCGTGCATTGAAGTTGAATTCATCCAGAAATTTTTAGTCAAGCAATACACCAAAGCATAAGTGCTCGCGCCTGCCAGCAAACCTAGTAAAATGCTCCACCACCACCCAAGCTTGCCTAGCAGCGAGATATTAGCGCCTAACAGCAGGTAAATCACTACCCCCAACGCCAACACCAAACTACTGGATGCTAGAGCTTGTGTAAATTTCACCGATTGATAAATAGGCTTCATGCAATAATCCAAATCAGTGAAACCATGCGACCACACTGGCCGTCTCGCCGATACGAAAAATATTTTTTCGCGTCGCGCATAGTGCAAGAATCGCTATGTGAATAGTGACCTATTGCCAGCGTCTCTAAGCGTTCAGCAAGCAAATCGTACAAATCTGCGTAGAACTTATTTGACTTTCCAGATGATTTATAAGATCGGTCTGAGCCGCCTAATTCGGCACGCACCTCTGCACCAATCTCGAAGTTGTCAGGGCCAATACAAGGCCCTGCCCAGACCATAATATCCTCTGGTTTGGCGTGCATTTTTGCAATACACGCTTCGACAATGCCGCCAGCTAATCCGCGCCAACCGGCATGTAACAGTGCCACTTGACCGCCGTGACGATCACATAGAAATACCGGCATGCAGTCGGCAGTCATAATTGCGCAAACCGATTCGGCCGAGGAACTAATAGCACCGTCAGCTTCGACGCCGTCTGCTTCCAAGACGCCTCCAGCTTCAAAGCCGCCGCTGGGCTCAAAGCTTGATGCCGATTGGATTACATCAAGGTCAATTATTTGAGTGCCGTGGACCTGTTGTAGCCAAGCGGGTTCCGCGGGCAAGCTCAAAGCTTGCTTTAGCCTAGCCCTATTGGCCAGCACTTTGCCTTTGTCATCGTCAACATGCAGTGCCAAATTTAGTGACGCGTAAACTCCCTCACTAACCCCTTCGTCGCGCAGCGTAGTCACTGCTCTTACACAGGCAGGAGCAGGCCAATCTGGCTGCTCGTAATTGACCAGCCGAGACAAATCAGTGATGGTCGGCCGCGCAGCCATCGATCAAGTCTTGCATGTCCTTTGGCAGCCCTCGCTGCCAAGACTGATGCTCACCGGAAATCGGATGAATATATTCGATTCGTGTGGCGTGCAGTGCTTGCCGCTTAAACGCCCTAAGTTGAACTTCCAGTAATGGATGACAATCTCCGGCAATGGCTAATCTTCGCCCATACACAGGATCACCCGCTAAAGAAAAGCCTAAATGCGTCATGTGCACACGGATTTGATGAGTTCGCCCTGTTTCGAGCTGAACACGCAATAAGGTGTGGTTTCGGTAGCGTTGATCAATACGGTAAAGAGTAACGGCTTCTTTACCCATCATGTTAATGGCCATCTTGCGTCTGTCACCTTTATCGCGCCCAATTGGCTCGTCAACTGTGCCACCTGAAATCACTCGCCCATTAACCAGGGCAAGATATTCACGGTGCAAACTATGGTCGACCAATTGATCGATTAACCCAAGCCGAGCGGCCTCGGTCTTGGCGACCACCATCAATCCAGAAGTATCCTTATCTAACCGGTGAACGATACCGGCACGCGCTAGAGCACGGCTCTCTGGCAAATAGTGCAGCAAACCATTCAACAAAGTTTGGTCAGGGTTTCCGGCACCAGGATGAACCACCAAGCCAGCGGGCTTGTTGATCACAAGCATGGCATCGTCTTCGTGGACTATCTCCAGCGCCATTTCTTGTGCTTCCCATTCACCTTGACGAATCTCCGGTACTACCACATCTATTTCTTCACCGCCGTAGACCTTATCCTTTTGCTTAGGAGTCTCTTCATCGAGCACAACCAGCCCTTGCTTGATCCAAGATTGTATTGTGCTGCGAGAATAGCCATCACAGAGCAAAGCCAGAACCTTATCAACGCGTAGCCCGACCATTTCATCGGGAACTATAAAACTGTATTTTGTGAACTTATCCACGACTAAATTTGCCTCTAATCAGTAACATTTCGAAGGGTTAATTGTCTTCTCTGACTTGTGTTTTCGCGCTATGCTTACGCCCATCAAATGATAACCTATAAAAACAACAACACATGTGTTTAACTAGTATACAGAGTTTTAAGACCTCACTAAATTTGCGTTTCGTGTGCCTTTTTTGTGCAGCCATGCTTTTAACGGCTTGCAACAGTAATAAGGCTAAGATCAGCGATGAGGATTTCGCGCAACAGAAGGTAGAAGAACTCTACACTCGAGGCAAACAATCGTTAGACCGGGGCAATTATTCCTTTGCGATTCAATACTATAGAGGCCTAGAAGCCGCCTTTCCCTATGGCCCTCACACCGAGCAAGCAAAGCTAGATATGATTTTTGCGCTCGACAAGACGCAGCAAATCGAGGAAGCAGTTGAGGCGGCTGACAACTTCATTGCCCTCTATCCAACACATCAAAACGTGGACTATGCTTATTACATGAAAGGTGTCGCTAGTTTTGCTAAGAAAGAAGGTAAGGTTGACAAATTTATCAAAGGCGGCAGAAATGTTATTCGCGACCCAAAGCCTTATCGAGATTCAGAGGCCGCCTTTAGCGAGTTAATTAAACGTTATCCAAACAGCAAATACAGCGAAGATGCCGCGCAGCGCATTGTGTATATCCGTAATGAATTGGCTGGTCGAGAGCTTTCAATCGCTCAATTTTACTTTGAAAATGAAACATATTTAGCTTCAGTTAATCGCTGCAAAACCATTATTTACCAATACGAAACATCACCCTCAGTCGAAGGTGCTTTGGTGCTAATGGAAAAGGCGTATTTAGAAATGGGCTTAAATGAACTCGCTGTCAGTACTCACCAAGTGTTATTGGATAATTTCCCTGAGAATCAAGCCGAGCCTTTCAAAGCTAAGAAGAAGGGCTTGTTCAGTCGCCTAAATCCATTTAATTAAGCTGCTGTATTTAGCTTATATTTCAAAAGATTAGGCCTAGAACAACGCTTTTGTATCAACAGCATTCAACACACAAGCGCCCTATTCCCCATAGGGTTGCACCGTCCGTTACCAGTCAACTGTAGGCCTAAATCCTGAGGTAATTGGGTAACGCCGGTCACGCCCAAATGCGCGTTTAGTAATCCGCACTCCTGGAGCTGCTTGGCGTCGTTTATATTCGTTTCTATCCACCATACGAATCACCTGAGAAACATATTCAGCCGCATAGCCCTGTTTGACTATTTCGGCTGGCGGACAGTCATGCTCCACATACAACTCTAAAATTGGGTCAAGAATTTCATAGGGTGGCAAACTGTCCGAATCTATTTGATCCGGGCGAAGTTCGGCCGACGGCTCTCGAGTAATCACCCGCTCAGGGATCACTGGCGCAATACTATTTCGGTACTTTGCCAACTCATAGACCAATATCTTTGGCACATCCTTAATCGCGTTATAGCCGCCTACCATGTCGCCATACAAGGTGGCATACCCCACTGACATTTCACTTTTGTTACCGGTGGTCAACACCATACTACCGCTCTTATTTGAATAAGCCATCAGGATTAAACCGCGACAACGTGCTTGAATGTTTTCTTCGGTAGCATCTTCTTCACGCCCAGCAAAAATGGGCTCTAATTGCTGCATAAAAGCGTCGTACATCGGTTCAATCGAAATTACATGGTATTTAATGCCCATTGCCTGCGCTTGCGCATGGGCGTCATGCTTTGAAATGTCGGATGTATAACGAAAAGGCATCATTATTACGTCAACGTTGTCAGCGCCTAAAGCATCAACCGCAATGGCGGCGGTTATCGCCGAGTCTATGCCGCCCGACAAACCGATGACCACGCCAGAGAAGCCATTCTTGCGCACATAATCGCGCACCCCTAGTACCAGAGCGTTATAAACACTCTCATGAAAACTTGATTCGGCAACCATCTGACTGCCTTGAACTGCAACACCATCGCTGCCATTGCTCACTTTGACTACACTAAGTCCTTCTTCAAAGCTGGCCATTTGGTGCACAACCTCGCCTTTGGAATCGGTTACAAAGGAAGCGCCATCAAATACTAGTTCATCTTGCCCGCCCACCTGATTAACATAAATAACGGGTGTTTTGACCTGCTCTGCCCGCACACAAACCACCTCTCGACGTTCCGGTATTTTATTCGTGTGATACGGCGAACCATTGATGTTGATAATTACTTGGGCACCCGCTGCTACAGCATCTTCGACTGGGCCGTGGTGCCAAATGTCTTCGCATACGGTTATGCCGAGCGAAATTCCTTTGTAGTCGATAACACAGGTTTTATCACCAGGTAAAAAGTAGCGTTTCTCATCGAACACGCTGTAGTTGGGTAATTTCACCTTGCGGTATTCGTGCTGGATCTCACCGCTGGAAATAAGTGCGCCCACGTTAAATAGGCCCTGCTTAGTTTTCTTCGGATAACCAATAATCAAATCAATGCCGCTCACAGATTGGCATAGACGCTCTAGTTGTTGGGCAACTCGGGTATTAAAACCAGGCCTAAGCAACAAGTCTTCTGGTGGGTAACCAGTTAACACCAATTCGGAACAGACCAACAAATCACAAGCAAGCTCATCACGCGCTCGTTCAGCGAATTCGATTATCCGATCTACGTTATTTTCAACCGCACCAACAACCACGTTGATTTGTGCCAAGCCAATACTAATTTCACTGCTCATGAGGTATCGTTTCACTCTTGCTAAAATAGTTTTCTAATCACGCTAAGCGCCTGTTAGAAAGTATATCGTCTAACGCCGTTTATGGATATTGTTGTTCACCCCAGTCTTTCAGAAATTAACGCTGAGCAATGGAATTCCATGCTTAGCGATAACAACCCGTTTATGCGCCACGAATTCTTGTTGGGCCTAGAACAAACATCGTGTGTTTGCCAAACAGCGGGTTGGGAACCCAGCCATATAGCAGGCTATGAGAACGGCGCACTGGTTGCGGCAATGCCCTGCTACATTAAGTCTCATTCTTATGGTGAGTATATCTTTGATTGGTCCTGGGCTGATGCCCATCACCGGCACGGCTTGGAATATTACCCTAAGCTGTCCAACGCGATTCCGTTTACTCCAGCCTCGGGTGAACGTTGGTTGATTGCGCCTTGCGTCGACAAAGCGAAAATAACCAAGGCTTTGTTCGATACAGTGAAAACGCTGATGGCAGATCGCGACTTGTCTAGCTTTCATAGCCTGTTTTTGAATGCTGAGCAATGCGGCACATTAGACACTTCTGAATATCTGATCCGCCACAGTACGCAATTTCATTGGCAGAACCGTGAGTATCGTAATTTTGATGATTTCTTAGCTCGCATGAGCTCTAAGAAGCGCAAAAACATAAACCGTGAGCGCCGGCGTGTGCGTGAGTCTGGAGTTACTTACCGCTGGCTAAGCGGTAAAGACCTCGACCAACAGGCGGTTAACACGATGTATAGCTTCTATTCCCGCACGATTGCTTATTATGGTGCGCAATCGTATTTGAATAAGGATTTCTATCAGCACTTAGCTGACAATGTCAGTGAGCAAACCTTGTTTCTATTTGCTTATTTTGAAGATCAGGTAATTGCAGGAGGGCTCTACTTTAAAAGTGACAATGCCCTTTACGGGCGCTACTGGGGAGCCCTAAATAACTTTCACAGTGTGCATTTTGAAACTTGCTACTACCAAGCCATCGACTGGTGCATTAAAAATGGCTATCAAAGATTTGAAGCCGGCGCGCAAGGCGAACATAAATTAGCTCGGGGTCTAGAACCAACCACCACCTACTCAGCGCACCTTATTCGAAATCCACAATTTCACCATGCAATAGATGAATTTGTACAAAATGAACAAGACCACATCAGTCAATATAACAACGTGATGCAATCTCATTCGCCGTTTAAAGCCGAAAATTTGAAAACTAACGACTTTAAAACCGAGATCTAGACATGGTCGAGTTTGTTTCATTTCCAGAAGTGAGCAACGCCAACGATGACGGCCTGCTAGCAATGGGTGGTGATCTAAGCCTCGACACTCTAGTCTCAGCCTATGCCCAAGGAATTTTTCCTTGGTTCAATGATGACCAACCTATTTTGTGGTGGTCGCCAGATCCACGCTTAGTTCTGTATCCAGACAAGGTAAAGATATCCCGCAGTCTGCGCAAAATCATTCGCCAACAACATTTCTCAGTGAGCTGTAACCAAGCATTTGAACACGTCATCAAAGCATGCGCATTGCGTGGGCCTGAAGTGCCCTTTGCAACACCACCGGATACATGGATTACCGACTCGATGCACCACGCCTATCTAAAACTGCATCAACAATCCTATGCTCACTCAATCGAAGTGTGGCAAGACAATGAGTTGGTGGGCGGCGTTTACGGCGTAGCTCTGGGAAACGTGTTCTTTGGTGAAAGCATGTTTAGCAGGGTTAGCAATGCCTCTAAAGTGGGCCTAGTCACTCTCTGTCATTGGTTGGCAAAAAAGGAATTTGTAGTGGTCGATTGCCAGGTCGCCAGTGACCATCTTTTTAGCATGGGGGCGCAAGAGATCGCCAGATCTACGTTTCTTCAACATCTTGAATCTATTGTGGTGGAGCAGCCTTCGATTAATTTTGCCGCTGACTTTGAGCACATAAACACAGAAAATGTTATAAAGACAATATGAGTAATGCCCATAACCCTATACGACTATTCGAAACAGTAGTAGACCAATGCCCCTACCTGGAAGACCAGCAAAGCGCATCGATCTTAGTCGATCCAGAGCACAGCATCGATCCGCAGCTATTCGCAATGTTGTCGAAATCTGGGTTTCGTCGCAGCGGCGAGATGCTCTATTCGCCCAAATGTCCTAGCTGTTCAGCGTGTATGTCTGTGCGCATCCCCACTGATAGGTTTAAGCCCTCTCGCAGCCAAAAGCGTGTGTGGCGGAAAAACACAGACATTAAAGTTAGCGTCGAAGAAGTAAGTTTTAAACAAAGCCACTTTGATATGTACCTTAAATATCAGCAACTTCGTCACCCCGAAAGTAGTATGTGTGACGAAGATCCTTCCAAATATATTGGCTTTATAGAATCTGAATTTTCCAATTCACGATTTCTATGCTTGCAGCTAGAGGAGGAGCTGATCGGAATTAGTGTGATGGATCAGTTTGAAGGCGGCCTTTCTGCTGTCTATACCTTCTTTGACCCTGCGCACAGCGATCGAAGCCTTGGCACCTATGCCATTCTTTATCTAACCAAGCTTGCCCGAATGCGCAATATTCCATTCGTTTACCTTGGATACTGGATAGACAAATCGCAAAAAATGGACTACAAACGAAAATTCAAACCATTGCAGGGCTACCAAGAACGCCGTTGGGATAATTTGGAGCTATAAAGCCCCTTTAGCAAAGTCCACAAGGCCGCAAAACCGGTTTATCGGAACAGCTTGAATTTCCAAGGAAAGGCTTTATTTATAGTGCCAGTTGGGGCATGATTAGCCCCGAATTTGAAGGCACCCAAAATAGCGACTAAAGCTAGGCAGTACCTTCACTGCGGTCAAACCTTTTGCGCAAATCAAACACTCTGATTTAAGCAAATGTTGGACCAAAATAAGAAAACAAATAGAGAGTAATAGTACAACGTGGCGAAAGAAGACCAAATTGAAATGGAAGGCACTGTGATTGACGCCCTTCCGAATACTGAGTTCAAAGTAGAGCTTGAAAATGGGCATGTTGTGCATGCGCATATTTCTGGAAAAATGCGTAAGAACTACATTAGAATTCTACGTGGCGACAGAGTAACTGTTGAATTAACGCCCTACGATCTTACAAAAGGGCGAATTACATACCGTAATCGAACTTAAATTATTTTTATAGAAGTTATATTTAACAATGACTTATATAACAAAACTGAGACTCAAGGATAGAGTTTTCTAGCATGGCCGTAAAAATACTGGATATCTAAACAGTATTGAATTAGACTGGCTGCATGACACATTCTGAACTAAAGCCACTTACTAAGCGGCAACAAGAGATTTTCGACTTTATACTTGAGTGCATGGCGACTAATGGCGCCCCTCCCACCCGGGTTGAGATAGCTGAACACTTCGGCTTTCGCTCACCAAATGCGGCCGAAGATCATTTAAAAGCGTTGGATAAAAAGGGCCATATCGAGTTGCGCTCTGGCACCTCTCGGGGCATCTTTATCAATGAAGCCGTGCGCGCTGGCTCCAGCGCAAATTCTGATTATATGGAATTTGGTGAAGGCACTACCCTGGCAATAATCGGCGAAGTAGCCGCAGGTGCTCCTATTTTTGCGACGCAACACATTCAACAATACGTTAGTGTCGATCAGAGTTTGTTTTCCGACAAAGCTGACTTTCTATTGAAAGTTCGCGGAGACAGCATGATCAACATCGGTATATTCGAAAAGGATCTTTTGGCCATCAAGAAAGCAGATTCAGCACGCGACAATGAAATCATTGTCGCTAGGATTGATGACGATGTGACGGTCAAACGCTATCAACGACATGGGTCCTCTGTTTCATTAATAGCAGAGAACGATAATTACGAACCAATTGAAGTCGATTTACAAACCCAAGCATTCGCTATTGAGGGCGTGGTGGTTGGATTAATTCGTCAAGGCTTGTAGGTTGGCAGAGATTTTAGAAAGTAGAAGGCCTAGTGATGGAGCATGCAGTAGTCTAGTCTGAATCTGTCTAGTTACTAATTTTGGCAGCTAGTCCTGATGGTAAAGTAATCAGGTCTTTGTTTAATAATTAACTCGTGAATCTAAATTTCAAGGGTTGGCTAAATAATTGATTAATTTAGCTTTTTCTTGTCTATGGGTTTTTCAGGCAAAGGAACTGCCATTACCCCTTCTTGCTCCAATTCTTTCAGTTGCTTGGCACTAGCTGTGCCACGGATATTGCCAGCATCCTTCTCGCCACGATGCATGCTAATAGCTTCATCCGTGAAACGATTCCCCACATCTTCAAAATTTGTCTCGATGAATTTATGCACCTCACCCAGCATTCTTTGCAGCTTATTATAGGCTTGCGGCGAACCACCACCGCTCACAGCGGTACTCGTAGATGCCTGCGTTTCTTGTTGCGGAACAAGAGCCTTAGTTGAATTACTCTTTAGACCTAATTTAGGAGCAGTAAGCTTCTTGCTCACCATTTTGGTATCGCAATAAGGGCAGCACAAAATGCCTGCCCCCTGCTGCGAGACCAAATCATCGACGTTCCTAAACCAGCCCTCAAACTCATGGCCTGCGTCGCAGATTAGGTCGTAAATTACCATTTAGGAGATTAGCTTGAAGATGCTTTCGGCTCTCTACTCGCACGTTTACGGTCATTCTCTGACAAGTAACGCTTACGAATACGGATACTGTCTGGCGTAATTTCAACCAATTCGTCGTCATCAATAAATTCAAGAGCTGACTCTAATGTGTGCTTGATTGGCGGCACCAGACGTAATGCTTCATCAGTTCCTGACGCTCGAACGTTGGTTAATTGCTTGCCTTTCAACGGGTTAACCGTTAAATCGTTCTCACGAGAATGAACACCAACTACTTGACCTTCATACACCATTTGAGTTGCCGAAATTATCATTTTACCGCGGTCTTGTAAATTAAAGATCGCAAAGCCTAATGCTTTACCCGTGCCATTTGAAATCAACACACCGTTTTGACGCTGACCATATGCCTGCTTTTTCTTAAGCGCATAACGGTCGAAAACGTGATACATCAAACCAGAACCTGATGTCAGGGTCATAAAATCAGTTTGGAAGCCGATTAAGCCACGCGACGGAATTAAAAAATCTAAACGCACACGACCCTTGCCATCTGGTGACATGTTTTCCAAATCACCACCACGCTCCTGCATGGCTTTCATGATAGTGCCTTGATGCTCATCATCAATATCGATGGTCACACTTTCATATGGCTCATGAATTTCGCCATTAACTTCTTTGTAAATCACCTCAGGGCGAGATACTGCAAGCTCGAAGCCTTCACGACGCATATTTTCGATTAACACTGACAAATGCAGTTCACCACGACCAGATACTTTGAATTTATCCGGGTTGGGAGTGTCTTCGACTCGAAGTGCAACGTTGTGCAGTAATTCCTTTTGTAAACGTTCACGAATCTGGCGTGACGTTAAGTACTTACCTTCTTGGCCAGCGTACGGCGATGTATTCACTTGGAATGTCATCGTTACAGTTGGCTCATCAACTGTAAGTGGTGGCAAAGCATCAACGGCCTCACGATCACAAACAGTGTCGGAAATAAACAACGGTTCCACACCTGTAATAGCGACGATGTCACCCGCATTGCCTTCTTCAATTTCAATACGCTCAATGCCTTTGAAACCAAATATCTTGCCAATACGCCCGTTTTTTGTTTTACCGCTCGCGTCAATAACTGTAATCGGCGAATTGGCTTTGATAGATCCT
>JBLHME010000029.1:0-33224 GCA_047623225.1 Cryomorphaceae bacterium
AGTTACAAGGCCGCACGCCAGTTACACAGCCACGCGGAGACCTTCAACGTATTCGGTAGCCATTTCTGAACTACGAGCCGCGTCACGACCATAGGCAGGTGCGCCAATGGCAGTAGCAAATTCTTCATTCAATGGCGCGCCACCCACCATCACATGAAAGTCTTTCATCATGTCGCGCTTATCTAACTCTTCAATCACTACGCCCATGTACGGCATGGTGGTAGTTAACAAAGCCGACATGCCCATAATCACTGGCTTATGCTCATCGAGCGCCGCGAGATAATTTTCCACTGGGTTATTGATTCCAAGGTCTATTACCTCAAAACCAGCGCCCTCAAGCATCATGCCGACAAGGTTTTTACCAATGTCGTGAATGTCACCTTTAACGGTGCCGATTACAAATTTACCCATGGATAAATCAATGCTGCTGTTAGCCAATATTGGCCGAAGCAAAGACATACCGCTCTTCATAGCACCCGCACATTTCAACACCTCAGGAACAAACAAAATTCCGTCACGAAAGTCTACGCCTACAATCTTCATGCCACCCACTAAGGCATTGCCTAGCACGTCGTTAGCATCCATCTTTCGGTCCAGAAGAATTTGCACGCCTTCATGCACCTCATCCTCCATGCCATCGTATAAATCGTCTTGAATTTGTTCGATCAGCTCTTTGTCGTCTAGATCATTTAAATCGAAATTTTCTTGGTCATCGCTCATTGGGTGTCTCCTCGTGTTTTCCTATTTAGCAGCAATTGGTATTAATATTTGAATACAACGGCTACTAAATGTCTGAATTCTTTTTTGTGCTTCGCTAACCAAAGTAACAGCCTTAGCCATTAACTCTAATCGTTGAGTTACTCGGGTCATAGGGGCTGTCTTCAACAACAACGGCGTCCCACAATTGCCTAAACATCTTAATTTTAAACTTTTGCCCTACTTCGGCTAGCTCAGGGGCGACATATCCCATAGCAATACTTTTCTCAAATGCCACTGAATAACCGCCAGAGGTTAATCGGCCCACGCGCGTTTCGCCGTGGTAAATAGCTTCTCGGCCCCAAGGATCTGCATCATCAGGCCCATCGATCAACAGGGTAATACATTTGAAGCGAATGCCTTTGGCTTGCATTTCATCTTTGCCATAGAAATCTTTAGACAAATCAATGAAGCGCGGCAAGTCTGCCTCAGCGGGGGTACCGTCACGGCCTAGCTCGGTACCAAAGGCTCGATAAGACTTTTCTTGGCGCAACCAGTTTTGCGCTCTTGCGCCCACCAGCTTCATATCAAACTCGGCACCTGCTTCGACCAACTTATCGAACAGGTAGTTTTGCATTTCAATCGGGTGATGCAACTCCCAACCAAGCTCACCTGTGTAGGCAACTCGAATTGCATGAACTGGGCACATGCCAAGCTCAATATCGCGAGACGACAACCATGGAAAGCGCTTGTTACTCAATGCCGTTTCGGGCTCTGCGTCCCTAATTAGCTTGTTTAATACCTTACGTGTATTTGGACCAGCAATGGCGAATACACCGTATTGTGTCGTCACGTCATGAATTTCCACATAGCCAAATTGCTCGGTCTTATCTTCAGCTGCTTTGCGCAGGTAGTCAGAGTCATAGGCAGTCCAAGCGCCGGCTGAAACCAAATAGTAGCTATCTTCTTCACGCCGTACGATTGTGTATTCGGTGCGAGTAGTGCCTGCGCCAGTGAGAGCGTAAGTCAAATTAATGCGCCCTACTTTTGGTAACTTGTTACAGGTGAACCAATCTAAAAACTGAGTCGCGCCAGGGCCTTTAACCACGTGCTTGGTAAACGCCGTAGCATCGATCAAACCAACGTTGTCGCGAATTGCCTTGGCTTCTTCAACCGCGTATTGCCACCAGCCGCCGCGCCTAAATGAACGTGAGCCTTCATCATCAAAGCCTAGTGGCGCATAATAATTAGGACGATCCCAACCATTGACTTGACCAAATTGAGCCCCTGCTGCTTTCTGACGGTCATAGGCAGGTGAGGTACGCAGCGCTCTGCACGCTGGTCGTTCTTCATCGGGATGATGAAGCACATAAACATGGTCGTAGCACTCTTCGTTCTTACGAGCGGCATACTCAGTGGTCATCCAATTGCCGAAGCGCTTTGGATCAAGCGAGGCCATGTCAATTTCAGCTTCGCCCGCTACCATCATTTGCGCTAGGTAGTTACCACAACCACCTGCTGCGGTGATTCCAAAACTAAAGCCCTCAGCTAGCCACATATTGCGCAAACCTGGCGCTGGGCCAAGCAATGGATTGCCATCTGGCGTGTAACAAATCGGGCCGTTATAATCGTCCTTCAACCCGCTTTGCTCGCAAGAAGGCATACGATGGATCATCGCCATGTATTGCGATTCAATGCGATCTAGATCTAAGGGGAACAAATCCGCGCGAAAAGAATCCGGCACACCATATTCAAATCGAGCAGGTGCATTTTTTTCATAAACACCAAGAATCCAACCTCCACGTTCTTCACGCACATACGATTGGGCGTCAGCGTCGCGAATAACAGGGTGCTCTGGATTGCCTGCCGCACGCCAAGCCTGCAGCGCAGCATCTTGTTCGGTAACAATAAATTGATGCTCCACTACCAAGGCTGGGGTTTTAATACCCAAGAGTTTTGCTGTGCGCGGAGCATGGTTGCCAGTGGCCGTGACCACATGCTCGGCTATCACTACACACTGCTCTTCAGAAGGAACTAGGTTTCCGCCCTGCTCTACCATTTTGGTCAGGCTTACCCTCCACTCGGAACCCATCCACTCGTAACCATCAACTTGCCATTTTCTCTCGATAGTCACACCGAGTTGACGCGCGCCTTTAGCCATTGCCATGGTCACGTCGGCTGGATTGATGTAGCCATCAGTTGGATGATAGATTGCGCCTTGCAAATCATCGGTATGAATCAATGGCCAACGCTGTTTAATCTGCGCTGGAGTGAGATGCTCGTAAGGTATACCCACAGTCTCAGCAGTCGAACCATAGAGCATAAATTCATCCATGCGATCTTTGGTTTGCGCCATGCGTAAATTGCCGACCACAGAGAAGCCCGCATTCAACCCGGTTTCGGCTTCTAGAGATTTATAGAAGTTGACCGAGTAGTCATGCAGATGTGTCGTGGCATAACCCATATTGAATAGTGGTAATAGGCCCGCCGCATGCCAAGTTGAGCCTGAGGTTAACTCATCCCTCTCAACAAGCATAACGTCGTCCCAGCCATACTTTGCAAGATGGTAAGCTATACCGGCGCCAACAGCGCCGCCGCCAACCACAAGTGCTTTAACATGAGATTTCATTTAGCCTTTTCTCCACATGGGTTTAAGCCCGATTATTGTACTTTAAAAACCGTAATCTACGCTAATTAATCTCTATAAAATAGTCCAAAAACGACACCCTATAGTGCGCGCATATCACCCTCGAGAGCGTCGCTGTGAGAACAGTTTAAATCGGTCAGTATCATTACTATTTCTATCCGATAATGAGACAATAAATCTCAATCTCTAATCTAATAATAAACTAGCATTTGCTTGTATCTAATCATGCCATTTGATTTCCACCCGAGGACAAAATGACGTACAAAACCGATATTCAAATCGCTCGTGAAGCGAACAAACTGCCAATTCAAGAAATTGGCGCTAAGCTTGACATCCCTTCTGAGCACTTGCTTCCATTTGGCCACGACAAAGCCAAAGTAAGCGCCGAGTTCATTAAGGAGCAGCGCGGCAAAAAAGATGGCAAGCTCATTCTAGTGACAGCCATTAACCCTACTCCAGCCGGCGAAGGCAAAACCACCACTACCGTTGGGCTAGGTGACGGCTTAAATGCGATTGGCAAGAAAACAGCCATATGTATTCGCGAAGCCTCTCTCGGCCCTTGCTTTGGTATGAAAGGTGGAGCCGCCGGCGGCGGTTATGCACAAGTTGTACCCATGGAAGATATGAACCTGCACTTCACTGGCGATTTTCATGCAATCACCTCAGCGCACAATTTATTGTCCGCCATGATTGATAACCACATTTACTGGGGCAACGAGCTCAATATTGATCACCGCCGGGTAGTATGGCGTCGTGTAATGGACATGAATGATCGCGCTCTACGCGACACAGTTACCAGCTTAGGCGGAGTTGCCAACGGCATTCCACGTCAAACTGGCTTCGACATCACTGTTGCTTCGGAAGTAATGGCGATTCTCTGCTTGGCCAACGACATAGACGATTTGCAAAAACGCCTAGGCAGTATCATTGTTGCCTACACACGTGAACTCAAACCAATCTACGCTCGTGACATTAAAGCTGATGGCGCCATGACCGTGCTTTTACAACAAGCAATGCAACCGAACATTGTGCAAACTCTGGAAAACAATCCTGCCTTTGTTCACGGCGGCCCGTTTGCCAATATCGCACATGGTTGTAATTCGGTTGTAGCCACTACCACTGCATTAAAACTAGCGGACTATGTTGTTACTGAAGCCGGCTTTGGCGCTGACCTTGGTGCTGAGAAATTCCTCAACATCAAATGCCGAAAAGCTGGAATTGCCCCAAGTGTGGTCGTGCTAGTGGCTACAGTTCGTGCAATGAAAATGAACGGTGGCGTTGCTAAAGCTGATCTTGGATCTGAGAATACGCAAGCTGTAGGCGACGGCTGCTCGAATTTAGGCCGTCATATCGAAAACCTGAAATCCTTTGGTATACCGGTTGTGGTTGCTATAAATCACTTTGTTACCGATACCGAAGCTGAAGTACAAGTCATAAAAGACTACGTAGCTGAACAAGGTTCCGAAGCAATTGTCTCTCGGCATTGGGAGTTTGGCTCTGAAGGTTCTAAGGCACTCGCCACCCGAGTAGCTGAAATAGCGGATGCCGACATGGCCAACTTTGCGCCCATCTATCCTGACGACATGCCCTTATTTGAAAAAATGGAGACAATCGCTAAGCGCATTTATCGTGCTGACGAAGTTTTGGCTGACAATAAGATTCGCAATCAATTAAAGCAGTGGGAAGAACAAGGTTATGGAAACCTACCCGTCTGTATGGCGAAAACACAATATAGCTTTAGTACCGACCCGACCTTGCGTGGAGCGCCTGACAATCACTCAGTGCCAATACGTGAAGTCAGACTGGCGGCGGGCGCTGGTTTCGTGGTAGCAATTTGTGGCGACATTATGACCATGCCTGGCTTGCCGCGAGTTCCATCTGCGGAAGCTATTTGCATTAATGACGAGGGCCAAATTGACGGTCTGTTTTAGACTATCGCTAGGCAAATATTTGGCTTAGAAAAAGACCGTTGTCGAACATATTCGACAACGGTCTTTTTTATTTATATCAACAGCCCAGTTAACTACCCTTACGCGATTTTCGCTGCATTCAGCTTTATTATCTTGCCCATCTTGAGCAAGTCTACCAAGGCTTGAAAATTATAGCCGGCTTACCGCGATTGAATTGGAATCGGGCGACTTAATCGCTCTATGCTCGGGGATTGAGGAACACGGTATAGCGATAGAACGAAACCAAATACAGTCATGAGCAGCAATACTTGAGCTGGCACGGACGCTCCGAAAACCCCCGTCATGGCAATCTGCTGCACGGCCGATATCCAGTCCGCAGCGGAGTAGTCGAGAAGCATCAGTGAATACATTAGCGGAATCATTGCGCGGTACTTCAACACCACGACCAAACACAAGACTCCCGGCAGTAATTACGCCACGCCCATGTGCGCGAACAGCGCGATAATGGTTTCAGAACTGCCTGCCACAAACGAATCCAGCGGGGATGGTTGAGATTGACTGCGCGCCCCCACCTTGAAAGAATATGTGCAGCAAACTTATGAGTATTTTCATGCACACCAACGGAGCAAACAGCCAAAGCCCTAGGATATGACCGTGGAATCTATTATCGAAGGAATGTGGAAATATTCGATCAAACATTAAACTTCTCCTAGATCTCAAATCGCTTATTGCGATACCAAATTGCGGTATACAGAAACACGCTCGCCAGCAGTAAGCCAACAATCAAGCTGATGCCATTTTCGCCAAAGAAAGTCGTAATAGCGCTCCCAGTGTCATGGCTTTGAGAAGTGATTAGCAGTGCTTTAGCCGGGACGTGGTCAATCAAAAAGCCAACTAAGTTCCTAGAGCGAAAAAATATTCCTTCTAAAACGAGCAATATAAACAGCGGGATAATCAGCAGCATAAAAGGCAATTGCTTGGACATTGCCGACACCATTAGAATGTAGGCAAACACTGGAGCGCCCCATAACAAACCAAAGATCAAACCCAAAATTGGCCATACAAATAACTGAGTTGCGTCGAATGCAAAGTCAGAATCGTGGCGCATCTTAACGAGCTCCTCTGGCGTTGCCAAACCATGCACCACTGCAAATAGCACAATGGCGGTAACCCAAGCCATTATGACTGCGGCAATACTAAACCCAAGGCTACAAAATAGTAGTTTGCTAACAACGTTTTCAGTCTCTGACACTGGCAGAGATTTCCAATACAAAACACTATTGTCTCGCCGTTCGGTATACAAGGACGACAGCAAGTAATAGAAACCAGTTAACCAAGCGACGAGCAAATAGATGCCCATGTAACCGAACTCGGTATCTTTTTCGGCATGTCTTTCGTCACCCTCTGTACCTACAGCTTCTTTGCTCGGGGCCTGGGTTGTTGCTTCGCTTTGAAGACCGAGCACTTTACCCAATTGATCTAGTTGATCTAGTTGATCTAATTGATCCAACGGATCAAGCTCAGCATTACCAGCAACCGAGACACCTGTACTAGTGTGGCCCTTATGACTTTCAGACATCCTATGATCGTCTGCAAAACGGCTAAATGTGATGGCCATTATCGCTGCCAATACGAATAGAACACTCATGATGATGGGAACACCCCAAACCAGCTTGCGATACTCCCAATACTCTCTCTTAAGATTAATCACGAGTTTGTCGAATATGCTTTTATTTTTCATTGCTACTCTCCTTAAGCCATTTTCGAAATAAATAAGTCAGCAACACTCGGCATACGAATGGTGCCCAGTGACTCCAAGCGTTCGAGTGGCATGTTTTCAAACATAAACACCTTGCCGCCGAGAACGCTACGCTCACTAATTGGAGCCAAAGCTCTGGCGGCTTCGACCTGCTCTGCGCGTACTTCAAGCTCAATGTAAGTCTCCGCTACCTGATCCATATCCATGTTTAGAACAATCTTGCCCTTCTTGATAAACAGCTAATCAGTCAACAATTGTTCGACTTCCTCAACTTGGTGAGTAGTAATCACAATGGTTCTACCCTCATCAAAGTAGTCTTGTAAGAGTCGTTCATAAAAACGTTTGCGATACAAAATATCCAAACCTAAAGTCGGTTCATCTAGTATTAGAAGCTTCGCATCGATGGATATCGCCAGCGCCAAATGTAGCTGTGTCGCCATACCTTTGGAAAGCTTGCCCACTTTGTGATCTGCTCTGATTTCAGTATCGTTTAAAAAAGACTGTGCACGTTGCCTATCAAATTTGGGGCGGACTCCCTGCATATACTCAAGAATTTGATCAACACCAATCCAACGCGGCAGCACCGCCGTATCAGCGATGTAGGCAATATCTCTGAGCAAGGCCATACGCTCTCGTTGCGGGTTCTTATCCAAAACTCGCAGCTGGCCATGGAAGGTAGCTAGCCCCATCATGCAACGTAGAGCGGTGGTCTTACCCGCACCGTTTGGGCCTATCAACCCTACTATTCGACCCTCGGCGATATCCAAATCAATTCCATCTAGAGCACGGAAGTCACCATAAGGTTTACTTCAGCCTTGGGCTTTTATAATTGAATTCATGTTATTCATCTGCAGCTTTTAAAAGTTCGATTAATTCATCTACCGAGATACCTAAATTAGATACACGTGCAAGTAATGCCGGAAGCTCATCCGTTTTGAACTTGCTTTGTTCGAGATCGCACAACTTATCGCGCGCTCCATCCATTACAAACATGCCTCGGCCACGCATCATTTCAAGCACACCTTGGTCGACCAATTCTTGATAAGCCCTACCAACCGTTAGGTGATTTATTTTTGATTCAGCAGCGACATTACGCACTGAAGGCACAGCCTCTCCTTCGGCAAATGATCCATCCATAATCAAACCCGCTACGCGGTCGCGGAGCTGTTTGTAAATCGGTTGGTCATCGTTCCAGTTATCGGACATATTTTAAAGGCGTATCTTTACGTTTTGTGTGATGGTGTAATATATAACTATATCGCCTAGATTTCAAAACACAAACCCAAACATGAAATATTCGCGGAGTTATTTAATTGGTGTTTAAATTCAACCACTTAATAACCAATAGAACACTTCGAACGCGGCTCAGAATAGATAAGCAACAAGCCAAGCCAGATCAAAATAGAGGTTTTCCAGCGACTATCCGCAAATTCTCAGACGGCCGACATAACTAAGAATGCTGCAAATAGAACTCGACTGACTGCCTTAGGATTTCATCGTAAACGTCCGTGTTCTCGCGATTGATACAATGTCTCGAGGTTGCAAAATCAAAACTTTCGCATTGCGACAAGCTTTCACAAAAATTCTCGGCTGCCTGCGAATTTACGATACGATCATCGCCTGCAGTGAACATTTTTATTGGTAAGGCCATATTCTTGGCATAGGAGTCACTAAGCAAATGCTCACCTGAGACAATGCTCTCGTATAACCAACGCATAGTGACTCCGTTAACGCGCAAATTTGAATTTTTTTCAAATAACGCTGACTGTGCTTGAGTTGTATCAGGATTGGCATTGCAATCACCGGCAACACCAAAACTCAAACCCTCGCTCGGCCAACTGCTTTGTCCTGGCGCGTACATACTGCCTAAACCAATTGCCGAAGCAAACCCTGCCAACGCCTTCATCGAACCAAGTTCAACGCCAACAGGATTGATTTCAATCATCGGAACCACCAAGGCGATGGCGTCTGCATTGGCCAGATTGCGCTCGGCCATTCGCATTGTGATTTGTGCACCCATCGAGATACTGTGGAAAAATAGGGGCTTGCCTTGAATACGCACAGATTTTGCATAGCGTGCAACATCATCGGCGAGTATTGCATAGTCTTCCACGTAGCCTTTCTCTGGATTGTTCAAAGGTCGCCATGAGCCACCCTGCCCGCGATAGTCGATGGCCACCACTTTGAAGCCGGCTGCATGAAAGCTTTTGATCGCGTGCGCTTGCATTTCTATTGGGCTGGTAAAGCCGGGCACTATAACAACGGTTCCTTTTGCTTGCTCTGCATCCAGATAACCCGTTCTTAACTCAACATCGGGCTCGGCTTGGAATTGCGACCAAGTCCATTCAAGCGGCATCGGCTCAACATTCGCCTCATAGTAAGCTTTTGCTATAGCAGATTGCTCAGCGGGCAATACAGCGTATTCGTGTGACTCGTATTTAAGAGCAATCACAGTCGCAAGCCAAGCCATTGCCAACAGAATCAACAGAGTGGTTAAGGATCTTCGGAGAAACGTTAGCATGCGGGGACTTTTTCTAAATTTAGATTGGTTTTACTCTGAAAATTCTTCAGCAGCATCAATAAACCAGGTACCGAGGTAGTCGGAAAAACTACGCCGAATCACCACTCTGAAAATTGGCGCTTGATCAATTTGAAGGATTGTCATTCCAGCCTTCGCCAGAACCGTTTGCGCGCAGCGACCAACTCCGAATGCAGACTCATGCAAATCCAGCGGGCAGCCTTTGGCCAATAAATCGCGCGCTTTACTGCCGCTAATGTGCAAAATCGTATTACCGCCAGTGATATCCGTGACGGCCGAAAAGTCACCCTCCAAAGCCGCCTTAAGTTCGCTAACTAGCGTTACTTCTTGACCCGGTGCGGTGATCAACAACCACTCATTTGGACCATACCAAATAACACTAAGATCCGCGTTATGAGAAAACGTGTTGAACTCAACCGGAAGTGCAAGGCCCAATATTTTTTCAGCCGCTTGCATGAACTCTGCGTTGCCTGTAGAGCCACGCAAATTGATATGGCCACAATAAGCTTGCTCGATGATGCTTAAAACATCAGCCTTGGCTTTGATCTTCTCGAGATCAACGTTTACTAACGGGCTTTGAGAATAAGGGCTTTGTGTTTTATTAGACATGTTGGCGCTCCCCTTTTGGATCATAGAACACGCTGGACGTTATCTCGGCAGGAATCATCTTGCCATCTTTCACGGCAATATAAACAGTATCGCCCTTGCGATTAAAGCCATCTTTAACCAACGCTAAGGCGATTGATCGACCAACGCAAGCGCTGTAGTAGCTGGAGGTAACGTGGCCCAACATTGGTTTAGGAATCATAACCTTGTCGTCATTAACGATCTGGCCGCCCTCCTCGAGTACTTCATTCGGGTCACGTGTTAGCAAACCAACTAGCTGTTTGCGGTTTTCACGTACAGAGTCGCTGCGCTCTAGCGAACGGCGGCCTAGATAATCTTTAGTCTTGGACATTATCCAATTCATACCTAAATCGACCGGCGTAACCGATCCGTCAGTATCTTGACCAACGATCACAAAACCCTTCTCCGCACGCAACACATGCATGGTCTCAGTGCCGTAAGGGGTAATATCAAACGGTTCTCCCGCCTGCATCAATTTTTCCCACACATAGCGGCCACTGTGAGCCGACACATTAACCTCGTAGGCTAGTTCACCAGAAAAACTGATTCGATTAACGCGCACAGGCAGACCATCAATCATGCCTTGGCGCGAGGTCATGAATGGGAACGCTTCTTTATCAAAATCAATGCCCTCAACAATAGCGGCAACAACCTTGCGGCTATTTGGCCCAACAATGGCTGCGGTCGCCCAATGATCAGTAACCGAGGTTAAATAGACTTCGAGTTCCGGCCATTCGGTTTGTAGCCACTCTTCCATCCAGCCTAAGACCGAAGCAGCGCCGCCTGTGGTGGTGTGCATAAAGAATCGATCTTCGGCATATCGTATGGTCACGCCATCGTCCATCACCATGCCGTCTTCGCCCAGCATGAAACCATAACGAGCGCAGTCTATGCCGAGTTTTTTCCAAGCATTGGTGTAAATTCGGTTTAAAAATTCGCTGGCATCTTTACCTGTAATTTCAATCTTACCGAGGGTCGAGGCATCCATCATTCCGACACTGTCGCGGGTAGCCAAACACTCACGATTAACCGCTTGGTGCATGCTTTCATTTCCTTGCGGGTAGTACCATGGCCGATGCCACTGCCCTACATTCTCAAACAAAGCACCATTTTCTTGATGCCAGCTGTGCGCGGCTGTTTTGCGCACCGGATCGAATAAAGTGCCATCAACGTCGGGGCCAGCAATGGCGCCAAAGGTTACCGGAGTATAGTTAGGCCTAAAGGTAGTTGTGCCAGTGCTGGATATATCTTGATCCAACGCCTCAGCCAATATCGCCATGCCTACAATGTTACCGATCTTGCCTTGATCGGTTCCAAAACCAAGCGCGGTATAACGCTTAACATGCTCGATCGATTGAAAGCCTTCACGCGCGGCTAAATAAATATCCGATACACCGACGTCATTCTGCGGGTCAACAAACTGCTTGGGGCCCAACCATGGCTTGACATGGCTGGGTGAGTGCCATAGTGCTTGAGTCGCGCTTTCAGCAATTACTGACACCACAGGCAGATCAATTTCAGCCGTGGTGTGTCCGGTTGAGGTTGCCGCTACTTGCCCTGCGGCCAAGCCTTCTTTGAGACAAGTTGCTAAATCAAAGTCGCCATTGGCAGCGCCCACTGATGCTTGATTCTGCACGATAATATCTGGCAAGAAGCACGCCTTGTCATCGCTCCAAGCTACTTTACCGCCGGACTGAGCGAGAAGATGAATCGCGGGGTTCCAACCACCCGAGGTGGCTATCAAATCGCACTCTATCGTTTGCGACTCGGCAGCAACTGATTTGCCATCGGCATTCAACGATTTGACCACTGCTGACTTTAATCTTGACGAACCAACCGCTTGAGTAACCACACTGTTAGAGATAATTCTAATATTTTTAGACTGTACCTGCTTTACCCGATCGCCCTCAGGCGCTGCGCGGCAATCAACTACTGCAGTCACTTCGATACCCGCCGCGTGCATATCCAATGCCGCTTGATAAGCGCTGTCGTTATTCGCAAACACTAATGCTTTATCGGCCAGTTTCACTGCAAAACGGTTCACATAAGTAGACACAGCCGAGGCCAACATTACGCCAGGGATATCGTTATTACCAAACACAATCGGGCGCTCATGTGCGCCACTTGCAATGACCACGTGTTTAGCGCGAACTCGCCATACTTTTTCGCGTGCGCCGCTGCGCTCAGACAAAGCTTTATGGTCGGTTAGTCGCTCTGCAATAGTAGTGAAGTTCGCATCATGATAGCCAAACACTGTGCTTCGTTTGAGCATACGCACATCAGGCAACTCATTAAGCTCAGCAACTACCGACGCCAGCCATTGAGTGGCTGGCTTGCCATCGATTTGCTCAGTTTGACTAAGCAAGCGACCACCAAACTCTGACTGTTCATCAGCCAAAATTACGCGCGCGCCGGCACGCCCTGCCGCCAATGCTGCCATTAAACCAGTCGCACCAGAACCAACAACTAGCACATCGCAGTGCGCATTGGTTTTCTCATAATGATCAGGATCAGGTAAGCGAGGAGACTCGCCTAAACCAGATGCTTTGCGAATAATCTGCTCATAGGTCATCCAAAATCTTTTCGGCCACATGAAGGTCTTGTAGTAAAAACCCGCCGGCAAGAAGCGCGCAAAAACCCCAAACACTGACATGACATCGAACTCAACGCTGGGCCAGGCATTGGTGCTATTGACTACCATGCGTGGATAAATTTCAGCTTGAGTGCCACGCACATTAGGAATAGTGTATTCGCCCTGCTCAATCTGGAATAGAGCATTCGGTTCCTCAGCACCGTCACCAACTACACCGCGTGGTCTGTGGTACTTCCAACTTCGACCAATCATTTTCACGTCATTGGCCAACAAAGCTGAGGCAATAGTGTCGCCTTTAAAGCCAGTCAGGGTTTTCCCATCGAAAGTGAACTCTATTGGCTGGCTGCGGTCGATGCGCCCGCCTTGTGCTAAACGTGCCATTAGGAACCAACCTCAGAACTTTCATTATCATCGCTCGAAGGAGCGCTTTCACCCACTTTATAAAACGATTTGAACTTATACGTGACAGTGTCGCGTTCGGCGTTAAACCATCGGCGACAACCAGAAGCATGCATCCAGCGTTCCTTCAAAAGACCTTTAGTATTAGTGCGATTAAACAGGTAGTCGGCCCACTGGGCATCACTCAAGGCATCCGGATCAAGTGGCCGTGCTATATGCGCTTCGCCACCGTAGGAGAACTCGCTTTCATCACGAGGGCCGCACCATGGGCATGAAATTATTAACATATCTAAACTCTCTTAATACTTTCTTTATCGGTTCTATTCAGCAATATAGCGCTTAGTGCGCAACGCCAGCAGCGCCGTGTTCATCAATTAGGGCGCCAGTATTAAACCGCTCAAGCGAGAACGCTGCGTTAAGTTGATGCGGTTCATTATTGGCAACTGTGTGCGCAAACACCCAGCCAGAACCAGGTGTAGCTTTAAAACCACCGGTTCCCCAACCACAATTAAAATACAAACCTTGAATCGGCGTTTTACTAATAATCGGGCACGCGTCTGGGCAGGTATCAACGATACCGCCCCACTGGCGATTCATTCTTACTCGACTGAATATTGGGAATAATTCAATAATAGCCGCCATGGTGTGTTCAATGGTAGTAAAACTACCGCGTTGACCATAGCCGTTGTAGCTATCGATGCCTGCACCGACTACCAAGTCGCCTTTATCAGATTGGCTAATGTAGCCATGTACCGCATTTGACATCACCACGGTATCAAGAATTGGCTTAATAGGTTCAGAGACAAATGCTTGCAATGGATGACTCTCAATGGGCATGCGCAAGTCAACCATTGAAGCCAACACACTCGAACTGCCGGCAACCACACAGCCCACTTTCGGTGCCTCTATGTATCCTTTAGCGGTTTCCACACCCACTACCTTGGCACCGTCACGACGAATACCAGTGACTTCGCAATTCTGAATAATGTCCACGCCCAAAGCATCGGCCGCGCGCGCAAATCCCCATGCTACAGCGTCGTGCCTGGCAGTGCCACCGCGCGGCTGAAATGACGCGCCTAAGATTGGGTAACGAGAGCCCGCAGAGGTGTTCAAATGAGGAATTCTGCGTGCAAGCTCTGCTGCATCGACCACTTCGCCATCAACGCCATTTAACCTATTGGCATTAACGCGGCGCTGTATATCGCGCATGTCTTGTAAGTTGTGACCCAAGTTATAAACACCGCGCTGACTGAACATCACGTTGTAGTTTAGGTCTTGGCTTAGGCCTTCCCACAATTTCATCGACTTTTCGTATAAGTTAGCGGCTTCGTCCCACAAATAATTGGAGCGTACAATAGTGGTATTTCGCCCAGTGTTGCCACCACCAATCCAGCCTTTCTCGAGTACGGCGACATTGCGCATGCCATGATTTTTAGCAAGATAGTAAGCAGTTGCCAAGCCATGACCACCGCCACCAATAATAATTGCGTCGTAGCGTTTCTTGGGCTCAGGGCTGCGCCAAGCTCGTTGCCAGTCCTCGTGATGGTTGAGCGCATTGCGCGCCAATGAAAATATCGAATACTTGTTCATTGCTTACTCTTGTTTAGCGAACTCAGTATAAGTCACGGGCGAAATAAAAATAGAATTCGCACATCGGTTTATGCTGAGGTCTCGATTATGCCTATTAGCACTCAATAACGCTCACGGCCAAGCCGCCAAGCGATGTTTCTTTGTATTTGGTTTGCATGTCTGCGCCAGTATCGCGCATGGTTTGGATAACCTTGTCTAAGGATACCAAGTGAACACCATTTCCACGCCTAGCGAGGCGCGCAGCATTTATCGCTTTAATCGATGCCATTGCATTGCGTTCTATACAGGGCACTTGAACTAAACCACCAATTGGGTCGCAGGTGAGGCCAAGGTTATGTTCCATGGCAATTTCTGCTGCGTTCTCAATCTGCTCTGGGGTTCCACCTAAAACTTCAGTTAAACCACCTGCGGCCATAGAACACGCTGAACCCACTTCTCCCTGACACCCTACCTCGGCGCCCGAAATCGAGGCGTTCTTCTTAAACAACATACCAATGGCACCGGCAGTGAGTAAAAATCGAACCATCCCGTCATCATTAGCACCAGGCACGAAACGATCATAGTAGTGCATGATAGCTGGCATTATGCCGGCGGCGCCGTTAGTAGGAGCGGTAACAACTCGCCCACCAGCAGCATTTTCTTCGTTAACCGCTAGGGCATATAGATTCACCCAGTCCAATGTGCTTAAAGGGTCGCGTAAATTGGCCTCTGGAGAGGAGCATAAATCGTCAAATAACTTTTTTGCACGGCGTTCGACACCTAGACCACCTGGCAAGGTGCCCGTTTGTTCGCAGCCACGTTGCACGCAGTCCTGCATAGCGTGCCAAATCTTAAGTAGGCCATCGCGTATCTCTTGCTCGCTACGCCAGGATTTTTCGTTCCTCATCATAAGCTGGCTAATCGACAAACTATGCTTCTTGCACAGAGCCAACAGCTCGTCAGCGGATTCAAACGCATAGGGCAGTTCAACCGCTTCGTCAACATCCAAAGGATTTGATAGGGCTTCTTCATCTACAACGAATCCGCCACCCACTGAATAGTAGGTTTGAGAATGCAATTGCTCGCCGTCTGAATCAAAAGCTTTGTACCGCATGCCATTTGAATGCAAAGGCAAAGTCTCGCTTTTATGTAAAATCAAATCGCTGGGTTCATTGAACTCAATTAGATTCTCACCTGCCAAATTAAGTTTTGCATTGGTACGGATTTGAGCCACCCGCGACTGCACTAAATTAACGTCGAGAGTTTCAGCGGTTGACCCCTCAAGCCCAAGAAGCACGGCCGTATCAGAACCGTGCCCTTTACCCGTGGCTCCGAGAGAACCATAAAGTATCACTTCAATCCTGTCGACTTTACTCAACAAGCAACGCTCTGCTAAGACTTCAACGAAAGAATTAGCAGCACGCATCGGACCTATAGTATGGGAGCTCGATGGCCCTATACCGATGGTGAATAAATCAAATACACTGATACTCATGACCGCCCTCTAAATGGAAGCAAAATTAATATACTCAAAACGACATCAGGAAAAGGCTTTGTGCCGCTTAACCCTACAAAAAATCACGCTTCTTCTATGCTTGAGAGCATAATTCTAAGCCGATCATAAGACTGACTTATTGACGACTAATAATAGCGCAGCAGCGACCATTAACTCCGTAGAATGAACTTCTATTTCACAAAATCTGCTGTCGTTGAAATTGGCGCTCAGCACGCGGCGATAAGCCGAACATCTCGCGATAGGATTTACTGAAATGCGAGGCTGAAACAAAGCCACAAGCAATTGCAATCTCGGACACTGAGCCGCCCGTCTGCAACAACAATTGGCGAGCCTTCTTAAGGCGTAGGTCTAGATAGTATCGACGCGGCACGCAGCCCAAATATTTCTTGAACAGGCGCTCTAGTTGCCGGCGTGAAATACCCACTAACGAAGACAAATCATCGAGATTAATTAGCTCCTCTAAATTTGCCTCCATCAGCTCCACTGCTTCGGTCAGCTTTGGCTGATTCGCGCCTAACAATAATTTCAGAGGTATCTTTTGTTTATCATAGGCACCGCGCATGCGATCACACATAAATTGCTCAGAAATGGACACCGCCAAGGTGTTGTCATGTTGGGCTTTAACCAATTGCAACATCATATCCAGAGGTGCAGAACCGCCCGATGCTGTGTAGCGGTTACGGTCCATTTCAAATAGCTCTTCGGTCACGATGACCTTAGGAGATGTTTCACGAAGACTGGCAATATTTTCCCAATGGATGGTGCATCTGTGTCCATCCAGCAAACCAGCTTTTGCCAATAAATAGGTTCCCGTACAAATGCCGCCTATTATCATATTAGTTTTGGCAAAGCGGCTAAGATGAAAACGTAATTGCTCGCTCCAGGTGTTTGCCACTCTAACGCCAGCACAAACAAAAAGACCGTCTAGATTTGCAACGTCTTTAACCGTTCCATCGGGCGTAATCGAAATCTTATTACTGGCCATTACCATGGAGCCATCCATGGAGTACAGAGGCCATTGATAAAGCTCCTCTCTGCCTAAACGGTTTGCCATACGCATAACTTCGATTGCGGAAGTAAAAGCAATCATCGAAAAGTTTGGCATTAAGAGAAAGCCGTATCGCTTCGGTTTTTTAATAATCTGAGTCATTGTCACTGCCAGCTATTGCTTATTTCTATTACAAAAATTAACTGTCTTATAAACGCCATTTCAACATCTAAACAACCAGCGTTATGGCTTAGAAATGGAGTTTCACGTCATTCTCAAAACGACCCAACAATAGGCTTTGAATGCTCCGATCATAATACTCCCCTAACCTACTTAACCGTCAATCAAAATATTTGAAATTCAATCCATTTTTTTCGATTCGATCGACCGAGCTTAAGGAATACCTATCAGCGCTAATGATAGTGATTCGCATTTACATTATCATTCGCAACTGCTAGAATCCACCAAACCAGTTAGTTAAAGAATAAAGAAAATGTTCGTTTGCCTTTGTAAATCTGTCACCGACCACCAAATACGCGATGCCGTAGAGCAAGGCGTGACATCATTTAGCGCCATGCAAGAGCACCTCCAAGTCAGCACCGCCTGTGGTAGCTGCAGTTGTGAGGTAAAGCAGATCATGCAAACAAAATTACAGTCAGAACTGAGCTCGCATACAAACACTCCGGGCAGCAGGCAAACGCCTTCGTACGTTTAGAGCCTTCAGCTATTTATATTTAGAGCTTTCAGCTTTAATATTTGAAACCTTCAGCTTGTTACGTTTAAGGCTTTCAGTTGCATCCCAAATCTTCATCCCGCTGAGCTAATGGAATAGCATATTGGCAAATCGAGTTCCTTGAGTTCCTTCTTATCTCCCCCCCTTTTTTTAAAAACTTCTTATATCAATAGCGGTTAACTAAATCGCAAAAACTTCCTCGGAATAAAGCGACACCAAAGCAAAATAAGGATTGACTTTGCTCGACCACCAAGTGAGAATGATTATCATTCGCATTTGTGGAAAAATATGTTCGAGCGCAAAAAACCATTACCCGAAAGAAATAGTAGCTCGGTGGTCGAAATTAGCACCAGAGCGAATCATTGGCTTGTGCCACATAACTGTGAGTATCTAAAGTTGTTAATCACTCAGGAAAAATTAACTGCAGCAGATCTTGAGTTTGCAAACCAGCGAGACTGTAAAGGTTTTATTCGCCAACTTTTTTTGCTGGCGTTGGAAGACGAGCAAAAAAATGTAATCCCGTCTTCACTGGCAGTTTTTGCAAGAGCGCTGGCCAAACATAATTTAAAACAAACGGCCCTATAGAGGACAAAATGATTGAAGTAAAACAACATAAGACACACAAAGAACTAAATGAACGTGATTTTGACGAATTGATGGCGAGCCTTTTTGTGCTGATAACCCATCACAGCTTAACTCAATGCAAAGCATCGTTACCGCCCATCGTTGAACGGCTTGATGAACTATGTCGACACACTGACATTGAACTTTATCCACAACAATTCAAAGTATTGGTGAAAATGCGCCAGCTTTGGCGAACCCACCTGTTTAAGCAGACGCTAAATCCATATCACCACTAACTCGATTTAGATCACCTTTTTCCTACAACTATTTATCTAGCTAGCCATGAATTTCAAAAAGCTTAATCGCAAGATACATTACTGGGGAGCATTGGCCTGCGCGCTTCCTATCGCCGTGGTTATTGTCACTGGCACTCTTTTGTTATTAAAAAAAGAGTTTGAGTGGATACAACCCTCCAGCATTAAAGCCTCAACTGGAGAGCCTACCATCGAGTTCCAGCAAATAATTCCCATACTCAATAGCCATCCAGACTTTGATATATCGGAATGGCGTCAAATAAAGCGTATAGATGTGCGCCCCAGCAAGGGAATTCTAAAAGTTCAACTTGAAGGCAACTGGGAAGTTCAATTGAATCATCAGTCAGGTGAAATAGTGAAAGTGGCCTATCGCCGCTCTGATCTAATTGAATCGATACACGATGGCAGTTTCTTTCATGACTCAGCAAAGCTGGGTCTATTTCTACCAGCCGCGATTATTCTTCTGATTCTTTGGATCACTGGCATCTATTTATTCGCTATCACCGAAATAGCTAAATATAGGTCTGGCAAAAAAAAGCTTTCCACTAAAAAAAAGGCCACCACCGTTTTAAGCACAAACGAAACACAACTTAACTAAATTTTATAAAGGAACGAAGTATGAGTATTAAAAAAATTACATTGCTCGCCATATTAGGTTTATCCATAACAGCCAAAACCGCACTCGCGGAAGAAAATCTATGGTTATACGCCAAAGGCTCAGACACACGCCCTCAGGGTAGCTTAGAACTAAAAACCAGCGATATTTACCGAAAAGGCAAAGCTGCGTCTGACTATGATTTTCATGATATCCGTTTTGAAGCTGAGTATGGAATCACTGACCGGCTGACAATTGGCGCAGAAATAATTTATTTTGATCATAATTACGAAGTTTTTGATGAAGAAATAGAACCCTATATCGAGACACAAGGAGGCCTGGGCTCTAGATATAACAAGTCACAATATGGCGGTTACGAAGTATCAATGAAATACAATTTTTTAAGCCCCTACAAAGACGCTATCGGTCTATCGGTTGGATTGGGCTATGAGAAACGCGATCACTATCGCCTAGATGGAGCAGACATCGACCAAGATTCATACGTGATAACTACATTCATTCAGAAAAACTACCTCGACGACACCCTAACCTTAGTGTTGATGCCCAAGCTTGAGTTTGAAAAACGACGTTCCCCAGGAGTCTTTGAAGAAGAACTAAGTGTCGACATAGCAGCAGGTATATCGTACCGATTTAAACCAAAATGGTTCGCAGGTTTGGAATTCAGACATCAGTCAGACTACCTAAATCCCCGAGAAGATGGTGAGTTTGACCCTGAATTAGACAGAACCGAGTTCAGCCTATCAGACCTAAAATTCAAAGTTGGTAGCCAGCATCAACGAGGTAACTATTTTGGCCCTACCGTACACTATGCCTCTGAGCGTTGGTGGGCGACCGCAGGCGCGCTCTATCAATTTGACGGTGGCGGCAGAGCGCCAGGCATCAACAACTCGGATGGACGAAATTGGGATGAGCATGAGCGCTGGCATTACGGGCTAAGCTTTGGTTGGGAATTTGGTAAAGAAGATACGCATGAACAAAGCACCTTCTAAGCAACGGCAACTACGTTGCCGACAGTCGCCCAGACGACAATTTGTTAAACAGGCCAGCTTTGCTTTAGCTGGTCTGTTTACCTCTATGTCTGCCAAGCCTGTGCTAGCGAAGACCTATCTGAGTATTGACCAGGCCAAAATGGTCTTGCTTCCGGGCCGCGAATTACAAAAAACTGATGTAGAGTTTACCAAAGAGCAGAAAAAGTCTATCCAAAGAGCCTCTAATGTACGCGTTCGATCAAACACGCTAAACGCTTGGAAATCGCTCGATCATGAATGGTTTATTGTCGATCAGATTATTGGTAAACATGAAAACATCGACATGGCATTCGCCATTGATGCAAAAGGTCAGATTATGGGCTTGGAGGTTCTGACCTACCGAGAAAGTTATGGTCATCAAATTCGCATCCCAAAGTGGCGCGCTCAGTTTGTGGGCAAGTCTAGTAAGGACCACCTGAAGCTAGACCAGCAAATCAGGAATATTAGTGGCGCTACTCTGTCATGCGCGCATGTGACAGATGGTGTTAATCGTCTCACCCAGACTTGGCAACTTGTTCTTAAGGACCTCTGAGGCAGACTTGAATACCTTGTCACGATGTAAACCGATGCTTGGCACCTATGTTGAAATTTCGGTCTCGGGGAAGGTTTCAAACACTGACTTGATCAAACAAAGCGAAGCAGCATTCGCGGCTATATCGAAAATTCATCACACGATGAGTTTTCATTGCCCCGATAGCGAGTTAAGTAAAATGAACCGGCTTGCGATAAAGGCGCCATTCGAAGTTTCAGAGCCTATGTTAAAAGTGTTGCAGCTTGCAGACAGACTGCATAAAGCCACAAAAGGACTATTTGATTTAAGCATCGCTCCGAAGCTCATCGCCCTAGGGCACCTGCCTTCGCAACCACATTGGACTGAACAGGACCTAGAACATTGCGGGACATGGTCAGACATCGAACTAAGGGGTAGCAACATAGAATTCAAAAAACCGTTGCTATTAGACCTTGGCGGAATTGCCAAAGGTTTAGCCGTAGATCAGGCGATTCAGACAGTTTCATCGGATGTTTCGATAGTGGTAAATGCTGGAGGTGATATCGCGATGTCGAGGTGGGAAAATCAGACCATTGACATTAAACACTGCAGCGGAAAACTTATTGAAGTGACGATGATTGATGCAGCCGTTGCCTCGAGCTCGAGTTACTACAATGCTGGTAACAGCACCATCATTAATCCCTTAATTGGGCAAGCCAGCAAATCAGAAGATACATTTTCGGCCTTTGCACCCAGCTGCATGATCGCTGATGCGATGACCAAAGTGGCCTATCTAATGAACCAAAATGTCAAACCAATTGCTCAGACGTTTGGCGCAGTCACGCTTCGCATAGACAATGCCAACCACGTATATCTATAGCACGTAAAGATGATCACACTAAAAGTATCTCAACGCGTTCAAAAATCACTTTTTGCTGGAATCTCTTTGAGTCTTGTGACGGGCATTGCCTTTTTCATTTTAAAAACTTGGATTACGGTTGAAGGCGACTTTGGCTTAGAAAAGCACCCTTGGCAATTTCCGATACTGAAAGTTCATGCGGCCAGCGCTTTCTTCATCATGATAATGTTCGGTGCATTTCTTGGCAGTCATGTTCAGTATGGTTGGCGTACTGGTAGGTCTAGACGAACGGGAATCATTATGCTGATTGTTCTAAGCATACAAATCGTCACTGCCTATATGCTTTATTACTTATCCAACGAGTCGCTGAGGTTAGTAACAGAATATGTACATCTTGCTGTCGGTGCTAGCATTGTTCTTGCTCTAGTTGTTCATATCAAGGCGGCGCTCCGAGCGAAGCGACGACAGCTACATGGCTAAACTTGCTCGAACTAATCTAGCTCGTTTCATGTTTGTTCTCTTTGCTACCTCCTCGAGCTGTAATGTGCTGGCGCATGAGACAATGTATACAACGCTTGATCTGCAGTTTACTCACTATGATCGCGACTATACCAAGCCACAGAACGACCGGGTACAAACAGCATTAAGTGCAGCACTTGCTCACAGTCGATCGATTGCAAACGACTTGATACAAATTGGCGGTGCGCTTTATGCAGTCAAAGAAGTATCTAGCTCTGGGCGAATTGTTACAGACATTCTTGCCCTATCAGATAATGAGCTGAGTGGTTTTGCGTTGGTCGGTGAGGCCTACGTTAAATTCAAACCTAGCGAATCACTTTCTTTTCAAATCGGTCGTATTGAGCATAAATCTCTATTACTACAATCGAAAACTCGCGCAGTTGCTTCAACCTTTGAAGGTATCGGTTTTGATTTCTCGCTCAATAAATATGTACAAATTTACGCGCATCGCTTCTATCGATGGTCGGCCAGAGCAAGTAACAAGTTTGCTGGCTTTGGCACAAATGTCAGTGAAGACAACGCCATACCCTACGTAGAAATTATTGGCTTAAAGTTTGATAATTATGACGACAAGAATTGGTCAGCTAACGCCAACATTGAATATCTGGAATCTAAAAATTATCTACGTAAGCTCGGCCTAGTTACGTCAGTAGAACGAAGCCTAAAGGCAAGCCACAAGCTTAAACTGAGTGGCGGAATTTTCTTCTCAAGAGATGCTGGCGAACTGTTTACAAACGGTGCCAATGACGGGCTTGATTACTCAACAACCCCAAGCGATGAACGACAACAGCACCGGGGCTTTGGTGGTTACTTAGCGTTGAGCTATTCTCAACATAATTGGTCTTTTGGTATAACTCGTAGCTTTATTGATGACCCTTGGCTTGAAGATAGCTTTGCAGATGATCATGGTACAACGCCCTTGCCCACTAAAACTTACGGGCCAGAGCTAACTAACAATAATGAACGCATATGGAAGCTAGAGTACACCCACAACTTTGCACAAAGCTGGGCACGGGGCCTAAGAAGTAAATTCAGTTGGGCGCGAGGCGCGGGTGCGCAAAACAGCATCGATGCTGAATTGGGAACTGGTACCGAATCTTGGTTCGAGTTAGACCTCCAATATTCGCCTAAGGTTATCGACGAGCTGCAGGCTCGCCTTAGATACAGAAACTATGAATCTGATCTAACCGGGCAAATAGCGGGTATTAAAGATGATCGTAACGAACTCAGGTTTACTATAGCCTACTCAATCGATTTCTAGAGCTGCCTAGTCATTGTGTCTTTTAGCATCCGAAAAAATGATGCTAAACTATCATCTTAACTAAGGAGACATCGATGCACATACCAGAAGCACAATTCAATTTGGCCAAAACTCTGCTAAAAAGAGCTCAGCTGAATCCCGAACGTACTGCCCTTATTTTTGAAGGCCAATCATCGACCTACGGCGAGTTCGGCCTTAGAGTACAAAAACAAGCTACCCTACTTAAAAAAAGCGGTGTTTGTATTGGCGATAGGGTTGGCTTTCTAGGCTTTAACCAGCCCGCTTTTTTAGAAACAATTTACGCAGTTAATGCCATTGGTGCAATCTTTGTACCGTTAAACTTTAGGCTCACGGCGCAAGAGCTTATTTTCATCATCAACGATGCTGGCATTCACACCCTTGTGTGCGACGACGCCACACAACCAGTCGTTGATCCTGTTAGGGCCGACCTTGGTTGTCGCAATTATTTCTCTTGCGAATCTTCATTTGAGGGGTGGCGGTCCTTGCTCGATGAGCGGGAAGCGGCCGAACCACTTGAACAATATGTTGATGTTAGTCAACACGATGTAAGTGTCATTATGTATACCTCAGGCACAACAGGTCTGCCCAAGGGCGCGATGCTCACGCACGGAAATCTTGCTTGGAATAACATCAACGCTCATTTTGCGTTCGGTGCTAGCAGAGACAATGTAGTGCTTACGGTTGCACCACTGTTCCATATTGGTGGTTTAAACGTGATGTCTCTGCATAGCTTTACGCTTGGATCCTGCTTAGTGTTGATGCGAAACTTTGAGCCTGGTGCAGTGCTGGATGCTTTTTCCAATCATGGTGTTACTCATATGTTTGGCGCGCCAGCTATGTTCCTATTTATGTCGCAGCATGAGAAGTTTGCAGACACTGACTTTAGCCAAGTTGAAACATTTGTTTGCGGTGCGGCTCCTCCACCAGAATCATTACTCACTTTGTATGCCGAACGCGGAGTGGACTTTTGCCAAGGCTACGGACTAACAGAGACAGCGCCGTTCGCGTCGTTCCTCACACCAGAATTTGCACTGACGAAATTGGGCTCGGCTGGTCAGCCACCAATGTTTACCGAGATGAAGATTGTCGACACCGACAATAAAACAATAGCCGCTGGTGAAAAAGGTGAGATCTGCATAAGCGGCCCCAACATCATGAAAGGTTATTGGAACCGCCCCGAAGCTACTGCAGAGGCCATCGATACTGAAGGTTGGTTCCACTCTGGAGATATCGGCTATCTAGATGATGACGGGTTCCTGTTTATCTGTGACCGCCTTAAAGACATGGTCATTTCAGGTGGTGAGAACGTATACCCTGCAGAAGTAGAAAGTGCTCTATTCAAGCATGAGGCAATTGCAGAAGTTGCTGTTATTGGCTTACCTGACGAGAAATGGGGCGAAGCGGTAACCGCCATCGCCGCTTTGTATAAGGACCAAACACTAACCTTAGAAGAATTGCGCGAATTTGCTGGGCCTTTATTAGCCAAGTACAAGCTTCCTCTACGATTACATCTGGTCGATGCCTTACCGCGAAACCCAGCTGGTAAAGTGCTTAAGTTCGTCTTAAAAGAAGAACTTAGCTAAACCTCCTTCTACAGACTACCGCTGAGATTCCATATAGTCCTCGGCAATATAAACGGGCGCATCACTGACAGGCAGTGGTTGCGCCCCTTTTATTATGTCGGCGGCTTTTTCTGCAATCATCACAGTTGGTGCATTTAGGTTGCCGCTTACGATAGACGGCATAATCGACGAATCCACAATCCTCAGCCCTGTCATGCCACGTAAGCGGCATTGTTCATCCACCACAGCCATTTCATCGCTGCCCATTTTACAGGTGCAGGATGGATGATAGGCAGATTCTACCGCGTCTTTCAAAAAGGCATCCAACTGCTGATCGCTTTGAACCTCAACTCCTGGCGATAATTCATCACCGCGATAAGGTGCAAATGCATCTTGTGCAAAGATCTCACGTGTTAGTCGCACCCCAGCGCGAAACTCCTGCCAGTCCTCATCTTTAGACATGTAGTTAAAGCAAATTTTGGGGTGATCGGCAGGGTCAGTTGAAGACAACTTCACCCAACCTTTGCTCTGTGAACGCACAGAGCCAACATGCGCTTGAAAACCATGCGAATTGTTCGGGCTTTGGCCATCGTAGCGTACCGCCATTGGAAAAAAATGGTATTGCAAGTCTGGGTGCTGCACACCCTTTTTACTGCGAATAAATCCACCCGCTTCAAAGTGGTTGCTGGCACCCAATCCGGTTCGAGTAAATAACCACTGCGCGCCGGTAACGGCCTTACCCCATAAGTTATAAAACTTAAAAAGTGAAATTGGCTGTGTGCAAGCCATCTGCAAATAGATCTCTAAGTGATCTTGTAGGTTCTGGCCCACACCAGGCAGATCAAGCTTAGTCTCAATTCCGTGTTCACTAAGATGCTCCTTTGGACCAATCCCAGAAAGCATTAGAAGTTGAGGGTTGTTGATCGGCCCACCTGAGAGAATCACCTCACGCTTAGCAAATACCGAGACAACCTTGCGGCCTCGTTTGTATTTGACGCCTTTAATCGCTGTGCCTTCTATAATTAGCCGCTGCGCGAGAGCGCGTTTAATCACAGTCAAGTTTGATCGTTTCATTGCCGGCCGCAAATATCCAAGCGAAGTCGAGCCTCGCAAACCACCACGTGTGGTTCGGTCCATAGGCCCAACGCCTTCTTGTTGGTAGCCATTCATGTCTTCGGTATACGGGTAGCCAGCTTCTTGACCAGCCTTAATCCAAGCTTGAAAGAGTGGGTTTTTACCCTCACCCTTGGTGACGCTCAGAGGGCCTTTGTCACCGTGATAATCATCACCACCAATATTTCGTGTTTCAGCTTTTCTAAAATAGGGTAAGCAGTGTTTATAGCTCCAATTTTCTAATGCGGCATCTTCCTTAGCCCATCGGTCATAATCCAATGCGTTACCGCGGATATAACACATGCCATTAATCGACGATGAGCCGCCATACACTTTGCCTCGCGGGCAGTGCATGACTCGGTCACCCAGAAACGGCTCTGGCTGAGTGTGGTAATCCCAATTATAGCGAGTGCCGTTCATCGGATATGCCAAGGCCGCCGGCATGTGTATTCTCCAATCCCAAAATGGATCCTTACCACCCGCCTCTAAAAGTAAAACTGATACCGCAGAGTCTTCGCTTAAACGGTTCGCCAACACGCAGCCTGCCGACCCTGCGCCGATAATAATATAATCAAATTGTGCTTGAGTGCTGCTCATGACTGTTCCATTAAATCTAATAACAGACCTGAATGTAATTCAGGCTAAGGCATCACACAAGTTCAGTTTGAATTGATTTGTGAGATTAGTGCCGGCGCGACTAAAGATAACCCTTTTGCGCCTTCGTAATCGCTGACTAGACAGCTTTGTTTGCCCTAGATCGGGGCTTGATAGAGAATGCAATTGCTTATTCTCTAAAGGGTTTACCACGAGGGCACTATGCCAAAACAGCCAAATATTTTGATTCTGATGGTAGACCAGCTTAACGGAGAGTTTTTTCCAGACGGGCCAGCTGATTTTCTGCACGCGCCGAATTTAAAGCGCTTATCCAAACAGGGAGTCAATTTCGACAAAACTTATTGCGCCAGCCCGCTGTGCTCTCCCGCGCGAGCCTCATTCATGTGTGGCAGTTTGCCCTCAAATAATGGTGTTTACGATAATGCAGCCGAGTTCCCTTCCACACTGCCAACCTTTGCGCATTCATTACGTTCGCTTGGCTATACAACCATCTTGAGCGGCAAAATGCACTTTGTCGGCGCCGATCAACTGCATGGCTTTGAAGAACGTTTAACCACCGACATTTATCCTGCTGACTTTGGCTGGACTCCCGACTGGAGTAAGCCAGAAGAAAGAATCGATTGGTGGTATCACAATTTGGGTTCAGTAACCGGAGCTGGCGTGGCGGCCACCAGCAACCAATTAGAATTTGATGACGAAGTTGCCTATCATGCCAAATTAAAGCTTCACCAGCTTGCTCGGCGCGAGGAGCAACAGCCATTTTGTCTAACTGTGAGCTTTACTCATCCACATGACCCTTACGTTACGCGGCAGAAATATTGGGACCTTTATAAAGATGAAGATTTGCCAAAGGTGCAAGTGCCGCGAATACCGGTTGAGCAACAAGACCCGCACAGCGCACGTTTATACAATGCAGTGGATTTTCAAAATTTTGATATTGATGAACAAGATATCGCTAATGCGCGCCACGCCTATTGTGGCAACATCAGCTACCTTGACGAAAAAATTGGCGAGATACTCGACACCCTTGAAGAGTGTCAGATGAGCGAAGACACCATTATTGTGTTTACCGCTGATCATGGCGACATGATGGGCGAACGCGGCCTGTGGTACAAAATGAGCTTCTTTGAGGGCTCAATGCGAGTGCCGTTGATCGTGCACGCGCCGAAACGCTACGCGACTAAATCCATATCACAACCAGTGTCGGTGCTAGATATAGCCCCTACCCTGATTGAGATGGCCGGTGGTGACAAGTCAAAAAAATCGGTTGCTTATGACGGTGTTAGCTTGCTCGGTAATATCAGCGGCGACTCTAACCCAAACCACACAGTGTTTGGCGAATACGTGGGTGAAGGTTCCGTTGATCCAATGATCATGATTCGCGAAGGAGACTGGAAATTCAATTACTGCGAAGTGGATCCACCGCAGTTGTTTAACCTAAAGGACGACCCTTTAGAACTTAACAACCTAGCTGACTCTGAGCAGCATCGAGAGTTGCTTGAAAAGTTTGTTCGGCGAATTCATCAGAAATGGGATATCGCGCAATTTCGCAAAGACGTGTTACGCAGCCAGAACAATCGCTTAGCAGTTTACCATGGTTTACAAAAAGGTCAGTTCCAAGCTTGGGATTTTCAGCCACAGCAAGACGCCACTAATCGTTTTATGCGTAACCACCTAGATTTAAATGTGCTAGAGGCGCAGGCGCGCTTTCCAAGAGAGAAAAACAAAGATTAGATCAGAGCCCTGCTCTGGTAATAACTATTCCCATAGTTATTCCCATAGTTGATCGTAGATCTCTAGCATTTCAGGAATTGTCGGCACGCGTGGGTTATTACTCGGCGAGCCCGATGCCAATGCTTGCTCAGACATGACTAACTTAACCGCATCAAAATCAGAACGATTAATACCAAACTCTGCAGGTGTTGGTACTTGCAGTTCTAGGTTTATGGCCAGCAACTCGTGCATCAACTTTTGATGCGCTACCGCTAGCGAATCTGATTGAGAAGCTAGCCCCATGGCGATTGCGCACTCAGCGTAACGCTGCTCAGCGCCAGAGATTGAGTATCGAGTAACCGCAGGCAACAACATTGCGTTAGATAAACCATGAGGCACATGAAAGAAAGCGCCTATCGGCCGACTCATGCCATGCACCAAAGCCACCGATGCGTTTGAAAACGCAATACCCGCGAGACTTGCTCCCAACATCATTGCTTCTCGCGCCGCAATATTTGAACCATCACGATATGCAAGCCTTAGGTTTGGCGCTAATAAACGCATAGCAGCCAGCGCCTGTGAATCGCTATAAGGGTTTGCTTTCTTGCTTACATAGGATTCAATTGCATGTGTCAAAGCGTCAATCCCAGTGTCAGCCGTGGTTCTTGCTGGCAGGCTCAAGGTCAGCGTGTAATCGACTAAGGCGGCTACTGGCATGAAGCCTTTGCCCATGCACAACATTTTCTCGTCGGTTTGTTCATTTGTAATCACAGTAAATCGCGTGGCCTCCGAACCAGTGCCTGCTGTGGTGGGAATAGCAATCAACGGCAAGCCTAATTCGTCGACCATGCGCGGCACCTTATAGTCTGCAATTTGCCCGCCATGTATGCCCAGAATAGCAATCGCTTTAGCGCTGTCGATTGGGCTGCCCCCGCCGATCGCCACAAGGCAATCGAAGTCGCCCTGTAGCACCATGCTTACCCCACCTTGGATTGAAGCCGCGGTGGGTTCTGGCTCGGTCTCATCGAACACACTGCTTACAATGCCCGCCTTATCAAGCACGGCACACAGTCGAGCAACATAACCGAGTTGCACCATCATTTTGTCTGTCACTATAAGCGGCTTAGAGCAGCCTAAACTACCGAGAATGCTTGGCAGCTCATCGCTCGCATTAGCACCTACTTGCATGATCCGGGGTAGAATTATTTGATGGGACATAATGAACCTGCAATAGCTGGGCTATCGATTAGTTGTGTCTATTTTATTTTCGTCTTTCAAGCCTGCTTGCTGTAACAGCCAATCCCGAAACAGCGCACGATGAGTACTGTCAATGGGCCGATTTGCATAGACCAGGTAAAACGCCTCGTCGGTTTCTACCCGCACTCCAAATGGCTCTATAAGCTCTCCGGAATCGAGCATATCAGTGACCAGCGAGCTGCGCGCAAGGGCAATCCCCTGCCCGCGCTTGGCCATTTCCAGCGCTGCAACTAGAGTGTCAAAATGCCAACCTTGGCTGGCGTCAATATTATCAGCGCCGACTCGCTTGAGCCAGAGCCCCCAACCCTCTTCATAACCAGCAACATGCAATAGAGTTTGCTCACCTAATATTTTGACATCTTGTGCTGCTGAACTCGGCGTGATCGAATTTGGGCTGCAGACCGGAAATAAAAAATCCCAAGTTAATCGCTCAGAGCTTAAGCCTGGCCATTCCCCGCGGCCATAGCGAATTTCCATGTCTGCGTCTTGATCCAAATCACGATCATCCACCCAAATGGTGGTAGTAAACCTCAAATCAACTTGAGGGTGTTTTTGTTTGAAATCGTGTAAGCGAGGCGCCAACCATCCTTTAAAGAAAGTAAGGCTAACCCGCAGCTTCAATATTTGGCCGCCACCGTAGCCAAACAGCTCATTGGTGGCAGCGGCTAGGCGCTCGATTGCTTCATGCACGGCGGGTAAATAAGCAGCGCCTGATTTAGTTAACTCTAGCCCACGCGCTAATCGGTTGAACAACACTACGCCTAGACTGGCTTCCAGATTCCTAACCTGTTTGCTAACCGCCGCCTGGGTCAAATTTAGCTCATGAGCAGCCAACGTAAAGTTCAAACTTCGCGCCGAGGCCTCAAACGATCGCAACCAATTAAGTGGGGGTAACTTCTTATTCATCAGGCCAAACAATAGCATAAATTTTGCTCCGCTCAATGACGCGCACGCCGCCTTCAATATCTAATTATACTGATGTATTTTCAGACTCTCTTTTACAGCTTTAGTGATAAGGTAAGCCTTATTTATTTGGTATCACTAACCACGAGAATAGAAAATGAGCGAAACCATTGGCCACTTAATCGGTGGAAAACTAGTCAGCGACAACGGCAGAAGCTGTGATGTTTTTAACCCAGCCACTGCCCAAATAAGCAAACAGGTGGCAATGGCAAGCAAACAAACAGTTGAAGGCGCGATTGCCTGTGCGGCAGCGGCCTACCCCGAATGGCGGAATACTCCAGCCATGAAACGCGCGCGAATAATGTTTAACTTCAAGCACTTACTTCACCAAAATTCAGATAAAATCTGCCAACTCATTGGTGAAGAACACGGCAAAATCAAACATGATGCCGCAGGAGAACTACAACGAGGGATTGAGAATGTGGAATACGCTTGTAGTGCCCCCGAACTATTAAAAGGCGAACACAGCAAGAATGTAGGCCCTGAAATCGACTCATGGAGTGAATTTCAACCTTTAGGCGTGGTAGCTGGTATCACACCATTTAACTTCCCAGCGATGGTGCCGCTGTGGATGTATCCAATGGCCTTGGTGTGTGGCAACTGCTTCATCTTAAAGCCTTCAGAGCGCGACCCATCATCGGCATTATTCATAGCGAGCTTGTTGAAAGAGGCCGGTTTGCCCGACGGCGTAATGAATGTTGTTAATGGCGACAAAGAGGCGGTGGATACCCTGCTTGCAGATAAGCGCATACAGGCGGTCAGCTTTGTTGGATCAACCCCTATCGCTGAGCACATCTACAGTACTGCCACCGCCAACGGTAAACGATGCCAAGCGTTGGGCGGCGCTAAAAATCACGCCATCGTAATGCCGGACGCCGATATGGACAATGCAGTAAGTCAGTTACTAGGTGCTGCCTTTGGCTCTTCTGGCGAACGGTGCATGGCGCTATCGGTAGTGGTTGCCGTTGGCGATAAGGCCGCAGATGATTTGATAGCCAAAATGCAGGTTCAAATGACGTCACTTAAAGTTGGCCCAGCAGACGATGCAAACAATGACTTCGGCCCGCTTATTACTGGCCAACACAAGAGCAAAGTTATTGGCTTTATTGACAGTGCCGAGCGAGATGGCGCGACCGTCGTGGTTGATGGCCGAGACCTAACGATTGAAGGCTATGAGAATGGTTTTTTTGTCGGTGGCACATTGATCGATAATGTGACGCCTGAAATGAGTTGTTATCAAGAAGAAATTTTTGGCCCAGTGTTGTTAGTAGTACGCGCCAATAGCATGCAAGAGGCAATGAACCTCATCGACGCTCATGAATACGGCAACGGCACCTGTATTTTTACTCGAGATGGCGAAGCTGCTCGATATTTCTCAGACAATATTCAGGTTGGCATGGTCGGCATTAACATTCCGCTGCCTGTGCCGGTGGCTTACCACAGCTTCGGTGGCTGGAAGCGGTCTTTGTTTGGCGACCTTCATGCCTATGGCCCAGATGCAGTACGCTTTTATACTAAGCGTAAAACCATTACACAGCGATGGCCTTCAGCGGGTGTGCGTGAAGGCACGCAATTCTCCATGCCCAGCATGAAGTAACTTGTTCCGTTAGGCGGGTTTGTAATTAGGTTCGATTAGCAATTAAATCTGCTAGCCTTCTTGGCAAAGACATTGCCTGCAACCGAAAGAGAACCCGATATTAGGCCGTGTGTAGAAGCCGCTTGATGGTTGACTTCACAATCTAGCCTGGTATCTGCATTAATTGAGAGACTTCAAGCGAGCCGCCTATTTCGAGAAAAGGGCAGGATTTTGCCATTTCCAGCGCCTCGTCCAACGATCTTGTTTCTACAATTGTGTAGCCCGACATGCCGGTAGAGCCGCCCGCTGTCACAGATCCATCTGGCCCAACGGTTTGTGTATGCTTCAATGGATTAGCTGGGCTTATAGCCGCTTGGCCCAAAGACTCTATCCATTGCATATATTTGGCAAAGTGTTGCTTGCCCTCTTCTGGAGTGGTTGGCTGATCGCCGCCCACATAGACCAATACGTATTGTGTCATCTCATATCTCCAGTTTTTATATCACTTGAACCTCAAAGGAACTGCCGATCTATTTAGATTGTGAACCGAGCAGCGGTAAATGCTTAATATGATGATAACGCAGCGCCATTGAAAAACAACTTTCTAGCACACTCAACGACAACTCTTCATCTCTGTTCAATACAATCGCACGATTACCCAGGAATTTTAAATCGTATTGATACAACTCTCTAAAAGTCTCAACTAAAATCGTTTTGCGGTTAAAAAACACATAAAGGCTATTACTTGCTTTCGGTTTCCAGTTAATTCTAATCGTG
>JBLHME010000030.1:0-33036 GCA_047623225.1 Cryomorphaceae bacterium
GTGCAACCGCGGCGGTAGCCATGAGCAACAGTCCATTGGTGATGCCTTCCATGTGCGCCATATTCCAGGCTCTGCGGTCGCCTGGCACATCGGCTTGAATGAACTCAACGAAGGGAAACAAACGAATACCTTCAAGCAGCATAATGAAATACAGCCAACCGGCTAAAAACACTCCAGCGGCCAATACTCCCACTCCGTTGAGGACCAAAAGCGTTTTTTGTCTTTCACTTAACATTACTAACTCCGAGATGACGTTGGTTGAGCTCAACCTTTAATGACTAGTTTAGCGCTCGATTGCGCTTAGATGTGCCAATATTAGGTTTTTAAACCTAATATTGGCACATTAATTCGATATTTTCCAACTTAATATGAAATAATACGCTCATATTTGGTTCTAAAAACAATTACCGTCGATGGCCAGCAATACTAAATCACTGATATTAGAGGCAGCTAAACAACTGTTTAACCAGCATCGATATGGCAATGTTACGATTAAAGAGATAGCCGCTGAGCTGGGGATTTCAGCTGGAAACATCTGGTACCACTACAAAGATAAGCGAGAGATGCTGCGTGACATATCATCATTATTCATAGCAGCCAGCCATAAGAGGATGGCACTTGAGCCCACAGGCGGGCCTGTTGTGTCGGAGTTTGCATCATTTTTATACGCGCTAAATGCTGAAATTGGAGAGTTTAGGTTCATGTACCGAGACCAAGCCGACTATGGCAGCCATACCCAACAACTGCAAAAGGAGCTGCCTGTTATCTATAGCAATACCTTTGCACAATTTGAAGCTTATCTGCAGGCCATGAAGCACCAAGGGCAGATGGCTATACAGGATAATGAGATTAGGCCACTGACTGAAATTCTAGTTGCGCTGGCCCGCTATGGCCTAGAATTTTACAGAGAGAGTCAGCTGGAACCTGACGACTACAACGGCGTTGTGCGCCAATCAATCGACGCTCAATGTTTTGTAATCAATCGGTATGTTACACCGTTAGTCGCAAATGAACTGCAGAGCGCTCTTGGCGAGTTAATGCAGCAGGCCTAATACCCAAGACTTGCTGCGCTGAAGATGCAACTTCTTGCTAGCTGATAGTGCCTCAGAAAGCAAAAAAGGCAGTCATATTGACAGCCCTCTTATAGAGTAAGCAGCACTGCCTATTTGGCTTGCAAACGCTTGAAATATCGATCGCGTAATTGGGTTGAACGAGAAACTAAATCGTAGTTTTTACCATTAATCAACACTATCTCTGGCGCAGAGGTAAGTTCCAGCGGATCTCCAGACCACAAAACCAAGCTTGCTTTGGCACCTTTCTTGACTTCTCCGTAGCCTGGCAAACCAAATATTTTTGCAGGGTTAGACGTAATAGCTTGAATGGCTTTTTGATACGGCAAGCCATTGGCCACCGCATTGCCCGCTGATTGACGCACTAAATAAGCATTGTGCGAACTTTGCCAGCCCATGCCGGTGAACATAATCGTAACGCCCGCCTGATCGAGAATCTTGGCATTGTCCAGTCTAGCACCAAGTGTTTCGTAGGAGCTGGGCAAGTTGTAAATCGGGTCAAAAATAACCGGCACCTTAGCGGCAGCTATCTTATCGGCCACCCGCCAGCCTTCACTTACTCCTGAAAGTATCAGAGTGAGATTGTATTCTTTGGCAAATTGTAAAACGCGCTCAATATCTGCAGCCCTCTCCACATTAACCAATAGAGGGAGGCGGCGCTGAACCACTGGCACCAACGCTTCGAGGTCGTGCCGAGAGAGCCTGTAATTTCGTCGATCACCTCGATTGTAGCTGGCTTTATTACGTGCGTAGTCGCGAGCATCTTCAATCGCTTCGCGCAATTGAGCCATTGCGGCTGCTCTTGAGCCTCCTGCTAATTTACTGCCATTTTGGCCTAGCGTCACCACCATGGCGGCATCACTAACCTCAATATTGCCCGTGTCGCCTAGGTTGACTACGGCTGCCGTTCCTGCAAACAAGCCGGCGTTGCTTTGTGGCTGTATCAAACTATGAGTCACACCATGCATACGATTATGCGGTATCAGTACTGAGCTTGGGTTAAATGCATCAATCACGCGCAGAGAGGCGGTTATATGCATATTGTCGCTTGATGCATCATCAGTGTCTGCGACGGCACCCACTTCAACCAAGCCAAGTTGAGTGCTGGCATTGAACAAGCCAGATGTGACAACTTTGTTGGTGCCATCAACAACCGATACGCCCTCTGGAGCCGAAAGCCCTTTGCCGATATTGGTCACGCTGTCTCCTTGTATCAAAATATCGGTGGCGGCGTGGCTATCTGCATCGCTGCCATTAATAATTTTGACGTTTTGTATCAGCAAGTCTGCTGCCAACACACCGGGCGCGCTAAGCAATAAAGCAGCAGCCAACGCTATAGTTTTTGCAACCTGATTCATGGTCGCTCTCCCGCTGGAGTTAATATCCCAAGATTAAAGTCACTGGTTGGTGTTACCGACGGATCGTTGCGATCAAAACGCAGCGCACCATCAATCCATACTTTTTCAGCCTTGGTGTAAACGCTAAACGGGTCACCGCTCCATAAGACTACGTCGGCGTTTTTACCTTTCTGCAGAGTACCAATTACATCACTCAATCCAATAGACTTGGCCGGATTGGCGGTTAACCATCGAATGGCTTCGCCACGAGTAATATCTAAGCCTAGGCGATTTCCTGCGGCCATCGCCTTTGCAACTTCTTGAGGAAGCCGTTGAATCTGTATCTCATCATCAGAGTGAATGATTGCGCAGGCCTTGGCAAAATCAACCAAGGCGGCATTTTCCAACACCATGTCAAAAGCCTCTTGCTTGAAGCCCCACCAATCGGCCCACACCACAGCACAGATATCATTCTCTGCCAATAACGGTGCCACTTTATAGGCTTCAACCGCATGGTGGAAAGCGGCGATTTTGTAGCCAAATTCTTTTGACAGTTCAATCATGTTGGCCATTTCGTCGGCACGATAACAATGATTGTGAATCCTGATCTTGCCGTCTAACACTCCGCGCAGCGTTTCTAACTCCAGGTCACGACCAGGTGCTTCAGCTGATTTGTCACCATTGCCAACCTGTTCTTCGTACTCATCCCATTTTTTGTCATAGGCCTTAGCCGCAATCCAAGATTCGCGGTAACCGGCCATATTGCCCATGCGCGTTGCAGGGCCACCTTTGTCACCGTAAACACGCTTTGGATTTTCTCCGCAAGCCATCTTTAACGCATGTGGCGCATTAGGAAACTTCATCCCCATCATGGTGACAGAGTGCACGTTTTTAAGTGTTACGCCTCGACCACCGATTAGATTGGCAGACCCAGGCAATATTTGTGCGGTGGTAATGCCACCAGCTAACGCCTTCTCAAAATTTGGATCTTGTGGCCACACTGAGTGTTCCGCCCAAACTTTCGCTGTAGTGGGAGCCACACTTTCGTTGCCATCATTGTGTGAAGATATACCAGGGCTAGGATAAACACCCATGTGCGAGTGCACATCGATAATGCCTGGCGTGACCCAGAGCCCTGAACCGTCTACTTCAATGCCGCCGTCGGGTAAACTTAATTGCTTGCCAATGTTTACCACTTTGCCGTCTGCAAAAACCAGGTCTGCATCGTCAATTTGCGCGCCGGTGCCGTCTAATACCGTGGCGTTACGAATAATCACTGGCGCGGAGATAGGCACCTGATAAGTAGAAGCAAAAGGCTGCGCCGCAGATAGATCAGCTGTGTGCTGATTAGCCTTCGACGTTGGCCCAGATGTGCTTGCACAAGCTGTAAGCGTTAGCCCCACAAGAAGCAAGGCAAAAATATTTGTAGACTTCATAAGTTGCTTCCCTAAGCAATAATTAGGCAAGAGAATAACATGCTTTGTGCAGGTCCAGAACAGCGCAAGCAACTCAGCTAGACTGGTCTCTGGCTAAGCCAAATACATAGCTGGTACTGTAAATTGCACCAAAAACATAGCCCAGCATTACAGTGCGAAATACCTCGGGAGTACCCGCCGCCACATTGATCGCCCAGGAGCCGCTAAACACTATCGCGCAACAGATTACGATGGTCGACCAATTGATTAGATTCCTAGCCCGCAAGACCCGTGAATTAAACCGAAACATGCCTTCTAGAAGCATGGTCATACAAAGCGTGAGTAAAAAACTGTAACCGCCTTGCACGCAGGCAGCCTTAACCGCGACCATTTGGCCATAGCCATAATTGATCAAGTAGCCCCAGCCACCATAAAACACAAAGCCAGCCGCAGCGCTGATGAGGCTGCGCTGAGCCGGGCTTAAACGTTGAAAGAGACTTGGGCTTGAGCGGCTATCCATTGCCGCAGTATAAACTGCTTCGCGTTTACCTGTGCTACTGCGCTAGCAGACTTGGCCAATGCTTATCTGCCAACTCAATAAATTCTGTTTTGTTAGCAGACCACTTCTGGTTGACGCTCTCGTTGTAGTTCAAATACAGCTTTGCATCTCGAATTGTGAACAACTCTGGCTTAATCGAAGCGGTGCTGTTTTGCGAAACCGCATACGCGCAATAACCAACATATTGAGGAGCATAATTCTCAGGGTTCACCTTAAACAACCGCACGTTTTCTTGAATGGAAAACAGCCAATCAGACTGCATCTACTCGGTGCTAAATTATTCTTTTCTTTCAATCGGTTTGTTTTCGGTGAAATAAGCGACTATGTCATAACCCTTGATGGCTTGGTCAGAGAAGTAGCCAGTATAGATTGGGGCTAAAGCCCAAGATGCGCTCGAGACAAAGGCTGTAACACTTATTATTAATAACTTGATTAAATTTTTCATAAAGTACTCCTGATTAAACAGCTTGAGTGTTTAACCTACTAGTTCGGTTAATTTTGCAGACACCAGACTTTGACAATGCTCGGCACATTGTTTTCGCGTATCAAAGTAATCAAGATAACAAACCGGATGAAAGTGCACTTTCGCGTCAACTTTTTTCATCGGAAATAAATTTAGGAAGTGCATTAAAAAGGGCATTTTTGCGTACCACGCATAATAGTCACGCAAGCGCTGATCGTTTATCTTTTTGCCGTTGTAATGGGTGTAGCACACGGTCACTGGTTGGATGGCCACTCTCGGGCTGTCTGGCTCAAGATTGGCAGCTTCAAATAGAGTCGACTTAAACGCTTCAACATGAGTACCATTAGTTGAGGTACCCTCAGCAAAGAGGGTTAAGCTATTGCCTTCTCGAAGGTGCGCTTTCAACACTTTAAGCTGCGCCTTAGCTTTGCCAGCTTTGCGCTCGAAAAATAAGGTGTTTTGAAATCGAGCTAATTGCCCAAAAACTGGCCAGCCTGCGACTTCGGATTTAGCGATAAAATAAGCGGGTATAAAACCAAGCACAAAAATATCAATATAAGATACGTGGTTGCTGGTGTAGAATGTTGGTCGCAGCGTGCTCATTTCACCGCTGACCGTCACGCGAATTCCCAAAATCCGACAAGTTCCCCGATGAAAGATATGCGGCAGCTTAGTGTGCGATTTAATTCCCAAACCTTTGCCAAGCATAAAGACCAAAGGCATAGTCACTATCCACGCTGCCAAAACGATCATTCGCAGCATCGCTACGAAATAGTTCCGTTGTAATTTCATACTCAGGAGCTCGCGTTTACTGACTTATTTACCAGCGCATGATTGATACCAAACATTTCATTGGCGTCAACATAGATTGCAACAAAAGTGGTGTTGAACACTGGGTCGATAATCGCGTGGTCGCTAACTCGAGCGCCAATTTTTAAGTAGCCACGCAACATCGTAGGCACTTTTCCGCGGCCCTTGCCTTTAGCGGGGGGCTGACTAAACTCCGCAATCGCGACACTGTGCATCGAATCTTTCGGCAGTGGCATCAATTCCTCTGAGGCTAAGTGTTTCTCATAAAGGTAAGACAGTATTTCAGTGTGTTGCTGGTAATCAGTACCGTGGAAACTGGCGCAACCAAATAACACCTGATAACTATTTTGCTCAATGAATTGCATGGTGAACTTCCAAATCAACATCAAAATCCCGCCGCCGCGCCCTTCCGGTGACACGCATGCACGGCTCAGCTCGAGAGCTTTCGAATAATGCCCGCGCAGCCCGTCTAGATTGAATGCATGCTCAGTATAAAACTCTTGGTCATCTGCCAATGCTTCATTACTAACCAAACGAACGGTGCCTACAACAAGATTATCTTTTTTTCGATCGACCACTACAACGTGATAGGCAACGGCATCCCACTCATCTTCTTCGCGCTCAGCATTGAGCATTTGTTTAGTTATGCGCCCACCACTCTCCTTGAACAAAACTTCGTAACGAAGTTTTTGCGCCGCATGTATCTCTGCGTCAGTTTCTGCAAGCCGCACATTGTACTGGCCAGCCGACATACTGCCAGCTATCAACTTGGTCATCTGTTTAAAAATTTTAGGCGTGATTGTCATAAGTTAATCTAAAAATGTGCTTTTACCTGGACTTTTTTTCCTGCCGTATTGGCTACAACGGCAAAACATTCTGGTTAACCTATCTAGTTAATCGCTCAAGCACGGTATTGCATCTGCGATAGTTCGTGCGACGATTCCAATTCAGCCAATGGTAAAGCTAGTTCAGGACCTAATTGAGCTTGGCAAGGAGAGCCATCAGCGTAGGCAAATGAGACACCCTGCGCAGAGACTCTCACGTGACTCAGACTGACGGTTTTGGCGTCGTCTCGGTGCATGCATACCGACTCTTGCGAACCATTTGGCCGATGGCTTGCATGGTAACTTAGATAATCTTGGCTGTTCTTTGACTGCACTAAATTTAGCTCTGCGAAAAAGTCATTGCGTATTTGCTTAACGTGTTTGGCATCTACTGATGAGGAAGATTTTGGGGTAGTCACATTATGCTCAATTCGGCCTGCGTGGCCATCCCAAACGCACAAAATATTATTGCCTAGCCGGTCAATCAAAAACATTCGAAATGCTCGGTAATCTTCAAGCGCTAACCTTTCGAATTGTTCAATCGCGGTGCTTAGATTGGCGGTGGTTGAGAACTCTCGCACCACTTCGCCGCGACTCACCCAATCTTGATAAGTAGCGATTTGTTCGAATTGATAGTGGTTAAGTAAACACACTGTTACGCCGTATTCATTTACCGCGATCCAAGTGCCACCGGCATCGGCATCGGTGGGTGATATGTATTGAACCCCAGCAGATGACTGCACCGCCGGCAACTCTGCCCTGCAGCGCGACAAACGCTCATCTCGATTGAAGAAGAGCTCGTAGCCTTCCTCCTTTGTAAACCATGTCATTGTGCACATGGTAACGTCTCTGTAGGTGAACTATCGCAGGTCGTTTCAGCCTGATAAGTTCGAGTTTCAATGGCGACACCAAAATCGTCTTCTGGCTGTTTTCCGAAAGAGCGAGCCATCGCGCCGATGATCGCGTAGTGGTGAACAGTGTGAGACTGCAAGAAAAGCAGCTCTCGATGCAACGAGGTTGCCACTAGGCCATCGGCTTGTTGGTCAGCAATTTGATAAAATTGGTGTATTTGCTGTTGGTCGAAATTGGCAAATTGATTTTTAACTTCATCAATAGTGCGGGCAGCATATGCAACATCGCACTCCAACAACTGATCGCGCTTACGGTCGTCGTAACAAAGTACAGCGTCTTCCAATTGAGTAAAAAAGCACCGATAGTGCTCCAACACATGGCGAAAATGCGCACCTATGGTTGAACGAAATGCTGGTTCGCATCCAGCTGTGTAATGCTCAGGCTCCAAAATAGCCAATAGCCCTGCGCCTTCATCGAGCGCCGATATATTAGTTTGGATTAAGCTATGGGTAGTAGGCAAATTAGTCCCCGAATATAAATATTAGCGCCGTTGCGCTTTTTATCTGTCAATTTTATCTGGCCTTTCAAAAGACCTTGCCATATTTGATAATCTTTCACAATAACGACAAATATCAAAGCGTTAACCGGCCGCAGCAATCAATCCTGCGTCAACCACTGTGAGGCAAGGGCCACCGCGGCGGTTTCTGTGCGTAAAATGCTCCCGGCCAAGCGGACCGATTTAATCTCATGGTCATGAAATAGCTCTATTTCTGCCGGTGAGAAGCCCCCTTCAGGGCCTATCAGCACAATCGGGGCAGACATGCTTGTTTTTACCACCGACACAGCATCGCCTTGCGCATCAGTATAAACCAGTCTTTCTGGAGCAATTTTGATCAAATCCAGCAAGCTCATACCTTCATCAATGATTGGCAACCAAGGGTTTTGTGACTGCTTGATAGCCTCGACCGCCCAGCGCTGCCATTTATCATGCATGTTAGCTTTGTATCGGGTTACTGAATGCTCACAAGCCAGCGGCACAATTTCGCTGACGCCAATTTGGGTCAGCATTTCTACGAGCACACGTTGTCTATCGCCTTTAGGCACTGCACTGGCGATGGTCAGTTTAGTTTGCGTTTCAGGGTGATTATGGAACTCGCTTATACTAACGCTTACGCTACGTTGCTCATTTGCTTCAATTACACATTCAGCGACCAAGCCTTTGCCATTTAGCAAACGTATGCGCTGCCCTACTCCTAGCCTACGGGATTTAAGAGCATGCGCAGCCTCAGCTGCAGAAAGCTGCACCAATTTATCGTGTTCAGTCAGATCCTGATGATAGAAGCTAGGTATGGCCATTGCTTGATTTTACGCTAAAAAAACTTTGTCTTAGGTCTATGTGAAATACACATCGTAGTGCACCAGCTTACTCGAAAACCGAGTTGAAGACTCTACGCAAAGCGCTTGTGCATAGTCTGGGCGCTTAACCACCACTCTTGGAAAATTTCCAGTCAGTGCAGCGGTCAGAAGCTCATCAGCGTCAAACTCGCCATTGAGCAACCATTGCAGCAAAGCCATTTGCTTATTTACCGCGGCAGACCTTTTACGTTTAGCCGGAAACATCGGATCCAAATAGACGCAATCGGCTTGCAATGATTGCAGGGCTAGCAAATTGATTGCGTCACCCTGCTTGACCAACGGCACAACCACTTCGTTGTGTTCAGCCCATTGAGTTTTGCTCAGGCGCTGCATTGCGTCCTTCAACAAGAGCACCATTATGGGGTGCCGCTCTATAATCTGAACTTGATAGCCTTGGCTACACATGAGCAACGCATCGCTACCCCAGCCACCAGTAGCGTCAATCACGTGTTTGCTTTTCTTACCCAAAGCCTGATTAAACGCGCCTTGTTTGGGCGCTGGAAATGAGCGCTGTTGCTTGAGCAAAGAAGTTACATCAATATGCAGGTCGAGCGCCTTGGCGTTTTCTTGAAACCAACGCAGATGAATGCCATCAGCCTCAGGCCTCAACTCAAGCTCTGCAGCAAAGCCTGAGTTCTCTATAAGAGCTTGATGCGATAACTCACTCAACAACGGGTGTTTATCGGCTTGTTGAATAGCCACTCTTCGGCCAGCAATACGCAGACAATTTGTCATAGGTGTTACGTGAAGGTGTTACGTTTATCTAAAGACGCCGGTGCGATTAACTAAAGACAAGCGGTTGGTTTTATCTAGAGGAAGTTTTCTTCCACCAAGGTATCCACGTCTTGCTCGTAGTCCACGCCATTGATGCCAAACCCGAAAAGGCGTAAAAATTCTGCTTTGTAACCGTCAAAATCAGTGAGATCGGCAAGATTCTCAGTAATGACTTGGGGCCAGATAGCTTCGACCTTAGCCTGCATCTCACGCTTTAACTCTAGCTCATCAACGCGATAACGCGCGTCATCGTCTAAGCGAGGCGTTGCGCTGTATAGACAATCGGTGAAAAGACGACCTAATTGTTCTATGCATCCCTCATGTGTGCCTTGGGCCTTCATTTCCTTAAATAGGATGGCTAGATACAGAGGCATTACTGGGATGGCCGAACTCGCCTGAGTGACAACCGCTTTCAATACCGCAACGCGCGCATCAACATTTAAACCTTGATTCAATTGCGCGGCGGTAGTGTCTAGGTGCTCTTTGGCTTTGCCAATAGTCGCATCGCCATACATAGGCTTGGTGAGCTTATCGCCAATATAAGTGTAGGCAACGGTCTTACAACCGTCTTCTAATACGCCAGCATCGCTTAGCGAATTCATCCACAATGCCCAGTCTTCTCCGCCCATTACCTTAATGGTGTCGTGAATTTCCTGCTCATTAGCCGCTTCAACTGTCACCTCAGAAACCACCAAACTATCTGTATTTAGGTTCTTAGAAGTGTGTGCCTGACCAACTGGTTTTAGGGTTGAGATAAAGGTCTCGCCTGAAATCGGGTCGGTTCTACGCGGTGAGGCAAGACTGTAAATAACCAGATCAATCTTACCCATTTCAGCTTTGGCGATATCAATCACCTGCTGTTTGGCCTGCATAGAGAAAGCATCACCATTGATACTCTTAGAGTATAGGCCGTCGGCCCTAGCTTGCTTTTCAAAAGCAGCTGAATTGTAGTACCCGGCCGAGCCCGTTTTCCTTTCAGTAGCAGGTTTCTCAAAGAACAGCCCTAGAGTATTGGCTCCACAACCATAAGCAGCGGTAATTCGCGATGCCAGCCCGTAGCCTGTTGAAGCCCCGATCACCAATACATTTTTGGGTTTATCGCTAAGCCCGTCAAAGCTTTGGCTTTTAATAAACTCTATTTGTTGCGCGACATTTTCTGCGCACCCGGTTGGGTGTGCATTGATGCAAATAAACCCACGTACTTTCGGTTTGATAACCATATTTGGCTCCGCTCAGTCTGAGAAAACTAGTGTCTACAGTAGATCTTCATTAATTTGGCCATTTAAATCTTCGCTGAGCCCTTTAATATAGCTTTGAAACAAAGAGCTACCATTACGCTGTGCGATAAGTTGGCGGGTGGATTCTTTTATTTGTTCAGAAATCGCAGCCACATTACCGGGCGCGATTTTGTTTAAGCGAACGATATTAAAATCGCCATTGCTACCTGTGAACGATTCTACTTTGGTGGCGGCTCCCTCAAGTTGTATCTTCAACACCTCACGCAGCACGTCTGGCGCAACATTATCATTGTTTGCGATCATGCTTATGGTGTGGCTAGCTATCTCTAGCGACTCGTCATTGGACAGCTCGCTCCAATCAAGTGCTGCCTTTTGCAATACTGAATCACCCACTTGCTTTGCAGCAGCGCTGGCACGCGCGTCTGACAAGCTTGATTTAATCTGAGCAGATACTGCTTCAAGTGCTTTAGGCGCAGAAGCTGAGAAACTTAATTTGCGCAGAGCCACATAAACACCACCAGCGAGTTCAATGGGCTCAGAGTTCAAGCCATCTACTGATACTAGCTCGCTAAATGCCGCAGCTCGAATACTGTCGTTGCTGGCAATGCCTTGACCTGAATCCCTTGAGAATAATTCAGTTTCACGAACTTCTAGGCTGAGCTCAGAGGCCGCGCCTTCTAAACTCTCTGGTTGCTCGAACACAACATTGCGTAGTTGTTCAACGCGCAACAATAATTCTTCTTCAGTCTTGCGGTCACGTTCCTCCTGCTCGATGTCAAACTTAACGTCATCAAATGATTGGGCAACACCGCCCAAAATTTTGTCCACACGGACAATATGGTAACCAAATTGTGATTTAACTGGTTGACTAATAACGCCCTCAGCCAAGGAGAAGGCCGCATCTTCAAACTCAGGCACCATTGCGCCAATTGCAATTTCGCCCAATGACCCACCAGTATTTTTTGAACCTGGATCTTGCGAATTAGCCAAGGCTAATTCGGCGAAGTCTGCGCCACTATTTAACTGATCAACCAACTCTAAAGCTTTTGCAGCCTGTGCATCGTCGTCTTCACCTGAAGTCGTGCTGAGCAATATGTGGCTTATTTCACGAGTCTCAGGAGATATATAGCTTTCGACGCTATCATCGTAAATTGCCCGAACGTCATCTGAGTTTACAGTCATATTCTCAGAGATTTCATCTAAGCTGATTTCAACATACCGAATTGAAATTCGATCTGCTTCCATATAAAGATCTTGATTTTCAGAATAATTCACAGCGATATCCGCCTCAGACACTTCGATACCTTCAATGAAATCAGTCTTATTGATCTTAATCAGATCGAAGCTACGCTGCTCGGATTGAATCTCTAATAGACTGCGGATTTCGTCAGGCAGGACTAATGCTGATTCGGTATAACCAGAAGCAACTTGTGAAATTCGAGTATTGGCACGGGTATTCTGTTCAAACTGGGTTTTAGAATAACCTTGGCTCGCCGCATAGGCTTCATAAGCAGATTTATCAAATTCACCATCGATTTGAAAAATCGGACTTTGTTTAATTAGCGACACTAGCTGCTTGTCACCAATTTGGTAATTATGTTGAACCGCAACGTCTTCTGCAACGGCGCGATCGATCATTCCATCTAAGACTTGGCGCTTGTAGAAATCTGAACTGAAAATGTCTGAATTGGCGAGGCTTGGGTTTTCGTCCGCGGCGCGAGCTTGAGCGTTCGCCAACTGGATTTGAAAGCCCTGTTGAGTAATCTTCTGACCGCCAATCTCAATGATAGTTGGCTGGGCTTCAGTGGATGCATATTCTTGCACACCCCAAAACGCCATTGGAATGATAATAAGCGTGGCAATAACCCAAGCAAATACGCCGGATGAGCGATCACGAATTTCAGTTAACATACAGTGTCCTTAAGGAATTTTTTGTAATAATAGTTAGCGCGGTATTATAGTCGACTGAGCATGTACAAAAAAGCTCTAATGTGGCGGTATGTGGTGCTTATCTAACGTTACTGACCTGACATTACTAGGCTGCACTCGACTCGGGCTCGACCGATTCAGCATGCTGAGCAGCATCTTCTGATAGCACTTGCTGCAAATCCTCCATGCGTTGACGAATGGCAACACCGTAACTTTGGTCATCACCCCATAATTCCGCCAGCTTCAGCAGCGTTTCTTCATCGTGCTGCGCAAAGACTTTAGCTTGATGTTCCGCTTTCTCTGCCGACAGCCCGAGTATCTGCAAAGCGTCCACACCTAATCGAATGGCTGAATCAAAGGTTTCTCGACGAAAACTGGCTATATTGAGGCGAATTATTTCATACGCATGCCTTCGGTCGATTGCGCGCGCAACTATTTGGATGTTTGGAAAATGCTTTTTGGCTGTTTCAATGATCTCCAATGCCTTGTCAGCATCATCCACACCCACAACAAGCAATTTAGCATCGTAGGCTCCTGCAGCCTCAAGCAGGTCGCGGCGCGAAGCATCCCCGTAGAAAACCGTATTGCCAAAGCCACGCAGCATATTAATTTGACTTGGGCTGTGATCAAGAATAGTTAGATGAAAGCCATGGCTCACCAGTAAGCGCCCGACTATCTGGCCAAAACGACCATAACCCGCGACAATCACCTCACAGGTAGGAATCATTTCTTGATCATCAACGTAGGTCGCCTGCTGTGACACCCGACTAAAATACGCTTCATAGGCCACAAACAGCAATGGCGCCAACAGCATAGAAAGAGCCACAACAATCGTAATTAGACTCGCCGTGTGCGCATCAAAAACCGCAGACGCAAGACCCGCAGAGGCAAGTACGAAGGCGAACTCCCCTCCTTGTGCCAAGGAAATGGTAAAAAGCAAAGATTGTTGGCGTTGCATTTTAAAAACCAGCGATAGACAAAACAACACTAAAGCCTTAATTGCCACCAGGCCCAACACCAATACACTGATCAAGCCAAATTCTTGCGCCACCAAAGAAAAGTCGATGTTGGCGCCCACAGTAATAAAAAACAACCCCAGCAACAAACCCTTGAAAGGCTCGATATCAACTTCGATTTCATGTCTGAACTCACTCTCAGCTAGTACCACACCGGCTAGAAAAGTTCCCAACGCGGCCGACAAACCAATCGAAGTCATGGCCACTGCAATGGCAACCACGATGAGCAGAGCAAATGCAGTGAAGAGCTCTCTTAAGCGAGTCTCAGCAATTAGGCTGAACACGGGTGACGAAAAAAACCTGCCTGCTGCAATAATTCCACCAATTACGGCTATGGAAATAGTGACTTGCTGCCAAACTGGCAGGTGAGCTATTAGGTTTGAACTGTGTCCATCCGCAGCAGCGCCAAGAGGAAAGGTCGCCAATAGAGGCAACAGTGCCAACATGGGAATAACCGCTATGTCTTGAAACAGCAAAACTGAGAAAGCATTGTTGCCCGCTTGAGTGTTGAGCTGCCCCCGTTCAGACAAAGATTGTAAAACAATGGCTGTGGATGACAAAGCCAGACAAAGACCAATAGCGAGAGCTAACTGCCAAGCTAAACCTGCAAAAAAATACAGCGCGAGAGCTATTAACGCCGACGTTAGTACAAGCTGTAAGCCGCCTAAACCTAAGATGGGCTTGCGCAAACCCCAAAGCCGGCTGGGTTGTAATTCGAGTCCAACTAAGAACAACATCATTACCACGCCGAATTCGGCAAAATGCATGACATCCGTTTGATCACCAACTAAAGCAAGCGTACTTGGGCCAATAACAATTCCAGCGATTAAGTACCCCAGCACCGAGCCTAAGCCTAGACGTTTTGCGATTGGAACTGCAACAACAGCAGCGAGAAGATAGATTAGTGCGCTTACAAGCATGTGGCGATATTCATGGTGGTAGTACTCCGTGGCAATAATTGATGCAGTGCATTGGTCTGTAATACCGTAGCTAGTCGATTTTAAGAAATCGACGTTGACTATTGTTACAAACCCTTTCAGTTATACTCGAAATTTACATTCTCAATCGGAAATTACAATGAAAAAACATCTGTGCCTCTTTCTCCTCACACTTTCATTGGGCAGTTTATCTACGCTGGGGCATTCGGCCGACGATAATTTAGACATACCATTTACTAAATCTATGCTTAGTAATGGCCTCACACTAGTGGTGCATGAAGACAAAAAAGCGCCGGTGGTGGCGGTGAACGTTTGGTACCACGTTGGGTCAAAGGATGAAAAAGAAGGTCGCACCGGTTTTGCGCATCTTTTTGAACACCTTATGTTCAATGGTTCTGAAAACTACAATGACGATTGGTTCAAACCATTTGACCGAGTTGGGGCTACGGGAATGAACGGAACCACCAACCAAGACAGAACTAATTACTACGAAGTGGTGCCCAAGAACGCTTTGGAAATGGCACTGTGGATGGAATCAGATCGCATGGGGCATTTATTGGGCGCTATTGATCAAGAAAAATTAGATGAGCAGCGCGGTGTTGTAAAAAATGAGAAACGTCAGCGCGAAAATCAACCTTATGGCCGCGTATTCAGCACCATTCTCGAGAACGTCTATCCCAAAGGCCACCCATACTCGTGGAGCGTGATTGGTTCAATGGAGGACTTAAACGCAGCCACAGTAGAGGATGTGCACGAGTGGTTCAAAACAAAATACGGTGCCGCTAATGCGACCTTGGTAGTCTCTGGCGATGTAGACGCCGAAAGTGTGAAAGCTCTAGCAGAAAAATATTTTGGCCATATTGAAGCTGGCCCACCATTGGTTCGACAGACGAAATGGATTGCCAAGCGCACTGGCAAACGCGAGCAAGTAATGCATGATCGTGTGCCACAGGCTCGTATATACAAAATCTGGAATATCCCAGAATGGGGATCGGCCGAGGCAGACTATCTTGAATTGGCGTCGGCGGTGTTGTCTTCTGACAAAAAGTCACGGTTGTATAACCGCTTGGTTTATACCGAGCGCAAAGCATCGGACATCAGCGCGTTTTCATTCAACTCTGAGTTGGGCGGATTGTTTGGTGTAGTTGCGACCGCTCTCAATGAAGCAGACCTTGATTATATAAACCAGGCGATTGATGAAGAACTCGCAGCCTTTATGCGCGAGGGCCCTAGTAAGCAAGAATTGTCCCGAGTAAAGACCAGCCTGCATGCTGGCTTTATACGCAGCCTAGAAGTTGTCAGTGGCAAAGCTAACTTATTGGCCAGCAATCAGGTTTTTGCGGGTGACCCTGGGTTCTACAAAACTAATCTCGAGCGCTACCAAAGCGCCACTGCTAAACAAATCACCGAGAGCACGCGCAAGTGGCTTAGCGATGGCGAATACATTTTAAGGGTGCTGCCACATCCTGAATATTCTTCGGGCACCAGCACAGTTGACAGAAGCACTGGCATACCAGTAATTGGACCTGCCCCAGTGGTTAGCTTTGACGAACTGGATAAAGCGACATTGAGCAATGGATTGAAAGTAATTCTAGCTAATCGCACCGCAGTGCCTGTGGTGCGTATGCAGCTGCTATTTGATGCGGGATATGCAGCTGACCATTCGATTAAACCGGGCACCGCTAACTTAGCTATGTCGATGCTAGACGAGGGCACGGCCAAATTAGATGCCCTGCAGATAAGCACTAAGTTGGCACAGATGGGCACCAATTTGGGTGCCAGCGCGGGCCTTGACTCTTCTGTAGTCAGCCTAAATACATTGAAAATCAATATACAAGATTCGCTGGATATCTTTACTGATGTAATTCTTAATCCTGCATTTCCTGAAGAGGAACTTGAACGTTTGAAAGAACAACAACTTGCGTCTATTTCTCAAGAAAAATCATCGCCGCTTAGCGTCGGACTGCGGATTCTGCCAAAACTTCTTTATGGCGATAACCATGCATACTCCGCGCCTTTCTCTGGAAGCGGTAATGAACAGAGCGTCGCGAGCATGACAGTGGCCGATTTAAAGTCATACCACCAAACTTGGTTTAAGGCCGACAACGCAACACTGATTGTGGCTGGGGATATTCAGATGACCGAATTACTCCCAATGCTCGAAAAGAGCTTGGCCAAGTTGCCTGTTGGCACGGTTCCAAAAAAGAAGATTGACGATATCGCTGATCGCGAGAAATCCATCGTCTATTTATTAGATCGACCAGGCTCAGCTCAATCCGCAATCATGGCAAGCAAGATGCTGCCAAAATATGGCTTCGATGGCGAGCTGCCATTACAACTAATGAATGAGGTTCTTGGGGCTAGTTTTAACTCGCGAATCAATATGAATTTGCGCGAAGACAAAGGTTGGGCGTATGGCGCAAACACCTTTATTCGCAATACTCAGGCGCAACGCCCGTTTATCGCATACGCGCCGGTTCAAACTGACAAAACAGCTGAATCAATGCAAGAGATTCATAAGGAGCTAAAAGCTATCATGGGTGAAGTGCCTGCCAGTGCTGAAGAGCTAGGCCGCTCCTTAGATAAACGTACTTTGACTCTTCCTGGCCGCTGGGAAACCGCAGGCGCAGTTGCCGGTGATATTTCATCTCTGGTGAGATATGGTTTAGATGAATCGTACTGGGATACTTATGTAAAAAATCTCAATGAAATCACGCTAGAGCAAGTTAATGATTCCGCAAAGCAACTAATGACCCCAGACAAGATGGTGTGGTTGGTGGTTGGTGACCTAGAGAAAATTGAAAGTAAAATTCGCGAAGCGAAACTGGGAGAAACCGTGCACGTAGACCAGGAAGGGAACGTGCTTAAAAAGTAACAGCGCAATTACGCACTGCCTGTGCGCTCCTTCGAGAGAAGGGGTGCTGGGATTATCTCAAACTCGGATTACCAGCGAACCCTCACTTGGGTTAGGTCTTAGAATGGCGGAGCGGACGGGACTCGAACCCGCGACCCCCGGCGTGACAGGCCGGTATTCTAACCAACTGAACTACCACTCCGCATATCTAAAAACTGTGATCTATAGCCCGCGATGTATGGCTAAACCTATAAATCAAATCAAACCTAAAAAACAGCCCTTGAGCCTTTAATTCCATTTCGAAGAAATCGAATTAAACTAAAAAGCAGCCCTGAGCCTTTAATCCTATTTCGGAGAAATCGAATTAAACTAAAAAGCAGCCCTGAGCCTTTAATCCTATTTCGGAGAAATCGAATTAAACTAAAAAGCAGCCCTGAGCCTTTAGTTTTATTTAGCAGAAATAAAACTAAACTAAAAAGAAAAAGACGACCACAAGTGGTCGTCTTATCCTGATTCGGTCAAGTTTAAATGGCGGAGCGGACGGGACTCGAACCCGCGACCCCCGGCGTGACAGGCCGGTATTCTAACCAACTGAACTACCACTCCGCGTATCTAAACTTAAAATCTTAAGTTGCTATCAAACTAACTAGGTTAGCCCTAAGCCTTTATTTTTTAATTCACCGAATTCAAAAATAAACTTAAAAAGTATGGTGGGCGCTAGTGGACTCGAACCACTGACCCTCGCCTTGTAAGGGCGATGCTCTACCAACTGAGCTAAGCGCCCGAATCTAGTCGATAATGAGGTCAGAAAAAGCTAACAAACATGCCACTTTACAGCGGGTTTTGCTATCTGTCTGACCTCGAAGCGGCGCTAGTTTAATGCATCTTTAAGAGCTTTACCAGCTTTAAATTTTGCTAAGTTTGACGCTTTAATTTGGATGGTTTCGCCCGTTCGCGGGTTACGTCCATCACGTGCAGAACGGCGGCTTACTGAGAATGTTCCAAAGCCAACGAAAGTCACACTATCGCCAGATTTTAATGCTTTGGTGATTCCACCTAATACGGCGTCTAAGGCGTCGCCAGCAGTTGATTTAGAGATATCAGCTTCCGCTGCTACGATGTCAATTAATTCTGATTTATTCACGCTTATTTCCTCAAAGTATTATGGTTATGTAGTTATTTATTTAACCAGTGGTTGGTATTAAATTATATCAATGTCGTTCCGGAATTCTCGCCTACTTACCCTAAGTTCTTCTAAACCTAGCTCCTCATAAACCTCACTTTTCGAAGCTCAGCTCTTCTAGAAAAGCCCCCTTTCGGTCAACTGAAAATCCACCTTGAAACGAGCTGATATGAATGCGGTGACGGTAAAATCAAGATCCAAATTCGTTGGTTCATGCAACCGGAACCACTGCGGGTATAATGTGCTTTTTAAATAAGAAATACAATATTGACTTACAATTATTTTTTATGTAAAGCCAATGAGCACAAGGGTTTCAAGCAATTATGCCGAAACCCCATGGTTAATCTGCCATTTCAATGAAATGCCAGATAGTATTGATTTATAACAGTTGTTAGTGGCGAGGCACTGGCTTTATTACAGCCTTTTCACCTACCGTTGAAACGCTTTTCTCATCTGAAGTTTCTAGAGATTTAGACTCAGGCATCCGTGTTAGTGCTACTTCTAAGACCTCATCTATCCATTTAACTGGCTTTATATCTAAGTCAGCCCTGACTTCGTCTGAAATATCGACTAAATCTTTCTCGTTTTCGTGCGGAATAATCACTGTTTTTATGCCGCCACGATGAGCCGCCAATAATTTTTCCTTAAGCCCTCCAATCGGCAACACTTCACCACGCAAGGTGATTTCTCCGGTCATGGCTACATTAGACTTAACCGGTATACCAGTGGCCGCAGAAATCAAAGCTGTGCACATACCAATGCCGGCACTAGGGCCATCTTTGGGGGTAGCACCTTCTGGCACATGAACATGAAAATCTCGCTCTGCAAAAAAGCTTTTATCTATGCCCAGCGAAGTCGCTCGCGAGCGAACCACAGTGACCGCAGCTTGAATCGATTCTTGCATTACATCGCCTAGCTTACCAGTATAGGTTTGCTTACCTTTGCCAGGCACAATCACAGACTCTATCGACAGCAATTCGCCACCCACAGAAGTCCATGCAAGACCAGTCACCTGACCTACTCGGTTCTCCTGTTCGGCCAAACCAAAGCTATATTTCTTCACTCCTAAATATTCGCCCGCGTTCTCAGCATTAACCTCTACGCGCCCGAGTTCGCCACTGAGTAAAAGCTTTTTGGTTACTTTACGACAGATTTTAGCTATTTCTCGCTCCAGGCCACGCACACCCGCTTCACGAGTGTAGTAACGAATAATGTCTAAGATAGCTGACGCATCAATATCAATCTCAGACTCTCGCAAGCCATTATTTTCTTTCTGCTTGGCAACTAAGTAACGCAAAGCTATGTTCAGCTTTTCGTCTTCGGTATAACCTTCTAAGCGAATAACTTCCATGCGGTCCAACAATGGACCTGGAATATCTAAACTATTTGCCGTAGCAACAAACATTACTTCGCTAAGGTCATAATCGACCTCGAGGTAGTGATCAGCAAAAGTGTTATTTTGCTCAGGGTCTAAAACTTCTAACATGGCAGAAGCTGGGTCGCCGCGAAAGTCAGCGGCCATCTTGTCGATTTCATCAAGTAAGAACAACGGGTTCTTGGTTTTGACTTTTGACATGTTTTGCACGATTTTACCGGGCATGGAACCAATATAGGTTCTACGGTGACCTCGAATCTCTGCTTCATCACGCACGCCGCCGAGCGACATGCGAATGAATTTACGGTTAGTGGCTTTGGCTATCGATTTGCCCAACGAGGTTTTACCTACACCGGGAGGGCCCACCAAACACAAAATTGGCCCTTTCATTTTCTTCAGTCGCTGCTGCACTGCCAAATATTCAAGGATTCGCTCTTTGACTTTTTCAAGACCAAAATGATCTTCATCTAGAATGGTCTCGGCGGCGTGTATGTCGCTGCGTACGCGGCTACGTTTTTTCCAAGGAACCTGTACCACCCAATCAATATAATTGCGTACTACCGCGGCTTCAGCCGACATTGGTGACATCATCTTGAGTTTTTTGAGTTCGCCATCAACCTTTTCTTTGGCTTCTTTTGGCATTCCAGCCGCATCTACCTTGGTTTGTATCTCGTCTAACTCGCTTTGCCCTTCTTCAGATTCACCTAACTCATTTTGAATGGCTTTCATCTGCTCATTCAAATAATATTCGCGCTGGCTCTTTTCCATCTGTTTTTTAACACGCCCGCGGATTTTCTTTTCCACCCGGTGCATATCGAGCTCTGATTCCATAAAGGATAAAACATGATCAAGTCGATCACTTAAATCATCTGATTCAAGCAAAAATTGTTTGTCATCAAGTTTCAGATCCAAAAAGCCTGCAATCGTGTCCACCAAGCGGTCTAGTTCGTCAATCGAGCGCAATTGTCCCAACGCTTCAGGGGAAATTTTTGAATTTATTTTGCCATAGCTTTCAAATTCAGCCACCAATGTGCGGATAGCCGCGGCGGATTCCACTTCTTCAACAGGTGTGGTGTGCAAAGGTTCTACTAGAGCGGTAAAACTATTCTCTTCAAATACTTTCTGAAAGTGGATTCGCTGCTTTCCCTCAACCAACACTTTTACCGTGCCGTCAGGCAATTTAAGAAGCTGTAGAATATTGGCTAACACGCCAACTTCGTAAATCTCATCAATCGCAGGCTCTTCTTGAGCGGCATCATGTTGCGCGACCAGCGCAATGTGCTTGCCATTTTCCATTGCCTGCTCGAGTGCAACAATGGATTTCTCGCGCCCCACAAACAGTGGAATGACCATATGCGGAAAAACCACCACGTCGCGCAATGGCAGTAATGGAAAGGGAGTTGAATAATCGATAGCTTTTTGTTCTTCTGACATAATTTTCTAGGTACTACTAGGTACTAATTGGTTCTATTTAAACCACCCAGTATCCAGCAAGATTTCTGGAACGAGTGTATTTAATCAACAATGATATGGGTTCTCAATGCCCAGTTTCAAGTGAGCATTGTAGGGAATGTGAAGACGCCAGCCATTAGGCTCGGTCAAATTCGAAAGCTCTTTACGCTACGCCGACTTCTCGCTCTCTTGTTCTTCGTAAATATACAACGGGCGAGCGCCTTCGTTTATGGTGCTAGCGTCGACTGAAATTTTCTGCACAGCTTCTTTTGAAGGCAGCTCATACATGGTTTCAAGCAATGCATTCTCAAGTATTGAACGCAGTCCACGAGCGCCTGTTTTTCGCTGCATAGCCTTTTTCGCCACTGCAAGTAAAGCATCTTCGCGAATTTCAAGCTCTACACCATCCAACTTTAATAAGCGCTGATATTGCTTAACCAATGCATTCTTGGGCTGCGTAAGAATAAGCATTAGTGAGTCTTCATCAAGCTCTTCAAGTGTCGCAATGATTGGCAAACGGCCGATAAACTCAGGAATCAGGCCATAGCGGACCAAATCTTCAGGCTCAAGCTTTGCAAGAAACTCCGTAATGAACGGGTTATCTGTCTTGCTATGCACCTGTGCACCAAAACCGATACCACTTTTCTCAGATCGGTCACGAATTATTTGATCCAGCCCAGCAAAGGCACCGCCACAGATAAATAATATATTACGCGTATCGACTTGTAAGAACTCTTGCTGCGGATGTTTGCGCCCTCCCTGAGGAGGAACTGAAGCAACGGTACCTTCAATCAGTTTGAGCAAAGCTTGTTGCACTCCCTCACCCGAGACGTCACGAGTAATTGAAGGGTTATCTGCTTTGCGTGAAATCTTGTCGATTTCATCAATGTAGACAATACCTAACTGTGCTTTTTCTACGTCGTAATCGCACTTTTGAAGCAGTTTTTGAATGATGTTCTCTACGTCTTCACCCACATAACCGGCCTCGGTTAATGTGGTCGCATCAGCGATTGTAAAAGGAACATCGAGTTGCTTTGCCAAAGTTTCGGCCAACAAAGTCTTGCCGGAACCAGTGGGACCAATCAGTAAAATATTACTTTTGGCAATATCAACATCGTTTTCAAGCTCTTGGCCGCGTATACGTTTGTAATGATTGTATACAGCCACTGACAAAACTTTTTTTGCTTCTTCTTGAGAAATAACATACTCGTTTAGACCAGCATGTATTTCAGAAGGGATTGGGAATTTTTGTTGTTCTTCTGTGTTGGCAATATCGTCTATTGCCTCTTCACGAATAATATCTTCGCAGAGGTCAACGCACTCGTCGCATATAAACACCGATGGGCCCGCTATAAGTTTGCGTACCTCATGTTGGCTCTTGCCGCAGAATGAACAATAAAGCAGCTTGTTTTCATCGTTGCCTTTATTGTCGTCGCTCATAAATGACCTCTTAAATGGGCTAGTGTAGGCCCTGAAAAACTGTTTCGAACAAACGAAATGTAGTTGAAAAATACATCGTGACGATGATTTTAAACAACGTCCAGATCAAATTGTAACCTAATATATGACCACATTAAAACGCCAAAACTTACAGATTAGTGGCTGTTTTAGTCGTATTTATGCAATGTTGCTAGTGTATGGGGAGTATGTGGTCATAAACGGCGAATTCTCAAGTGAGAACTACCGATATCTATGGAGTTTTTACACCAAATCTAAGGGCGCGCACATCGTCGATACCGCCAGCATTGTGTACATTGGTATAACCCGATTGTGTCAATTTCTCCGCTGCTTTGCCAGCCCTACCTCCCACAGCGCAATATAGATATATTGGCGTGTCTTTGTTAGAAAATTCCTCGCTGACCCCAGTCACAATTTCTGACACATGAATACGCGAATCCCCTTCGATATGATCGACTTGATATTCTGCCCAAGTTCGCACATCAATATAAACGGCTTCTTCGTCTGTCTGCGCGACAGCAACAGTGGTAATCACTGCAAATAAAAAGGTAATTAATAATTTCATTCAATCAGTATAGATGCAAACTCAGGGAAATGGTGTGGACATTCGCTAATACAAAACAAAAAGGCCGCAAGATGCGGCCTTTTTAACAATAACATTGAACTCTATTCTGGGCGTGTTTCGATTACCTCGTCAATCAAGCCATAGCTCTTGGCTTCTTCCGCACTCATAAAGTTATCTCGCTCAGTATCTTTTTCCACCTTAGCCAGTTTTTGACCACTGTGTTTCGCCATAATCTCATTCAATTCGCGGCGTACGCGTAAAATTTCTTTAGCATGAATATCGATGTCTGTGGCTTGACCTTGGTATCCGCCCAAAGGCTGATGGATCATGATTCGCGCGTGTGGAAGGGCAAAACGACTGCCAGCTGCGCCAGCTGTTAACAATAAGGCGCCCATGCTCGCCGCTTGACCTGTGCACACTGTATTAACATTTGGTTTAATGAACTGCATGGTGTCATAGATAGCCATGCCCGCGCTGACCGAACCGCCAGGACTATTGATATACAAACTGATATCTTTATCTGGATTTTCGGATTCCAAAAACAACAGCTGCGCCACAATCAAATTGGCCATATAGTCTTCGACTTGGCCAACTAAAAAGATCACTCGTTCCTTTAACAGGCGGGAATAAATGTCGTAGGCGCGCTCTCCACGACCTGAGGACTCCACGACCATTGGCACCAATCCACCAGCGGCATGCGGTGATTGGCTTGTGTCTAAGGCATTCTGAGCGAAAGGATTTTGGATAGCGGAATTAGGAAAGTTATTCATTCTGGTATTTCTCTAAGAGTTTTATGGTTCAAGTATAACGCGTTCTGATAAGCAAGAAGTGTAGAGGGGGAATCTCAAACCACAAGTCTAATCAGAATATACCTATGCAGCGAATTCGCCTACTGCTGCATATTGAGCAACTCAGACGCATCCACTTTTTCAACTTCAATGTCCGCATTTGCGATTAATAGATCAACCACTTGCTCTTCAAGCACAACCGATTGAACTTGAGCCAAAGCTTGTTGGTTGGTTTTGTAATACTCGATAAACTCGGAAGGATCTTGGTAAGAAGACGCCATTTTTTCAATCCGCGCATTAACGCGACTTTCGTCGGGTTTAAGTTCTTCTTTACGAATTATTTCCATCATTAATAGACCAAGCGCCACACGCTTTTCAGCTTGCGGCCGCATAACCTCAAACTCAGGATCAGGAAAATTCTCCAACAGTTTTGGATCAATTCCTTGTTGAATCATTTGATTTTTTTGTTCCTGCATCATTCGGCCGGCTTCTTCCTTAACCATTTTTAACGGCATTTCAGCTTTATTTTGTTCGAGCAGTGCGTCAAAAGTACGCTGGCGCAGCGTTGAACTCAATTGGCTCTCAAGGTTTGTTTCCAAATTGGCCTTCACTTCGCCGCGAAGCTCCGTTACGTCGCCGCTTTCGATGCCAAAATTGGTGACAAATTCCTCATCGATCTCTGGCAAGACTGATTCAGATACCGCTTTCGCATCAATCTTGAAAATCGCTTTTTTACCACCCAAGTCTTCGTTGTAGTCATCAGGGAACGTCACCTCAATGTCTTTGCTCTCGCCGGCTTTCATGCCTTGGATGCCCTCTTCAAAATCAGGCAGCATTTGACCTTCGCCTAGCACTATTGGGTGATCTTCAGCCTTACCACCGTCAAACTCTTCGCCATCAACGGTACCAACAAAATCGACAATAACGCGATCGCCCTTTTTAGACTTTCGTTTAATGTCGTTCCAGCTGATTTGTTGTTTGCGCATGTTTTCGATAACTTTATCGATATCTGAATCTGCCACTTCACTTTCAGGCTTAAGAATCTTAACGCCTTCTAAGTTCAATTTCTCAAACTCGGGGTAAACATCAAAGCTAGCGATATAAGTAATATCTTTGCCTTTTTCCATTGGCTGCGGAATTATGTCGGGCTGTACTGCTGGCACCAACTCTTCGCTTGCCAATGCCTCTTCAAGGCTTGTTTGGATCAAATCTCCAAGCACATCGTTGGTCGCGCCAGCTCGGTATTGTTGATCTACAATTTTCATAGGCACCTTGCCTGGGCGGAAACCCTGCACTTTTACCTGCTTAGAAAGCTGTTTTAATCGGGCTTGAACCGCCGTTTCGACTTTATCCGCAGGGATGACGACACTCATTTTACGGCCTATGGCACTGGTTTTTTCAACAGACGCTTGCATGTTTTACTCGCTGTAAAGATTTGGATATTCATGTTTTTCACAGGACACAGAAACTCTCTGCGACCCAATCAGGGGCGGCATTCTACCACTAGCAAGAGCCAGATAAAACGCCATGTTGCTTAAAAATAACAAGAAATCACTCGCTTCGAATAAACAGCGAATTTGCATTTACGCCACAATCAAATAAAGGAAGAGCCTACAGCTAGAAAGAAGCTAGAAAAGCCCATGCCTATAACTTGTTAACTATCAACCAACAATAAAGAAATACGGAGCATCCAGTTCAAAAGAAACAACAAATCCAATCCCTCGGAGTCTCTTACTATCAATCAACAACAAAGAAATAAAGAGCCTTCTGCTCTAAAGAAACAACAAATCCAATCCCTCGGAGTCTCTTACTATCAATCAACAACAAAGAAATAAAGAGACTTCTGCTCTAAAGAAACAACAAATCCAATCCCTCGGAGTCTCTTACTATCAATCAACAACAAAGAAATAAAGAGCCTTCTGCTCTAAAGAAACAACAAATCCAATCCCTCGAACTTACTTATTGCCAATACGCCAAGCAGAAATAAAAAAACCTAAATGGTGCGAGAGGAGAGACTCGAACTCTCACGCCGCAAGACACTGGAACCTAAATCCAGCGCGTCTACCAATTCCGCCACTCTCGCACATCACGATTTAAGCTTTTTTTACTTCAACAACAGACAAACTGGGGTGACTGATGGGGCTCGAACCCACGACCACCGGAATCACAATCCAGGGCTCTACCAACTGAGCTACAATCACCATAACAGCTTGCAATTACTTCCGTTAGTTTAGAACCAACAACCACACACTACAACTAACAACCTTTACAAATGGTGCGCCCGACAGGACTCGAACCTGTAACCTACGGCTTAGAAGGCTGTTGCTCTATCCGGTTGAGCTACGGGCGCTCAATCCATAAAACAATGATTACCAGCACTTTATCTCTCAGTGTTGCGACTTCGGCTCAATAAAGAGCCTCTCGCTGGATGACGAGCCAAGAGCTAACTAAAAGCTTTCAGCCAACAAGAAGAACCAAAAGTCCTTCCCTCAATCAACCTTACTACCAACAACAACAAAAGAAAAAATGGTCGGGGTGATAGGATTCGAACCTACGACCCTCTAGTCCCAAACCAGATGCGCTACCAGACTGCGCTACACCCCGACGGTGTGTGATCTATATCCTTAGCTGTGCATAAATGCTTGGGAAAGTAGCTTTAGATTACCTCTCAAGAGAGGTGAAATCACGCTGTAATGCGTTGAGGCGCGACTATACTCAGAGATCGATAGATGGTCAACGAAAAAGTCAAAAAAAAGCTGAAATATGAGCACTTGATTTCAGCGACAAAAGGCCTTATAAAACACCGCATCAGATTCCCCCTTTAACTAACACCTGTTGCGAGCCATGAGCAAAACTAAAACCCACGCTTTTCAGACTGAAATTAGCCAGTTACTCGACCTAATGATTAACTCTTTATATAGCCAAAAAGAGATTTTTATTCGTGAACTTATTTCAAACAGCTCGGACGCAATCGATAAGCGTCGCTTTGCTGCTTTGACAGACGCGGCATTATTGAACGACGAAGAGGAGTTGGCCGTCGTTATTACTACCGACAAAGAGGCAAATACCTTAACTATTAGTGACAACGGCATTGGTATGGACCACGATGAGGTAATCGATAACATTGGCACCATTGCTCGATCGGGCACTAAGAAATTTATGCAGGCGATCAAAAGCAGTAAAGAACAATCGGAGCAGGACGATGTTAGCCTCATTGGCCAATTTGGCGTGGGCTTCTATTCTTCCTTTATGGTTGCGGACAAAGTAAGTCTGGTGACTCGAAAGGCTGGAACAGACACAGCAGTGCTGTGGGAGTCAGATGGAAAAGGCGAATTCACCATAAGTGATGCAAAAAAAGACAGCGTAGGCACATCGATTACGCTGCACTTGCGCGAGGATGAGTCAGAATATTTGGATGATTTTCGAGTCAAGCACATCGTCAACAAATATTCAGAACACATTTCATTGCCGATTAAAATGCTTGGCGCAATTCCCACAGACGAAGAAGGTAAACCCATTGAGGGCGCAGAAGCTGAGCTTGAGACTGTTAACAGCGGCACAGCACTTTGGGCGCGTTCAAAGAATGAAATCACTGATGAAGAGTATCAAAACTTCTATCAGGGCTTGAGCTACGACATGGATCCGCCGATTTCTACCCTGCACCACAAAGTAGAAGGCAACCTCGAATACACATCGTTGCTCTTTATTCCTAAGAAAGCTCCTTTTGACTTATGGAATCGCGAGGCTCGTAAGGGGATCAAGTTATATGTGCGCCGCATATTTATTATGGACGACACTGAGCACCTGATGCCGAACTACCTTCGGTTTGTAAAAGGTGTCATCGATTCAGCAGACCTTCCGTTGAACGTGTCACGCGAGATTCTTCAAGGTGACCGAGATATTCAAAAGATCAAGGCGCGTGCGGTAAAACGGGTATTAGACGAATTGAAGCGTATCGCTAAAGATGATGCCGAGACCTACCAAGAATTCTGGAGCGAATTTGGCCAGGTTATTAAAGAAGGTATTGTTGAAGACATGCCTAACAAAGAGAGCATCGTGCCGTTGTTACGCTTTGCTAGCACGCTTAATGATAGTGATGCGCAAAACGTTTCACTCGATGATTACGTGGCACGCATGCAAGACGATCAGGAGTCCATTTATTACATCACAGGCGAGGGCTACCAAGCGATTAAAGGGTCTCCACACCTAGAAATGTTCACCAAAAAGGGTATAGAAGTTTTATTGCTTAGCGATCCAGTCGATGAGTGGATAGTTAACAGCCTATTTGAACACCAAGGAAAACCGTTAAAATCAGTAACTAAAGGTGACTTGGAATTGAGTGAAGATGAAAAAAAGGAACAGGAAGAACACAAAGAAGAGCTTTCTTCGGTAACCGATAAGCTACAAGAAGCGTTAAGCGAATTGGTCAAAGAAGTTCGATTAACCAATCGCCTTACCGAATCACCTGCTTGCTTGGTGGCCGATACAAATGATGCCGGTGCAAATCTTGAACGAATCATGAAGTCGATGGGTCAAGACGCACCAACTTCTTTGCCTATCTTAGAGATTAATCCTGAACACGCTATCATCAAGAATTTGGATGCAGAAAGCGACCAATTTGGTGATTGGGCGCAGGTTCTTTTTGACCAAGCAGCCTTAAGCGAGGGTGCACAAATCAAGGATCCAGCACGATATGTGAAATTGGTTAACAAACTGCTAATCGGTTGAATACTAAGTTCTACATAATATCTAAAAAGGGCCGCTATTAGCGGCCCTTTTGCTGCATGCCTAGAGCTGAAAATTGAAGCTTGCTTTGATTACCACTGCGGTATCCAATACTTCGTCGGTGTCTTGGTCTCGCGTTTGATTGAATACCAAAAAGAACTCTCTATCAGCTCGCGGTTGATAGCGCAGGCGGCTATTGATCGACAAGGTATCGGTGCCATTGTCTCCCTGAATCAGATTTAGCCATGCCCATTTGTTATTGAACGCCAGGTTCATTCGAGCACCATATAGCTTGCTGACGAACTCACCGCTGGGTAATTCAACATTATTTTGTTGGTAGGAAACGTTTGCTGAGAAATGCTTAGTGGGTTTCCATTCCAACTCAGCTTCCATGAAAAGCCGTTCACCACCAAAAAAATCTCCATTAGCAATTTCGAAATTGCCTGACCACGTTCGATGCTGCCCCGTGTCAAAGAACACGCCATAACGATCTGATTTATAAAAACCCTTTGGCACTAAAACATCACCAGGCAAATTAAACGAGTCGTTCACTCCTTCGGTTTGTTGGGTTACGAAAAACGTAAAGAAATCATTACCTTCTGAATACCCCTCGATCACATTTAGAGTGACACTTTCACTTTGAATTCCACCATCAATGTGGTCGCTTCTAAAATACTGAATACGCGAACGCAACCACTGCAAGTAACTGTTTTCTAAACGGTGGCGGTAGCGAATTTGCCCTTCAATTTGGTCGACACCCGTGAGATTGACAAAGCCCAGCGCTGGATTGAAGTTTCCTTCAATTCGCCGAACATCTAGATAACCGCTGTATTTATAGTTTGGATAGTTTATCTGCGCGCCGAAAGCGCGTTGATCGTCATTAAAGCCATCAGTGCTGGTTTCTTGATACCAAACGTTTGCACGCAATTGTTGGTCGCCAAAAACTTGACTGTTTTGATAGGAGTAGTCGGCGCCAAACAAACTATTGTTGGAATCACTATTAGGATCACCCACTGTGCCGATAAACCCCACTTGAGAATCCTTTAAAACATTGCGCGTAACGCGCCCAACAAAAAGAAGTTCGTCCGCGGTGGGGTCAGCTAACTCTTGCTGGATTGCCAGAGCCCCGATACTCCATTCTCCGACTCGGCGTGTAAGCTTTACTCCTGCCTCCAAATCAAGCGGGTTGCCATCACCAGATAGGCCTATTCGTCGGGAGAAAAAAGGCCGAGCGTTGTCCTCCAGGTTGCCGAATTCGAAAATACTGGCATCACGTAAAAAGAAATCTCTCTTTTCAGGAAAAAATAGTGAAAACCGGCTTAGATTAACTTGGCGCTCGTCAGCTTCGGTACCAGAAAAGTCGGTATTTAGTGTTAAACCTGCGGAGAGATTAGGCGTTACATTATAAAAAGCGGTAATAGATGGCTCTATTTGCGTGTCAGAACGACTTTCTAGCTGATCTGTATACCCAACAGAGATCGACGGAGAGACTTGAATGCCGCGGCCTTGAGTAAAGCCAGTCATATCATTGATATATCCAAACGTAGATGGGTTGGTGTTGCGGTCGATTGACGACCAGGCCATATCTTCTCCACGGCGCGGGCTAACGCGTGTAAAGTTGACACCCCATGTGCTGCTGTCTGGGTCAAAGGCGATTGATTTGAGTGGGAGTGCCATTTCTGCGGTCCAGCCCCAGTCGTGTATCTGCGAATTTGCGTACCAAACTGCATTCCATTCATCGATGAAATAGTCATTACCCATTAAGGCTTCACGCCGCACATTGTTTGCGTTCACTTGAAAAAAGTAGGAATTACGTCGGTCGTTGAAGGTATCCAGCGTTATGGCGAGGCGATCGTCAGAAAAGATCCCTTGCCCTTGAATCAATCCCTTAGCGGAGATTTTTATGTCGGTGTCGTATGCCCGAAACGCGACATAAATAAAATCCTTATTTATCGCAATTTGAATTTCAGTTTTCTCTGTTGGAGCACCATGGTCATTCGGCCTTGTTAGATGAAAGTCGCTGATACTCAACGCCTTTTCCCAAACGTCATTATCTAATACGCCATCTATTATTGGCGCATGTCCAGTGATCCGATACGGCTCTGTATGTGGCCCCGCCGCATAAACTTGCGGGCCGATTATTGCTGCGAAAATAAAAAAAGTAAAACGTTATAACGTCATATGGAACTTAATAACAGTTGAGTACCTTCGTTAGAAAACCGAAGTATGGGTGCGGCTGATAGCTATTATTTTGATATATCTAATTAGATGATGAAACTCCATAATCGTTGCAAGGATTGTGTGATTATTTTATGGGCAAAATAATTTTTTAACAGCTAAGCTACTAAACGGACAGTCTTTTTTTCAAAAGCAAGACGAATGAACCGATCGATTTACATTAATGTTGGCGCTTAGGGCTAACTCATTTACAATAATTCAGATCTGATACACGGGTAACTTAGCCAGCTTGTATTGCAGTTTTCTGTTTGAGAAAGCATAAAAAATAAATTACAGCCGTGAAAAAGGCATAAACGCTCAGTTTTGAAACCCAAAAGGCTTCTACTTGGGACAATCGACGCGCAAACCTAGGCATGAGGAGCAAGTATTAAGAAAGATAAACCCTATATTATGGTTGGCACTCCTCTCCTGCCTATAACGGCATGGTCCAGTCTCTCTTGAGCTTCAATGATGAAGGTATTAACTTCGCTTTTCTATCAATTCGTGGGGAGAGTCTTATAACTAGGGCCCGCAACACCATTTTGGCACACTTTCATCATGCTAGAGAATTCGATAAGTCATTTTTATATAGAACATTGCCATCACTTCTGCGCTGTTTATAAATCGATAATTTACTTCGCTTTCCATCGACATCAGTATCCATTTTTGGGCCGAACTTCCTTTTTGGAAGCTTTCGTATCGAGGGCCCATGAAACCAGAGCGCATCTGCCTGCTCCATCAATGCCAAATCATCACTGAACTTACAGTGAATGTCTAAACCCCAGCGACTTGGCAGAGAGAAGTCCTTTACATAAGCACTGCTAAAAAATGCGGCGTACACGCAACGACCAGAAGGTCTCTCGGAACAAGATTCGGTAAGAATTCTAAATATTTTTCATTCATTGAAACATATTCTCAGCGTTTCTATTTATGATTGCATCAGCCTAAGCTTGATCAGAGCTATGTTAATGACGGATGCTTCGATGAGAACCTTTGACTCCGCTCAGGATGATGGGTCCTAAAAACACACATAAAAAAGCCCCAGCAGAGCTATCTGCTGGGGCCTTATATATAAATCTGGCAATGTCCTACTTTCACATGGCCAAAGCCACACTATCATCGGCGCTAAACGGTTTCACTTCTGAGTTCGAGAAGGGATCAGGTGGTTCACGTTCGCTATGGTCGCCAGAAAACCTGTCAGAATGTCGTTTCCAAACTTAATCGGAAACGCCACCCTATTTCTGGGCTTGTTCAGACTAGAAAGCAATTAAAAAGCCATTAGCTCAATAAAAAGGCCTTCAGCCTTAAAAAATCAGTAGTTGTTAAGAGATGGATTTATAACAATTCCATCTTGTTTGAATCACTGGGTGTCTCACGACACCACTTTCTTGACATGTACCATACTCGCAGAAGTTCAATTACCTATTTAGATTTGCATTCTTTTGTTAAAAAGAACATTCATCTAGGATTAGTAAATTTCGTTCGCTTTCAAATATCATATATAAATAGCTCTTCCAATATCACTTAAAGTTTCAGTTTCCTTTAATCTTTACAGATCAAAAGAAGACCAAACCTTTTGGGTGTTATATGGTCAAGCCTCACGGGCAATTAGTACAGGTTAGCTTAACGCCTTACAACGCTTCCACACCCTGCCTATCAACGTCGTAGTCTCCGACGACCCTTCAGGAATATCAAGTATTCAGTGAGACCTTATCTTGGGAGGGGCTTCCCGCTTAGATGCTTTCAGCGGTTATCCCGTCCGTACATAGCTACCCAAC
>JBLHME010000031.1:0-32954 GCA_047623225.1 Cryomorphaceae bacterium
GGTAATAAGAAACTGGCGAAAGTAAAAGGGCTGCCTTGGCAGCCCTTTTTTATGCTCGTCTATTCATCATGTGGTAAAGAATCTTGCTCTGGGTCGTCAGCAAACTTTAAGTTGCCATTTCCCGAGAGCAATATCGCGATGTAACGTGTTTTTTCAAAGTGCGCGAAAATAATCAGCAAAATCACGGTTATTGGCACGCTCAAAAACATGCCTGAAATCCCCCAGATACTGCCCCACAGTGTCAGAGACATCATTACTACAAATGGACTCACGTTAAGTGTATTGCCCATTAGTTTCGGTTCTAGAAAGTTACCAACTAAGATTTGCACCGCTCCTACAGCAGCAAGCACAATAAAGAATTGGGTCAATGTATCAAATTGAATAAGCGCTAGAACGGCAGGAAACAGCGTAGCGATAATTGAGCCAATGGTAGGAATGAAGTTCAGCATGAAAATAGTGAATGCCCAAAATCCTGCAAAATCGACCCCTACCATTACCAGAATCGCGTAACTAACAAGACCGGTGATCGAGCTGGTCACGGTCTTAATCCACAGGTAGGTTTGAATGTCTTCTTGCGCATGAGACAAAATACTCATAATCGAGCCGCGCTGATTTTGGTCCGGAAATATGGCGCGAATTTTATTGTGAAACGTTCCTTGTTCTAGCAGCATAAACATCACATAAAATAACACCAATGAGATGTTTCCTATCATGCTGGTAAACGTGCTGGCCAGGCCCGAAATAATCGGGGCAATTTCGATGCCTTTTATCATTTCAGAGATATTTGGCAGTGAGGCTAAGCGAGGATTCTGCATGAGTTTATTCACCAGCACATCAAAATTGGCTTTGTAATTTGGTGCGGCCGCGCTTACTTGGGCGATATTGTCCGACACCATGCCAATGGCAAAGCTAAAAAAGAGGCCTATGCTGATAAGAGCGAGTAATAATGTTAACCAGTTAGGTTCGTCTATCTTGGGGATGATCTTGGTAAAAGTGCGACTCAGCGCATTGATCACATACCAAATCATTAGCGCTACTGCCAGAGGAACCAAGAACGCTTGACCCACTACAAGCACATAAAACACTCCAATCGTGGCCAAAATAACCAACGAGGCAGAGACGGCTCTGTTTTCAATATTCATGCTGTTCCGATTTCATCCTATTTTTATTTCGCCCCTGACTTATGCTGAGGTCTTAGCCAATAATAGTAAGGCTATAACCGTTTGCCAACAAGAGCTGGGCGGCATTGTGCTGCCGCGTGAGTTATTTGCAACAATATTTTGGCCGCCGCACTGTTAAACCAATTATCAATGGGTAAAGCTTCGGAGCCTAAACAAGCCCAACCTTGAAAGCAAAGCTTGCGAGTGTCAAAGGAGATCGAATAGACAGTTTTTGATTAACGTGTCCGCGGTGTTCTCGAACCGTATGTTCGCTAATGAATAAAACCGCTGCCGCCTGTTTATTGCTCATGCCTTCCACAATCAATTTAACTATTTGTAACTCCCTTTTTGAAAGCTTTTCCTTTAGCTCGCCGATTTCTAGGTTGTTATCGCCTGCGGCATTAGCAGACTCAGACACTTCGTCGCCATTCGCGACCGCCGCACAAATTTCCAAAAAGTGCGAAGCGTCAGCTGTTTTATACATAAATGCATCGGCACCTGCTGCATAGATTTTCTTTGGTGAGTAGCTTTCAGTATCGCCGGTTAACATAATGATTTTCATGTTTCGATCATGGGCGCGAATCTCAGCCAGCACGTCTAGGCCGGTGCGCTGCGGAAGGCCAATGTCCAAATGGGGCCAGATCCACCGATTGCGTTTTGAGCTTCTCTAGTGCGTCCTTACCGTTATCCACTACAATGAGTTGTTTTGTTGACTCCATTAACAGAGCCGCCATGCCTTGTCGCACAGCCTGATCCTCGGCAATTAATACTGTGCAGTCAATCAACCGCAGCATTGTTTAATCTGCCAATTTACCCATTGGCGATGTCTACAATTAATCCTCATGAGGCCCTTACCCGCAGTTATACGGTGTTTGTATGGCTTTGAGTTTAGCTTATTTTGGCGGATTACCGACAAATTTTTAGTATTCTGAAAATCGACAGTTTAGATTCGTGGAAATACACAAACGCAAGTGCGAAATCAACGCGTTGGGAAGCTGCGATGCCTATAAAATTACCGCGCGTATCAAATTAACGTGCCTATAAAAATAGCCGCTGCAAAAAAAAAGCCGCTTCAGAAAATCCTGAAGCGGCTTAACCAATATGAACTCCTGTTCAGAGCAATTGCTCCGTGCCCTCCGTGGCACCTATTGATACAACACGTGGCTCCTGCCTTTTGCATCTTCCTGATGTCGTGTCGATGAAAAGAATTGTATGAGACAACGGTAATGCTGAATTCACCCGTATGGGTGAAATTAGCCAACTAAGAAGACCCTTATAGCTGATTAAAGCTTTTTGGCTGACAAACGTTAAGTATTTCAAAGGTTAACTTACCTAAGCAGAAGCAAACCCAAGGCAATAATCAAAACCATGACCAAGCGCTTAAACAAATCCTCAGGAATTCTTTTGCGCACCTTATTGCCCAACCACACACCTAAGGCCACCGGGATAATGCCCAGTGAATAGCGCACCAGCGATTCGGTTTCCAGTGTTCCGGTGAAAAATAATGAGCCCAACATGATCAAGCTCGATAAGGTGAAGGACAAATTAATGGTTTGCACTAATACATCCTTGCTTAGGTTTAACGAGAGTAAGTACGGCATGATGGGAACAATTTGTGAGCCAGTTGCACCGTTTACACTGCCGGTGATAAAGCCAACTATTGGATTTAGTCTGGGAATCCAGGCACGATCAATCGAGAAACGATGATTGGCTAAACCCCAAATACCGTAGAGAATGAGCACTGCTGCAAGAATGTAAATCGATAATGAATTATCAGTTTGATGTAGTACCAATAAACCCACAGCCATCCCAGGCATGGCCATTAGAAACATCCATAAAAACTGGTTCAGGCTGGTGCGAAAGTTACCAGCATCAATCATTACTATGATGTTTGCTATTAGAGATGGCAATATCACAATGGAAATTGCGGTTTTAAGTTCAATAACGTTAGCCAAAATGGCCAAGCCAATGGTCGAAAACCCGAGGCCAAGCGAGCCTTTAACAAATGCCGAGAAGATTAAGGCAGAGAGTACAAAGAAAAAGGATGGTTCAAGCATTGAACGAAAAATGTGGCTAATAACGATTCTGAGACAATAGCAGTTCACGACCGATTTAGGGCCTCATTCATTCTTTTGAATTTACCTCTTGAACGTATTTACGGCTTGACAGACAAAGGCTTAGCTTGCGTTTCAAGTACCGATAAGTAAGTATCGTTGCTGGCTATTCGTCTACCACCAGACAATAATTTTGTACCAAACCACAATCTAGTACCAAAAACTTAGGAAATTCTAAAAATGATGAATCGATTTATGTCGGCTGTTTCAATCGCTTTGCTGACAATGTTTATATCCGCTTGCGCGACAACTCAAGCAGATAACCCAGTGTCAGCAACGCCAGTCGCTTTTCCTGACTTTTCCACTGCATCGCCGAGGCAGTTGTTTGATGCTGACAAAATAGCCGCGCTTGAAACCCGCATGCAAAAGTTTGTGGTTGATGGCGATACCAACGGTATTGCAACGCTGTTGGTAAAAGATGGTCAGGTAATTAGCCACACTCAAGCTGGCGTGAGACGCATTATGGATGGCGCGCCGATTGCTGATGATACTATCTATCGAATTTATTCAATGACCAAGCCGATCACGGGCGTAGCATTGATGGCCCTGTATGAAGAAGGCAAGTTTTCACTCGACGATCCAGTGGCGAAATATATTCCAGAATTTAAAGATCTTGAAGTGGTAAAGAGCTTTGAAGAAGACGGTAGTTTTGAAGTGGAGGCTTTAGATCGACAGCCCACAATGCGCGAACTGATGAGCCACACAGCGGGTTTCGCTTATGGCTTGTATGGTAGCGACCCGAGTAACGTGGCGTTTATGAAAAACGGCGTGCTGGCTTCGCCAGATATCGATACGTTCATAACTCGTGTAGCCGGGATACCTTTGATGTATCAGCCTGGTGAAAGTTGGTTCTACTCGGCTGCGGTCGATATTCAAGGCGCAATTATTGAACGACTCACCGGCATGAGCTTAGGTGAGTACCTACAATCGACAATATTCGCTCCTCTGGGCATGAACGACACAGGCTTTTTTGTGCCCGATGCTAAGTATGATCGTTTCTCAAATGTATTTGCCTATCACCCAGAAACAAAGAAGTTTCGCCTACTCCCATTTGACGAAGCGAGGTACAACTTTTTTGGTGATATGGCATTCAAAAATGGTACTTTTGGCATGGAGTCTGGCGGTGGCGGATTAGTCTCTACACTCGGTGACTACGCGCGCTTTTGCCAAATGCTGGCCAATGGTGGTGAGTTTAATGGCATTCGCATTTTAAAGTCTGAGACGGTTAAGTTGATGCGCACTGATGTATTGCTGGAAAAACAAAAGGTCTCAATAGCCGGCACTCTCACGCAAGTCGAAAGCGGTGAACTCGGTTTTGGTCTCGACTTTGGTGTTTTCCATAATACTGGTAACGATAAAGGTAAAATGGGTGATGGCACCTATTTTTGGGGCGGCGCAGCGGGCACATGGTTTTGGATTGACCCGGTAAACAATCTCTACTTTATTGGAATGATTCAACGATTCCCACAGGGCGGGCCAGAGGTTGATTTCCGTGGGATATCACGCGATCTTATCTACGATGCGTTGATACAAGATTAAAAGATCGGCCGTTAACAACATAGACATAAATATATCAAAGTGAAATTGCGATGAACCTAAGCTATTCCGAAGAACAAACTCTTATTAAGGATACAGCGCGGCAGTTCGCTGAAAACCAGCTGGCTCAAAATGTAGCTCAACTAGAGGCGCATGCGGGTCGAGATGTATTTTTGTCTAACCTGAAACAGCTCGCTGAGCTCGGTTACATGGGCCTTAATATTGCTGCGGACTATGACGGCACCGAGGCAGGTGTAGTTGCGTTCAGCCTAGCGATCACTGAAATTGCTAAGGTGTGCCCTTCAACCGCCGTGACAACATCGGTCACCAATATGGTTGCCGAGTGCATTCAAGCGGTCGCCAATGAAGAGCAAAAGCAAAAATATCTACCAATAATTTGCAGCGGTGAATATTCTGCCGCGGGATTTTGTTTGACAGAAAGCGGGGCAGGTTCTGATCCAGCAGCAATGAAAGCGCGCGCCAAACGCGAGGGCGATGAGTATGTGCTAAGCGGTTCAAAGCTGTATATAACCAGCGCCGAATACGCTGGGCTTTTTATTGTTTGGGCCGTGACCAACCCCGAGGCCCCAAAAGGAAAAGGCATCTCCTGCTTTCTAGTAGAGGCAGACACGCCTGGCGTGTCGATCTCTAAGGCCGAACAAAAAATGGGTCAAGTCGGTTCTACTACTAATACTGTTCATTTCGATCAAGCGCGTGTGCCGGCCACGGCGCTGATGTGCGCTGAAGGCGAAGGCTTTAGAGTTGCTGTGGGTGAATTGGCCGGCGGTCGAATTGGTATAGCATCGTTAGCCTATGGAATAGGTATTGCTGCGATGGAAATTGCGCGTAGTTATCTTGGTGAGCGAGAGCAATTTGGCGCCAAGATAGGCACCTTTCAGGGTCTGCAATGGATGTTGGCTGATCGATACACCGAACTAGAAGCGGCTAGGTTGCTCATCATGCAAGCCGCCTGTGATAAGCAACAGGGCAGAGCTTATGGGCCTGCCGCGTCAATGGCAAAGCTGTTCGCAACTGAGAAAGCCAATGACGCCTGTTACACCGCTCTGCAGATGATGGGTGGCGCTGGCTACACCAAAGATTTGCCTCTAGAACGCATGGCACGAGATGTTCGAATAACCACACTCTATGAAGGCACCAGCGAAATTCAACGAGTCATTATCGCGCGCGACCTGCTTAAAGGCCTGATCTAAGGTAATTCGACTACTTTGCTGCGCCCATGCCAATCCCACGATTAGCGGCTGAGACGATGGCAACACTATTTTCTGTCTTCATGGCTTGCCTCTAATCCTGCTGAGTCGTGTCAGCAAACAAAGGCATGATCGGTGTAGGGTCAATAAATTCCTCTACGTAGCTTATTTTGTCGTCGACTACTTTGGCCCACAACAGAGCTTCAGTTGAATAGGTGTTTTTTCCATCAGGCGACGTAATGTTCAAGGTATGCCGCTGCACATAGCCATTAGGAACCTCTTCCATCATGTGAACCTCATACACGCGGGTTTTAGACAGGGCCTTCATCCTCAGCATCAAGGCCATGTTTTCATCGGCGGTTTGAGTGGCGTTGTTATAGTTGTGCCAAATAACAGCATCGTCATGCAGGCAAGCGCGTGCGGTGACTGCGTCACCCTCTCCTACTGCATGCATAAAACGCTTGGCTAATTCTAGTGTGCTCATAAGTCATTCCGTATTGATTTTAAGTGAACCCTAGCTTAGCAAATTCATTGTGCAGGGTCAGGCCGCTATGCTTGCACTAAGCGTAAACCTATCAATAGATTTTGACTGTCACTGTTATAGCAATAAACGATTTTTCCTATTAACAAGCTTTTGCTATATTAAATTTGGTAAACGGGCGAAATAAAACACGCGTATAGTTCGGTCAGAACTACAAACCAATCTACCAATAGGAGAAATATTATGACAACACATAAAATGCGGATAGTATCCGCGATAATAGGGTTGTGGCTACTCGCTTTGATGCCGTCGGCGGCGCTTAGCGATATTTCTAGTAAGCCCAAGGGAGCAATGGGCAGTGCTGCGTCCGGCTCTGCGCAGCTCAAATCTAACCAGTTTTGGTGGCCCGATCAGCTTGATCTGTCGCCTCTGCGCGATCATGACTTGCGGTCAAATCCTCTAGGCGAAAATTTCAATTATGCTGACGCATTTGAATCGCTGGATCTGCAAGCGGTTAAAACTGATATTGATAAATTGCTTACAACGTCACAAGACTGGTGGCCGTCTGACTTCGGCAATTACGGTCCGTTCTTTATTCGCATGACCTGGCACAGTGCCGGAACATATCGAACCTTAGACGGTCGCGGCGGTGGTGATGGCGGGCAGCAGCGTTTTGAGCCGCTAAACAGTTGGCCAGATAACGGCAACTTGGATAAAGCACGCCGATTGTTATGGCCAGTGAAGCAAAAATACGGCCATGCGCTGTCATGGGCAGATCTGATGATCTTAGCCGGTAACGTGTCACTTGAGAACATGGGTTTTCAAACCTATGGCTTCGCCGGTGGTCGAGCCGACGATTGGGAGCCAGACCTCGTTTATTGGGGCCCAGAAGTCGAGATGCTGGCCAGCGATCGACGTGAGAAAGGCGGTAAATTGCAGCGCCCACTTGGCGCTACTCATATGGGTTTGATCTACGTTAACCCAGAAGGCCCCATGGGTAAGCCGGACCCACTGGGTTCAGCCAAAAACATACGCGTGGCCTTTAGCCGAATGGCCATGAGCGACGAAGAAACTTTAGCGTTGATCGCAGGCGGTCATACTTTTGGCAAAATGCATGGCGCACACAAGCCTGGCGACTGCGTTGGCGCAGAACCCGCCGCAGCTGCGATCGAAGAACAAGGCCTAGGCTGGAAAAATAAATGCGGTAAAGGCCACTCTGAAGATACGGTCACCAGTGGTTTAGAGGGTGCGTGGACTCAAGCTCCAACACAATGGACTACCCTCTACCTTTCAAATTTACTTAATTTTGAATGGGAGCAAACCCGCAGCCCTGCGGGCGCAATTCAATGGGTGCCCAGCGATAAGAGCCTGCATAATTCTGTGCCAGATGCGCATGTTAAAGAAAAGCGCAATCCACCAGTGATGACCACAGCAGATCTGGCGCTCAAATTTGATCCGGAATATCGTAAGATTGCAGAGCGATTTTTAGCCGACCCCAACGAGTATCAACTGGCTTTTGCCAAAGCTTGGTACAAGCTAACTCATAGAGACATGGGCCCGCGAATTCGCTATCTTGGTAATGAAGTCCCCAACGAAGAGCTGATTTGGCAAGACCCAACTCCGGTCGCTAGTTATACACCAATCGGTGATCGCGAAATCAAATCTCTTAAGGAAAAGATTCTGGCATCGGGATTAAGCGTGTCTGAATTGGTGGCAACTGCATGGGCGTCGGCATCGAGCTTTCGAGCAAGTGATATGCGCGGTGGCGCTAACGGCGCGCGCATTGCCTTATCACCTCAAAAAGACTGGGCGGCCAATAATCCAAAGCAACTCTCTAAAACGTTGACTAAACTAGACAGTATAAAAAATCAATTCAATGAGTCATCAAGTCGCAAGCAAGTGTCGCTCGCTGATTTGATTGTTTTAGGTGGATCAGCTGCAATCGAACAAGCAGCAAAAGAGGTAGGCCTAGTGGTCAAGGTGCCATTTAGTGTTGGCCGTACCGATGCCACGCAAGCACAAACAGACGTTAATTCATTTGAGCTGTTGAAACCAAGCGCAGATGGCTTTCGAAACTATTTCGATGTTGAAGCAAGCTATCGTTCACCCGCTGAAATGCTGGTTGATAAAGCCGACCAGCTCAATTTAACGGTGCCCGAAGTGACAGTTTTACTTGGCGGTCTACGCGTGCTTAACGCCAATACTGATGGTATTCAGCACGGAGTTTTTACCGACAAACCTGGCACCCTCAGTAATGACTTCTTTGTCAACTTACTAGATATGTCGAACAAGTGGAGTAAGACCGACCAGCTCGGTATTTATCAAGCTGTTGATCGAATAACTGGTGAAGCGAAATACACTGCGACACCTGTTGATCTCGTTTTTGGTTCAAACTCTGAACTACGAGCAATCGCCGAAGTTTATGCCTATGACAATGCCAATCAGCGATTTGCGCAAGATTTTGCTAATGCCTGGGTGAAGGTCATGCAATTGGATCGCTTTGATCTAAAGTAAGCTAGGCTAGAGTTCATTATTAATAAAGCCGGAGGCATGTGTCTCCGGCTTTTTTATTTTCCCTCTTGTTAGTAGTGTTTTACTGAGCGCTGTCTGAATGTGCCTTCAAAGTTAGCCAGCATTTGTTCAAACTTTACCTGCGCTGTTAGTTTTGGGTTGTCGGCAAGTAATTGCGTTTGATCTAAGCTGAGCATAGACTTTTTAAAATCATGTTTGTTAAAGCTCGGTCGCAAACTCGCATAATCGCCGTTGTTGAATAAACTCTGCCCTTCTAAAAATGAGTATTCAAGACTGTTTCTAGCCAGCTCGACTATATCGTTATAGCTCAACGCATAATCTTCGATTGCTCTAATGAACTCCATGGTCAGAGGGCTACGAGTAATGCCTTCGTCGTCGGTATTAAGGCTAATTGGCACCTTGAACTTGCGATATAAGTCGAAAGGGTGATCCCGACCACTTATGTCTAATATTGCTTCGTTGCTACTTAAACACAGTTCCACCAATGTTTTATTGGACGCCATTTGTTGTAATAGCCCGGTGGAATCTTTCTCCCACGCTATCGATGTTCCATGGCCAATGCGGCGGCTATGCCCAATATCGATCGATTTGCGGATGCGATCTTTCAACACCTCTAGCGTGGCGTCTTCTAAGCTAAGTTCACCGGCGTGCAGTGAAATATTAGGTTGGCCCATTTTTTTCCATAGAAAGTCGAGCACCTTCATTTGCTCATCAAATTGCGCGGCCGCTGCTGGTAAATCTTCAGGCATTACTAAGGTCAGAGACACAATGCGGTCGTCGGCATTGACCGCGGCTAAGTTACTCACCGCAGCAACGAAAAAGTCGCGCATATTAATCATTCTAAGTATGTAACCGATATAACGAACACTGGTGTCAGACTCACTAGCCAAACCCTTGGTTTCCCAGCCATCAATGCGGGCGCTAACCGACTTATGTGTTGTATCGTGCGCAACAATGTTGCTGACCTGCGCATAAGCCGTTTCTAAGTCTGTGATATCAAACTCGGTCAGCGCGGCATCGATTTTGTCCTGAACGTCAATTGGCACCACCGGTGAGATAAGTTCCAAGTGCTGAATGTTTTGTATTTGCGCTTGTCGCACAACATTTTTTAGCATGGTTGACTGCGGGATCTGGCTGGAAAAAATTCTTCCAAACACACCAAAGAAAGTGTCACGGCCGGAACCCGAAACCTGCTTCCAAGCACGCAAACTAAATGCTTCACGAAAGGCCCTGAAATAATCAGAGTTTTGCCCGAGCGCGTCGAGGCCAATTACATTGCCGCCAAGTTCTCTGTCGGTAAAGTTGTTCGAATCTAGATCATAGTTCAGGCCTTGTTGCCGAGCTGAATGCAAAGCATGCTCGCTGAAAACCGCACCATCAAGATGGTTGTGCAAATCTGCTCCCTTAGGGAAGCCTTCAAGAAAGTTCACCAATTCAGGCCGTGAGCCCTTGGACTCATCAAAGGCGAGCGCGGCTAAATCATTGGCGGAAGTCGATTTGGCAACTGCACTGATGCTAATCAAGGCAGTAAGCGCAATGGCCAGCAGCCTAACCATGAGTTGGAGAGAAGGATTTCTAAGCGAATTTAGTAAAGGCATAATGTGAGTTGGGTCAAATTTTCGAATTTCACCCATTGTAGAGAATGCATTAGAGTTAGCGCAAATGATTTGCGCTAGACTCAGGGCATTCAAGCTCAAAATTAACTGCGCCGCAGAGACTTTGGCGATTGGTAAAATCAAGTACAATGCATGCCTAAGCGCTAGAATAAGCGTGACCAACTGATAAATTAAAAGAGGAAACCCAAGTGATAGCCATCATCGGAATAATCGTGCTCTTAGCCGTCGCTATTTTCTTTTCAGAAAATCGCCCAGCGATTCATCGCGGCGGCGCCGTCAAAACGCTGCTATTACAGATCATAATCGCCGTTTTTGCCTTGGTAACCCCCATCGGGACAACCGTTCTCAATGTTATGAAACAAGGGGTGGAGAAGGGTATTGATTACGGTCGTGTTGGTATCGAGTATGTATTTGGCACTTTGGCCCTGGCCGAAAATGGTTTTATCTTGGCGTTTCAAGTATTCCCAATCATCATTTTTATTGCGGCGCTGTTTAGTGTTCTGTTTCATTTGCGAATCATGGATGTTGTTATCAAGGTGATTGGCGGCGCGATCAGCTGGATAACGGGAGCGTCGAGGTTGGAGTCTACAACGGCGGCGGCTAATATTTTTATTGGCATGACCGAAGCGCCGTTGGTGATCCTGCCATATTTGAAAAAGATCTCTCGTTCGCAGATGTTTATTGTGATGGCGGTTGGTTTGTCCAGCGTTGCTGGCACCGTGCTGGTGGCTTTTGCGGCGCTTGGTATGCGTATTGATCTATTGCTAACGGCCGCCTTTATGGCTGCGCCTGGTGGCTTATTGATGGGACGAATTTTGGTGCCAGAAACCGACACTCCATTCGATATAGCTGATACCTCAGACGCGAAAGAAGAACTTGATCAGGGGCGCGCTGGTAGCATTGTAGAAGCCGCTGCGGGTGGTGCCATAATCGGCATGCAGGTATTTCTGAGCGTGTTGGCGGTGATATTGGCATTTGTAGCACTCATAGCACTGATGAATGGAATTATGGGCGGGGTCGGCGCATTGTTTGGCTTTCCACAGTTAACCGTAGAGCTGATACTTGGGTATTTATTTGCACCGATTTCATTTCTCATGGGCGTTCCGTGGGAAGAAGCGCAGCGCGCAGGTGCATTACTTGGGCAAAAAATAATACTCAATGAGTTTGTTGCTTACGCTAATTTTTCGCCGATCATGAACACCTTTAGCGAGCATGGCCAAATAGTTATTACCATTGCTTTGTGTGGCTTCGCCAATTTTAGTGCGCTGGGTATTCTAGTTGCTGGCCTAAGCACAGTAGTGCCGGAACGAAAGTCTGAAATTTCAAAACTAGGCATTAAGGCAGTGCTTGCAGGTACGCTGGCAAACTTTATGAGTGCCTCCATTGTTGGGGTAATTTACGCTATGATGGGGCTATTCTAGCCGCCATGAAGTAGCCCTAAATCAATACTGTTTAGATAAGGCGTGCCCAATATCTAGTTGAAGCAAAGATACAAAATGTCATCCTATACAAAAGTACCCGAACTTAGTCTTGCTGATTATCTCGCCACAGGAACCAGCGAATCCTTTAGCGCAGAGTTATACGAAGGGCTGAAACATTATGGTTTTATCATTCTTCGAGATCACGGGATCCCTGAAGAGTTGCTAGATAAAGCCTATGCTCTGAGCGAGCAATTCTTTAGTCAGTCGGCTGAGGAGAAAGCACGCTATTACGTTAAGGGCGAAGCCTATCAACGTGGCTATGTGCCATTTGGTCGCGAGCATGCTAAGAACAATCCGTATCCTGATCTAAAAGAGATGTGGCATCAGGGTCGCGAGCCATCTGCTGAACACCCCTATGTGGCAGACTATCCAAAAAATATCTGGCCCGATTCTCCAGCAGAATATGAAACTGTATTCAAACAACTCTACACCGCCTTAGACGCCGCTGGGCAACAAGTGCTCGAGGCGCTGACTGTTGGCCTTGGTCTCCACTCCAACTATTTTAGCGACTTGGCTAGCGGTGGTAACTCACTGCTGCGTGTCTTGCACTACCCACCTTTGGGCGAAGGCGTTGACCCTAATTGTGTGCGCGCCGCTGCGCATGAAGACATTAATTTAATTACTTTGTTAGTGGCCGCGTCTTCCTCTGGCTTGGAGCTTTTAGATCGTGACGGCAGTTGGTTGCCGGTGACCGGAAGCCAAAATGCCATTATCGTAGATGCTGGAGACATGTTGGCCAGAATTACTAATAACGTGATTCCGGCCACCACCCATAGAGTGGTGAATCCTAAAGGCCCCAATACCGCGCGCTATTCCATGCCGTTCTTCTTGCACCCAAAATCAGATGCAGTGCTTGAATGTTTGGATGACTGCAAAGATGGTAACGAGCAAGAGCCTATTACTGCCGATGATTTCTTAACCCAACGCTTGCATGAGATCGGCTTTAAAAGCGAGAGGGCAAAATCATAATGTTTCTAGATTCTCTAACAGCCACTCGGCCCTTGTAAGAGTCTCGCTAAGCAAGCCAGCATCCATTTTTTCTAGGTTGCGGTATACCATGCCCATGCGAGCGTTTTTCCCGAACTGCTCTTTGTGTTTTTGCATGAAGTGCCAATAAAGACTATTAAACGGGCAAGCCTGATCACCCACTTTATCTTTAACGGAATAGCTGCACCCTTTACAGTAATCGCTCATTCGGTTGATGTATGAACCGCTAGCCGCATAAGGTTTGCTGGCAATCAAACCACCATCAGAGAATTGGCTCATACCACGCGTATTTGGCATCTCCACCCATTCAATTGCGTCGATATAGACGCCCAAATACCACTCATCGACTTGGCCAGGGTCGATTCCAGTCAGTAAGCAAAAATTACCTACTACCATCAGTCTTTGTATATGGTGCGCGTAAGCGTAGTCTAACGATTGCTCTATTGACTGCTGCATACAAGCCATTTTGGTTTCACCAGACCAAAAATAGCTAGGAAGGTCACGAGTCGCTTGTAGATAATTGGTGGTGGCGTAGCTCGGCATGTTGACCCAATAAATGCCCCTAACAAACTCTCGCCAACCAATAATCTGCCTAACAAAGCCCTCTATTTGCGCTAGGCTAATGTCTTCTGGCCGAGCTTCAAACTCAGCAATGGCACGCTCAACTACCTGTAATGGGCTGAGGATTTTGGCATTAAGAACAAACGATAAACGTGAATGATAAAGACTCCAAGCGTGCGGGCTGTTTTTCGTCATGGCGTCTTGAAAACGGCCAAAATTGGGTAAGGCGTATTGGCAAAAATAGTCTAATAGTGTCAGTGCCTGTTTTCTATCTATTGGCCAAATTAGGCTACTACCAATCTCGCCAAAATGTGATATTTTTTGTTCGCGAAGTTGTGTTATTAAATCGCCAAGCTGATTGTTGAATACTAATGGCTTAGGAATGTGGTCTAAATCTGCGGCTTTTAGTTTGCCGCGATTATCTGCGTCGTAGTTCCATTGGCCACCGCGAGGTAGTTGGCCATCCATTAAAATATTATATTTCTGCCGCATTTTTCGATAAAAAGCCTCCATGCGAGCACCTTTGCCTACCTTCAAATGTCGGCCTAGTTCATCAAAGGGAAGCATGAAGTGCTCACTATCAACGCAGCTTACTTTGACCGCGTTAGGCTTAAAATTGATTGACTTAATCTGTGTCGCCAGTCGATATTCATCTGGGCGCTGGTATTCAAAGTTTTGCGCATCAAAACGTGTAGTGAGTTTTACTAGCAAATCAGGCAAATCAGAAAATTCGGCTGAATCGCTTAGGCTGAGATGCAGAACCCGATGACCGGCCCCTTCCAGCGCACTCGCAAAGGCTCTCATCGCGAGGAAAAAGGCCGCTATTTTTTGCACATGATGCTTCACATACTTAGCTTCTTGAGGCAGCTCAGCGATAACATACAAAATAGTGTCATCCTTCTTGCGATACCATGTATGCGAGGCATTCAGTTGATCCCCTAAGATCAAGCGAAGTGTTTTGAATCGGTCTGGCAATGCTTTGATGTGTTTCATTTTATGTCGTCTTTGCGTGTGTTCCGGCACCGTTTAGAGCAATACTTAACCTCATTCCAATTGCTCTGCCACTTTCTTCGCCAGTTGAATGGGCGCTGGCATCTTAAACAAGTTTTACTCGGTAAGTTAGTTTTGCTGTGTGGCATATATTGTTCGCTTTGCCTTAGCCTAAGCAGGTCAGAAGTGTAGATCTACTAAGCCGTTGCAATAAGCCATTCAGTTAATTGGCCAGTCTGCGGCGTCGACTGAATCCAGTTTTTCAATAACGCTATCCCCACGCCATTGATCGATATAGTGGTTTTCGGGGTCAAATGTTTGGGTTTGTTTCTCTAGGTTAAAATGCCGTTTATCCCGAGCATCAGCGCCAACACCGGCAAGATACTGCCAATTGCCCCAATTAGCCGCTACGTCGTAATCGATTAGCTGACTTTCGAAATAAGCCGCTCCGTAGCGCCAATCCAATGCTAGTTCATTTACAAAGCAGCTGGCAGCGATCTGTCGGCCTCGATTTGACAAATAACCCGTTAATCGTAGTTCGTTCATGCAGGCATTGACGATTGGATAGGGGGTCGAGCCCATACACCATTTTTTAAACCGCTCAGGATAATAGCTAGTCAATGGCGCAGAGCCTTTTATTCCTGAAAGTAAAAATAGGCGGCTTCGATGTTTTTGCGCATACCATTGAAAGTACTCGCGCCAAAGTAACTCAAAATAGATCCAATAGGTCGAGTCGTTGGCGACACACTCTTTTTCATAGTAAAACAATGCGGCGCTGACTTGGCGCACTGAAAGGCTGCCATTGGCTAACCAAGGAGAAAACTTACAAGAGTTGTCCCACCCGCTGATAGAGTTACGAACCTCTTTGTAATGCGCAGGCATGGTGCTTGAAAAATAGTTTTCCATGTGTGCTAAGGCGGATTCTTCACCGCCAACAAATTTTGTTTCTTCATTGGCAGGCGCTAACAACGGTAATGGCGAAAAATCACCAGCAGGCATGGGCGGAAGGCATCCAACTCTAGCCAACGGCTGTGTAGGTTTTTGATCACTCAGTGCGTTTTTAAACTTTGTAAAACTAGTCGGCAGTGCCTGTAAGGAAAATGGTAAGTCACTAATGTCAAAAAGCGTATGTGAATGTGCGCAGTGAAAATGTTTATCTGGAAAGCGTATTTTCATAGCCGCCCACAGTGAATTTTCGTAATAGCCTGCTGCGTAGCTACGGAATATATCAGTTACATTCAGTGTTTCGATTAACCTCGATAATTCCTGCTCGGCATTGCCATCGACGTAATTTAGTTGCTGTGCGAGTGATCTCAAATTCTTGTCCAAGTTCGTAAGCGACTCCAGTAAAAACTGTTGCTTGACGTGACCTGCGTTTGTTTGAGACGTTGGTGGGTAAACTAATTGAGAGTTTAGTAAGGGTAAGAAAACACAGTACAATTCATCAACAATTGAGTTAGAGCTCAACAAAGCTGGGTTGTCATGCAGTCGCAGATCGTTATTAAACCAAAATAGGCCTATTTTTTTAATTGTCATGATCCCTCACCAGCGGCGAGCACCTCCTGAACGGTAGGCTTTTACCCTAACGCAAGTTTGGTCAATATAATGTCTGTGCGGGCGGCCTGTGATACTCACTCAAAAAATAAGTTATGCGTGTATTGTTTGGGCCCTAGAAGATAATAGGTACTGCGTATATGAAACGATTACAGCTAGATCATGTTGAGAGATTGAGCCGTGGCAAGCGCTCAGGGTTGAACATCGGCTCACGGTCAGTGGGGCATTATTTGCGACCACATGAAAGATTGGCCTATCAACGTGCACTAAAAAAGGGTTATCTCGATATCACTGAAAATGATCGTGAGAACCTGTGGCATATCTGGGAAAAAGCTTGCACTGCAATGGAGAGTCAGTTTCTAGTATTGATAAAAGAGCCTAGTACTGGCAATGCGAGTATCTATTGCGCCAATCAACTGCATGCCAAAGCCGAGTTAAGCATAGCCAAGAAACAAATTAAGTTGATGCTCAAGCCTGACTAGTATTGCTAGCTTAGAGCATGAAAGCGCTATAATAGTCGCTTGTTTAAATCTATAGGTTGAGTTAATGACAACACCCATTGCCGGTGAGCTTGAGCAGCTCTTGCCAAACTTCTATCGCCTTTGTGCGCCCAACCCTGGCCAAATGACCGGGCCAGGTACAAACACCTATATTTATGGTGACAAAGAGTTAGCCATTTTTGATGCCGGGCCGCCGATCCCTCAGCATGTTGCTGCCATCTTGGCCGTGCAAGATACTTTAGCCGCGCCCATCACCACAATGTTCGCCAGCCATACCCACAAGGACCACAGCCCCGCGATAGCTCAAGTGGCTGAACAGCTCGGTGATGTGAGGTTGATTGGAATTTCCGCAGCCCCCGGCCAGCTATTTGAAGACCCAACATTTAAGCCGCATCACCAGCCGCTAGACGATGAAGTGATTAAACTGGTAGATGGATCCGTGCGGGCGATTCACACACCTGGGCACGTGGGCAATCATGTCTGTTATCTAATCGAAGAACACCAATTGTTGACCACGGGCGACCATTTAATGAACGGTTCCACGGTAGTGATTGTGCCGCCTAAAGGCAGCATGACAGCGTATGTTGCCTCGTTAAAGAAGCTGCAGCACTACGCCATTAAGGTAATGGCGCCTGGCCACGGCGGATTAATCCAAAACCCCGCTGAAGTGGTGGAGTGGACCATACAACACCGTTTACAGCGCGAGGCTAAGGTGATAGCCAATTTGACCACTGAGCGGATAGACGTCGGGCAATTGGTTGCTTTGGTCTACGATGATGTTGATGTCTCGTTGCACCAAATGGCAGAACTATCCTTAAATGCGCATTTGATTAAATTAGCCTTGGATGGCCGAGTGTTAGAATCTGAGCAGGGCTGGTATCTGCCTGCGCAATAAGCTGATACCTATACTATAGCCATTTACCTTAAAGACTCCTTTGACATATTAAAGCTATTCACTATTCGGCTGATTTAAAAATTTGGACACATCGCAAATGAAAATTTTGAAAATGGTTCTTAAACTAATTGGGATATTAATCGTGTTGGCATTGATTGCGCTTGCCTACTTGCTCAATACCCACGAAGACCTTGAACCCTACCAGAATCATTTTGTGACATCCGCGCCGACAAAGCCTGCAGGCGTGCGTGTTCGGTTCATGGGTAACACTAATCTGTTGTTTACCGATGGCTCGACCACTATTTTGATCGACGGATGGTACACAAGGGCGGGTTTCTTAGACCTCGCTTTTAGACAAATCGAACCCGATCTTGATGCAATTTCCAATGGCCTTGAGCGCGGCAGAGTAGGGCAAGTCGATGCCATCATTCCAGTGCACAGTCATTACGATCATGCCATGGACACGCCCGAGGTCGCCATGCGCACGGGTGCGCTTGTGCTGGGTTCAAATTCCACCGCGAATATAGCGCGCGGCTGGGGATTAGCCGAAGATAAAATTGCAGTGGTACGAGCCAATCGGCCGTATCAATTTGGAGATTTCAGCGTCACGTTGATACCCACTAACCATTTTGAGTTTGCTAATCCTCGTATGCGCGAGGCAGCCTTGGCTGACACGCAAATTACTGCGCCTCTGATACCACCAGTAAAGGCTTTGGAGTACAAAATGGGCGGCGCGTATTCGGTGTATATTCAGCACCCGAAAGGCACGGCCTTGGTTCAGGGCAGCGCTGGGTTTATTCCTGGCGCGTTGGATAATATTAAAGCCGACGTGGTTTTTCTTGGCGTGGGTGGCTTGCCGAGTCAAAGCAAAGAATACCAACAGGCCTACTGGCAGCATGTGGTTAGTGCTACTAAGCCAAAACAACTCTACCCCATTCATTGGGACAGCCTGACCGATGAGCTAGAAGAACAGCCAGTGATGCAAAACTTGCTGCTCTCAAAAATATTGGGTTTCGAATCTTCAGCCAGCTTAGATTATGCGATCGAGCAAGCAAAGCAAGAGGCAATAGAAGTTGGCTTACTGCCGATGTGGGTTGATATTGCATTGTTCGAGTAATACAACGCAAATTGATTAGATGAATCACTATTCTAGGCTTTGTGGTTTTTAGTTTAGTTTTCGGCCCGTCAATCCTTAGCTTCGGCTAAGATATTTGGTGTTCGATAATAGGCCAGAGTGCGGCCGCCTTTAACGATGGTCTTGAGCCCAATCCAATTTTTATCTAGATCGTAATACAGGTTGATATCGGCACCTTCGGCTCGCAATACGTAATGCTCGGAGGTTACCGACTTGTCTTGCACCATCAACTGAGTTTCTCCTTTCGCAGACAGTTGGGCATCAACATGCTCGCCGGTTTCGCCGTTTAATAGCTTTGTTTCGCTTAGTCGCGAAACGTCCCAATAAGCAAAGCTACGGATACAACCTGAAAGTGCATTTTCACCTTTGTGGCTGTTTATTAAGAACTTGTCTAGCGCCATTTGGCCTTTTACAAAGGACGTATTGCTATTTTCTTTGGTGTTGGTTTCAATGCTCACTAGGCATTGGTCCTGCCAAACCTCCTGCGCAGAATGCGTATAAGAATAAGCATTTATAAACAGCACTTTGACCTTAAGTTTTGCGTCTATGCTAGTGTTAACGCGGTTTCCTTCGCGTTGTAAGTTAACCTGCTGATACCCAATTTCATCCTCATTGAGAAAAACACGAAATTTTATACTCTCAGATGATTCGACGGTAGCCGCCGAAACTACGGCGCTCAAGCAGAAGAAAAAAAGTATTTGTATAAATCCAAGCATGATAATTAAGTTGGTAGAAAGTAAATCGGCTGATCAAGGCTAGTCATAATGCCAGCTGAGAAGCAAAACCATGTCATGCAATCGCTCATGACCAGAATGAGATTAGATTGAGCCAACAACGACTGGGGTTTTCTAGATGAAACAAAACACAGATGTAACTCGCATTGTTTTAGCGTCGGCATACTGCTAAGTAGCGTAGTTCTACTTTGCGCCGGGTCTGCTTCTAGCAAAAAAACTCGCCGGCTATCGATAACGCCAGTGATGCTATCGATACAATAATCGATGACTTTCATGACGCCGCAGTTAAAGCACTATAATTGAATCATTTTTCGTACAATGCCGTTTTTATGGGCATCGATGACTTTGAGCGCTGGCCGTTTGAGGCGTTTTTGAAATATGTAAACCAACACTTTAAAGATGGCAAAGTGTTGGTCGTATACGTCAACTAAACGTTACACCAATTTCAGTGCTCAAGAGGGCTTGGCATGGGTTGGCGAAATAGTGCAATCTAAAAAATGAGGCCGTTTTAGAGGCACTGCTGTATTGGCAAAAGTAGAGCAGGAGTGGAAAATAAAACACTACTCTTTGACTGTGCTTGTGCCAAATGAGTCTTGGATAGAGGTTAGCGGCGTTGCAAAAAAAGCTTTTGAAGCGCGAAGTGTTGCGTTTGGTATTGAGCCACCGGTAACACAGTGTAGGTTAAAGCTGTTAGATTGATTTAGCGCTCTAAGGCTTTAATTACCCCGCACTATTGGGTCATTAACCTAGGCCACTTTCTTAACAACATTGATCCGCCTGTTAAGGCGGGTCTTGCTGCTTTAGCAGCTCCTGTCGTTCGCGCTCATAGTCATCAAACACTATTGGTTTCAGGTCTTTGCATCGGCTTCGATCGTCATTCACTGGCGCGCGGTCGCATTCAAGATGCTGCTGCCGTTGCAAGCTTTCGTAAGTCGCTAGGTGATTACAGCCGGCGCAGAATACTAATACGGTGCAAACCAGTAACTTAAGTATTTTCATTAGGCTCGTACTCTAATATATCGCCAGGTTGGCAATCTAAAAATTCGCAGATCTTTTCCAAAGTGGCAAAGCGTATACCGCGCACTCTACCAGTTTTGAGCAGCGATATGTTTTGCTCGGTAATCCCAACATATTCAGCCAGTTCCTTGGAGCGCTTCTTGCGAGCCACCAGCATTGCATCAAGCTTTACGTTAATACTCATGGTGTTAAACAAACTCCGCGTTTTCTTGGCTGAGCCGCTGGCCTTCGCGAAACACCCAAGTGATGACCAAAAAAGTAGCGGCGAATAACAACAACATAAGTTCATTGCTACCAAGTGCAATAGTTACCGAGCGTTGCCCCGGGGGATTACCCCACGTAAGCAGCACGCTTAATATGGCTGTGGTGATCGGTTTCAGAATTACGCTGCCGAGCAAAGCGATGCCAAATAAATTAAGTGCCCGTGTTGTTTGTGCAGAAAACACCACTCCTTGTTGAAATAATACAAACAATTTGCGCAACTGCCACAGAGCATAAATAACCAGCATTGACGCCGCCAGACTGATTAGCCCCCCTAAAAGAAGCTGCGCGCCGCTTATGTAATCCATCGAGATAAGTATCTTTGGCCGCTGTGCTTGGAGTGCAGGAACGTAGTCGGCAAAGTTTGCCCAATACCAAATAAGCCATGCGGGAACTGAAACCATGACAATGGAACAAATGGCCACCATTAGGCGGCTTAGAGTTTTGATGCGATGCGTATTGGGCATTAGAACCTCTGGTTTTGTGAAATCAGGGTGATTGTTGCACATTAATTAATCACTGTAAAACAGTAATTAATTAACCTTTTGAAATGATTTTATCTTGCCTTGATCAAAGTGAACCTATTGCGCTCCTTGAGGCCGCTGTATCTGCGGACTTTGCGGGGGCCAAGAGCCAGCATCAGCCTATCAGCAGGCAAGAGGCCCCGACAAGGTTTGCTGAATTTAAGCCTCTGCGCCCGTCCCAAGCGAGGCATTTACTATGCCTCCATCCACTGTGATGGTATCTCCAATTACGTAGTCGCCCGCTCTACTGGCGAGGTATATCGCAGCACCAGCCATGTCTTCGGCAACGCCAATACGCCCGCAGGGTATAGTCGCCGCAACTTCGGCCGTATGGTCCCGCGCAGCGCGGTTCATATCCGACGGAAAAGCGCCGGGCGCTATCGATGTCACATTAATATGGTCACCGACAAGCCGTGCAGCGAGCCGCTTGGTGAGATAGATAAGCGCTGACTTAGAAGCATGGTAGCTATAGGTATCCCACGGGTTTAAACGCTGACCGTCAATCGAAGTAATATTGATCACCTTAGCGGGCTGGGTGGGGCTGCCACCGGCTATCAATGAATTGTGCAGTGCTTGGAGCAGAAAGAATGGCGACTTCAGGTTTAGATCCATCACTCGATCCCAACCGTGTTCAGTGAAATCCTCAAACGGCATGCCCCATGCTGCGCCAGCATTGTTAACCAGGATGTCTAATTTGGGCTCAGCTTCGGCAAAGGCCAGAGCCAATGTCTTGCAGCCAGCCACATTACTAACATCCTGAGGCAGTGAAAAACACTTGGGCCCCAATTCTGCCGCCACAGCATCGCAGACATCCGCTTTGCGCGACGATATATAAACGGTTGCGCCTTGGGCAATGAAACCCTCGGCAATCATCTTGCCAATGCCGCGTGACCCGCCAGTGACCAGCGCTACTTTGCCGTCCAGTGAAAATAATTTTGAAGTATCCATAAAGTGTCTTTTTATTGAAGAAATTAGGCCGAGAATTCTAGCTTACATAGAGAGCGATTCCCAGTTACAGAAACCGCTGACAAGGAATCTTCGTAAAGTGAACTAGCCCTGCTGCTCGGCGTTATCGTCTGCCCGATGATAGCGCTTCATTAAGTAACACAAGCAATCCTGGCGAATTACTTCAAGGTCTGGGGTTAGCATTGACGGCATTACAAGCAAGCGCGTGTGAATATTATCGCCCTGCGATTCAAAATACTTGTTATACACACTATCGCCATTTTCGTCGGTCACCAGAAAAGGCGCCGCGCATTTTTGTTTTACCAAACAGTGTGCCGCTGTCCAGTTCCCTAAAATTATAGGGTTCAAGATCGGTTTCTAAACTTAAGTCTAGATTTTCACCGTGATAGCCGAAGTTTATAGCTTTGGAGATTTTGACAATTCCGGTGGTGTGAAATAAACCGATATCGTGGTCAGCCGCCGGGTGTTGTGGGTGCTGACTAAGATGCAAGCAGGCGTCTAGATAATCGCATGCGTGTTCAGCCCCGTATTGCTGCTCAATGTTGCCGCATTCTAAGGTCACTGCGGGGCATAATTCACTCATTGCCTTTGATTGCACACCGTTGGGTTTAGTGAAATACACTACTACGCGGCTAAACAGAGTGGCAAGGTGCAGATAGCTGGCATGTAGCCGATTCACGCAAGCGTAGTGCGGATTAAGCCCAGTGTTATTGTGCACATCAATGCTCTCGAACACTCCACGGCACTGATAATATCGACGACTTCTTGCATCATGCGTGTTTCACCACAGTCGGCAATTTCGCTGCCAGGCCAAACTCTGTTGTAGTCAGGTTGCCCAGTTGCTTCAGCATTTAGCCTCGCTTTGATGCAGCTTGATTTGGTGATTAAAAGCCATTTGGTAATGCTACTTGCAGCCAAGCATCAGTTCTAATCTTAATCACGGCTGTCATTTTTAAACGGGCCTAGTATGCACCGGCCGATTTTGCGCTTGCTGTTCAAGGTAGGCTAGTACCAACTGTTGATAATCTGGCCCATGGCATGCAACCCATTGGCGTTGCATGCCATGCGCCATTGCGGCCGGTTCTTGCGCGCTCCAGGATAATTGATAACCAACGATCTGCTTCGGCTGCAACATAGCCAATCGACAGCAAGCCGGCTTTTGCCATTGGGATAAGCTTTTGTTCAATCAGTTGGCCACCGTTGCCTTCGCCCTAATTCGCCCGAACCACATTTGCGCTTAGACCGTGTTTCGCGCTGCATGGCGGTTTGGACTGTGCTGTTCAATCGGTTCCGAGTCGTTAAGTAAGGAGGCAGTGAGGCAGCCAAAATAGAAGGCCGCATTGGCGACCACATCGAGCATGCTGGGGCCGGCGGCAGGAACTCTGTGTTCGATACGAAGGTGCGGCTCACCCGCGTAGGAAAAACCGATTAGCGGTCTATTCCATCGCCAAATCGTGCCGTTGTGTAGCCGTAGGATGTGCCAGTTCTTTAGGCGCACTATCCATTAGATAAGGCAGCAGCGTTGGAAACCGCACACGGTTTGCTGCAAAACACTCCATAATCGAATTACCGGCATGGCGTATTCCAAAGGTCACTCGATTGGCGTAACTCGAGCCGCCAACCATAACCGCTTGTTCAAACAATGGAATGCGGCTTTCATCCCACAAATCATGGCCAAATAGATACGGCGAGTTGGCTGACACCGCTACCACAGGTGATAGGAGTATGCGCGAGGCGTTATAGGCGCGCACTGCCATGTCGACATCACCCTTACAGTGAATTTGAAAAGAGGTGGCCGCCGCCTCAATCATTACATCATGATGCGCAACACTTAGGTATTCTTTACCGCGTATGCCTAGGTGTAACGGCGCCCCGTTACGCATCCGAAATATCTGTTCATTCATCGCTTGGTAGCGTTCTAGGTACGATTGGTTTTCTAGACACAGATCGGATTGCTTGATTGTTGGCAGTATGCCTACCATCAGCATGCGGTCGGCTTCTTGCATAGCGATCTGGTCGCAGTGTTGCCACAGCGGCCACAAATTGTCGTGCATTACATCTAGAAAGCCTGGTTTGAGATCAAGTGGCTCGGTGTTGAGTTCAAGGTTGAAACGCTACAACTCCGGTATCACCATCTCGTCGTCCAATGAGTTCAGGAATTCAACATTTTTGGGCGATGGATTGCCCTTGTCGTCAACCAACCATGCTTCCAACTCACATCCAACCGTCGGCTGGTCCCTGTGCATGCGGCCGTCAGAAATCCATTGCTGAAGCAGTGCCGTTTCAAGGTCGAGTCGATTACGAAACTCTTGGTAAGCTTCGTTAGTGAACTTGGTTGTCGTTATTTCGGCAACCATAATTATTTACTTATTAGCCGCCAGAATCAGCGGTAGCGTAGCTTGCGATAACGTAGATTTAGTAGATAAACATGCTAGCTAGATAAACCCAGCTAGAGATTGACTTGGATTAAAGACATGGCAGATTGTTGTTTAGATGCGAATTATCATTCACAAACGTTTGCACTGAACTGACTTATTCGCCTTTTAGCCATTAGGCTGTCGTTCAACCATGCTTGCGCAACTGCACCAAGAGCAACCGAACATTGTTTCCCAGGAGCTTTATTACGGCCTTGCTGGTCATTTTTATTCTGCTCGCGTAAGCTTATACAAACGTCTTTTACTAGATAATTACAGATGCAGAATCAAAATGTATTAAGTCCTAGCACCATTAATATAATTAATCAGGTAATTGCCGAACACCGTTTGCCGGCTGAATTTAGTGCCGAAGTAATTCATTATTACGTTCCTTTGGCGCATCAGCTTTACACAGATATTAGTGCGCGAGCCGAAGCCGACCAATCGTCTGGCGTTCAGTTTATTGGAATCCAAGGTTCTCAGGGCAGTGGTAAAAGCACCTGTGCCGATTTCTTAAAAACGTTGCTGCAAGCGCAATACGGTCTGCGGGTATTAGTAGCGTCGATAGATGACTTTTATCTAACGCTAAGAGAGCGTGAAAAACTGGCTGAATCGGTGCACCCACTATTGATTACTCGTGGGGTCCCTGGCACACATGATGTTTCGATGATTAATGCCATGTTTGATTGCGCGGAGCGCGGCGAGAGTTTCGCAGTACCAAATTTTAGTAAAGCTGAGGACGACCGTGCTCCGATTGCTCAATGGCAGCAGGTGGAGGGTGCATTAGATGTGGTGATTCTAGAAGGGTGGTGCGTTGGGCTATCTGCACAAGATAATACAAAGTTGCGCATGCCAATCAACCAAATGGAGATGAATGAAGATGTGTCAGGTCAATGGAGGGCGCTAATAAATCATCATCTTGAAACAGGTTATTGCACTCTGTTTGCGCGTCTCGATCATTTGGTGGCCTTACAAGCGCCAAGCTTTGAGTGCGTTTTCGAATGGCGGTTGTTGCAAGAACAAAAAATGATAGCGCTCTTATCAGAGCAAGACTTGGATGTGTCTGGCGCCCAGACCCCAGCACAATTGAAACGGTTTATTGCGCATTATCAAAGACTGACAGAACATGCGCTTGAGAGCATGCCGACTCAGGCCGATTATTTGCTATGGCTGAATAAGAATCATGGCTTTGTAAAGTTAGAGCGCGTGTGTCATGACGCTTGAATATCTGATTTCTACCGACCTAGACGGAACACTGATTGATCACGATACCTATTCGTATCAAGCCGCTGTGCCAGCTCTACGGCGTTGCGAGCAACTTGGTGTGCCGGTGGTGTTGAATACCAGTAAGACCTATTCTGAGACAGTGATACTGCAACGCCAACTGGGCTTAAGCGCACCGATCATTGTAGAGAATGGCAGTGCATTGTTTTTTGCTGCGACCGGCCGAAATAACAACTCTAAGTCTACAGGTTTGCTGGACGGCGAAAATTATAAGGTGTTCGGTGTACCGCGCACAGAATTGCTAACGTTTATCGAGCATATTCGAGCATCTTATAATTGGCGCTTTGAAGGATTTAATGATTGGTCGGTGCAACAGATAGCCAAGCATACTGGGTTGGATTTAGCCGCTGCGGAACGTGCAAAGTTAAAGCAGTTCTCAGAACCATTTGTATGGCGCGACTCAGCCAAGACACTGCTGCAGTTCAGGCAACTTGCTGAGCAATCAGGCTTGCAAGTTTTAAAAGGAGGCCGTTTTTATCATCTCCAAGGCCAAACTGACAAAGCAAAGCCATTGAGCTGGTTGATGGAGAATTATAAGGAAGTATTTACCAAATCGAGCAGCTCCAGCAATCGCACACCAATTTTGGTATGCTTAGGAGATAGCCACAACGATGTGGCCATGCTCAGCATAGCCGATATTGCGGTATGTGTGCGCTCCCCTGTAGCGGAGTATCCGACACTGATGTCCGATAATTCGAAAATTTACACTAAGGGTTGTGGTCCCATTGGCTGGGCTGAGGCAGTCTTTTCTGTTCTCGAAAATTAAACCCCAGCACTCTTTAATACTCAAATGCATCCTAATTCACTATGGCAGATTTTTATCAAAACGGCATTATTACCACCTTGCATAACCTGCGCGAGCGTAGTTTAGAAGAACTAGAAAACGAGCTTCGAAAGTTTCAGAAGAAGAGCCCAATGGTGCTTGTGTTACCGTCACTTTATTCGGAACTAAAAGGTGATGCTTTAACTAATATTGTTGATCAGCTCAGTAAGGTCGACTATCTGGACGACATAATTATTGGCCTCGATCGCGCCACTGAAGATGAATACCGTAATGCGCTGCAGTTCTTTAAGCCGCTCAATCAAAGTTTCAAGGTGCTGTGGAACGAAGGGCCTCGGTTACTGGCATTAGACCAACAGCTTAAGGATAAAAACCTTTCGCCAAAGGAGCTCGGCAAGGGTAGAAACGTTTGGTTTTGTTTTGGTTATGTACTCGCCGCTGATCGAGCAAAAGCTGTTGCACTGCATGATTGCGATATCGTGACATACGATCGCAGCTTGCTGGCGCGATTACTCTATCCAGTTGCCAACCCAAATTTCAATTACAAGTTTTGCAAAGGGTTTTACGCAAGAATTGCCGACGGCAAGATGCATGGCAGGGTCACTCGCTTGCTAGTAACGCCATTGGTACGAGCGCTGAAAAAAGTTTATGGGCAAAATGATTACCTAGATTATATTGACAGTTTTCGATACCCCTTAGCCGGTGAATTCTCATTTCGTACTGATGTAATAACTGATTTACGTATCCCTAGCGATTGGGGCTTGGAGATTGGCGTTTTGTCGGAGCTCAACCGTAACTATGCCAACAATAGAATTTGCCAGGCCGATATCGCCGATAAGTATGATCATAAACATCAGGAAATGTCGCCTGAAGATATCGAAAGTGGATTATCTAAGATGTCGATCGATATTTGTAAGGCCTTGTTTCGCAAACTAGCCACCAATGGAGTGGTCTTCAATGCTGAGACATTTCGTGCAATCAAGGCAACCTATTTTCGCATAGCGCTGGATTTCGTTGAAACCTACTATAACGATGCGCAGATGAATGGGCTTGATTTGGACATACACGCTGAGGAGGCTGCGATAGAAATGTTTGCTCAAAATGTTCTGCATGCGGGCGAAGACTTTCTACAAAACCCTATGGAAACACCATTTATTCCAAGTTGGAATCGGGTAGCTAGCGCGCTGCCAAACATTCAGGATGAGTTAATTGCTGCCGTTGATGCGGATATGCAAGAGTACTCATGAGCGTCTTAAGAACAATTAGCCAATAGGGTTGTAAAAATGTCTGACGCACTGGTAAAGCCGCTGATTACTGCGGTAAACGAGCATCTTAGTCAAATCTACCCTGAGCTAGATTGCCAGGCGCTGGCGCGTGACACCCTCGATGCTATGAAGCTGCCAATAAGCACGTCAACTCAGCCATTGCATAAAAATAAGTGGAGTCAGCGGGATATCTGGGTGATCACCTATGGTGATAGTGTTTTTACTGAGAATGAGGCTCCCCTGCACACCCTTAAGAAATTTAGCGATCGATATCTGAAGGGTGTGGTGAGTGGTCTGCATATTTTGCCATTTTTCCCATACAGTTCTGACGATGGCTTCTCGGTGATAAATTTTAGTCAGGTGAATGAGAGTCTTGGTGATTGGTCTGACATTGAGGCTATTGGCAAAGACTACGACCTGATGGCTGATCTAGTTATCAATCATTGCTCGCAACGCAGTCAGTGGTTTGAGAATTTTCGCCAACGCAAAAACCCGGGCAAAGATTACTTTGTTGAAGCATTGCCTACTGATGACCTGAGTCTGGTTGTGCGCCCAAGAACCTCGCCTTTGCTAAGGGAAACACAAACCCTAAACGGCATTCGTCATGTTTGGTGTACTTTCAGTCATGATCAGGCGGATTTGAATTTCAGCAATCCAAAAGTGTTTCTCGAAATGGCGCGAATTGTGCGTCGCTACCTTGAACAGGGAGTGCGTATTTTTCGGCTTGATGCCGTAGCATTTCTCTGGAAAGAAACTGGAACTGATTGCGTGCACTTGCCGCAAACGCACGAGTTCGTAAGATTGTTTCGCACAATAATAGAAGCGCATACACCAGACGCCATTGTGATTACTGAAACCAATGTGCCCAACATTGAGAATTTGTCGTATTTTGGCAACGCCAACGAAGCCCACGCAATCTATAATTTTTCCTTGCCGCCATTACTCCTACATGCCTTTGTAAAAGGCAGCAGTGAACATTTAAAACGTTGGCAAATGAGTATGCCGCCAGCGCAGGCAGGCACCTTCTATTTTAACTTTATTGCCAGCCATGACGGCATCGGCTTGCGGCCAACGAAAGGTTTATTAGCAGAGCATGAATTGGATGAGTTGGTGAACACCATGCAGAGCTTTGGTGCGCGAATCTCATGGCGCGCTGTTGAGGGTGGCAAAAATGAGCCTTATGAAATCAATGTTGCTTTGTATGATGCGCTGCAGGGCACAGTTAATGGCGCGGATCAGTGGCAACATGACCGGTTTGTTTGTGCGCATGCGCTAATGTTCGCACTTGAGGGTGTGCCAGGCATCTATATTCACAGCTTGCTGGCCACTCAAAATGACCATGAACGGGTAGAAGTAACCAAGCAAAATCGCAGTATAAACCGCCACAAATGGGATTATGAAGCATTGCTTAGCACGCTCGATGACCCAAGTTCGTACCATGCAAAAGCGCTTAATGGTCTAACGGCCCTATTGTCGATTCGTGCGCGGCAATCTGCATTTCACCCTAATGCCGTGCAGTACACGCTGCATCTTGGTGATCATGTTTTTGCTTTCTGGCGACAAAGCATTGATCGCAGTCAGAGCATCTTTTGCATTTTTAATGTGACCGATAAACCGGTGTCGATTCCCTTGAGCTCGGTTAATTTAATTACCCTAGAAATTTGGGTGGATTTGGCCAGTGGCGACACCTATCGCGCCACCGACCATAGCCTCGATCTAGCGCCCTATGGATTTGTTTGGCTAAGCAATAAAGCCGATAAGCAATAAAGGTTAAAATGAGCCAACGCAGTTCTGCTTGAGTTATGCTGATGTCTCTGTTAATCACTGAGGATCAAGATTCAAGATCTAGTCGTATGAAGCGAAATAATAGAATACAGCAAGTATATTCAATGGAGATGTTAGTAAGGTCGCGCTGGGTTTTAGTTTGTTGCATTTTTGCGACCGTATCTGGCTGTGGTCAACAGCCTGCAGAACCCACTAATAACAGTGAAACTCAAATTCTCGGAGCTGCCGAAAAAGAGGCAGACCAAGCCATTGTCGTTGACCTTGAAACAGTCGCGCGGGTTTCTGCTGACACTTTGGATACAACCTATAGTGAAACGCCCGCAGATGCTGTCTCAGAAGATGAGTTGTTGGGGGTTCGAAAACAGGTTTCTGAATTGGATTCGGCGCTCAACTCCAACAACGAGGAAGGCCAAAACCTCAGACAGAGAATTTCATCTCTTGAAGCTCAGTTAGCTGAAATGCATCGCTTGGCTAATCCCGAAGAAACGCAATAAACAACCTTGCGTTGATTTCAGTTGCTGAAAATCCAGCGATCGTTATTCGACCCCCAAGCAAATTCCTTAGGAGTCACTCGTGTTTGCTTGCACACCCAATGCAAAACGCTGTTTCTGGAATGGCGAGTAGCCGGGCTTGTTGAATTTCTGCTGCGCACTCAGTGCATTTACCATAAGAAACGTCGGTCATTCGGTTTAAAGCATTGTTGATTTCATTTAGCTCGATCTGGCCATCTCGATCCAATATCTCAACGACTTGGTCATTTTCTGTTTCGACCGCTTGCTTGGCAAAGTCAGGGCTGAGTGGTTCACTGCGATGCAGGTGTGCATGAGATCGTTCCAGCAAGCCTGAAATCCTTGTTTGTTCGCTCTCAAGTTTTGCTTGGGGATCTTGCATAATTTTTTGTTTCATAATTTCCCCCTAGTATTGCTCGCACAGGTAATTGATCAGATCGGTGCTGGTAACCATACCGACCAATTTACCTTGTTGGTCGGTAATCGGCAGCGAATGATATGAGCCACTTGCAAGTGCTTGCGCGGCATCGCGCATCACATCTGATTGGCTTAATGTTTTCAAGTCTGAATTCACGACATCAACCAGTGTATGTTGTGAGTCTATCAACGATCACGTTTGATTCGAGTCGTAGCCATGCGCAACGAAGCTCAGCTGCATTAGATCTGTTGAGCTGGCGATTCCAACTAAGCTTTCTTCGTGGAGAACGGAAACATAATGGATCTTGTAACTGTGAAAAATTTTAGATACTTCACAGATCGGCTGGCCTTTTTGCTCTGAGTGAAGAGATTTACTCATAATATTCTTAATAGGCTCATTTTTTCGCATGGTCATCTCTTGTCGTTGTTTGCTGAATTTTATGACAAGTTATTATCTGGATAAGCTCAAAGAGTTGACATGGATCAACGGCCATTCAATCTGCGATTGAGACTGGTGATTAATGCAAAATGGAATATTGAGCCGGTGCGTTTAGTTAAGCCGTTAAGAGAGCTAGCTAAGAAGAACGGAACAAAAATCGGCCAAAATCATTTTTTCGCTAGGTTAACAAGGAGCCTAGAGTACTGAAAAACGGTTATAGCGATGCTCTATGCAGCGTGGCCGGTAGTTATAAAGCCCGGTCAATCAGCGCTTCAATCAGCGCAGCCCCGGCCCACGTCAATGGGGGGATGATCAGGTAAAAGGCCAGCCGGGTTAGTGCACCGCCATCAAATGGCCAGGTTGATATTCCTGAAATCTCCTGCCGATAGCTGAGCAAAGGAGTGATCGTCTTAAGTTTTTCGGGGTCAAGCTCGATGCGCCCCGAGCTGTTCAGATTGCGGTCTATTTCGTCGTCCAGCGCAGCTAGCTCTTGTTCCTTTAAAGCGGCAAGCCGCCGGTGCACCGGCCAAACCGGAATGATGAATATCGCCAACAATGGCCCTAGAGTAGCAATTGCGCCCGGCAGACCCCGTGAAAAATCTAGGCCGCTGTCAACACTCATTAATGGAAACAATGCCAGCGCACCAATAATGCTCAAGCTGGAGATTATTGAAACCCGAGCAAAGGGCAACAATCTGCGTTTATTAAGCAGCGAAATCTGCGTTTGGTTTTTGCCTAATCGAGCAAAAAGAACGGTTTGCTGAATCAACATCGATGTAACCGTTGTCATTACGGTCCAAACTGACAGCGCACCAAAAGAGCTAACGAATTCAGGAGTAGACCCAAACATTTCACTGATAGTTGTAGTGAACGATCCTTCAATTAAACTCAGGTGGGCAAAGCCGAATAGAATACCGAAGAGCAGATGAAATGCTATTTTAGGCCTGCTTGCAGAATTCAATTGAGCTCGAGCCTGCTCGAAGGCCTGATCATCCAGCTCTAGGATTGGTCGCAACTCAAGCAAAGCCTCCTCGACTTTCTCAGTGATAAAACTGAAGGTTGGAATGATGTAAGCGAGAATCAGGCTGAAAAAAAGCGCAGGGCTTCCCTCAGTGCCAGCACTGCCGATTTTGAAGAAACTATAAAGCATGACGAACAGCAGTACGCCAGTTAGTAGCCTGCCGAAACGAACCGGCAGCACCAGTTTCAACAGCCAGATGTTATAAGTTTTCAAAATTGCTTCCTGATGCATTTATTGGCTCGGTGCCCGGTTAATCAGAATAACTTAAACCAATGAATATTCGTGAGGTTAGTATCAATAATGTCAGGTATGTTGGTCTTTGTGAATAAGTTCGTGCACTTGTCGCTAGCTTGCAGCGCTTAAGATTAATGAGATTAAAGCCGCCTATATAAATTTCGTAAGGACATACAGTCTATTACTTGCCTAGTTGAATCATCGAGCTATCGCACGCAAGCTGTAAGCGCTAGATTCTGCGCTGGCGGAGATCGGCTCTATGGCCTGATCGCGCGTCAGTTCAAACAAAGCACATATTGATTAACCTATAAAGGAATAAGGTTTGGAGAGTATTTTGATATTGAGTTTTATGCGGGTCTAAAACAATCGCTAACGATGCTTAGAGATATGTTGTTTAATGCTGCGCTTGTAATAATGGCAAGCTCTGCACAGGCAAGCACAAACGCAGGGGCCATAACCGAGCCTGTAAAGGTCGATGCTTTTAATTATGTGCGAGCAAAAACAGCCATTCAATTTGATAAATACCTAGCAAACGCGCGACTGTGACCCTTCC
>JBLHME010000032.1:0-32058 GCA_047623225.1 Cryomorphaceae bacterium
CTTATGATGCGCATTTCCATCAGATTTGGAGAATCACGCTTTACTCCGAAACCGTAGATCGGGTGCCAGGTGATAGTGAGCCGCACGCACCAATGGCAATCGACACCTATACCTCTAATTAGTCAACCTGCTGAGCGCAACCTTAGCTCAGACCTTTATGCTTCACTGGCGATTGATTGCACTTTCAGCGCCAGACAGACAGTCCTCTATGCGTTGGCGCAAAAGATCCAAGTCAACTCCCTCTGATGTCTTCTGACCTGCCATATAGCGCGCATAGACCCCATGGATGATTGCCGCAGATTTCCAGCGATTGAAGCCCGTGTAGTAGTTCAACTTATCCAAGCTACGGCCAGTACGCTGCGCATAGCGTTGTGCAAGTTCGCTGCGGGTCGGCATTCCAGGTACAGAAGTAGCACTTTGCGGGTCAATCAGCACCGGGTCATCGGGCTCCGGCCAAGGATTTAGAGCATAGGCTAAATCAGCCAGCGGATCTCCAAGAGTAGAAATCTCCCAGTCCACCACCGCAACAACTGTCGAATCTGCGCCGATGAGACAATTGTGCAAACCATAGTCTCCATGCACAACCCTCGCCATTCCTTGTTCTGGAATATTCGCCAGGAAATACTGTTGTAGTTGATGCGCACGCGGATCATCGTACTGAGCAGGCTCCACGCATGCGTTCCAAGAACGATACCAAGTCTTTAACTGGCGCGCGACGTAACTGTCTTTCTTCGCCAGATCACCAAGACCAATTTCGTCAGGCTCCAGTGAATGAAGATCAGCCAAAACATCAAATAGGGAATGAGCTAAGATTGCTCGGCGGTCTTCCGGCACCCAGCCTAAGGTATCATTGGCAGTATAAAGTGGCCGCCCGTCGATAAGTTCCATAATATAAAAGCTGGCACCGGTAATCTCAGGGTCTCTACAAATGCCTATTGCGTTTGGAACCGGAACCGAGGTGGAACCAAGCGAAGAAATCAGTGACCATTCCCGCCCCATATCGTGAGCCTTAGGTAATAGCTCGCCCTTTGGAGGCCGGCGAATTACCGCTTTTTTTCCATTAGCACCCTCCAACTTATAAGTGATATTAGAATGCCCTCCTGCAAATCTAGTCCACTTGAAAGGTGGTTTTAGTGCAGAAATATTGGCAGCTATCCACTGCTCTACTGCTGACACCCGATAACCCTCTACGTTTTGATTGGTCATGCGCTAAGCTCCCAAAATTATCAATCCACTACAATGCTTTTATCAGTTACAAGAACAACCTTATCATTCAGATCAAACAGTTTTTTGGCCATAAATATTAATTCCTATGCAATGTGTGTAACTGACTATTTGTTAAAAGCAGCCGCCAGTTTAGCCGCCATTGCATTATTAGCCACAGCTTTTTGACCTGACGGCTTTTTGTATTGCGGCTTAGATTCTTGGGCTTTCCCCGCACCCGAACCGCGGTCTTGACGATCACGCTTTGTTTCTTGCAGCTTCATTGTGAGGGCGATTCGCTTGCGCTGAGCATCGACTTCAAGCACTTTTACTTTTACAATTTGACCAGCCTTAACCACTTTATGAGGGTCGTCGACAAATTTGTCGGCGAGACATGAGATATGCACCAAGCCGTCCTGATGAACACCTACATCAACAAAGGCTCCAAAGTTAGTAACGTTGGTAACTGTACCCTCAAGGATCATGTCTTCAACAAGATCCTTGATCGCCTCCACACCGTCCTTCAGGCTAGCCGTTTTGAATTCAGGCCGAGGGTCACGACCAGGCTTATCTAATTCTTCGATGATGTCAGTAACGGTAGGCACTCCAAATTGCTCAGTGGTGTAGTCTTGCGCGTGTAATGACTTAAGAAAGTTGCTGTCGCCAATGATGGCATTGATCTCGCGACCATTTTTGGCGGCTATATTTTCCACCACGCAATAGGCCTCAGGGTGGACACCCGATGTGTCTAAAGGGTTTGCAATATCGTTATCAATATCACCAACAATACGCAAAAATCCGGCGGCTTGTTCAAACGTTTTACCACCCAATCTAGGCACTTTTTTGAGCGCATCACGGCTTGCAAATGGCCCGTGAATATTCCTATGCGCTACGATATTACTAGCAATGGTTTCATTCAAGCCAGAAACCCTCTTGAGCAATGGCATTGATGCCATATTTAAGTCTACCCCGACATCGTTAACACAATCTTCAATCACGGTGTCTAGCGAGCGGCTTAGTTGATACTGATTTACATCGTGTTGATACTGGCCTACGCCGATAGACTTGGGCTCAATTTTAACTAACTCGGCAAGCGGGTCTTGCAGGCGCCGAGCTATGGATACAGCGCCGCGAATAGTCACATCTAAATCAGGAAATTCACGCGCCGCAAATTCCGAAGCGGAATAGACTGAAGCGCCGGCTTCATTGACAATCACCTTGGTCAACTTTAAATCTGGATGGCGTTGAATTAAATCTCCTGCCAATTTATCAGTTTCGCGCGAAGCCGTACCATTGCCTATTGCTAGCAATTCAACCTTATGTTTCTTAACTAGGCCGGCCAAGGTTGCTATCGACGCATCCCATTGGTGCTTCGGTGCATGAGGGTAAATGGTGCACTGGTCGAGATATTGCCCAGTTTTATCTACCACTGCTATTTTTACGCCGGTGCGCAAACCAGGGTCTAGACCTAAGGTTGCTTTTGCGCCAGCCGGAGCAGCCAACAATAAATCTTTAAGATTCATTGAAAAGACTCGAATCGCTTCCGCCTCGGCTCTTTCCTTTAGTTTGAACATCAAATCACCACTCACGTGCAGCAGCATTTTTATTTTCCAAGTCCAGCTAACCACTTGAACCAACCATGTATCAGCAGGCCTCTGTTGGTCACTAACGCCCCAGTGTTTTGCGATCATTCGCTCACAGGGGTGAGCATGGCTATCGATCCAACCACCTTCAGGAATGGGCAAGTCTAAGGTGGAAAACAAAATCCCCTCGTTGCGCCCTCGAAATATTGCCAAGGCCCGGTGTGGGGGAATTTTTGAATACGGTTCTTGATAGTCAAAATAGTCGCGAAATTTAGCACCCTCTTGTTCCTTATCTTTAGACACATTCACCGTGACCACAGCATTTTGCTCAATATGGTTTCTTACTTGAGCAAGCAGAACCGCATCCTCCGCAAAACGTTCCATCAAAATAGAGCGCGCGCCGTCCAATGCGGACTTAACATCTACCACTGGATGATCTTCGCTCGCACAAATATAGGTTTCAGCCTCTAACTCTGGCTGCAGCATTGGGTTGCTTAACAACGCATTGGCTAACGGCTCTAAACCTGCCTCAATAGCAATTTGCGCTTTGGTTCTGCGCTTGCGCTTGTACGGCAAATAAAGGTCCTCCAAAACAGTTTTGGTTTCGGCCAAGTTTATTGCAGTAAGCAAGTCATCACTTGACTTGCCTTGCTCTTCGATACTGCTGACAATGGCCGCGCGCCTATCGTCGAGTTCACGCAAATATTTGAGCCGCTCCTCGAGCAAGCGCAGCTGAGTATCGTCTAAGCCACCCGTAGCTTCTTTTCGATAGCGAGAAATAAAGGGCACAGTTGAGCCGTCATCAAGTAAGGCGACTGCCGCTGAAACTTGGGTGATTTGTACGGCCAATTCCTTGGCAATACGATTTTCAATAGTCAACATTTTAAATTGAGTAGTAACAAACTTAGGGGCGATTATCGGCTTAAGTTGGCTAGTAATTCAACTACAATTTTTGACTGATTGCACTTTAAAAACACATCTTAAATTTCGCCCCAAGATGATGACATTGGGTCAATTAAGATCACGACTTTAAAACTATGAGTAAGCAACATATCTTATTGCTAAAAAGCCAATCACCCGAATTACTGGATGAGACCTCAGCACAAGTCAGGGGCGAAATAAAAATAGGATGAAATGTCTCCAATTGAGGCGAAAGACGACGGTAATACCGGGCTATTGACTAGTCCTAGGTGCCCATTTTTGGGGTATTTCAACGAAAAGTGGGGGTATTTCAGTCATTTTGATTCGCGCATCGAGTTATGCTGAGGCCTAGGATAACAGAGTAATCAATAAACCAACGGCTCAAGACTTGCTTAGCCCTTGCGAACCTGAGCAATCGAGTGCTCATGTCTTTTAGTGCAGGCGCTAAAATTCAAGGCGGTCATGGTGTCATACAGCAGCCTTATATTGACCAGCGACGGGGCGAAGACCTTTTAACTAGACCGTTGTACGCAAACGATTTAGAGGCGCTACTCGTCTAAGCAACGAAGGCTCACAAACACGCAATTTTTGATTCATCGCTATTGAAGCGAAGCCAAAGAGCGTGCATCATAGAAATGCGCGCAATGTGCATGGGTCAAAAATGGGTATGAAAATAGATATTGCTAGGCTTGAGCCTAGTCAACTTAATTCTGAGTGCGTCACTCTGTTGGCTATGTTTGCCCGCGAACTCGAGTTAGTACACGGAGTCGTCTTACAGCTTAAGGGTAGAGACTTGCTGCGCTGCGTGGTTCACCACGCACACAACAAGCCTGACCTCAAACTTGAAACAATTTACGCACGCCTCAAGAGCGCTTTGAGAAATCACATTAATAGCTCTGAATTTGATTTAAGCCAATACCAATCTAATTTGCTTGCAAGCAACTCTAAATCATCAAGGCAAAACTCAGCTCCAATAATTTCACAAGATCAGAGGCGGGTTTCATAACTCAAATGACCCAACCGTTCAACATCATGGATTTAGAAGCTGGCCAGCTCGACAATCGCAGCTTAATGACCTTAGCAAAATTCACTAGAACACTTCTTGCTCACTCAGGCATTGTTCTGCAATTGTGTGACCCGAGTGTACTCAAAAAGGTTGACCAATTTGCGCAGTCCAGTAATGATAAGGATTTGTCAGTTTTGCATGCAAAACTTAAAGTCGCCCTCAAACACTATGTAGATACACCAGCATTCAAACAGAAGCTACCTATGATTCTTTTCAAACGTCGGCAACGCGATAGGTTAGAGCATATCTAGCAAACCAGGGCTAGGCACTAGATCTGCAGGTTCTCCAACTCCTCGTTTTGGTTTGCGCTACGCATATTTATGAATGCTATTTAGCCCCCCTTATTCCGTCTTTTTTCTCCATACGTAGAACAAGCTCTTATGCGCGCAACAAACCCTTTTCTGATTTTGCTGCTTATTAGCGTAGAATCCTTTGCAGCGCCTAGCTTGGAATTTGAGCGATGTTTAGCAACCCAAGGCGCACGGCAAATTGATGCTCTATGCGCGACTCTAGAACGTGCTGAAAACCCTAAGCAACCCGACGGCAAACAAATACAGCTGAGCATAATTAAATTGCCATCGCGCTCGGCACAACCAAAAGCCGATGCCTTCACGCTAATTCAGGGGGGCCCTGGAGGGTCTTCAATCAGTATGGCGATTGCCTATGATGCGTTGCTAGAAGGTGTGCGCACCGACAGAGATGTATTGGTTGTTGATCAGCGAGGCACCGGTCGTTCGAACATATTAGCCTGCCCTGAGCTTGAACCTGACTCGTTCATCGGTGACTTTGATGTAGACGAGATAAAAAAACACAGTGAAGCCTGCGTTCAATCCATAGATTCAGACTTGCGCTACTACACCACGAGCATCGCGGTGCAGGATCTAGACGCTGTGCGCGCTGCCGCTGGTTATCCACGACTCACTATTTACGGTGTGTCGTATGGAACACGCGTGGCACAGCACTACTTAAGGCGTTTTGAAAAAAATACTCGCGCCGTGATTTTGGATGGTGTGGCACATGTTGGGCTAAACCTTGCAGGCGGTGAAATTGCTCGACAATCTCAGATTGCCTTCGACACTCTGGCAAAGCGCTGCGCTGAATCCACCGAATGTAAGGATCAATTTGGTGATATCAAATTGAAACTTGGCGAACTACTTATTCGCCTCGATAAACAAGCGGTTGAGCTACGGATTGCAGACCCAATAAGCGGTGAAATGGTGGATAAGAAGTTAGTAGCTGAAGATGTTCTAGGAGTCATCAGATTGATGGCCTACTCAACTGAGCAGAATGCTCTTTTGCCAATGCTGATTTCCTACGCCCATGCAGGTAACTATCATCCTCTGGCCGCGCAAAGCCTAATGATAGGTGAAGATTTTCTAAAGGATTACGCCACCGGCATGAACAACACGGTCATGTGCGCTGAAGACCAACCCTATGTGAGCGCCTTTGATTTGACTGATCTAGAGAACACTTATTTGGGCGACAAAATGGCGCAAGCAATCAAAGCCATTTGTTCTGTTTGGCCACGTGGCCCGATAGACGAAGATTTTCACCAGCCATTTAGTAGCTCGGTGCCGGTACTTATTTTGTCGGGCGAAACCGACCCAATCACACCACCGTCAAACGGCGAATATGCGCATGATATGTTTTCAAACTCCAAGCACATCATTGTTCCGTCACACGGGCACGGCGTATGGACGCGAGGTTGTGTGCCGCAATTGAGCCTCAATTTCATTGAACAAGCCTCTTTCGAAGACATCAACACAGCGTGTATTGAACGTGAAAATGCGATGCCATTTTTTAACAATACTGCAGGACCAAAACCATGATTGAAGTAATCAATTTGCAAAAGTCATTTGGCTCTGTGCAGGCCGTGCAAGATGTTTCTTTTTGTGCAGACGACGGCAAGATAACTGGCTTACTGGGACCAAACGGCGCAGGCAAATCAACCATCCTGCGCATGCTCTACACCGCTTACGCCCCCGATTCTGGGCGCGCAAGTATTGACGGTTTTGATGTCCGCGCGCAAGCTAAGAAAGTTCGTGCAGCGATTGGCGTGCTGACCCACAACGGCGGTGTCTATGACCGTTTAAGCGCTCGTGAAAATGTTCGTTACTTCGGTGAACTGCATGGGCTGAGCGGCAAGCAGCTCGATCTGCGCATAGATGAATTGGCAGAAATGCTCGATATGCAGGATTTTATTGAACGGCGCTGCAAAGGCTTTTCGCAAGGTCAGAAAACCAAGGTCGCATTAGCCCGTGCCTTGGTGCATAAACCAAAAAACGTATTGCTTGATGAGCCAAGCAACGGGTTAGATGTTATGGCAACTCGCGGTCTGCGCAAAGCCATATTACATCTTAAGGAGACCGGTCATTGCGTATTGTTTTCTAGCCATGTAATGCAGGAGGTAGCGGCTTTGTGCGATGAAATTGTGATCATCGCCACGGGTAAGGTAGCGGCCAGTGGCTCGCCACAATCAATACGAGACAACACCGGGCATCAAAACCTGGAAGATGCGTTTGTCACAGCCATTGGTTCAGATGAGGGTCTAGTCTAATGCTGAGTAATTGGAAAAGCGGCTGGATCATAGCGCGCAAAGAAATAATTGATAACTTTAGAGATCGACGTACTCTCACTACCATCGGTTTCTCAGTGATCGTGGGGCCACTGTTGATGTTTGGCTTTTTGTGGTTTGCTGAGAAGACGGTCAAAGAAGAAACCGATCTAGTCAACGCACAAGCCATTGAGCTCGCGGTTGAAGGAGCGCAGTATGCACCCAATCTAATCGCATGGCTGCGGCAAAATAATTTTCAAATTGGGCCTGCGACAGACAATTCTGAACGGGCTCTACGCGACGGCGAGCATCGTGTGATATTGAAAATCACCAGTGATTTTGCCAGCGCATTAGAGGCCGGTAAAACCGCACCCATACTATTGATTCACGATAGCTCTATATCTGGATTAGAAAAAATTGGCTTTCAGAATCTGCGCAAAGCTATCATTCAATATAGCGCACAAATAAGCGCGCTTCGACTGCAAGCGCGTGGCGTCAATCCACAAATAATGCGCACCATTCAAGTCAATATTTCCGACGTTGCCTCGGCAGAATCTCGAAATGCCCAGATTCTCACTATGCTGCCTTACGTAATCATTATTTTTATCATGGCGGGCGGAATGTACCTCGCCATAGACACCACTGCTGGAGAGCGTGAAAATGGTTCATTGGAACCCCTTCTCACCCAGCCAGTGGACCGCAGCACAGTGGTGTTGGCGAAACTGAGCGCCACCATTGTATTTTCAGCCCTAACCCTTTTGCTGGTATTAATAGGGCTGGCAGTATCGTTCAACACCTTGCCGATCGACGCGATTTCAATATCAATGAATGTCAGTAAAATTGTGACTATATTTTTTAGCTGCCTGCCTTTTGTTTTCGTTGGCTGCGCGCTGATGGTTCTAATCGCGTCCTTCACCAAAAGCTATAAAGAAGCGCAATCGTACATGGGCATGGTGATGTTTGTGCCGAGCATGCCGCTGATCCTTTTAGCCTTTCTGTCACCTGAACCCAGTCTGACAAATATGTGGGTCCCAAGCCTGAGTCAGGGTTTGATTATTATTGAAACACTCAAAGGCGAAAGTATTGAACCGAGTCTGATTGCCCTATCGATGTTGGCCAGCACCATGTGCGCTGGCATACTTGCGGTAATTGCAATTCAAATCTATAAGCGCGAGCGCGTTTTTGGCTAATTAGTCAGGTATTCAAGCAATCAGCACTGACTCATTCGTGTAGCTGAGGGTCATTCCACACTTCAATTGTGCCGCTGCAATCTTCGTTTCGGCTTGCTCTAAAGCTGACATATTGCTCTCTGAGCACTGGAGTTGTTAGAATTATTTTGTATGATTGCGATGTAGTCCTAAGCCCATATAATCGGTGTCAAAAATGTTAAAGACACTGGGAGAACAATGTGACCGACCTATTTATTCAACAATTAGAGAACCAGCTTGAAGACGTAAAGTCGGCAGGCTTGTACAAGCATGAACGCGTTATAACCAGTGCGCAAAGCGCGCAAGTAGATGTAGATACTGGTGAGTCGGTGCTTAATTTTTGTGCCAATAACTATCTGGGTTTAGCCAATCACCCAGAATTAATCAAAGCCGCTAAACAAGGTTTAGACCATCATGGTTTTGGCATGGCGTCGGTGCGATTTATTTGCGGAACGCAAGATCTACATAAAACTCTCGAGCGGCGACTAAGCGACTTTTTGGGCATGCAGGACACCATTCTCTATTCCTCTTGCTTTGACGCAAACGCAGGTCTGTTTGAAACTTTATTGGGGCCCCAAGACGCCATCATTAGTGATGCACTAAACCACGCCAGCATCATCGATGGCGTACGCTTGTGTAAGGCAAAACGTTTCCGCTATGCCAACAACGATATGCAGCATCTGCAAACGCAGCTAATTGCGGCCAATGAGGCTGGCGCACGGCATAAATTAATTGCCACCGACGGTGTATTTTCAATGGACGGTGTGATTGCCAACTTAAAGGCAATTTGTGATTTAGCTGATCAATATGATGCCATGGTTATGGTTGACGACTCCCATGCTGTGGGTTTCATTGGCGAAAACGGTCGCGGCACCCATGAATATTGTGAGGTGATGGGCCGTGTTGATATTATTACCGGCACTCTAGGCAAAGCCATGGGTGGCGCATCTGGAGGCTATACTTCCGCCAAACGTGAAGTCATTGACTGGTTGCGGCAACGTTCGCGGCCGTATCTTTTTTCAAATTCGCTCGCGCCCGCGATTGTCTCAGCATCGATCCGAGTTATTGATCTAATCAAAGAAAGCGGCGATTTACGCCAAAAATTGCAAGATAATAGCCAGCATTTTAGGCGTCGGATGAGCGTTGCAGGTTTTGCTTTAGGTGGCGCGGATCACGCGATTATTCCGGTCATGCTGGGCGATGCAAAAATTGCCTCTGAAATGGCCGCGCGCATGCTAAGGAAAGGCATTTATGTGGTCGGCTTCTCGTTTCCAGTGGTGCCACAAGATCAAGCACGCATTAGAACACAGATGTCGGCGGCCCACAGCGAACAACAAATTGACAAGCTGGTGGACGCACTTGTACAAGTAGCTAGTGAAATGGGGGTTATCAATCAATGAAAGCATTATCGAAGTTGCATTCAAAGCCAGGCATTTGGATGACAGAGGCTCCCGAGCCCAAAATGGGCCACAATGATCTACTCATCAAGATTCGCAAAACAGCAATCTGCGGCACTGATATGCATATTTATCATTGGGACCAATGGGCCCAAAACACCATCCCTGTGCCAATGATTGTGGGCCACGAATACGTTGGTGAGGTGGTGGGCATGGGCCAGGAAGTGCGAGGTTTTGAGGTTGGTGATCGTGTCTCAGGCGAAGGTCATATAACCTGTGGCCATTGCCGCAACTGTCGAGCAGGCCGCCGACATCTATGCAGAAATACTTTTGGGGTAGGGGTGGACCGACAAGGCGCATTTGCTGAATTGCTCAGCATTCCGGCTTATAACGCTTTCAAAATTCCAGACAATATCCCCGACGAGTTGGCTGCTGTATTCGACCCGTTTGGGAACGCTGTGCACACGGCGTTGTCGTTCAATCTAAGCGGCGAAGACGTATTGATTACCGGTGCCGGTCCGATTGGTATCATGGCAGCGGCAGTAGCTAAGCACGTTGGCGCACGGCATGTGGTGATTACCGATGTAAACGATTATCGACTTCAACTAGCCGATAAAATGGGCGCCACTCGTAGTGTGAATGTGACACAACAGGACCTACCCAGTGTTATGCAAGAACTTGGCATGAGCGAGGGATTTGATGTTGGTCTGGAGATGTCGGGAATTCCTTCAGCCTTTACCGCAATGCTCGAAACTATGAACCACGGTGGCAAAATCGCTATGTTAGGTATTCCACCGTCTGACATGACTGTGGATTGGACTAAAGTTATCTTTAAGGGTTTAGAGATCAAAGGTATCTACGGGCGAGAAATGTTTGAAACCTGGTACAAGATGGCCAGCCTGATTCAATCAGGCTTGGATATTTCACCCATTCTTACGCATGAATTTTCAATCAATGAATTCCAACAGGGTTTTGAGATGATGGCCTCGGGCGAGTCGGGCAAGGTGCTGCTTAATTGGAACTAGGCTCGTTGCGCAGAGCCGGCTTATTGATTGGCTAAAGGCTTAAACGGTCTTGGCTTAACCCAGAACCAACTGGCCAAAACCAATAGGCCGAACAAAGTATATGCCGTGGTAAACATCCAAGCGGGCAAATCATAGTACAGAATTTGATCTAGCCAATACGCCATGAATGAACCCGCATACACTACTCCCCCGCCGTTGGACCGCAGCCACATTTCTAAGGTGGTGAGCGGGCAAACAACACCCGCCCATGCTTGGCTCGCGACCAGCACGATGCACAGAATATGCAGAGAGCGAAACCACGGATTACGCACCCACTGCCAATAAAGGACTCGACCAAGCAAGATCAACAACAAGCTAAAAACCACGAACGCCACCACCAGTACGTGGCTAAGCAGCACAAGGTCAGCTAAAAATGTAAATAATGTTGCGTTGTCCGTGCTCAACATAGCTGATAATTAAGCTCTTATAACTAGCAAACTACCACCGCCTGAATTTTGGCAGGCTTAACAACCCTCCACTTAGCAACTCTCAATCGCTAATCTTTGTATAAGACCTGAATTAAGTGATACCCAAACTGGCTTTTTATTGGCCCAATAAAAGGTTTATTTTCACTGCCCGGCGTAAATACAGCCTGATCAAAAGACTTGACCATTGCGCCTTTTCTAAACTCGCCTAGATCGCCACCTTTTTTAGCACTTGGGCAGCTTGAAAAACGACGCGCCAATTGCGCGAAGTCCTCACCAGTTGTTAGCTTTGCTTTAATATCTTGAGCTTGCTTTTGGTCTTTAACAAGAATGTGTGAAGCACATGCAATTTGGGCCATAGGGCAATAATCCATACTATTGTTTTGCTCAATTTACCACGGAGCATGCCTCATATGGAAAAGGCTTGCCAAGCCATTGCTCAATTAAGAATCGGTAAGACGCTCAGCTACTGCACGCTTTATATTTCAGCCGAGCACAAAAACTCACAGCTAGTGAACACAAAAAACTTAGGATTATATTAATTAATTTCAATCACTTAACTACTATTAAATTTCTTACTAGCCGCATTACTTAGCCTTCAGCTTGACTGAATAATTTCACAGCCCACCTATTTTAACGAACAGTTGTACAACTAAATTAATACCCAAGCGTGTTGTAAAGCGATCAACCCTTTAACCTACCCAAATAAATTATGGGAAATTATTATGTTCGCTTTCTACCGATTCATAAAACAGGCCTAACGCTTACACTGGTTGCAGGCATTGCCTGGTTTGCTGCAAATAGCTTCGCCGAAGAAGCCATTAAAACTGAGAAAATTCGGCCACCGGTCGAGGAATTACAGATCGAGCCCAAATTACTTTCTGAAATGAAGTCTGTTGAAAAAGCTCGATTGTCCAAGAAGGAATTACTGAAGCTCAAAGAGCTTGAGGAAAAGATGAAGAAACTAGAGAAACCAAAGTACTAGAGTTTTAGTAAATCTGCTTCATCACAGTTGGGCGGGAAGGGTTTACTCCCTTCCCGTCTACAACAAAACCGAGATCGTCGAATCGTCCAAAAGAGCATAAAAGACTCCCTCAGAACTGCGCAGCTAAAGCGATCAATAATAGTGATTGGTTTAAAGTAATTGAAACCAAAAGACATGATCAAACTTGACTGAGGTTGAAGCCATTCTAGGTTTGACCAAGGCACGCGATAGTTGCACCTTTTTTTGTTTATACGCATTGTTATTGAAGCCTCTGCTCGGTACTCTTTGCGCTGCACGCAGATAGCATAAGACCATCACCCAATGACAATAAGAAACCAGCAGTTATGAGCGACCAATTCGACCAAATACAGGTCACCTACGAAGAAAACGGCCATACCAAATCCATCTCTCAGGATGAGGCTATTTACATGGTTGATACCATTGCTCGTCGGGATCTTAAGCGAGCTCTGCATTATTTTTACAAGCTATGCTCTGAAAACCCTCAAGCTGACAAATTGCTGTGGAAATTTTACGACACTCTAATGAACATGGTGATGTTCGAACAGTTGTTAGAAGTAACCAGCGAGCGCTTGCAGAAAGTTGCTAATTGTCGGATTGCTCTTATTTGGAAAATTGAAGCTTTGCAGCACATGTTTCGCAATCAAGAGGCAATCGCGTTAATGGAAAAAATGGTAGCGGGTAACCCCAGCGACTACCGAACCTTAAGCGCCTTAGGCACTTGCCACAAACAGCAAGGCAATAACGACAAAGCCGTTTGGTGTTTCAATCGCGCCATCGAACAAAACCATTATTTCGCTGCACCCTATTGGTTACGGGTCGATATCAGTGAGGCTCCGCAAGAAAATCTTCAAGCATTACAGACATTAATTGCCTCAAATCAGTGTCCAGATGACCAACAACACTTTTTGCATTTCGCGGCTTCGAACTATTCTGACCGTCTGCAACTATTTGACCAAGCGTTCCAGCATCTCCAATTAGCAAATTCCTATAAGCGCCGCAGCTTTGAGTATGACGTCAATGACGATCTAGATGCAGACCTTCAAGCTCGCGAACTATTGGGTCATGACCTCATTAGAAAATTCAGCTCAAAGCGTGAGTCGGCGTTAAGACCCATATTTATAATGGGCTTACCTCGAAGCGGAACCACCGTTGTCGAACAAATAATAAGTAGTCACTCAGACGTAAGCGCTGGTGAAGAAACTACGGCCTTGGCTAGCGCCATACGAAAAGCACATATACTGTCTAAGTCGTCGGCATCGATCGACCAATGGTTAGCATCAAGACACCAGACTGATTGGGATTGGATTGGCGGGGCTTATGAACGTAATATGCGTTTTGCTAGAGGTGACAAGAATGTTTTTACCGATAAAAACCAATTCAACTATCGCTCTATTGGTATCATCAAAGCGGCCCTACCGAATGCCAAGATCATTGTAATTGATAGGGATCCGCTGGATGTTTGCTTTAGCATGTATCGACAATTATTTGTCGGCAGTGATGTGAAGTTTGGCTATCAGTTTGATGAAATGGTTAAAGCTATTGCGAGCTATCAAGGCTTGATGTCGTATTGGCAAGACGTCACCGATAACTTAATACTACGAGTAAATTATGAGGATATCGTTGCAGATATAAGCACTGAGACAGACAAAATTTTGTCTTTTTGTGGCTTAGGGCCGCAGCAAGCGTGTTACGACTTTCAGCAAAACCAACGTGTAGTAAAAACATTAAGCTCAGCTCAGGTTCGTGAACCACTCTTCACTGACGGCGTGGGTCGTTGGAAAACTTATGAAACACAATTACAGACCCTGCAAAAAATGCTCAGCCAGGCCGGCTTGAATTAGCTTAACACCTTAATATTAAATCCGGATCGAGCTATAAGTTTATAAAAACTTTAGATCAACAGCTTGTTGGCTGATAAGACGAGGGGCAAAAACTGTCTGATTTAGGATCAGATTTTAGGTCCAAGTTTAGACTTTAGTCAGCTCAGTTAGCATGGCGGGTGTGACCCGAAAATCTAAGCCGCCATGCACAAAACTCTGCTCAATAGTAAAACTCGAAAGCACACTATTGAGCTTAGGATTAGAGAACTGCATTCGGTGCCACTGATAAAGAGGGTATAGCTTTACCACGCCGCCAGGTTTTAGAACGCGTAGAAACTCCTCTAGGATGTCGGCCAGTGCCGATTCATCTTCTATCCAAACGAATAGCAAAAAACTGCACAATAACTCATCAACGCTATTATCTTGAAACGGTAGATCTTGAGCACTTGCCGAAATTGCATTCTCAAACCCTAGTGGCTGCGCACTAAACCGGCCACGGCTTCCAAGGACCCGCGCTAAAGCGCGATCCTTAATGCCAAACTTAATATCCTCGCCTATCAGCGGGTCAACTCCGTAAAACTCTATTCCACGATCGTGACAGATACGAAACATTGAATCATCTGCGTAGGGTGTGTAACCACAGCCAACATCAACCACTGTTTTACCAACTAGGCTATCTAATACATTGGCCTCGCTCTGTCTGTTGTAAAACACCTTACGGTAATAGGCAAAAGGCCGCGCAGTATGCATCATTGATACACCAAGTTTTTGCACCGCATGAACCTGACGATGCATCATTGCAAACGACCAATTGGCAATCGCTGGGCCAAACTGTTTCTCAAAAAGCCTTAAGGTCGTCTTCATTTAGATGCTAGCTTTCGCGCAATAATTTTAAATACATCAGGCGATATCCCCATGCCGAGATGGGTGGCCTTAACCTCAATATTGTCGGCATTGTGGTTAAGTTTGTCGATGCTCGCTTGCCAAGCAACAACACCGTCTCTCTTTGAGTAAATCGAAGTGAGCGGCACTCTAATCGGCCGCTGCTCTCGTTGCGCTATGCGCACCTCAATGGCATCAAGGTCGACGTCGCCACGTGCGTAAAATTTGCCGAACGTGGTGTACTTAGGCCCACCCACAATGGGGCTGCCCATGGTGATAACCTGGCTAACGGCACTTGGGTAGTCCCGAGCAACCTCGCGAGCCAGCACTCCGCCTAAACTCCACCCGACTATGCTTACCTTAGCCTTGCTAGAAGCGTGGAATTGCTCAAGCTGTTTTGCCACCAATGGCAACATCGCACTCACATTGCCGTCGTTGCGGCCAAGAGTCCAACCGTGCACTTGATAGCCTAGCCAAGACAGATATTGACGTAACACGATGGTAGAGACATTGCTGGCACCGAGACCCGGCAAAACAATCACCGGTTCGCCATTGCCTCGTTGCTGACGGCTGAGACTCGGCAGTGCCAGTGTTAGCCGCGCTAGTTCTAGTGGCGTTAGGGCCTCACCTGCAATGACCATAAAAGACGGGACTGAAATTTTTTGCGCAGACATTGTTTCTGAGATGCTCACAGTTAAGTTAAAGAACTAGGAAGCTGTCCGAGAATGAGACGCGTCGTCAGACAGTCGATTTTTGAGGCAGATTTTTCGTTCATTGGAGGCGAGTAGTAGTTCTATGCAACGAGAATGCACGGCAAACACGACCAAAAAGCGACCTACCGTAATAGCTTGTTCATTCTCGAGCAGCCTCCTAGCTAGCGCCAATGGTGGTTCGATGCAAGTAGCGCGCGTGGCCGTCATAGCCAGCGCTAGCCTTATGCAGCACCGAGCGGTTGTCCCACATCAAAAGCGTTTTTTCCTGCCACTTATGACGATATTGAAATCGCTTTTGATCCTGCCAAGCATACAATTGCATAAGCAGTGCTTCAGATTCAGCATCGGCTAAACCAGCAAACCCCAAAACATAACCAGCAACGCCATAAACCACAGGTTCGCCAGTGGCGGTATGCGGCTTAAAAATAGGATGTTTCTGAGTCTCGCCTGCTTCTACACTGGGGCGAATATCCATGCTACGACCCTTGTCCTGTTCGCCATAAGCACCTTGCGGAGAGTACGCTAGCTTAGCTGAATGAATCGCCTCTAGGCCCTCAAGTTTAGCCTTAAGATCTGCTGGCATCTCAGTGGTTACTAAGTGTTGATTAATGAACAAGGTGTCACCACCAATAGGTGGAATCGTAATCCCATATAGACACGTGCCTATCGGTGGGTTTTCCTGGAAACTCCAATCAGTATGCCAAGCTTCGGCAAACACCGGCGCTATTTCATCGGCTGCGCGCTGAACCGCTATAATATGTTTTCGCCCAGCGATTGGTGCAATAAAAGGGTCGTCGCCAAAGGGCCCAAAATTAAGTGTAAATCGCTCCAAATCGTCGTCGGACAATTCTTGGTTTGGAAAAAATAACACATGATGTTTTAACCAAGCCTCATTAATATCAGCCAAGTCTTGATCTGCCAACGGCTTGCTGAGATCGACTCCTCGTACCTCAGCGCCGCAGGCCTGGCCACTTTCAATTACTTCGATACCCATCTCAATACTCCCTCTGGTTTAATCACTCACCTTTTACATCCAAGATCTGTAAAAGGTTTTGCGTGTGCTCGGCTGCAGTCCTACCCAATATGGTTAGATAGCCGCCATCGGCCTGAGAAATTAATCCCTTGTCGTGCAAGCGAACAGCTGCCGCAATGACTGGCGCATCTGCCGTGGAGTGAACCTTAATGCCTTCCTGGCTGGTATCGAGATTGAAACGAGACAAGAGCCTTAGCTCTTCGATAATCTCAGGGGTATAGGGCATAAAATTAACTCTGAAAATTAGTGACAATAGACATCATCATACCTGTTTCTCGCGCTGGCGTTACATATGCGTGCGTCAAGACAGTCGCAACCTTTGTACGACTGTCTTGAACCTACGTTGTGCTAGTAAAAGTAGTACCAACAAAAGACGCTAGCAACATTACTACTAAAAAAGCGTTGCTACCAAATTTTTACACGCGCCTCAGGATCAGCATACATTTTGTCTTCAGGTTTCACATTGAACGCTTGATAGAACTCCGGCATATTCATGACCGTGCCATTTGCGCGGAATTCGCTGGGTGAATGTGGATCGGTTTCAATTCGTTTGCGCAATTCTTCATCACGATACTTACGCGCCCATACTTGAGCCCAACCGGCAAATACGCGTTGATCCCCTGTTAAACCATCAATCACAGGCGCCTCACCATTCTCCTTAGTGGACTGATACGCCTTGAAGGCTATTGTTAAGCCGCTCAAGTCGCCAATATTTTCACCCTGAGTAAACTCACCATTTACAGCCACACCGTCCAGCACAGTAAAGCGGTTGTACTGAGCAATCAGCTTGCCGGATCTCTTTTCAAACTCGGCTCGATCTTCTTCGGTCCACCAATCACTGAGTTTTCCATCGCCATCGTATTGAGAACCAGAGTCATCAAAACCATGCCCCATTTCATGCCCAATAACAGCACCAATACCACCGTAGTTCACCGCCACATCCGCATCCAAATTAAAGAAAGGCGGCTGTAATATCGCGGCAGGAAAAACAATTTCATTCATCACGGGATTGTAATAGGCATTGACAGTTTGCGGGTTCATAAACCACTCGTTACGGTCGATCGGCTGACCCAGTTTGTCACGATTGCGCTTATTCTCAACAATGGTGGCCCTTTTCATATTACCCATTAGGTCATCGGCTGAAATTTCCAACGCAGAATAGTCTTTCCATTTATCGGGGTAGCCAATCTTAGGAGTGAATTTGCTTAGCTTGTCCAAAGCCTGCTTTTTGGTTTCTTCGCCCATCCATTCCAGGCCGTTAATACCTTCGCCGTAGGCGGTGCGTAGATTCTCAACCAATATATTCATCTCTGCTTTGGCTTCGGGTGTGAAATGCTTGGAAACGTATATCTTGCCAACAACTTCACCCAACACATTATTGATTGTGCTTACACCGCGCTTCCATCTTGGCTCTTGTTCTTTAACTCCACTGAGTACACCACGATAAAAAGAAAAATTTTCTTGATCAAGAGCCGCATTCATATAGGGCGCCACAGCAGTGATCAAATGCCATTTAAAATACTGTTTCCAGCTATCAAGCGGCACTTCGGTCAACATTAGATTGACCGCCTGCAAATAGTCTGGCTGAGCCACAATGACGTCGGTCATTTTTTCCAACATGGCGGTTTTCCGCCAACGATCCCAATCTACTGCCGGCAGCAAGGCCGCTAGCTCAGTTGAACTGTTCTTGTTGTATCCGGCAACAGGGTCGCGCAATGTTTCTTTAGCCCATTGCTTTTCAGCCAGTTGCGTTTCAATCGAGATCACCGTGTCGGCAACCGTTTGACCGTTCTCCAAGCCCGCCAATTCAGCCATTTTGGCCACGTGCGCTGTATATTGACTGCGAATTTCTTTGCTCTTGTCGTCTTCCTTTAAATAGAAGTCACGATTCGGCAAGCCTAAACCAGACTGGCCCATAAGCGTTACATGAGTGTCAGGTTGCTTTTCATCAATATAAACATACACATAGAACGGCGCATCAGACACTATTTGTGCGTAAGCAATGTAGTCTGAAAGATCGGACGCATTGGCAACCGCATCAATCTTGGCAAACTCTTCAGCCAAGGGCGTATTACCAATTTCATCCAATAGAGCTTCATTCATAAAGCTCTTATAGAGATCGCCAACCTTTTGCGCATCCGAACCCTTAGGGGCTTCACCCGCAGACGCTTGTTCGATAATCGCTTTTACATCTTCGCGCGCTTTGTCAGCCAAGCTGGTAAAGGAACCATAATTTGATTTATCCGCAGGGATTTCAAATTCATTTAGCCATATCCCACTAACATGCCTAAATAGATCATCCTGGGGTCGTACCGAGGAATCCACACGACTCATATCGATTCCAGATACCAATACTTGCGCTTTTTCAACCTCAACCGCAACGGCTGCTTGATCTGAGTTTGGGCTTCCACCGCAGGCCGATAGAATGGCTAGGCAAAAAGCACTAACAGCGAGTTTTTTCATGAATATCTCCTAGGTTTTAAAAACCATTAATTATTATGTGTGCCTCAACAACCAGTGCTCTTAGGTCAATCCAGATTTGGTCAGACCTGAGCTAGCTATGCGTAATTGAGCCATTAGTCTTTGGCTAATAGGATTAGCAGACGGAAGAGATTACCCTAATCCCGTCTATTTCTGTAATCAATGTTATAAACATATTCGCTTCAATGGTACTTGTATTGCCACTTTTTAACCCAGATCACTGCAAACGTTTGACCAATTGAGCAGCGGCTTTCTTTAGCCCGAGTTGGCTGAAATGGCAATCATCATAGCGGTATTGCGGCGCGCTTAAGTCGTCGGTGGAACCCAACCAAATTAAATCCAATTTGTTAGCTACTTTTCGTTGCGCCGCGACTAAATTCTTACTCTGGTGGCCACCGCAATAACTGGTACCTGATATCGCTATTTGGCTTGAAGGGTAGCGGCTTTGCACACCTCGCATAAACTGCATCAAGCTAGATTTATATGCTGAAACTTCGGTGCCTATGTCAGACTCACCTTGAATCCAAATAAATAACTTAGGGAGAAACCCAGCGTTCTTTAAATGGGTCATATTGTCATCAAAGTGCTTAGCTAAGTCTTGCGGGTCATTCCATTGACTAACCTGAGTTGCGCCTACCGCGAAGCTCACCAATAAAATGGTTTTATCCGTTTTATAGCTTTTGGAAAAAGGAATCCACATTGAGCCGCGGTTATCTGTGGCGCCCAACATTGGGTCTGAGGCGATAAAGCACTGACCGTTAAAAAAGTTCAGTATCTGATTGTCTTCATTCTGAAACCGATGACCACCGTTATTTGCCGCATTACTTTGGCCAATTGCCACGATAACCTCAGTGTTTTCTGGCTCGGGACAAGCCACTCGCGTCTTTGAGTTTATCTCTGTGTAAACATTATAAACTCTCTGCGCTGTGCTCTTTATAAGCTCATCTTGGTCGACAAAATGACGCTTATAAAAATGCGTTAGCGGAAAGATGCGATTGTCTTTGGCCTCATAGCCAAGCCAAAACATGAATAGGGCCAATGCCCAAATCTTTTTCCTCATTGCTCTCACCTCTGCAGCACAGAGAAACTATCTCCACACCATTTACCTGTCTGTTAAATAACCAAGCCCAGCCTCATGGCAGATCTAGCCACTGCTTCGACTAGTCCTTATGTGCTAGTCCATTTGGATTATTGTGTCATGTTCCCTGCCATGCTCCAATGTCCATATTGAATCAGTGCTTAGCAACGCATAATTTGGCGCAATGCCCAAGCTTCTTAAAACGTAATATCGAGGAGCCTCTCATGGTTAAAAAAACAGCATTCGCGATGTTAAAGTAAATTGGCTAAATGTGCGCTGCCTGATTTTGATCTCGAACTACGTTCAGTTAGCCCATCATCTTGAGGGTGTTGTAATCAACCTTCGTGATAATGATGTATTGCAGAAGGTAATGGATCATGTTCGATCAAGCGACAACCCTGAATCGAGCAAACTATATCTAAATATACGCAGGGAGTTGCGCGCCAATCTAAGTGAAATGTCTATGGCTTCTCGGATTGCAGTTGACACCTCGCTTACCTATTTAAGTAATCGGCCGGTGCATCGAGCTGCGCGCTTTCTAAGATCATAAGGTTTGTTAACGCAAATGAGGCTTTAACCAAATAATCACACTAATCTTGCGTCTGCTAGAACGCATTTTCTTCACTCCAGATATTCTCCTCTGTAGAGCCTTGAACGTCACTTTGCTTTGAACTAAATTTCTCAGCAAAGCTGCCGTTGTTTTTTTTGTGCAGATAGTCACTGGTTACGCGCAACACAGTAGGCGTCAATAGCATTATCGCCACCACATTTATGACCGCCATCAAACCAAAGGCCATATCAGCGGTAGCCCAGACTTGTTTCAATTCAACCGTGGTTCCGTAAAACATCATGCCCAAAAAGATTGTCGTGAAAATAATTTTCCCAGCGCGGTTGTCGCATTTAAGGAAATGCAAATTGCTTTCTGCGTAAAAGTAATTGGCCACGATCGAAGTAAAGGCAAACAAAGTAATTGCGATAGCTACAAAATGACCTCCAAATGCTCCTAGGTGAGTGGTCATGGCATTTTGCGTAAGTCGAATACCCTCCATTTCTTCACCAGTGGCGCCGCCAGCTAACATTATGACAATAGCAGTACAGGTACATACCACTATTGTGTCTAGGAACACGCCCAACATTTGTATAAAGCCTTGTGCCGCTGGATGATTGGGTTGAGGTGAGGCACTCGCTGCAGCTTGCGGAACACTGCCAGCACCTGCTTCATTGGAAAATAAGCCGCGCTGTACTCCGCTTTTTAACGCTGCCGCAAAAGTGCCTGCGCCAGCTTCTTGCAGACCAAATGCGGAACCAACAATCTGTATTAGCATGGCCGGCACTTCACTAATGTTCATAGCGGTTATTACCAGCGCGGTTAATACGAATGCAAAACCCATTAAGGGCACAACCAATTCGGAAAAACGCGCTATTACACGCAGCCCTCCCGAGACGATAATTGCAGTAAAAATGGTGATCACTATTGCACTGTTTATTGCTGAAAAGCCATAGCTGTGGTTCAATGCATCAGCAACGGTATTTGCCTGGGTCGCATTAAACACAAAGCCGTAGCCAAACATCAACGACAATGAAAACAAGGCCGCCAAACAAGGTCTTTTGAGGCCTTGTTTTATATAGTAAGCCGGCCCTCCGCGGTACTGATTGTTGCTGTCTCGTACCTTATAAACTTGACCCAAGAGACTCTCGGCATAGCCTGTGGCCATACCTAGCAATGCGATCATCCACATCCAAAAAATAGCGCCTGGGCCTCCTAGAGAAATCGCAATAGCAACTCCTGCTAGGTTTCCAGTGCCCACGCGCGCTGACAAGCTGGTGCATAAGGCTTGAAACGAGCTAATTCCCGAAGCGTCTGAATATCGGCTATTTTTGAGCAAACCGAACATATGACCAAAATAACGAAACTGTATCGCCCCTAAACGCACCGTGAACCACAAGCCTGCCAGCAGCAACAAATAGATTAAAATCTGGCCCCAGAGCACCGCGTTTACAGCGTTTACAAAATCGTAAATCATATATCTGAATCAATAATTACAGTGTCGTTAGACGATGCCCACTCTGACCAAGCACCGTCGTATAAACGCTGCAAACCGAAGCCTGCTTCAGCCAGCGCCAAGGTAATGATCGCCGCGGTAACACCTGAACCGCAAGAAGTAACAATAGGCGTATTTTCACCAATACCCCGTTGCGCGAAAATTTCTTGCAGCTGCTGTTTTGGTTTTAAACCGCCATCAACAATCAACTCATCAAAGGGTAGTGATATTGAGTTAGGCATGTGCCCGGCACTAAGACCTGGCCGCGGTTCCGGCGCGGTGCCAAAAAAGCGGCCACTCGCCCTCGCATCAAGCACCTGCCAGGAGGCGGTTTCACGATTTTCAATTAGTTGGTCTTTACTAGCCAGCAAATTAGGCTGCAGTGTTGCCTCATAGTCTGTTGCAATGTTACGCATAACATCACTACTCAATTGCCCTGCACTTGCAATCCAGGCAGGCAAGCCGCCGTGCAAAACACGCACTTTGCGATGGCCAAATACCTTGAACATCCACCACACCCTGGCAGCAGAAAACAAGCCTGCAGAATCGTAAATCATCAAATCGCTGTCATTATCAATACCCATCGCGCTTACTGCCGTAGCAAACTGCCCAGGTGTTGGCAGCATATGTGGCAATTCAGTGTTAGGGGCGCAGATCAGATCGATGTCAAAAAAACTCGCTCCAGGGATATGCTGCTGATTGAATTCTGTATGAGTTTCACGCTGCATGCTGGGCATATACCAAGATCCATCGATCAAGTATAAATTCTTGTCAGTCAAACTCTGCTGCAGTTCACCCACCGAGCAGAGATTGCTGATTTCACTCAATCGGTTGCTTGGTCGGATTGCTTAGCCTCGCGACCACCATTTTTGGCCAAGGCTATCAATCGATCTCGCGGGTATTCTGCTTCTAACTCGGCGGCTACTTTGTCCAAGCATTGCTGAGGATCACCTTCAATTTCAAACGAATCAGAAGGCTTCCAGTCTTCCAAATACTGGTCAGAATTAGTGTCTCCGGTGCGCATAGCAGCCGTATCAATGGCCTCCATGAAGCGTTTATCCAGAGGGGTTGATACTCTTTTTCGCCCTTCCTTTCCTCTCACCATTGACGGAATGTCTCGCCAATACAAAACATGATATTTACCACTCATTATTTTACCCCTGAATCAATATAGCTATTAGCTAGTTAAACTGTGTATTAGAATCAAACACCGATCTTACTCCGTCTCACAATAGCAAAACAACTATTTGTACAGCCTAGCGAGCAATCAATTCACGCAAGGTTGGTAACACTTCGATTTCAAACCATTGATTCCTCTTCAACCAAATATTGTTTCGCGGCGATGGGTGCGGCAGAGGCAGGAAGTTAGGCAGATAGGAACGAAAGTTTTTAACTGTCTCAGTTAAAGTGGGTTGAGGCTCAGAAAGATAACGCGCTTGTGCGTAGCCGCCGATCAACACGGTAAGCTTAACATTGGGCAGCGCCGCTAATAAGGGCTTATGCCATGCATCTGCACATTCTTTACGGGGTGGCAGGTCGCCAGATTTTGCGCGGCCTGGATAACGAAAGCCCATTGGCACAAGCGCTACTTTATCGCCATAGAATTCTTCTTTACTCATCTGCAACCAGTCCCGCAAACGGTTTCCACTGGCGTCGTCCCATGGCACACCACTCTGGTGAACTTTCAATCCCGGCGGCTTGACCGATGATGAGGATATCGGCGCTGTGATGAGCTTGAACAATAGGCCTAGGGCCAAGCACGAGTTCGTTTGCGCATATTGTGCAAGCACGAATCTCGGTTAATTTTTTCTCGAGCATCGCTAGCCTATACTAGGCTCTAGATTCTCTGACTGCGTTTGATTACTGTAACAGCGAAACAAACACCACTAAATATCATGCCTGAAACCAACAATCCGGGGGTGTACTCGGAAACTCCGGTTAAACGATTAATAAGCAACGTTTGGCTCAAAACTCCATTTAAAAATAACTTGTCCACCACGATCAAAATTATTGGTGCCATTATTGCGAGCAAAAATGGGTTTTTGCTCGCAACTTCTGAACAAAAGACACACCATGCGACTATCGGCAGCATTGACCAGAATAATGTTTTACCCAAACCCACCAGCGAAGCAGAATAGTAATTAGCCAAAAAGTTCAGACTATCACCACCCAAAAGCAAAATAGAAACCATCGCTTGGCAGACAATAATCGCAACTGGAATCAGCAAAAGCGCCACCAACCATTTTGATGCCACTGTCATAGAGTCAGAAATCGGCAATGAGCGCCAAAACAAAACACTTTGGTCTTGTCGTTCATTATAAAGACTGGTCAATGCGTAGAAAATTGCCACCACAAACATGCTCAGCATGATGATGTAGTTCATCACATTTAGGGCTTGCGCTATAACACCTGACACTACCGCATCAATATCATCATCGAATTGAAATTGGTCGGGCACATCAAGGTCGAAAGCGAGATTGCCAAACATCAGCGACAACTTCACCAATAGACTTAAACCGATAAGAATAATAGGCACTCGCCATATATTTTTGTGTTCTAGAATTTCACGTCTTATTAAAGCAATTAAAGTTTTCATGCTAAAACCCCTCCCCTGAACTTGGTTTTGGCTGTGTGCTATCGACTGGGGTGTTATTGATAGAACTTGAAAAAGAATTATCGGGTGAGGAATTAGTGGCTACAAATAGATCTTCCAAGCTAGGTGTGACCACTTCACCGTATTGGCTTAAACGGCTTGCATCAACATCTTCAAATAACAGCTCTGTATGTTCAGGCAGGTTGCGCTGATAGATAGGCTGCAAATCGGCGTCTGTAAAAACCACATTTTGTTTGACAATTAATTTACTGTATCTGGTTTTTAACTCTGACTTTTTTATATCCAGGATAATTCGCCCTTCTTTAATGAATACCACACGCGTGAGAATGCTTTCTATTTCGTCAATTTGATGTGTGGTAATTAGAATGCTGCGCTGTTGATTATAATAGTCTTGTACTAGACGGTCTTGAAAGTCTCGGCGAACCAACACATCCAAACCCAAAGTTGGTTCATCCAACACCAGAAAATCGGTGTTGATGCTTAGAATTATTACCAAGTGCAAGCGCGTCTTCATGCCTTTAGACAGAGTCTCTATTTTGCTCTCTTGATGAATGGGTGTGTCCTGCAACAAAGCGAGCGCGCGTGATTTATCAAATTTTGGATGCGTCTCAGCAACAAAATGTAAAATATCACTCACTTTCATCCAGCCAGGCAAAGAGGCAACGTCGGCGATGTAACTCATGTTGGTGAGCAGCTGAGTTCTGTTTGAAAAAGGATCTTGGCCAAATACGGATAGATCACCCGAATACTTTATCAAACCCATAAGAGCCTTAAGTAAAGTAGATTTGCCTGCTCCATTTGGCCCAATAAGGCCGACTATTTCCCCAGCACCAATAGTTAAATTAATATCGTGGAGTACAGTATTATTGCCATATTTTTTAGAAAGTGCTCGTACGTCTATAAAACGTTTAGCGTCTTGGGATGTCGCTTGCATAGCTATTTTCACCTTTGCTTAAATTCTTTGCCTAGACTAATTGGTATCCCATGCGGTTGCTCGCACAGTATTTTTGATACTCGACCATTCTAGACCTATGTGCCGACTAATCCTATTGCTATCCCTTCACTCAGAAACATGACACCTTATGACGCTCAATGCCTCTAGGCTTTGTGTTCGCTTATATAACGTTGCGCACAGGTTCTGACGTGTCTGAAACGATCCGCACCAAGCTGCACTCCGCCATACCAGCGGCTTACTATTATTAGATGGTCAAACAGCGCTTGGCGTTGCAAAATTTCCAGCATAATCACACCAGCACCACTTTCACCGTCATCATTTTTCACGCGCTCTCCATCGCTGAACACCACAGCCCACGTATTGTGTGTCGCCTTGGCATACTTCTTTTTTTGGCACAGTAACTTCAACGCCTTGTCGACATCACTACGATTGCTTACCGCCAAGCCACTAACCGAGTATCTCGAGCCTTTATCGATGATAATGTTCTCGATTTGCAGCATTAAAACCCAACGGGGTCTGTTAAAGAAAACTGGTGACTCATAATAATCGTTGCATTGGCTCCGGCAATTCTATTCTTTGCTATGTGCAAATATTCTGGCGACATAGACCAATCGTAAAATGCTTTTTCACTTGGAAACTCAATCAACACTAGCTTGTCTAATGGCCATTCGCCCTCAACCACTCTCACATTCTCATCTGAAGAAAGTAACTTACCTTGATACTGTTTGAAAACATTCCAAAAACCAGCCTGATATAGATTGTATTGCTCTCGATCGTGAATTTTTAGTTGCACAATTATGTAGACACTCATGATGATGACCTCGATTAAATCAACAGAAAACTTTGCTCAGCAGCAGAAGCCTAACACGCCGGAAAAACTGCCATTCTAGTTCTTAACAATATCCATCGCGCCCTGACTACGTTTACTTGCCGATGTCCTTGGGCTGCGCTTCTGGAATCTGGATAATAAACTGCTGGGCTGCAGGTAATAAATTGCTGGGCTGTGGGCAATCAATACGCCCATAAAAAAAGGCAGCTCAATCAGCTGCCTTTTTTTTGCTAACGAAGCAAGCTTTCGCTATAGCACTGACAATCTGATTCACATCATAGATTGCAAATAGTTTTGCTCACCAACCTTGGCGATCAGCTCGATTTGAGTTTCAAGCCAGTCGTAGTGTTCTTCTTCACTTTCAAGAATTCCTGAAAATAAGTCTCGAGTTACGAAATCTTTAACGCTTTCACAGTGGGCGACTGCTTCGCGATACACCGGGATTGCCTCGGCTTCCAATCGCAGGTCACATGCCAGCATTTCTGGAACATTTTCACCAATGTACAACTTACCCAAATCCTGCAAGTTTGGCAGACCCTCAAGCATCAAAATACGTTCAATTAACAGATCCGCATGCTTCATCTCGTCAATCGACTCTTCGTATTCTTTTTTATTGAGCTTTTCCAAGCCCCAATTCTTATACATCCGCGCATGCAAAAAATACTGATTGATAGCCGTTAGTTCAGCCCTTAACGCTTGGTTTAGATGTTCTATTACGCCTTCTTTTGCCTTCATCGAGATTATTTTTTCAGTTGGTGATTGTAGTTAAAGTTTACCTCAGCGCTTATCGCTTGTCAGCATTTACTTCAATAAGTCATTGTTTTATATAATAAATACAAATGATAATGAAATGCATTTAGTTTCACATTAACGCTCCGGCGAATATTCCAGCTGCCAAATCAAACATTGATTATTAGCCGGCATTGACACGTCTTCAAGCAGCGTGAAGCCCACAGCCCGGGCTAAGCCATCGACAAACTCGAAGTCTCGAATTGCGCTTCCGCAGTTTCTTGCACGTAATGTCTCATCAAAACTCTGATTACTGGCACTGGTGAATTTAGTTGCATACTTAAAGGGCCCATAGGCAATGAGATAAGCATCTTGTTGCAGCACCGAGCTAAGCCCAGTGTAAAACGCTTCAACATCAGCTTGGGTCATTATGTGTAAGGTATTGGCTGTATAGACGGCAGAAAATCGTTGACCACCAGCCCAATCCGCCTGATTAACATCGATGCACAGTGGTGCCTTCACGTTATCAGGTTTAGAACTCTCTAACTGCGAACGAATTCCTTGCAGATACTGCGCTTGATCGCTGGTCTGCCATGTCAAATTAGGGAAACTTTGAGCAAAATGGATGGCGTGTTGCGCCGTTCCTGAACCGATTTCCAATACTGAGTTAATACTTTCAAAATATGCCGTGAGAACCTCTTGCAAAGGCTCTTTGTTGCGCTCACAGGCGGCAGAAAATGGAATAATGACAGAATTCATAAGAAGCTAAGAGCGTTTATTTTGGTATGCAGGATACAATCTTTCGCAGCCTCGTAGGGTCAAATTTTGCCCTGAAAGTCTTGGCTCGCCGGATCACCTTGGTCTCGACAGTCTTTTTTATCAAAAATGACTCAATTCTGTGGTGTTTGACACACCAGTTTTGTTGCACAAAAACATCTTTCTAAGTTATTTCTAGCAATTTGATTAACCCTAAGTTAAACCAGAGTTTAAGTATGCTCGCGTGAATATACTGAAGCCATGAAAATGTGAATGAGTTTCTCTTTTCATAACACTCTCTTCTTTTTGTTAATTCAGTCGCCGCCTTCCAGCGGCGATTTTTTTTGCCTGATTCCTTTCTTGCCTTTCCTTTCTTGGTTATTGTCTTGATAGAATGCGCAGCCCTCTGCGCATTCTATGCTACAAAACGCCTTATGAATATTTCGCTATCTCGGCGCGGGCAACGACCATTCGATGTACTTCATCAGGGCCATCCGCTAAACGCAATGTGCGCTGACCAGTATACATATCGGCAAGCGGTGTCCATTGTGAGATACCCGATGCACCATGCATTTGAATTGAACGATCAATTATATCGCAGGTAACTTTTGGCACTAAGGCCTTAATCGCCGAGATAAAGACTCGAGCTTCTTTATTGCCTAAAACATCCATCGCTTTAGCTGCCTGCAAAACCAACAAACGGCAACTATCAATTTCTATGCGACTCGTCGCTACCACATCATAATTGCCGCCAAGTTTAATCAACGGCTTGCCGAAGGCTTCTCTTGAAAGGCCGCGTTTTATTAATAGTTCCAACGCCAGCTCAGCTTGGCCGAGCGCGCGCATACAATGGTGAATACGCCCAGGGCCAAGGCGGCCTTGAGAAATCTCAAACCCACGACCTTCACCTAGCAAAATGTTTTCTTTGGGAACTCGACAGTTGTCAAATTTGAGATGCATATGTCCATGCGGTGCATCTGGATTTCCAAACACATGCATTGGGCCAAGCACTTCCACGCCAGGATTATCCATTGGCACTAAAATTTGGCTTTGACGCAGATGCGCTGGCGCACTTGGGTCTGGGTTTGTTTGCACCATCACAATCATGATTTTGCAACGCGAATCTCCGGCGCCGGAGATATAAAATTTCTCGCCATTTATAACCCACTCATCACCTTCCAGGTGAGCAGCGGTAGCAATATTCTTAGCATCAGACGAAGCCAAATTCGGCTCTGTCATTGCAAAGGCTGAGCGAATCTTGCCGTCTAGCAAAGGCTCCAACCATTCTTTTTGCTGTTCTGGAGTACCGTACTTTGCCAACACTTCCATATTGCCTGTATCGGGCGCAGCACAGTTAAATACTTCTGGTGCCAAACGGCTTCGGCCTGTTTCTTGCGCAAGATAGGCGTAATCCAAATTACTAATGCCGCCATCATTCCAATTAGGTAAAAAGAAATTCCACAAGTTTGCTGCTTTGGCTTTGGCTTTTAGCGCCTCTAGTATCTCAGTTTGGCGTTCACTCAGACTCCATATGTCATCAACATTGGGAGAGGTATGAAAAGCTTCCTCTACTGGGTCTATTTCTTCCGCCATGAAGCGCTTAACCTGTTCAAGGACGGGCACAAACTTATCTGAAATTTTCAGGTCAAAGAGTTCTGGATTTGTCGACATAATCTTCCTACGGTTTTAAAATTGATTTTATTGCACAGCTAAGAAGTTCAGCAGCGGGCGAAGATTGTAGCAAAATGAATGTACATACGCTGCATATAAAGCCATAGGCAACATAAATGTTTACTATCTGATAAAACCCCGCTCGCTGGTATTCGATACTGTGCGGGGCCAGGGATCGGCGACCTAAAGTATGCGCTGGCTCTAGGCTAAACCAAACAAGCGCTCAGCGTTGCCTCGCAGTATCGCGTGACGAATTGTAGCCATGCCTGTGTCTTCAGTACAAATGAGCACCTTAGCTAATGAGCTGGCAATATGATAGAACGGCCAATCGGTGCCAAACAGCAAACGTTCGCCGCTGCTTTTCTGGATCAACTGTTCTAGATTACTCACACTTTGCCCGTGCACGCCTAGCCAGGCGTTGTCATATCTCATAGCCAGCGCTGACATTGCAGCGAAGTCTCTAGCGCCAGCGTGCCCAAGGATAAAATTCAGTTGCGGGAACTCTCTTAGCGGCGCCTCGTAGTGTCGCGGCATGGCATATCTATGCGAAGATTCGGGTTCAATGCCAGCTCGGCCACCGTGGAAAAATATTGTCACGCCTAGTTCCTGAGCTACCTCGTAGACCTCCATCATCGCGGGATCATCTGGGTAAAAGCGTTGCACAGGCGGGTGCAACTTCATTACTCTAAAGCCCTGCTTGGCATGCTGGCGGATTTTCGATATTCGGTCGTCGTCGTCTGGATGCACTGAAAATCCACTCAAAAGCCGATCTGAGGCGCCCTGAGCTTCTACTGCTGCGCGCCAGCTTTCAGTAAGATTGTCGCCAAACGGCAGACCCAATTTAATTGGCAATAGAACGGCTGATTCAACTCTCATTGCGTCCATTTCTCGAAGCAAATTGGGAATTGTTTGGCTGCGGTTTACAGCACTGCCCCACAAGCCCTGTGTCAGCATATTGAGCTCAAGTTCATCTAAGGTCTTATCGGTGAAGTTTTCATTGGCGTAAACATCCAAGTCTAAATCGCAACCAGGCGTTGGCTTGTCACAGTCGAGCAGGTGCGCTGTTCGGCCTGTTTGCTTAGACAGATCAAGGCGAGGCTCAAACAAAACAGACATGCCCAGATGACAATGCGCATCGATGGCTAAGGGAATACTTTCGTCAATACATTGCAATGCACCGCGCTCGTCCAATTCAAACCAGGGCAAGTCTGCAAGCCCACGATAGCCTTGGTATTGCTGTGGGCCATAGCGTCCTTTGCCAGCATTTTCTGCTTCAGCGATGCGTTGAGCAGCCAGCAGATCTATATCACTTTGTGTATATCTGCCCGGCTCTGGCGCGCCACTGCATCCAGCAAGAACTAGAGTTGAAGTACTCGCTGCTAAAAATCGACGCCTTGTGAAGCTTTGGCTTAGGGATTTTGTGTTTTGATACGCGTTGGGTATTTTTACTTTCATTGTCAAATTTTAGCGCGAAACGCAGCGCATTGTTAGCGGCGACGACGACGCGCAGGCTTGTCGCGGCTGCCACTTACTGAACCACCCGCAACACTTAAGTCTCCGCGCATCTGCGCTTTTGCGCCGGCTGAGATCTCTCCCAAGACGGATTCAATTTCCTCTATAGAGGCTGGTGAATCGCCGTTATGATTATCGATCGCTGTGCGCATGGCGGCTACATGCTCGGGAGTTGTGCCGCAACATCCGCCAACAATGCGGGCTCCAGCATCAATGGCCATAGTCGCATAAGTTGCCATTAGCTCCGGGGTGCCGCTGTAGCATATCTCACCCCCATTCCATTGCGGGATACCACAGTTGCCTTTGGCCACCAGAATATTATCGCGCCCATCAGCAAGTGCCACACTGCGCATATTGATTATGGCGGCTATTACTTCAGACGCACCTAGGCCGCAATTTGTACCGTAGGCGGTGATTGGTGTTGATAGCTTGTCTTGCAGCTTAACAATATCACTGGGCGTCACGCCCATCATGGTGCGGCCATTGGTGTCAATACTCAAAGTGAGCACAATAGGT
>JBLHME010000033.1:0-30896 GCA_047623225.1 Cryomorphaceae bacterium
GCAACGGTGACCCTAATTTGTCGAATGGAATTTCACTACTTTTCTTATTCCCCAACTGATAACTTGAAAGCATCCCAGACTGCAAATCAAAACAAGCGCAAAGGCGCGCTTGCGGGAATCCGATGCCCGGCTTTTGGTGTTGTTGTTGTGGCCAGACTTCTTGGTTGGCGGCGGTATCAGGCATGCTGAGACTGGTGCCATCGGCAACGATGACTCTGCGTCCTTGTAATTTACTGGATGGCTTACCGAGTCGCCTTTTCGACATTTGTGAAAGTATCGTCTCAAGCTCAGCTAACGATAATTTTTGGCGTGCTTGGCAGTATCCAGAAGTAGATGACGACGGCATTGGTTTGGCCTATATTGGGGCAACCGCCTGAAGTTTTCGAACAACCTCTTTGCATCCTCTATCAGCCTCTAATATCTGTGAGAAAAAAGCCCAAAAAGTATTTTCTTTACTGAAGATTCTGTTCCGGCTCATAGTGCCAAATGCCGACTTTTTTAAGGACGCTGTTGGAACAATATGAGCAAGATATTCAGCCATTCCGCTGAATGATTTTTGCTTTATTTTCGCCAACTCATCAACCGCTTTTTGACGGTCTGAGCGAGGTGCTTTTCGAAGTGTTGGTAAGTGAAAGCGAGGCAACAATGGAGTAGTATTTTGCTTGGCAAATTATACAATTTTACGACCTTTCTTGCCTCCAATATTCCATGCTAGACTGGCTTAACGTAGTGCCATTCGGGACAGTATACCTATTAGTGAAAGCATCGATCGGAACAGAGAAACAATCTACGAACCGACCCAAAGCAAGGTGGGATTATTAAAGGTGGATAAGCATATCAATACGGTATTTATGAGGGCAGGGTAGCTATCTCTTGAATTCATTTTCAATAGGGTTACTATCCCCGAGTTCGTAATAGATATACTGTCCCCGAAGCCGCTTGCCGACAACGGCGGCACAAAGCGAACTCATGCTCTGGTGGATGGCAGCCCAGCTATGGATGTGGCCAATGGCACAGTCTGCATCACATCGCTGGTCAGTCGTGAAGACCAACGCGGCCTTGTGCGGAACAGCATATGTGATATCGGGTCTTTTGAAGTGCAAGAAGACTCATCGGTTTTTTTTTTGCCATTAGCCAACGGCAAGTTTGCTGTCTTCAGTTTATAAGTTTCCCGAATTCTTTATTTCTTTCTGATTACGTCAACTGACTCGAGCGCTTTTAGGCACTCCTCAACAGCCTCAAGTGGCACAGACCCGAGTTCTGCCACTAACCAATCCCGAATATCACAGACTGTGCGGGTGCCGTCTACAAAGTTCAACGTTTCGTAGGTAAACGCGCCACCACCATACTGCGTGCTGTGATTGGCCAGTTGTAATTCTGCTGATTTTTCCTTGCCTAGTTTGTCATCAATGAAGGAATAGCCAAAGGCATGCATTGGCCCTTCAATCGCTGGGTTGCGTTCATAAACTAGTTCGTCGCGTTGCACCAGAATGTTTGACTCTGGCGTCACGAGCAAGGCTTGGAGTTTGTCGAGAAAGGCGACTGCTACGACATGATCGTTATCTGATAACGCAGCGAAAGGTTCGATGCTGTGGACTTTGCGGCGCTCTAAGGCGAAATGAACTTTTGTTGTTGCCGCGGCGTCTACGGCCGGCAACTGCGTGCGCCGTTCGGCGAGTTGCGCGCTGCGCTTAAGCGAATTTCTTTGTAACATCTCTAATACGGCCGACACGTTGTCGTCCGACATATTTGCCAGATACCACGCGCTCACTGCACCGATGAATGCGGCACGCTTGAGCTTGGTTGGGTCGATATTGGGGGCCAAATCGTAGTTGGTGTGAATATAACGATCAGGCCAGTCGTGAAGATACAAGCCAGGGATGCGCCACGTGGCCTCAAAGACGACATCATGATCACTGCCCATGCGGAGGCCTTGCATCAACGCAAGATGTGGTTCTTTACCGCCCTCGGGTGCTGTCAACGGAAACGCCACGTCTTGCCCATCAGCGTAGCGTTTTGTCTGGTCGTTAACGAAGTGGCCAATCTCGTGCCCTAAGTCGCTGATGAAGGAGGGCACACTTTAGGGTCGAACACGGCCTTGGTTACGGGCCCACCGCCGGCCATGTCCATATGGATGTTAGCCTTGATGCGAGACGGATCTTTGTGCTGCACTAGATACATGATGCTGCCTTCGATCTCGGCCGGCCACAGAAAACGAATGGTGCGCTACGGCCGCTCAAGAACGCCGGCTTTGATCAATGAATTCAAATTGCGCGCGGTCTCGAGAATAGACACACAGCCCGATGCATTGTCGTTCGCGCCCGGTCTCGGATGGTCTAGGTGGCAGGTGAAGTTGATGTCTTCGCCCGCCTTGTTGGTCCCTTTGATTGCCGCCGTTGCAAACACATACTTGCCACGCTCATGACTCGCGTCAACCTTGGCATGAAACAGGATAGTTTCGCCAGCTTCTAGGCGTGCCTGCAAAGCACGAGCCTCACCCAGTGAGACCATGAAGCCGAACGACTCGGTGTTCGGAAAACTGTCTAGGTGCCCCCAGCGAATCAGACGGTGATCTTGTTTCCACCATGCTGATTTTTGATTTGGTGCATAAGAAATAATGCCAACCGCACCGAGTTCGCCCACGGCGCGCTCGACCACTGTCTCTGGCTGGCTCGAGGTAAGCACCAGTTTACCCTTCCGATCGCTAGTGGGACAGTATACCTATTAATGAAAACATCTAGGGCAATAGAGGAACTAGCAGCCCACCCGCCTTTAGAAAATCTAACTATTGATGGGAGGCAAGCATGCTAATACGGCATTTTTGAAGGCCGGGTGTGCATCTTTGAATCTATTTTAAATAGGTATACTGTCCCCGAGTAACCTTTTTAACCGTTTAAGTCAGCAATAAGCCGTTCGGCACCTATCAGACCTATTTACAGATAAGCTTGGCATACTCCTAATCATAGTAAAAAAAATGGTGTGCTTGATGATGAAAACAGTATTGATAACAGCGATTTTTATGAGCTTTTGTATGGGTGTTAGCCCCTCTTTGAAAGCCAGTAATCAAACCGGCCACCGCTTGGTTGTGTCATTGTCTGATGCCGAACCATTGATCGAGCGATTTGGAACGAGTAATAAAGATACCCGGAGGCAGCTCAAGCAAGAGTTTTCTCAATCTGTTGCGTCATTAACCCATAGTGTTAAGCAAATCGCCGCGGTTATTGTTGATGTTGCCCTGATAGCGGTTAGCTATGTTTTGTTATCGATTGCTCAAGTATTTGCGTCGTTCGTATTGGATCGCTAGTTCAACAAAATTAATATAAGACACACGCATGACAAGACTAAATAACATTAAGTTCTTTCCCAAACAGACTAAATTTTGGATGTACCACAGTGGCATGTTATCCATTGTAATTCTGGCTCAAGTAGGGTTAAGCCTTATTGATCCAGACGAATCGGAACTGTTTGTGTTCAACGTAGTTGCTTTAATGCTTTGGTCGTCTTTGTATTCACTGGCGGTATTCGCGTACCGAGTTTTTTATCTTAAAAAACGCTGGAACGAGTTGCCAATTGGCAAGCTGATCTTTGTGAGTTTCGTGTTTGCAATTACGGTATCACATATAGTATTCGGTGTATTTGGGGCGGTTTTGTTTCCTATTTTTTGGGATGATGTATACGCGTCTCAACTTCGAGATTCGCCAAATTTGACTGAAGGTAAATTACTTTTAAGGATTTACATTGGTAATCTTTTTTCAACCATCACCTTCATACTTGCTTGGGTGTTTCTATACATTGGCATTACCAGTGCTAGAACGGCTAGGGAGTCAAAATTAGATAACCTGCGTTTACAAAATAGTTTAAAAGAAGCGCAATTAAGCGGTTTGTCTAATCAGTTGAACCCACACTTTTTGTTTAACTCTTTAAACAATATTCGTTTTATGATTCATGAGAATGCGCAGCAAGCGGATAACATGATTACTGCATTGTCTGAAGTGCTTCGTTATTCCCTAGAGAGCAGTGAACATGAAAAGCGTCCGCTCAGGAAAGAAGTGGATGTAATTTTGCGTTACATCGACATCGTTAACATTCAGTTCGAAGAACGCTTAAATTTCAGTATTGGCATTCCTGACAACTTAATGGAACTACAGGTGCCGCCAATGTTACTGCAAATGTTGATAGAGAATGCGGTGAAGCATGGCTTAGAGCAGATGCAATACGGTGGTGATATTTCATTGGTGGCTGAATCTAAATCAGGTTATGTAGAGTTTACGGTGCTTAACGACATTCCAGAAACGAATAATTATCAATCTGAGAGCACAGGTTTAGGCTTGAAAAATATTCAACAACGTTTGCAATTGTTATACGCAGGCCAAGCGTCTGTGGATGCACGAAGAATTGCTGATAAATTCCAAGTGATTATTCGCCTGCCTCTATAGCGGCCGGTGAGTTGAACAGCGGATACGATGATATGAAAGCAATTGTAGTAGAAGATTCACGTTTAGCTCGTCAGGGCTTATTGCGGATGCTGGAACAGTTTTCAAGCTTGCAGGTTGTCGGAAGCGCCGAGCATCCTTCCAGTGCAATGGATTTAATTGACGAGTTTAAACCTGATGTTGTTTTTCTTGATATTCATATGCCCGGCGAAACAGGTTTTGACTTATTAGATAAACTTGATTACACCCCGCAAGTTATTTTCACCACTGCCTACTCTGAATACGCCTATCGGTCGTTCGATTACAATGCTGTGGACTATTTATTAAAACCGATCAGCAAAGAGCGTTTGGCCGAAGCGGTTGGCAAATTGTCAGGCAGTGAGTCACCAGCTGGCGAAACGGTTTCCGAACCGTTAGAACGAAACAGTAAAATTTTTATAAAAGACGGTGACGATTGCCACCTAGTTACACTCAGCGATATCCGCTATTTTGAAAGCTGCAAAAACTACGTGCGGGTATTCTTTGGCGACAAAAATGCCTACATCAAAAAGCCATTGTCGATTGTAGAGAAACGCTTGCCAGCGCAGTTATTTTTCAAAGTCAGCCGCCAATTTGTGGTTAACTTATTCGAAATCAAATCCATTGATGAAAGTATTGGCGATGGATATGACATCACTATGGGCGATAATAAAGTCATCAGTGTGTCACGCCGTAACGCCGTTGAGTTGAAGCGGCGCTTGAGTTTTTAGTAAAAAAACAACTAAGACTCCCAGCCGAAGAAACTTTAGCTAGGTGCTCAAGCATGGGGTGTTAGCTTATTCTGCTCTAAATCGTCAATGCCGCGCGGGCTTAGCTGTCGTTTCTCTTCGCGTCATTGCGGATGTTAGCGACAACACCGTTCATGATTTCAGCAATCGCTTTCTGGCTGTGCTTTTCACTGTAGATTTCAAACCCTGCAACTTCTTGCTTAGCATAAACAAAGAATGTTTCAATATCTGATTGTGGGACTGAATAATACTCAGCTTGCTCCGTAAATGCTGAAACTTGGGTCGCAAATGCTGTTTGAATGCTTACTGCCATTAAGATAAGACTTAAGCTGATTGATAGATTTTTCATGAGAATGTTTTTTAAGTAAATTTTGTTGGGCAATGTTGCTGCTTGTGTAGACTTAGATGCACGTTTGAGTGAAATGGATTCATAAGAATGAAGAATATTTTTTATTGGTTGTTTAACAAAGAGTGTTTAGGTTGTTTCCATTGCCATTTAAACATGGTTGTTGCTGCAATTGGACTGCCGGAGTGTTGGCAATACTGAAGGTGGGGGATTTTGCTACTACTGTTACTGTTCAGCTAAGATTCAGGAAACATCGGTGATAATGAAGTAATATTAATTAAGGTCCATCTCAAACTTGGTGGAATTTATCTATGAAAATATTGCCAAGCATCTATTCCTGCAAAATTCTATTAGTGGCGGCGCTGCTTTTGTCTGTGTTCACTACTGGTTTTGTTCAAGCTCAAGATGAGCGTCAAGAAGTTATTAGCCAAGCTGAGCTAGAGCAAATACTAGCACCCATTGCGCTTTACCCCGACACCGTACTGTCGCACATTCTAGTTGCATCTACTTATCCTCTGGAGGTTGTTCAGGCGGAGCGATGGGCGCTGCAGAACGCCGAATTGCAAGGCCAGCAAGCGGTGGAAGCTGCGCAAGAAAATGATTGGGACCCAAGTGTTCAGGCTTTGGTGGCATTCCCGCAAATTCTAAAACGCTTGAGTCAAGACCTACAGTGGACGCAGCGACTTGGCGACGCATTTTTGCAAGACGAAGAACAGGTTTTAGCCAGCGTGCAGAATCTGCGTGAGCTTGCTGAGCAAGCAGGCAGCTTGGATGAGATGGAGAAGGTAACAGTAACCCGAGACGAGCGCAGCATCATTATTGAGCCGCGTGAACGTGAGGTGGTTTATGTGCCGTATTACGATACGCGAGAGGTTTACGGCGCTTGGCGTTGGCCGCACTATCAGCCGACCTACTGGGGTTACCCATATGCTGATAGCAGATATTACAACGACTATTATGCACACAACCGTGGCAGCTCATTTTACTGGGGCCCGAGAATCTCGTTGTCTTTTGGATTTTTCTCCAACTCGTTTAACTGGCGCAATCACCACTTAGTAAGAATTTCGCCGCGATACTATCAGCCAAATCGCTATTACAGTCATTACGACATACTCGACCACCGCTACGCAGAGCGATGGGTGCACAACGCAAACCGCCGCCATGGCAATCGCAATAGACACAATGGTCATCGCAATGATCGAAGCGCTGGTAATGAAAGAATAGGGCGACACAATGGCCAAATACAAGCTAACCAAACTCGGCGGGAATTAAGTCAGGAGCAAGTTCGAAACCAATTGGTGAGCCGAAGAAGTAACGCTATTAACGCAAATTCTTCGCGGCGTGTTATTGCGCCACAAAGCCGCTCGGTGACAAATCGGAATACGTTGGTTAATCGAAGTACCGCAACTAATCAAAACACTGTAGCTAATAGAACCCCCCCAGTTAATCGCCCAACTACAAATTCTCGAGTTGTTATACCAGCAAGAACCCGACAAATTGAGGACGATCGAAGAGTTGTTAACCGCCAAGTTACGCGGCCGGTTAATAGACAAGCTACCGTGAAATCTTCCAATCAGGCTAGAACGGCGACTCCTATTCAACAGCGGCCTGCTGCTAGGCCGGTTCAGCAGCAAGTAGTGAAACGCCAAGCTGCACCGCCCAGAGTTGTAGCTGTAGAACGCAAGTCGAGCGCTAAGAAAACGGCTCCTGCGAAGGCGAAGTCTGGTGCTCGTAATGAGAGAAGGCAGCCTAGGTAGGGCAGAGCTTGTTTTGAATTGTGAATTAAAGAGCTAGTATCAATCGCAATATGGGAGTTAGCCGCTAGGTGTTTTGAATAGGTTGCGACTCTGTAGGTACTTTACTGAGCCATTTTAATAGGCTACTGTCTATTTAACGAAACAATATGGGTTAAGGAGAATATTATGCTGAGACGTGATTTTCTGGGTGCCAGTGGATTAGCGATTGGAGCTGGTCTTACAGCGAGCGCAAGTCAGGCTGCTGCCACAACGGCCAAAACTGCCACAGCCAAATTAATAACAGCATCTGACGCGCCTATTCAGGCGGGAGATTGGGCGGCTTTGCGAGACATGTTCACGCTAACACGCAAATATATTCAGCTGTCGACATTTTTATTGGCGTCGCACCCCAAACCAGTATCCGACGAGATCACCAAGCATCGGCTGGCGCTTGATGAAAACCCATCGGATTATTGGCATGATCACTACCAGACAATTGATGCCAAGATTTCGGCGTCGGCCGCCAGCTACATGGGCGGTGATGGTTCGCAGATTGCCTTAACTGGCAGCACTACCATGGGTCTTGCTATGGTTTACAGTGGCCTTAAACTGCGCCCTGGGCAAGAAATTTTACAAACTACGCATGATCATTACTCCACTGACTTATCGCTCGCACAGCGCGCCAAACGCACTGGTGCCACAGTACGACAGGTGTCTTTGTATGAAGACGCTGCTACGGTAACAACGGATTCATTAGTGGGTAATCTAACCAAGAATATAAACAGTAAGACCGCAGCAATTGCCGTTACATGGGTGCACTCATCTACTGGCGTTAAGCTGCCTATCCGCGCCATGGCCGACGCTATTGAGGCGCTTAATGCTAAACGCGGTGAGCAAGACCAAATTCTTTTTTGTGTTGATGGTGTGCATGGATTTGGCATAGAAGACCAAGACATAAGCCAACTTGGCTGCGACTTTTTTATTGCCGGCACGCATAAGTGGATTTTTGGCCCGCGTGGTACTGGATTGGTTTGGGGTAACCAAAAAGCCTGGTCGCGTTCTGAGGCAGTGATACCAAGCTTCAGTGGTTCGTATGGTGTTTGGCTGGGTGAGCTAAATCAGGACCAAGTGCCGGTTGGTGAACACATGTCGCCAGGTGGTTTTCATTCGTTCGAACATCGTTGGGCTTTGCCCGCTGCGTTTGAGCTGCATTTGCAGTTGGGTAAGGCTCAGGTTCAAAAACGGATTCATCAGCTTAATAGCCAAACCAAAGAAGGCTTGGCCAAAATGTCACACGTAAGCTTGCACACTCCTATGGCGAGTGACTTATCGTCAGGTTTGGTGTGTTTTGATGTGGATGGTGTGGCACCCAAGAAGGTGGTTAAACGTATGCACGACAAGGGAATTATCATGAGTAGTACACCGTATCGTCAAAGCCATGCTCGATTTGCGCCAAGCTTGTTAAACAACCAGAGTGAGGTAGATTCCGCCTTGGCTGAGATTAAAGCGATGGCATGACGCTGCCAATCGGGGACAGTAAGCCTAAATATTGAATTGCCTTAAATTGGGTGTACTGAGGTTCTTACGATCCCCAATTGGCCTTCCCAATTTAAGTGGTCAATTACCCTACGGGGGCTGGTATCTGACTACAACTAAATACCAATCTAAACAGTAAATATTGTAGTATTCCATAGTCGATAGTTTACGAATATCAACTGAAACTGATTGTAGATCATTTTGAATGCAAACGTAGTCTGCCTATTTTGAACAAGATGTAAGAACAAAGGATGAGTCTCGATGAGTACCCTTATGGCAATCTTTTACGGTGAGAGTCCTCTTTATAAGCTTGAACTTTTTGGAAGTATCCTGAGCGCATACAGTATGGCTGCTGACAACGAGATCGAGATTGTTATATTTACCGATTCAGATTTATCAGATTTTCCCTTGCCGATTACAACCTATAGTATTAAAAATGCACAGCAAGCTAGTAAGCAAGACGGTGAAACGGTCCACCATTTGGTAAAAATTTATTGTTTGGTTGAAGCTTTGGATAAGCTTGCTCGACCACTTATATATTTTGATACGGACATCTTTTTCAACGTATCGCCGATAGAATTATTTGGGAAAATTTCGGATGTTGACGTGTTAATGCATGCGAAAGGACAGAAGGTATCGGATGATCCTAAGTGGAATAAATTGTGTGACCATATTGAAAGTCAGCTGGAACCGAATGATTTTGAGTTGAATAGACAATCCGTTATGTACAATTCTGGCATCGTGGGTTTGACGCCTAAACATAAGAGCGCAATGGAACGTTCGATAGAGCTGACCAAGAACCTTAATGAGGTTCAGTCTTTGTTTACCCTCGAACAATTTTCAATAGGCGTCATGCTAAATGAGTCATCAACAATACATACCTGTGAAGAAGACGTGTTTCATTATTGGGGGTGGAGGCGTGAATTTATTCACATAGAGTTACAAAGGTTTAGGGATGAGTATAGCCATTGCACTGGTATAGAGTTAGTTCAAGCGTATAGAGACAATCCAATTAAACGCGGTCCAACGATAGCTTTTGTAGATCGACTAGTATCAAGAATAAAATCGCTTTTCAATGGCTGGGATATAAATTACCGGTGGGCCTATATTTGCTATTTATCCGCCTTACGCGAGGGTAATAATGACCCTGAAATCGCAAATACATGGCTTAAAATTTGTATTCCCCTGTTGATTCATTTTGAATTTGCTAACGAAAAATTGGTCAGACAGTCAGACATTAAGAAAGATTTTAAACGTCTGTTCGAACCTCAAGGGGGTGTTTCGCAGTGGATTGATAGTAGCTTTAATAATCAATTAATTAAGTTGGCTGGTTAGCGTCGCTATACAGTGCCCTGGCCAATTTTAAAGCAACTTGGCAATAACAACCGAGACCAGCGATCACAAAAGCTTATTAAGCACATGGCACAATTGGATACAATACTAAAAAATTCGCTGTGTATACCCCATGCTTACGGAATTTGCGGCTGGGGCAATGCGATTAACAGCCTTGTTAGATAACCTTGAACCAAAGTGAGATTGTAGACGTTTATGCAGTACAAAAAATTAGGCACCACCGATATTAATGTTTCCGAAGTTTGTCTTGGCACTATGACCTGGGGAGAGCAAAACACGGAGCAAGATGCACATCAGCAAATTGAGTACGCGCTGGATCAAGATATCAATTTTATTGATACAGCTGAATTGTATTCTGTGCCACCCAAGCCTGAGACCTACGGGCATACAGAAACCTTTATTGGCAATTGGTTAAGTAGCAACAAGGCTAAACGATCCGAGATAGTACTGGCCTCTAAAATTGGTGGTATTGGTGTGCCTTGGTTGCGTGAGGGAGGCAAGATTACCGGAGAGGCAATTAAAAAGGCGGTAGATGGGTCGCTTGAAAGATTGCAAACCGATTACCTCGACCTTTTTCAATTACACTGGCCGAACCGACCGGCGCCACAATTTTCTAAGCATTGGCCTGGTACTTATAAACACAGCAGCATAGATGTTGAGCAAGAGCGCGAGGAGCATCTGGATATTTTGCAGGCATTGGGCGAGTGCGTCAGCGATGGAAAAATCTTACATTGTGGTATGTCTAACGACACGCCTTGGGGCATCAACCAGTATCTTAGTTTAGCCAAAGAGCATGATTTGCCCAAAATGGTGTCGGTGCAAAACGAGTTTAGTTTATTGCATTTAACAGATGCGCCGCATGTAATGGAGACCTGCGTGTTAAATGACATTGCATACCTGCCTTGGTCGCCACTAGCCGGCGGAGCGCTCAGTGGTAAGTATATGAATGGTGCCAAGCCTGAAGGTTGCCGCTGGACCATGAATCAGCGTAATGGGATATTTCGAGATACCAGTCAAACACATGCGGCAATTGCGCAGTATCACGCTATTGCCCAGAAGCACGGCCTGAGCTTAGCTCAGATGACTTTGGCCTGGGTGTACCAATTTGATGGGGTCACGTCGACCATAATAGGCGCGACCAGCATGGATAACCTTATTGAAAATATCGACGCGCAAAAATTGACTCTGTCGGAAGAAATACTAAAGGATATCGATGCCGTGATTCGGCAGTATCCGGTACCGTTCTAAGCGGTAATTACGCGGGCAATATTCCTATCTCTTGAGTCTATTTGGAATTTGTATGCTGTATCGAGGTCCGTTCCCGAAGTCGGTTATTAGCAAGGCTTCAATCGCGCAGGTGTAACTAGGTATGCCCGTTTGAAATGCTTTATTTGAGTTAAATCACGAGATGCAAAAAATAAGTTTTTGGAACGGCAACAAAACCAGTGCTAGGCAGAACTATGAATCTGAGTTGCTTGGAGCCTGCCTGAAAATCACTCACAAAGACTACGGCTCAGTGAGCCTGCACATCGACAATACTGACTATCCGCTGGCCGAAGGCGAGAGCACTGTTTTTCATGCCGGTGCAGATATTTTGGTTACCGTAGCGGGCAATCTAAAGTTTAAGGATGAACAAAAGATCGTGATTAACCAGCCGCTAGCCAAAGGCTTGTTGGGTTATCGTCTTCTCCTTGTCAGAGATGAGTCTTTGCAGCGCTTCAAAATCCTCAAAGATGATGCGGAGTTACAAGGCCTTTGCATAGGTATTCCACAGACCTGGGCCGATGCTGGATTGTTCCGTCACAACGACTATGATGTAGTTGAAAAAGGTACTTTCGATGAATTGTTGCCGCTCCTCAAAGATCATGCCTTCGATTACACAGCTTTGGGTGTAAATGAGATCGAAGAGGTTTTTAAACAGCGCGCCGAACCACTTGGCGGGATCAGTATCGAGCCATCGCTGATGCTCTACTACCCATTCCCGTTAGTGTTCTATGTTAATCACCGCAACCCAGCTTTGGCCGAGCGAATTGATGCCGGCTTAACAGCGCTAAAGGAGAGTGGTGAACATGATCGAATATTCACTAAAAACTATGGAGATGTGGTGCAGAGGCTTGGATTGAAACGGCGTCGAAGATTTAACTTAAGCAACCCTATTTTACCGCCGGAGATGGGGGATTTTGAATCGACATTGCTGGACTAGTTGTACAGATATTTGGATGACATCTGCTAGCCTGCTGCCGGCCAAACGACGTGACACAGGCATACCACAATGGTAGGTAGTCTACTCTAGACTAGAGGCGCGAAACTATGTGGGATATCCACCTACTGAGACCTACATAGGCGATTGCCACGCAAGTCCGTAACGGAGTTATTGCAATGACCCTGTAGCTCGAGATTCACTTCACAGCAAGGTTACCGAAGGCGATGCGAGTCGGCCAAGGAGTTACCTCGATCAGACTGAGGGCTAGCGCTTCACCAAGATGTTGAAAAAGCGGGTTTTAAAGTGAAATTTAAAACTTTCATCCGTTGGTAAATTGGTTCAGGATAGCCAATGTGAACCTCCTATAATGAAAGCCGGTTTTATTTAGCAAACCATATACTCTGGCCTACTATCTAGGAATCTAATGACCATATTTGGAGTCAATCCCCATGCCCACAAAAGCTTTGCAATTTGATCGGCGAACTGTTCTTAAGAGCGGGCTGATCACGGCCCTCGCTCCTCTTGTCGGTTCGGCGCAGGCAGAGCATGCTGTTCAAAAAATGCATACCAGAACCATACCTTCCTCGGGTCAGCAGATCGGAGTGATTGCTTATGGCGGCTCCCCCGCGTTTCGTGGGGCTGGCGCAAACTACTCTGCGCTGACACAGGAACTTATTGAGATTCTGCTAAGTTCTGGTGGAAACTACATAGATGCGAACGGCAATATACCGCAAAAACTCGCTGAATTTATTATCCCGAAAAAGCTAGCACTACTTGATTTAGCGGTTGGTGCGCCAACCGTAGATTTTGAGAGAGGAGCCGCATGTATCAAACAAATACAAACTCTGGTAAATAGAGACCCTATACAGTTTATACAAACGCGGGTCAGCAATCTAAGGCCAGACCGCGAGGACTTTGCGGTGATGAATACCTGGAAGGAGGAGGGGTTGGTTAAACATATTGGTTTTAGCGGCATGAACTATTTTGACTACGCCGAACAACTGATTACGGAGCTTAAACCCGATTACCTGCAAATGAATTATTCCCTGTTTGAACCCGATGCAGAAAATCGGGCACTTCTTTCAGCACAGGAGCATGGAGTCGCGGTTGTGGTGAACCGCCCATTTATGAATGGTAAGTATTTTTCAAAAGTGAAATGCAAACCGCTGCCTGAGTGGGTAGCTGAATTCGGTTGCCAAAGCTGGGCACAGTTTTCGCTCAAGTACATTGCTGCGCACCCTGGGGTCACCACGGTGCTAACTGAAACTGCTAAACCCAAGCATGCAAGAGACAATGTTGCTGCTGGTTTTGGGCGCCTGCCTGATGAAAAACAACGAAAGCGGATGTTGCAATACGTGCAGTCGATGTGAGTTGCCGGGCTAGCTTCTATGGATAAATATCCAGCAGATCCTGACCAAGACAATTACCCAACACGCAATTTCCGCACCTAGCGAGGCCTAAGAAATCAGAGCATGCAATTGTGCTAGAATCGCCCGATCTTCTTCATCAGGCATTCTATCCAAGAATAGACAAAACCATGATACCTACGAACTTATTAGGCACTGCCAAGATTCCCAATGACGGCGGTGAAATGACGCTAACTGAGCGTGACAATGAATTCTCTATTCAGCTAAAAGGTGTGCATGGGGATCTAATGTCGAGCCGGATGTATTCTTCTGAGCTTGCATTGGCTGAGTTGGGCTGCGCGCATATTCAAAGGGTTGAAAACGCTAAGGTGGTTGTTGGTGGCATGGGTATGGGGTTTACTCTGGCGGCCGCTCTTAAAGCAACGTCCCCCAGTTCTGAGGTGCTTGTAGCTGAATTGGTGCCAGAAATAATTGAATGGAACAAAGGCCCACTGGGCGAGTGTGCAGGCCGGCCGCTTGATGATGATCGGACTCGAGTATATTTAGGTGATGTGGCTGAGCTGTTTATGACCAAACAGGCAACATACGATGCGATTTTATTAGATGTTGATAACGGCCCCGAGGCCTTTACTCATGACGATAATAGCGACCTGTATTCACTGGAAAGTTTACATGCGATGCGGGAAATGCTGCGCCCAAAAGGTATGTTAGCAGTCTGGTCAGCTTGGCATGACCCAAGGTTTACCAAGAGGCTGAAAAAGGCGCAGTTTAACGTTAGTTTTAAAACCGTCAGAGCGCATAAAGGCAAAGGCAGTAAACATACTATTTATTTGGCGCAGAAATAGAAGTTTGTCGCTTAGTCGAAAGTTAAATCGTTATACCGTGAGGGTAGGCTGCTAGCGCCAGAGTCGCGATGAGGGGATCTCTATCAAGGTAAGCCGTCATATTCCAATACAAGGCAGCGGCCGCTAGATCCGTATTCGACTGAGCGCAGCTGAAGTATCTCCTTTATCCACCCAAACTTTGCACTTTACTGCGAATGTCGGCGTACCTAAAATTCTCACACAGCGCAAAACCTGCTAATTGCCTGACCTTATTGCGCGCAAATATGGGCACACTCAAGCCTGCTAAGAAACGGCAAAGTAACTCATCTGACAATGGCTCATCTACTTTATCTGCAAGATGTTTTTGCAGTTCCGCTATTACCTGACTTAATGATTCATCGGTTGGCCAATTTTGTTGGCGCGAATAGGCTAACTTTGCTACTTGCCCTCTACACACACTGCAGTGGCCGCATTGTTGTGGGGCGTGTTGGTCATCAAAGTATCGTGACAGGTTATAGCTTAAGCAACTATCTAGCTCAAAAAAACGTATCAGAGCGGCAATCCTTTTAATCTCTTTGTGTTCTTTTTCTACAAAATACTGATGTAATTTTTGCGCAAGATCAGCATCAGCCAATGTAGCCTCATTGACAGAAAACACTTCTGTCATCCGTTTGGTTTCCAGTTCGATACATTGCTTTTCTTGCAGGTATTCGAGTGCTGTGATTGCTCGACCACGGTCACTATTGTAGTTGGCAAACAGGGCATCGAAATTGGGCTCTCCCCAAACCTTTTTCATATTAGTATGATTGAAAATTGCTTCAACAAAGCTACGTCGCTCGCCTTCAAACTGGGTAAGTATTTCACCCTTGGATTTTACAAATTTGTATTTAAACTCTGCGAAGTAGGCATACATCGGGCGTACAACACCTAATAGTTCCAGTTGAACCAACAAGGTTTTTAAAGGTAACTGCCGAACGTTGCTGGCATTGGATAAGCTCACCAACTGCAACTCCCACTTACCAGCTTGCAGTTCGGTTCTAATATTGTTTAAAACAAAGTCTATAGCGTCTAGCTCAGGTGTATCACCATAGATAAAATTTTCAACGGTGTTGAGGCCATCAAGGTTTGCCAAGGTGATGCACTGCGAAGGCAAGCCATCTCTCCCCGCACGGCCAATTTCCTGACTATAATTCTCGATAGACTTGGGCAGATCGTAATGAATAACAAAACGTATATCTGATTTATCAATACCCATACCAAAAGCGATGGTTGCCACCACTACTTGAATCCTACCGGCCATGAATTCTTCTTGAATACGCTGGCGTTTATCATTATCAAAACCTGCATGATAGGCAGCCGCATTGATATTGTTTTGGCAAAGAAACGTGGCAACGCGTTCAGCAGATTGTTGCAGTGTTACATAAACAATGCCCGGCCCCTGTTGCGGTTTGAGTTGAGACGTAACGTGCTGTAACAAGATGTCATTTTTTTCTGCTGTGCTAACCGGCACTACCGCTAAATCAAGGTTTGAACGATAGAACCCTGTTTGCACAATGTGCTGTTCAGCAATACTAAACTTAGCCGCCATGTCATCCTTAACCGCTTTGGTAGCGGTTGCCGTTAATAATAAGACCAGCGGAATATTCAACTCATCACGATAAACCGGTAACTTTAAATAGTCGGGCCTGAAATTGTGACCCCACTCAGAGATACAGTGCGCCTCATCAACAACCAACATTGATAACCGCACACTGCCAATAAACTGACGAAAGCGTTCATTCTTAAACCGCTCGACCGACACCATCAAAATTTTGATATCACCGTCACGTACCTTGGCCATTACCTGCTGATTTTCGTCGGGAGTCAGAGTCGAATCAATACTGGCCGCCGAGATCCCTTTGCTGGCTAAAAAAGTAAGCTGATCTTTCATCAATGCCAACAATGGCGAAACGACCAAAGTAAGGTGTGGTAAATGTAAGGCAGAGACCTGGTAACACAGTGATTTACCAGAACCAGTAGGGAAGATCGCCAGTGATGAATCACCAGCCAACAACTGCACCACGGTTTGTTCTTGCCCAGTGCGAAATTGATCAAAACCGAAAGTCTGTTTTAATGTGCTGTGAATATCCATATCCATGTTTTTAGTTGCAGTCATACAATAGTCCTTTTGTACTTAAAAATTAAATGTGAGTAGCAGTTTAACACTAGGTACAAATTGCTCCACGATATTAGTCTTTCTTATCGATAGTGATTTCAAGGTTTTTTGTATCACCTGCAAACCATTTCTGCACATACAGGGTGCCCATAATAGGTGCCTTGCCTTCTTCTGGCATTTCTTTATAACGCACACTATTTTTGGTTTCTTTCTCGATGGTAAATTTTACTGTAGCTTGCGACATGCTTGCTCCCTAGTTATTTATAGAAGTTTTTTTTATAGATTGTTTCTATAAAATTTTGATTTTTAAAGATTTTTTATCTGCTAATCTGATTTCTATGGATAGATTCTAGGCGGATTAGCCAGCTCTCATTGCCAATAGAGATTTAATATCAAGCTCACCGCCATAGCGACTAAAATCGGTATCCTTTTCTGCAATAGCGATTATCGACATACGGTCAGCCAACTCATTGCCCTCTACACCAACATGACCATTTACATGCAACACCTGTATCTTGTCTTTTAGCTGTTGGTGTAAGGCAAACATCTGTTTGATCAATGCTAGATTCTTGATTTCGCCGCTCGGTTTTTTCCAACCTTTTTTCTGCCAGTTAACGGCCCATTGTGTAACACTCTGAATGGAATACTTGGAATCGCAAAATACCGCAACGGACTTGCCTTTGTCGACTTCACTAGCCGCCATTATTAATGCCTGATGCAGTGCATTTAACTCGGCCGTGTTATTAGTGCCATTCGGGTCATATAAGCCATACCAGAGTTCATCAACAGTATTGTTGCGATATATAGCAATACCAGAGCCAGCTTGACCAGGATTTGGTTCACAGCCACCATCAGTAAATATTTTGGTGTCCAGTTGCATGACTGAAATCTCAATAGCGGTATAGGTTTTTACAGTTTGCTTTGAAGATTTCTTTTTGGCCGGCGAGCCGACTGATTTGCTGGATGATGGTGCTCTAATACCCGTAAAAGCAGCTTCGGCTTCTTCGCGTGTCTTGAACGATTTATATTTGGCGCCGGTAAAGGCATCTACTTGTTTTTTACACGTATTCCAATCAGTGAATATACCTGTTTGCCTTCCTTGCCATACTACATAAAACTTTTTAGCCATTATTAACCCTTGAGTAATTTTTCGGACAGTATACCTATGTCTTGAATTCAAATGAATTAAGCTTACGGTGCTCGAATGGATCGGTTCCGACATGCCAAAACCCTGTTGTAACTCATGCTATAACTACAGAATGAGTTAATCGCCAAAGCCCACCTACCTTACGGCCATATTTCTTGGTTCCACAGCGTTTGTTTTTCTCGACTTCGGGGTGCCTATTCGTGCCGATGATCTCGGCATCAGTGCATTTGGCATTGCCGGCATGTACGCGGTATGTACCGGCACAATGTTGCTGGTGGGGCCGGTTGTTGGCTATTGTCTGGATCGCTTTGGTCGCCGTTGGTTTTTCACCTGTTAATTTCTGTTCTATACCATTGCCATGATGGTGATGGCACACAGTGTGGATATTTGCGATTTCTATCTTGCGCGGCTTCTACAAGGTATTGCCGCATCACTAATGTGGGTATCGGCGCGCACCATTGTGGCTGACACCAACCTTGCCAATGAACGAGGCGCTGGAATGGGGCGACTGACCACCACCTCGGTGCGCGGCATTATGATAGGTGCCATCCCTAGTGGGATTTATGCCAATGAAAGAGGCTTGGGTATGCCGTAATGGCTTTACTGGGCGTTATTGAAGGTGCGCGAAACACACGTTATTCAACAAGATTAGTGGCAGTTAAAGGTAGATTGGAATGCGCCGCTGCGCAAGATCATGTTCATCGTGTTTTTGTCGGCTTTTACTACCACTCTGATCGAGTCGATTTATCTGCTCTATCTTAAAAATAAATTTGATTTGAATGTTATGTACTTAGCCGTAGCATTCTTACCTGCTGGATTGGTTTATGCCATATTGCCACGCTATTCTGGCGCTGGGTCTGATCGTTGGGGGCGCGCACCGATTATTGCCATTGGTGTTGCTTTCGCTGGCCTGGTTTCAATGTCGCTGCCATTTTGGCCGAGTATCTTCATGGTGGCTTGCGCTTATATTTTGTTCTCGGTCGGTTGGGCTATGTCGAGCCCAGCCGAAGATGCTTTGGTGGCAGACATGGCGCCAGATGCATTACGCGGAACGATTATTGGAGCCAAGGAAGCGGCGGCTGGTACCGGCGCAGCATTAGACCCACTATTCGGTCACTACATTTACGATAACTGGTCACAGGAAATGGTCTTTGTTATCGATGGAATGTTGTTGTTGATGGTAGCCGTTTTGGCGATAACCTGGTTTTCAAATTATCGCGCACCACATAGTGAGTAATCTGAAATCTGATTTGAAGCTAATACCAACCATCAAAACTAGATTAGTAACCCTAACTCTTCAAATCAATTAAATTAAGGCTACTGCCCCTGAATGCCGTTACCAAGGGATTTCTTTGCCGAATAGGTCATAAAACTTACCATTATCGTCTTTCCCTAGGCCGCTAATAACTTTAAACAAGTGTTCTGAACTTTGTTTAGGCGTATAGGTTGCCGCGTCGCTGGTCATATCAGTTTTGACCCAGCCTGGATGCAATACTGTAAAGATGAAGCCATCACCCTCAAATTCCATCGACAAACTTTTATTGAAACTATTAAGAGTAGTTTTACTCGCCCGATACCCATAACAGCAACCTCTGTTATTATCTTCGATGCTTCCCATTCGACTGCTAATACTGGCAACCACTCTACGATTGCCTAACATCAAGTTCGGCAGTAAGCCCTGAGTCACGCGCAGTGCACCCAAGGAATTAACATCCAGCACAACTGCTAGCTTATTGATGTCGAGGTCAGCGAAATTGCTCGTAGAATGCCCACCAATTCCAGCATTGTTAAGCAAAATATCAATTGACTGCCCTGCGAGTTTTGCCACCAACGTATCGACACTTGCTTGACTTGATATATCGAGCGCCTCTAGTTGCACCCCTAGCTTGTTTAACTCAATGGCCTCGTCTGGTTTTCTTGCGGTAGCAATAACCTTAAAGCCATTGGTTGAAAATTTTTCAGAAAGCGCCAGACCGATACCACGATTTGCACCTGTGATCAGAATCGTTAATTTTCCTGTTTGTGGTGGTTCGCTGCTGGTTTGTGCAATGACCACTGAAGATACTATTAATGTAACTATTATGCTAATCGGCTTAATTAAAGATCGAACTACAGAAATCATTTCGCTTTTACTCGTGTTGGTCAATTAACTGGGAATAGGGTTTGGGGAGAGTATACCAATCTCTTGATCAAGTCGCCGTAGAGGGAGATCCCACGTCGCTTCGCTCCTCTGGATGACGGGTGACGGGTGACGGGTGACGGATGACGGATGACGGATGACGGATGACGGATGACGGATGACGGATGACGGATGACGGATGACGGGTGACGGATGACGGATGACGTGTGACGGATGACGTGTGACGTGTGACGGTCTATATTTTAACGGGGTCTATCCCTTTGCAACACTAGTCTTACATTAGACTTGGAAGGAACATCACTAGAGATGGAGCGTAGGTCACTACCAGCAATGCGATTAATAGGGCGATTATGAAGGGCCAAACCTCTCGCATAAAGTCACCCACTGGCACTTGCGTTACAGAGCAGGTGGTAAACATCATAGAACCAAACGGAGGCGTTACTCCGCCTATCATGATGTTGACGATCATGATCATGCCGAAGTGGATGGGGTCAATGCCCAGTTCTACTGCAACAGGGACTAGCAGAGGGGCAATTATAATGAGCGCGGCACCTCCCTCTAAGAACATACCAACGGCCAACAGAAAAACATTTATGACAGCAAGCATCAGATATTTGTTAGAAGTGAAGTCTAATAGCAATGCCGTAAGCTCTTGCGGGATACGTTCCCAATTCAAATAGTAGCCAAACACCGAAGCCGAAACGATAATAAGAACAACGGTGCCTGTGCCATAAATCGTGTCTAACAAAATGGGCTTGATATGAGAAAGCTCAAGTTCTTTGTAAACAAATATTCCAATGAGAACAGAGGCCAACACAGCCATTGCGCCAGCTTCAGTGGGCGTGAATAGGCCAAACCGCAAGCCAAGTATGATGCCGAACGGCAGTGATAATGACCAGATGGATTCTTTTAACTGAGAGCCAATCTCACCCGCGCTGGCTCGCTTGTCTCGGGAGGGTTTGTATTTGCGTTTTCTAGAGATCAGCGTTACGGTGAACATTAACGCGCCCGCCATAATTAAACCGGGCACATAACCTGCTGCGAATAATTTGGCCACCGATACCTGCGCAATAAGAGCATAGATAATCATCACAATGCCTGGCGGGATTACTGGAGAAATGGCTGAAGACGATGCGGTAATGGCGGCTGAAAATGCGCGGCTATAGCCGCGTTTTTCCATTTGCGGCACGAGTATTTTACTTTGCATGGCTGCGTCGGCATTGGCTGAGCCTGAAACTCCGCCCATAAAAGTACTTAATACCACATTCACTTGTGCCATACCGCCAGTGAGATGACCGGTTAAGACTTCGGCCATTTGCATAAGCTTGGTGCTTATTCCTGAATAATTCATTACTGAACCAGCCATCACAAAAAACGGAATGGCGAGCAAGGGGAAGGACGCGGCTGATGTGATGAACTTCTGCAACACTAGATCTGGCGGCATGCCAGCATCAAAGAATGTAAAATAGAAAATAGACGCACCAAACAATGCGTAGGCTATGGGTATGCCGGTAAAATAGAGTAGGAAGAGAATGGCAACGGGCAGGTAAATCATTGCATTTGCTCCTTACTTAAAAACCTTGCAATATCTCGAACTAGAAACCTTATTGTATGGAAGGTAATTAAACCAAAGCCAACGATAAGCGCTGAGTTAACGGCTGCAGAGCTAATACCTAAAACAGCCGTTGGCTTGACCCAAGCAATCTTGGTGAAAACAATGGCCATGTAAAAGATATAGCCGTTAATCGTTAACAAAACCAGACTTACAGCAAAGCGAATAGACTTTTCTATCTTTGCTGGCAATTTGGTTATAAGCACGTCAATGCCCATGTCCATTTTATGCTTGTAAGTGGCACTTGCACCTACAAATACACACCAAACAAAACAAATAGTAGCAACCTCTTCAGCCCAAAAAATTGAGTAGCTAAATAAATATCGCAAGAACACATTAGCTATAACCAAAAAAATCATTGTGACTAAAAAGACACTGCAGAGAATCTCTTCAAAGTTTTTAAAAAAGTATTTCACCGAAGAGTTCATAGTGCGGCCCTCGCTCGAATTTTTTTGAGTTCAGTCTGAATCTGATCGTACATTTCAATGGTTACACCAGGCAATTTTCCGTCGTACAATTTTAGAGTTCTTTCTTCAAACGCAGCTCTATCAATATGATTGAATTTCACGCCCTGGGCTTCTAAATCTTTGATGACTTGAGCCTGTTTGCCTTTCAGCATTTTAATCATCTGCTCTGCTTCGTAAGTAAATTCATGCTCAATGATTGTTTGGTATTGTGGTGGAATCTTAGCCCAGACATCTGTCGATATATAAACGCCACAGGTTCCTAAGAAATGATTTGTAAACGCCACGTTCTTTTTACCAGTCTCATAAACTTTGGTGCCTAAATTGGTGAATTCAGAGCCTTCAAGCCCGTCAACCACACCCTGTTGTAATGCGCTAAAGGTTTCACCCCAGGGCAGGGGGGTAGCGGTGGCTCCCATGGCATTTAGGGTTTTGATAAACAGTTTACTGCCCGGAGTTCTGAGCTTCACCCCTTTAAGGTCCTCAGGTGTTGTGATGACTTTGTCGGTTATTAGATTACGAAAACCGAAGATGTATTGCAGCGAAAGAACCTTGATGCCTTTGTCTTCAACTTTCTTAAGCCAGCTCTTTACCAAAGGTGTTTTAACCAGTTCCATGTATTCTTCAAAGTTGTTGTAAAGCATGGGGCCAACAAGGGCGGTGAATTCAGGAACATAATCACCAATGTATGAAGGGTCTTCTACTGAAATAAAGTGTGCACCACGAACAACCATCTCAACACCGTCTTTATAAGTCGCTATTTGGCCACCAGGATAGGTAAGAACTCGAACAGCACCCTTGGTCTTCTTGTTAATACGATCGGCTACTAGTTCTATAGACTGCGCCAACTCTTCATTAACGTTGAATACATGGCTCAACCGTAGAGTGATGGTAAAGTCTTCGCCGGTTTTATCTTGTTGGCAGCCGCTGAATAAAACAACAGAGCAAAGGAAGACTAGAAGAACTAGCAGCTTTGAATTTTTGAACATAGCTTAATGTAAAGCGTAACGCAGGGTGAACACTAGCGAATTAGTGAAAAATAACCAAGGCAGCCGTAGGAACCTGGAAAATCCTTCCTAACAATCGAAAATTTCTCTATACCACCGCGGCCATCGTGCTGGCTTGATTGATGGCCGCTTTAGCATCAAGCTCAGCAGCCATGAAGGCGCCACCAATCAGATGAATGCCGGTGGTTTTTGCGCTAACTTCTTGCGCCTCAGTTAACGCGTCATACAAGGATCGTTCTGAAGTTTGCCCTGCGCAAACGATTATCGTGTCTACCTCTAAGGTTTGCGCTTGGCCATTGCGCAAGATATGCAGTCCTAGATCGTCAATACGCTGATATTCGATGCCGTTAAGCATGTTTACATCACGTTTAGCCAGTGAAATACGATGCGTCCAGCCAGTAGTTTTGCCAAGGCCTCGGCCAACAGGTGTGTCTTTGCGTTGCAATAAATACACTTCTCGATCGGCTTTTTCTATGACTGGTTTCACTCCGGTTACACCACCGCGTGGATGGTTTTCAAAGTCGATGCCCCACTCTTTAGCAAACACGTCTTTGTCGAGTGCGCCGGATACTCCTTTGTGCATGATAAGCTCAGCGACATCAAAGCCAATACCACCTGCGCCAATAATAGCCACGCGCTTGCCGACGCTTACATTGCCCTTAATCACATCTATATAACTAACTACTTTATGGTGATCAATGCCAGGTATCTCAGGGCTTCGTGGGTTTATGCCGGTGGCGACCACAATTTCCTCAAAGCCTTGGTCGAGCAGCATATCAGCCGACACTCGAGTGGCTAAACGCATCTCTACTTTACCAATCTCAAGCTTACGTTTGTAGTATCGCAGGGTTTCGTAGAACTCTTCTTTACCAGGCACACGTTTGGCTAAATTAAATTGGCCGCCAATCTCATCGGCCGCATCGAATAAAGTTACTTTGTGACCTCGTTCGCTGGCAACACTGCAGTAGGCCAATCCAGCTGGCCCGGCGCCAATAACTGCGATGCGCTTTACACTCTTCACCCTTGGGTAATTTAATAAGGTCTCGCGGCATGCTCGCGGGTTAACTAAGCAGGTGGTCTCTTTTCCTGCAAAGGTGTGATCCAAGCATGCTTGGTTGCACGCAATACAGGTATTAATCTCATCTTCTCGGCCTTCAAAAGCCTTCAGTACTAACTCTGCATCAGCCAACATAGGCCGAGCCATTGAAACTAAATCAGCCTCGCCATCTGCCAGCACTTGCTCAGCAGTGTGGGGCATATTGATACGATTGCTGGTGATCAACGGAATAGACACTTCTTTTCGCAGGCGGCCAGTGACGCTGGCAAAAGCAGCGCGTGGCACCATTGTTGCGATGGTAGGCACGGCAGATTCATGCCAAGTAAAATGCGTGCTGATAATAGACGCGCCAGCTTGTTCAATCTTCTTTGCCAGCATGACCACTTCATCCCACGACATGCCGCCTTGCAACATGTCCATTCCGGCGATACGAAAAATCACAATGAAGTCTTTACCAACGGCTTGGCGTATACGACGAATTATTTCGACCGGAAAGCGCATTCGATTCTCGTAGCTACCGCCCCATTGATCTTCACGTCGGTTGGTTTTTTCAACCAAGAAAGTGCTTACTAAGTAGCCAGCAGAACCAATAATCTCGACCCCGTCATAACCAGCCTGTTTGGCCATCATTGCGCAATTCACAAAGTCGCTGATTTGTTTTTCGACGCCTTGTTCATCTAGTTCATTAGGTGTGAAGCGCGATATTCTTGATTTGACTGCTGACGGAGCAACTAGTTTTTCGTGCCCGGCGAGTGGTCCTTCATGCAATATCTGCATACAAATTTTTACTTCAGGATCTACAGCATGCACTGCGCTAGTTACTATGCTGTGCTTGGCGGCAACCTCAGGTGTTGCCAAGAATGCGCCAGTGGAGCTGCCTTCATCATTTGGACCAAAGCCACCGGTGATGATCATGCCAACACCGCCGCGAGCGCGCTCCGCGAAAAAGGCCGCCATTCTCTCAAAACCATTTTCAGCTTCCTCTAAGCCGGTGTGCATAGAGCCCATCAGTACACGATTTTTTAGAGTGGTATGAGCGAGTTTCAGAGGGCTGAAGATGTGAGGGTATTTAGCAACGCCGGTGAGTTGCTGAGATTTTACTGCTTGCGACATATTAATGCTCTTGGTTTTGATTAGGCTTTAAGGCCCAAGACTTATTGAATTGAGGAGGCAGCGTTCTAATTAAGCAAACTACAATGATAAGCGACAAACTACGGATTGCAATCACAGCACCAGTTTGCAATTATCGCTTACATGCAGTGAAGGAACAATTAGCCACTAGAATTATAAAGCTCATTGCGGGTCAGAATGCGCCTACTCAACATCTACCCAAGAACTGGGTATGTTCTGCTCTAGTAACTCGGCAATGCTGATGCTAATAATGTTGTGTTCTTCGCCAACTTCCGCGGCGAATAATGATTGTTTACTGCTGCGTGAGATAACCATTGCTCCCGGATACTGGCGGCGCAACCATAACGCGGTACGCAAATTCTGTTCTTCGTAACCGGTGCCCATTACGAACACTGTATTGTCTCCGTCAATATTAACTGTATTGCGAATTCTCTCCCACACTTCAGGATTGGAGATGTCTCCTTCGAATTGTTCGCGGCGGTAGCTTTCAGAAAACTCAATCTGTTCATCAGCGACCATCACCCTTCGGTGCACGTCTTTGTCAATAATAAGAACGGTATCTAACTCGTCTGCTGCGCAGCGTTGCAATTCTTCGAGAATAGTTTGGCCAAATCGCCCAAAGCCAGCCATGATAACTATGTCTTTAGAGCGTGTTTCTCTAAAGTGATGCAGCATGTGGCTGCGCACTAGTCCAGCAGCGGCTAAATGATAAGTATTGAAGGTTTCGCAGCTATTGGCAACGCGCGTGTTTTCCATAGAACGCATAAATCGAAGGCTTGCGCAGTGAATTACTACCTTGTCTGCAATGCCTGGAATGAGGTTTATCAGCACGCTGGCTGCTTCGTAGCTGCGTAAACTATTGTCATCCAGTAATAGAATTTTTTTGGCTAGCTCTACCTTTAACTCACACAGAAAAAAATCATGAGTGATGTCACCACTAACTACGATGGCGCCAAAGTTCTGCTCGAATTCATCTTTCAGCAATTGCTCGCTACTGCCGCTAACAACGACCACCGTGATTTTTTGATTAACTTGTCTAAGCACTCTGAGGTAGCTGGTGGCAAGTTCGCCGTCACCGACCACAATAATATGATTCTTCAGGCGTTTTAGCTGCCAACTTTGTGGAGCAAGTGCCCGTACAAGAGTGCCGATCAGACCCCAAGCAGCGAGTACTGGAGAGCCAAAGTAGGATATCCACACAAGAAAACGGCCCAGAGTAGTACCACCTATTGGCGTTCCTAGATCGACACCACCGACCACAAACAGGCTAAGACTATAGTAGGCCTTAATTAATAAACCAGAGGTTGCGAGTTCTGGTCGTTCGCTTACCGAAACGCCAGAGCCAAAGCCGATGAGTGCACTAAAAAAGAAAAAGAGGGCGCCCGTCGAGAGCCATGGAAAATCTTTGACGGCATAGGTTTTTTGCATGATGGGTATAGTAACTCAGCCGAGGTTTTGTAGCGATTGGGCATTTAAAAAAGGGGTCTAAGTATGCGGGCATTGTCTAGAACCCCATATCGACATTGCTTTGCCCAACAGTGACGTGCAAATAAATCTGGCCCAATTGCTAACTGAAATTAAATGTGTGTCGCGTAACGAATAGTGTACTAACAACGCAGGGATTAGAGTTGGTGTAACATATGGCGGATTATGACTGCACTCATGGGGCCATTACGTGAACCAATTACAGAAAAACAGAATAGATCTTGCCGCGGCCTTTCGCCTGGCCGTGCGGCATGACTACCATGAAGGCGTAGCAAACCATTTTTCCCTCGCCATAAACGGCGATGGCAGTCAGTTTCTAATTAACCCAAACCAGCGACATTTTTCGCTGATCAAAGCCAGCGACCTTATAGTTGTGGATGCTAATAATCCACAAACGATGGACCACCCAGATGCTCCGGACCCCACCGCCTGGGGGCTACACGGCGCAGTCCATCGCCATTGCCCACACGCCAGATGCGTACTGCATGTGCACTCTAAGTTTTCCACCGTGTTGGCAACTTTAAAGGACCCTCGCTTACCGGCTATTGACCAAAACACCGCTCAGTTTCATAACCGTGTAGTTTTAGACACTGATTATGATGGTATGGCTTTTGAAGACGAGGGCGAACGCTGCGCTGAGATGTTAAAGGACCCCAAACAGAAAGCAATGATAATGGGTAGTCATGGCTTGATGATACTGGGTTCTAGTGTGGCCGATGCGTTCAATAGATTGTTCTACTTTGAACGCTCAGCAGAGACTTATATTCGAGCATTGCAAACAGGCAAGGAAATTAATTATTTGAGCGAGCGGGTAGCTGAAAAGACAGCTTTACAATGGGAATCGTATCAAGGCGGCGTTGATATGCATTTTGCTGAGCTAAAACGGCTACTTGATCGAGACAATTCCGACTACAAAGATTAGGCCTAGCAAAAAATAGTTTAGACATCAGTGCTACGTGGCAGTGAGAATCGAACCTTGCAGGAATTGCGCTAAAGGCAAAAATCCTGAGAACAAGCATTATGTAATTGCCTACCAAAGACTCAATATTATTTTTTGCTGGAAGGTATGTCTATCTCTCGAATACAATCGAATTAAGTAAACTGTCCCTTAAGGCGTAGTGGAATTAAGTATACTGTCGCGGTAAGGAAAACATTGGCTGCTTTATTGATAAAATTCATGATAAGTTTTAAGGGAAGAGGGCTGTCGCTCGCTATATTATTTTTGTTTTTTGCTTTGCCTCTGTCTCTGTCTCTGCAAGCGACAGTGGATTTGTCATTTAATGCAGGCGACTTTTACAAATTGGGTGGAAGCCTGAACGATGTTGCAATAGAAGCAGATGGTGATCTTGTTTTTGTTGGGTCCTTTGACCGTGTTAATGAGAGCTTACAATCGTCTATTGTAAAAGTTTCACCGACTGGCGTTGTTGATTCAAATTTCACCCCGGATATACGTGGGGGCTTGAACCAAATAGAAATCCAAAGTGATGGGAAGATACTTCTGGCGGGATCCTTCTCTCAAATAAATGCTCAATCTCAATCCGGGTTGGCGCGGCTAAATGTTGACGGGTCTCTTGATACCAACTACACACCATCTCTAAGTCTTTCAGCGAGCAAAAATTCGATGGTACTAGATGCCAGCGGAAGAGTTGTGCTAGGGGGGGCGTTCCTATCAATTAATGGCCAAAATCAACGTCGGCTTGCAAGGTTGGATACAGATGGAACTTTAGATTCAAGTTTCTCCCCAATCGTCGATGGCGAAGTGAAAGTGATTGCAATTCAAAGCGATGACAAAATCATTATTGGTGGATTTTTCGTAACTGTGAATGGCGTTGCTAGAAACAAAATAGCGAGGCTGAATGCAGACGGCACCCTCGACATCACATTTGACCCAAATGCGGGAACCGAGGTTTTGCGCGGAGTAACTTCAATTGACGTGCATGATGATGGCAGGATAGCGATTGCTGGTAATTACAACACTATTGGGGGTGTTGCGACCCCTCCTGTCGCCATACTCAACACTGATGGCTCAGTAATAGGCTCCTTTGATGCTGAAATTAACAGTTTCGCTTTCGGAAATGCAACGATCAAGTTTGTCGCGGGCGACAAAGTACTCGTGGGTGGTGGCATATCCCTTCCCGCTTTGGCAGCCGTCGATGGGAATCTAGTTCTTCTAGATACAGACGGCTCGCTGGACGCGACTTATGCTCCCGATATCGACTGGATAGTGAATAATTTCACTCTTACTGATTCTGGAAGTGCCGTATTGAGTGGGTTATTTTCCGAACTTTCGAGTAACTCTTTTACTGCAACATCAATCGTTGCGTCTGATGGTACTCCAAGCGCATTCAATCTAGGAGTGCTCGAGCAAAACGCAATGTTCAGCGACACGATATTTGATGCGGAGTTACAAGTAGACGGTAAGGTCATAGTTGGCGGAAGCTTTAGTAGTATTAATAACGTTACGCGCCATAACATAGCGCGCCTGAATATGGACGGCTCGCTCGATCTGGGGTTTGTTGCTTCAGCTGATAATGATGTGGATGCACTTTCTATTCAGTTGGATGGAAAAATACTTGTCGCCGGCGATTTGCAACAGGTCAATGGGGCGGCTAGGTCGAATTTGGCAAGATTGAATGCTGATGGCACCTTAGATGCAACATTCGCCCCTAATCCAAACTGCATCGTTAGCGATGTTCTTGCCCTGAGTAATAACACTATATTGATTGCTGGATGTTTCTCGCAGGTCTCTTCTCAAGCGCAAACTGTTGTTGCCCTACTCGATGCTGGAGGCGCGTTGGTTGCTGGATTTAAGAATGACATCTCTGTTGATTCTCTGATTTACCAGATTCATGAGCAAACCGATGGAAAGTTCCTGATCGGTGGAGACTTTTCTCAAATGAACGGCGTTGCGCGTAGCAACCTCGCTCGTTTAGAGTTGAATGGCACATTGGAGGCCACATTCAATCCTTCAATTGATGGGGCAGTGCACTCAGTTATTAATACCTTTGATGGAAAAATAGGCATTGCTGGTTTTTTCTCGAATGTAGGTGGCAGCGCTCACAAATCTCTGGCCAAATTAAATATGGATGGCACAGTAGTAAGCGCCTTTGCTCCAACCGTGAATCTGGCTGCAGAGGATTTGATTGAACAAGCTGATGGCAAAATTATAGTCGGCGGAATTATCAATAACGTAAACGGAACAAGCGTTGGTAACATAGCGCGCATAGAGACCGACGGAACGTTTGACTCAACTTTTAACCCTATGCCCAGTTCTAATGTCAGCAAGATTTTATTGCAGGCTGATGGAAAGGTTTTAATTGTAGGAAGGTTTGTTGGCGTCTCTGGTGAGAAGCGCCCTCTGATCTCGCGAGTGGAGAAAATTCTAGCACCAGAAATATCTATTTCACCTTCAAATATTCAGCAAGCCGAAGGCGATGAAGGTGTCAGTTCGTTTACCTATTCCTTGACACGAATCAATGATTTCGAGCCAGCTGTAACGCTTGATTATACGGTTGAAGGCATAGGCGCGAACCCCGCTAACGCAGAGGATTTTGGCGGCAGTTTTCCTAGCGGCAGTGTGAGCTTTGTAAGCAGTGACCTGGTAAAGGAGCTCGTGATCGACGTTATGTCGGACTATTTTTTGGAAAATAATGAACAGTTCTCAATTGTTTTATCAAACCCTAGTGTTGGCACACTGGGAACTAGTTCAGCAAATGCGTTGATCATAAATGATGATGTTGATGACGCTGACAATGATGATGTAGCGAATGGTGGTGATAATTGCCCATCAGATTTCAACCCAGATCAACTCGACACGGATGATGATGGCATGGGCAACGTCTGCGATATAGATGACGACGATGATACCGTCAACGACAATCTTGACAATTGCCAGTTGATTGAAAATGTTGACCAGTTTGACACCGATGGTGATTTGTTAGGAGATGCTTGCGACGATGATGACGACAATGACGGCGTGAACGATGAGGTCGATAAAGACGATTTAGACCCATTTGTGTGCTTTGACTTTGATGTGGACTCCTGTGACGATTGCTCAGTGGGGGTGGATCAGTTTGGGCCCTTGGACGATTCAAATGTGTCTGACGATGGGCTTGATACCGATGGCAATGGAC
>JBLHME010000034.1:0-30877 GCA_047623225.1 Cryomorphaceae bacterium
TTACCTTCTTAGTAACTTTTTTTGCGATCTTTTTTGCGACTTTCTTTGGAGCTGCTTTTTTGGTTACCTTCTTAGTAACTTTTTTTATGACCTTTTTTGCGACTTTCTTTGGGGCTGCTTTCTTGGTTACCTTCTTAGTAACTTTTTTTGCGACCTTTTTTGCGACTTTCTTTGGAGCTGCTTTTTTGGCTACTTTCTTAGCTACCTTTTTGGCGGCTTTTTTCGGAACGGCTTTTTTAGCTACCGTCTTAGTGACTTTTTTAGTCGCCTTTTTGGCGGCTTTCTTCTTGCTAGCAGCTGGTTTTGTATTAGTCTTTTTGGCAACGGCTTTCGCAACTGTTGCTGCTTTTGTCGCTTTTTTCTTTGCTTTCTTTGCGGCCATGATTAGGTCCCCTCTCATTAACAATTTGAAATGCTGTATGGCGACTAAACTAAAATCACCGCGATCGATAAACAACTTGCGACCAATATAGTTGACAGCCAATAAATGTCAAGTATACGCCGCTAGCCTATAGCGCATGAAATGTTGCTGGGTATAATACCCGCCCTTATTGGAACCATATCTTATTCACTATTATGTCTGAATTTTTCTTCGCCTACGGCCTGTTCTTTGCCAAAGTTATTACCGGCCTTATTGCCCTTGTCTTCGCGGTAGCGATAATCGGCAACAGCCGAAACAAAGAAGAGGGCGGTCAATTAAAGATTACTAATCTAAACGACAAGTACAGTTTACTTAAAGTAAGAGTGCTGGAAGCCTTGATGGATAAGAAGGCTTTTAAACAGCATCTTAAGAGCGAGGCGAAGGAGCATAAAAAAAATCAAAAGTCGGCCAAGATAAGTAAGGCCAAACCAAAACTTTTTGTTTTAGAGTTTGAAGGTGACATAAAGGCCACCGGTGTTGAAACCATGCGCGATGAGATCACTGCACTTTTGGCGGTGGCTGAACCTCGGGATGAGGTGCTTTTAAAGCTAGATAATTCTGGTGGGATTGTGCATGAACACGGTTTAGCGGCGTCACAACTGCAACGTATAAAAGACTCAAAACTAAAGTTCACAGTCTCGATTGACAAAGTCGCGGCCAGCGGAGGCTATATGATGGCTTGTGTGGCAGACAAGATTGTTGCCGCGCCATTTGCAATCGTTGGCTCAATTGGGGTGATAGCACAGTTACCAAATTTCAATCGACTGCTTGATAAAGCCGGCGTAGATTTTGAACAACACACAGCTGGTGAATACAAACGAACAGTCACAATGTTTGGCAAAAACAGCGATAAAGAGCGAGAAAAATTGAAACTTGAACTGCAGGAAACCCATACCTTGTTCCGCGATTTTGTGTCTGAGCATCGACCCAAACTGGATATAGATAAAGTTGCAACGGGTGAGCATTGGTATGGCACTCAGGCGATAGAGTTAAATTTGGTAGATGAGCTGAAAACGAGTGATGATCTACTTATAGAGAGCCTAGAAGATTTTGATATCTACGAGCTGAAAATGGAGATTAAGTTGGCTCTGCAAGACAAGCTGTTCGGTGGCTTGTTTGCCAGCGCTGATCGCGCAAAGAACCGTTTTGCCTCCATGCACAATGACGCTCGATTCTTGTAAGCTATACAAGACTCACACAAACTAAAAGAGTTTTTGTGTTAATGGTCTATTGCCTATAGATCGTTTTATTGATGATTTGGTCGAGGAGACCTCGAGTGCACAGGGCTCGTAGGTCTATTGGATGAAAGAAACGCATGCCTGCCCGTCATAAAAGTGCGTTGCTGCCTTAAAATAATGCGTTTATGCTTTTGCGCATAGGTTCACTTAGTTTAGGCAATTGCCGATGTTTGATCGGCAATTCAAGGGTTAGAAAAACATGACACGATACTCTGCATGGAGTGTGCTCAAAAATGGGCTCTTAGGCCAAAAAAATTGGGGCCGCGTTTGGCGTGATCCTGAACCCAAAAAGTCCTACGATGTCGTGATTGTGGGCGGTGGTTTACACGGTTTAGCCACGGCCTATTATCTGGCTAAAAACCACGCTGTTAAAAATATTGCGGTACTAGAGAAAGGTTGGCTGGGCGGCGGTAATGCCGGCAGGAATACCACCATTGTGCGCTCTAATTACATGATGCCTGGCAACCGCGAGTTCTATGAGCATTCGCTTAAGCTGTGGGAAGAGTTGAGTCATGAGCTGAACTACAACGTGATGTTTAGTCAGCGCTCGCACATATCGCTTTTTCATAGTCCAGGTGCTCGTGATGCTGCAGCGCGTCGTTATAACTCCATGCGCTTGACCGACACGCCTGCTGAGATCTGGGGCTTAGAGGAACTAAAAAAGGAAGTGCCTCATCTAAACTACCAAAACGCTCGATTTCCAATAGTTGGCGCCGCGGTACAGCGTAGAGCCGGCACCGCTCGACACGATGCTGTCGCATGGGGTTACGCTCGAGCTGCCGATCAACTGGGTGTGGATATCATTCAAAATTGTGAAGTAAGTGGGATTCGCCGTGAGCAGGGAAGAGTTGTGGCTTTGCAGACATCGCGAGGTGATATCACTGCTAATAAAGTGGGCTTTGCGGTGGCCGGCAATAGTTCACGACTGTGGCAGATGGCGGAGCTTGGAAATCTGCCGATTGAGTCCCACAAATTACAAGCCTTTGTGTCTGAGCCCTTAAAGCCCTTGCTAGATCAGGTGGTTGTTTTTGGCGTGGGCGGTGCGCATTTTTATATCTCACAGTCCGATAAAGGCGGCATGGTGTTTGGTGGCGATCTAGATTGGTATAAATCATATGCACAACGTGGCAATCTGCCGATCGTTCAAGACACTTGCGAAGCGGCGATTTCCATTATGCCGTGCCTAGGGCGAGTTCGTTTACTACGTCATTGGGCTGGTGTGATGGATATGACTATGGACGGTTCGCCTTTCATTTGTAAAACACCGCTTGATAATTTGTATCTGAATGCCGGTTGGAATTATGGGGGTTTTAAAGCGAGCCCTGCCTCAGGCTGGTATTTCGCCGACTTGATAGCCAACGATCGGCCAGATCCCGTAATAGAGCATTTTGCTTTAGACCGTTTTGCCCGTGGCGTTATCATCGATGAGCGCGGCGCAGGGCCAGACCCAAAGCTGCACGGCTAGACTACACAGATGATTCGAATAAATTGCCCATTTTGTGGAGAACGCGATCATAGTGAATTCAGCTACGGCGGCGATGCTTCAATTGAATATCCTGAACTCGATGCATCAGCCGAGCAATGGCATGACGCCGTCTATATGCGTGAAAACATACGCGGCATGCAAGCGGAAACGTGGTTTCATCAAAATGGTTGTCGATTGTGGTTGGTGGTAGAGCGAGACACAGTGACCCACCATATCAAATCGGTGCGTGCGGCGCATCAAGGCTATGCCAAGGCACTAGCAAGCAGCGTTTCAGATCAAGACGAAGGAGCAAAATCATGAGCGCAAAGCGCCTAGCTAACGGTGGCTTGGTTGATCGCAACGCACCGATTGATTTTACTTGGGATGGGATGTCGCTCAGTGCTTTTGAGGGCGACACTCTCGCGTCTGCCTTGATGGCTAATAATCAAACAATTTTGTCGCGCAGTTTCAAATACCACCGGCCGCGCGGCATTATGTCGTGTGGCGTAGAAGAATCAGGCGCCATAGTCACGCTTGGGCAGGGCGACAGGCAAGACCCTAATGTGAAGGCCACAACGCAGGAGTTGTTTGATGGTCTGCTAGCGCGAGGCCAAAACGCCTGGCCCAATGTGCGCCACGATGTTGGCGCGATCAATGGGGCTTTCTCGCGATTTCTATCAGCAGGGTTCTACTACAAAACCTTTATGGGCATACCACCTTTTGAATCTGGGCGCGGAACCGGTATGTGGATGCGATACGAGAAAATCATTCGCAAGGCTGCCGGCATGGGTAGAGCCTCGCGCGAGCCAGACCCAGATGAATACGAACACGGCCACCTATATTGTGACCTGATGGTGGTGGGTTCTGGCCCAGCTGGCTTAGCCGCCGCTCAGACCGCTGCAGAGTTAGGTCTTGATGTGTTGTTGCTTGAGCAGGATTTTGTTTTGGGTGGCGATTTTCTTGCTCATGGCACTCAGGAATCAAACACTAAATTGAAACAACGGCTGTCTGCACTCGAAGCCCTGGGTGTTCGAATTATGACGCGCACTTCTGCGTTTGGGCTCTATGACAACGGCACCGCTGGGTTGCTCGAGCGCGTTAGCGATCATTTAGTGAAACCGCTGGCCTATCAACCGCGGCAACGATTTTGGACCGTGCGCGCATTGCAAACCATCTTGGCTACAGGCGCTATCGAGCGACATATAGCGTTTCATAACAATGATCGGCCGGGAATCATGACCGCCGCTGCTGCGCGCAGCTACTTAAACCGTTTTGCGATATTAGGCGGCGATAAGATTGTGATTGCCAGTAACAATGATTCAGCATTTGTTACAGCGTTTGACCTTGCCGCGGCCGGCGCTAGTGTGAAGGTCTGTGATGCGCGCTCGGCGATTAGTGCCTTGGCGACCAAGACGCTAGCGGCTAGTGACATTCAATTAAGCCTAAATTCAGTGCCCCTTGCGGCACAAGGTAGCAGGAAAATATCGAACATAGAGATGGCATCACAATCGTCTAGTGGCACAAAGAGCATTGGCAGTCATCAATCCGATCAGCTGCTTGTCTCAGGTGGGTGGTCGCCGGTGGTCAATTTAATTTCACACCGCGGCGTGCGGCCAATATGGGACGGTGTTAACGCATGTTTTGTGGCCAATGATGAATTTCAAGGTATTCGAACTGCGGGGTCAGCCTCAGCACTTTGGGGCACGCAGGAATGTGAAGCATCTGGTGAGCGAGCAGCTATGCAGGCCGCACATGCTCTGGGTAAAACAATAAGCCAATCTCGAGAAGCGCTAATCAGCAACAACGCTTGGGAAACGCCAATTGAACCTGTGTATGAAGTAAAGATCGAAGGTCGGACTTCAAAATCCTTTGTTGATTTTCAGCACGATGTTACCAGCGAAGATGTTCGATTAGCCCACCGTGAGGGCTTTGTTTCTGTTGAGCATCTGAAGCGTTACACCACGCTTGGTATGGCCACCGACGGCGGAAAAATGGGCAATATCATTGGCCTGGCAATAATGGCTGAAGCCTTAGGCAAAGAGATACCAGAGGTTGGCACTACTGTTTTTAGACCACCGTATACACCCATTTCAATCGGTGCTTTAAGTGGCCGCAGTGTCGCCGAGCATTTTCGGCCTCTACGCCGCACTCCTCTGCATCAATGGAATCTAAGTCATGCTGCCACCATGACAATGGCGGGGTTGTGGCACCGGCCTTGGTATTTCGCACGCGACGGCGAGACAATTTCTGAGGCTTACATAAGAGAGGCTGCCACAGTTCGAAAAACAGTCGGGCTATGCGATGTAACCTCTCTAGGGAAAATTGCCGTACAAGGGCCAGACGCCACTGAGTTTCTGAATCGGATCTACACCAATCCCTTTGCCAAACTACCCATAGGCAAAGCGCGCTACGGCATTATGTTGCGCGATGATGGAATCGTGATGGACGACGGTACTACATGGCGCCTAAGCGAAACCGACTATTTTATGACCACCACCACAGTTAATGCCGGTAGGGTGATGGCGTGGCTGGAGCAACTTTTGCAAACGCGGTGGGCCGATTTGCGGGTGCATATTAGTTCAGTTTCCGAGCAATGGGCGGGTTGTGCAATTGCCGGGCCCAAATCAAGACTCGTGTTAGAGCATTGTGTGCAAGAAAGTGCCGTGGTGAGTAATGCGGCGCTACCCTTTATGGGAGTGATCGAAACTACTCTGCAAGGCGGCATTCCTTGCCGAATAGCGCGTATTAGTTTCTCCGGTGAAATGGCGTTCGAGACTTATGTGCCCTCAGACTATGCAACGCAGATGATGGATCTATTGGCAGAACAAGCTGAGAGTTTAGGCGGTTGTTTATACGGTCTTGAAGCATTGGGAACATTGCGCATAGAGAAAGGCCACGTTACCGGAGCAGAGTTGGACGGCCGGGTTACCATTGACGATGCAGGGCTGGGCAAAATGGCTTCTGCAAAAAAGGCCTTCATAGGCAGTGTATTACGCCAACGACCTGAATTGCTTAAACAAGATCGGCCACGTCTGGTGGGTATTTTTCCAAAAGACAAAGATAAGAAATTTAACGCGGGGTCAATTCTTTGCACTGCAGATCAAGTGTCTGGTTTAGGCGAAGGCTGGATTACCGGTGTTACACATTCGCCTGAACTAGGTCATTGGATTGGTATTGGATTTATTTCTGGTGGTCACCAAGCATGGCAAGGCAAAACCGCGATTGCGGCTGACCCGGTTCGCTCTGCGCAGTTGGAAGTTGAAATAGTTTCGCCGCATATGGTGGACCCAAGTGGAGAGCGAATGCATGGCTAATCGAATATCAGCATTGCAGGGCCATATAGCCCTTGGACAACACGGTGATAAAGCCGGAAATGGCGTGTCTCTAACGGTGCTTGAAAACTTAAGCCTTCACCAAGTAGCAGCGTGGCCAGAAACAATGCAACAAGTAGGGCAACTTGCCGCTAATTCAATGGGTCACCAAAGCGCGCCGTTGCCACGCACCGCAAAAGGCAATTCCCAAAGCGCTATTCTGAGAGTAGAAACGCTTAAGTGGTGGTTGATAGGCACACAAGAAATTGAATTGACCTCTGAGTTAGGTGCTTGCCTGGATATGTCTCATTCTCGCAGTAGAATCCGCATCTCAGGGTCAGATTCAGTCGCTTTACTAAATCGCTTAATGCCCTTAGACCTGCGTGAACATAGCTTCGCTAAGGGCAGCGTCGCTTCCACCGCAATCCATCATGTAGGAATCACTCTTTGGCGTAACGAGCGAGGCTATGAATTATTCATTCCTCGAAGTTTTGCGCTCAGTGTTTGGGAAGTAATATTCAAAAGCGCGCTGCAGTTTGGAGTGGATGTGCGGCAACAATCAATTGCCTAATTAGACCGTGTCTATAAGCTAACAGATCACTCAATAGGCACATTCCGAGGAACTCTACTAGCCAGTCGCAGTGCATTATTCCCACCGTTGATATTTGATACAGTTAGATAATTCTTAGACTGATAGGCTTATTGAGGAAAATCATCTACGCTGCTCGGGCAGATTTAAGGCGTGCTCATTTATCTAACAAGGGAAAACAGGAATTAAAAGGAAAATTACTAGTATCAAAGAGCTACAATGACGAATCAGTTTTTGCTCGGAGCGAAAGCGACCGTGCACACTAATACACTGTTAGCGGTTTGAATAACTCATTGCGAGGAGGCAATGTATTGAATGAAATAAAAGTTTATTCTTTGGCCTGTTTTTTGGGCGGTCTATTGCGGCTCATATCGTGCTTCGTTGATTATGAAACAGCAAATGAATCCATTGAAATTTTGTACATCGCAACCGACCTATGTCTTATTTTAGGACTGATTGGTTTTTATTCGGTTTATCGAACTAAGCTGTTTTGGTTGGGCCATTTAGGTTTTTTTGTGGCGATTTGCGGCCTTAGTTTCATTGCTGGGCCTGAAACAGAAATATTCGCTGCTTCAGTTTATCAAATTGGCTCACCCATTGTAGGCGTTGGGGTTTTATTGCTGTCTTTAACTCTTATTAGAACCAATCTTTGTGGTTTTGTCGCTCCAGTATCACTTGTGGCTTCAGTGCTGACTGGCCTAGTTTCAATGCTAGTGGGCGGCAGCCTATTGCTTTTCATTACAGGCGCTTTGTTCGGCATTGGCTTTATGGCGCTTGCAATTCAAGTTTGGCGAAGCAGCTAATAAGGGCTCCCAATTTACAGCCCGCGCTTGTTGGACAAAGCACTGTGCAGTTCGCTGTTGCGCAAGGCGTGATAAAAATTAACTAAAGCTTATCATAAGCAATAATTCCCGCTCGGAATAACTATGAAATTATTAATACGTAACCTAGACCGATTAACCACAGAAGAAGAGTTAAAAGGTTTGTTTGAAAAATTCGGCTCAGTTCAATTTTGCAGTTTGGTAATTGATCGAGATAGTGGCGCGTCTAAAGGCTTTGGTTTCATTGAGATGCCAAAGGCGGGAGAAGCAAAATCCGCAATCAAAAACCTCAACAACAAAACTATTGGCGCTAACAAAATACGCGTTAAGAAGGCTGAGAATATAAATGAGTAACAAGGTTTTCTATGGTTGTTACTCAGTGGCCGTAATTCTAGAAGCACATTTTCGCTGCAACGCCCGATTGAAATAAACGAATTTAGGGGCAAGCATATTCAGTCATGGAAAGAAGGGAAAATCATTCGTGAAGAGTGCTTATCGATCGCTTAAACATACACACCTCAAAGCTGCACGCGTTCGACTAAGCAGCACTTTGGTACGGCAATAGGCACATAGAGCTAATAATGAATTTGAATCAAGTCACGTTACCCGTCCGAGATATGGGCAAGGCTGCTGAGTTTTATTTACGGCTTGGTTTTACTCAAATCGTTGATACCCCGCATTATGCGAGATTTGAATGCCCTGAAGGTAGCTCAACCTTTTCGCTTTCATTAGACGACAGCCCATACCAGAACGGTTCGGTGATTTACTTTGAACATGAAGCACTCGATGAATGGGTAGAAAAAATTAGAAAAACTGGGGTCGAATTTGAACAATTACCCAAAGAAGAAAGTTACTTATGGCGCGAAGCGGTACTTCGCGACCCTTCAGGCAATAAAATTAAGCTTTATTGGGCGGGTGAAAACAGACTAAATCCCCCTTGGAGAGTAAATAAAAAGGTCATATAACTTAACAGATGAACGCCTTAGCGCTCAGTCATGCACACTGATAAAGACCTTGTTTGCAACTATGTTAATCTAATCATCAGACTTGCGCCTAAATAGAAACAAGAGATCTGCTATGTGGGCGGCGCATATCTTCAAAAATAGATTTCGGATCATAGGTATTGCGTCACTGCCATTCGGAGCCCTTATGATTTACATGGCTCTTGAGGGATAATATGCTTAATACGAATACAACTTTAAGCCCGATGCAAGTCAACCGCAGCCGTTAAGAACATGAAATTTTTTCTAATCTTATTTTTTTCCTTTGCAGGCCTAAACACCAGTGATGTTGAGGCCGTTAGCGTGGGTCAAACGGCCATCTCTTCCCCCGCGCAGCCACCTTCATCAATAATTATTTCTCGAGCCAATTACCGTCAACAGTTGCGTGGCTTTTGGCTGGGTCAATGCATTGCAAATTGGACTGGCTTAGTCACAGAGATGGACAAAATTGGCAATATTGGCGAAATAAAAACTGGTGGCTTCTACACCAGAGACGATTGGGGAAAACCTGATCAACCCAGCATTTGGGGGCAAGGGGTTGCAAGTGATTTATCTCCTACTATTGATTTTGTATTGAGGGGTCCGGCTGAGGTTTGGGGCGCAGATGACGATACTGACATTGAATATATGTATCAGCACCTTATTTACACTCACCAAAACAGTCTATTAAGCGCGCAGCAAATTCGCGATGGTTGGTTAAAACATATCAAACAAGAGGAGGAAAACTTTCTGTGGGTTTCCAATCAAAAAGCCTTTGATCTAATGAAGCAAGGTCTCTTGCCGCCGGCAACCGGCCACCCAGATAACAACCAACATTTTGAGATGATTGACGCGCAGTTAAGCACAGAAATATTCGGATTATTTGCGCCTGCCAGACCCGATGTGGCGCTAGAGATTGCTCATTTACCGATTCAGACCACGGCACGAAAAGAGGCTGAATTCATCTCAAAATTTTATGTAGTGATGCATTCTCTTGCCTCAAAAGTTGATTCTAGCAAGCCGATCGATCAGCAAGTCAAATGGTTAGCACATCAGGCAAGACAAGGTTTGCCGGAGGGCTCTTACGCAGCGGCGATGTTCGATTATGCAAAAGAGCTTTACCAGTCAGGCGTGGCGTGGGAACAAGCAAGGGACTCTATTTACCAAAAGTACCAAGTTAGGCAAGAAGATGGTTACGACATAACGTCAAAAGATTTGTACTGCAATGGCTGCTTCGCGGCGGGAATTAATTTCTCTGCGAGTGTTGTTAGCTGGCTGTATGGAGAGGGCGATATTAAAGACACAATAAAAATTGGCGCGTTGATGGGCTGGGACTCTGACAATCCAACGGCCACATGGGGGGGCTTACTTGGCTTTATGATCGGGCAAAAAGGTATCGAAGATGCTTTTGGCAGAAAGTTCTCTAATCAGTTCAATATACATAGGACCAGACAGAATTTCCCTAACGATGGTATCGACTCCTTTGAAAATATGGCTGACATTGGCATTAAAATAATTGATAAAGTGGTGCAGGAGAAAATGGGTGGAAGCGTTGATATGGAAAACGATGTTTGGATCATCCCTGCCATGATCGAGACCAAGTAAATGATACTCAGACTACTAATCAGGGTTTAATGGCTTCTTTGCAGCAACTCTATGGGCACGGCGGTAATTTTTTTGAAAGCTGGGCGGGTGGTGAACCTGCTCTTTATACCGATTGGGCGATAATCGTATTAATACCAATCATATTCTTTGCCTACAGCCACGATGTATTTAGAAAAAATTAGATTAGTTAATAGCGGTTTCAGGCGCGCTTGCTTGCAATGCTGCGTGTTGGCCAAAATTATATTGCTTGTACTCATGACACCCAGCTTTTTGCATGCACATGAAAATGCCAAAGATATTGTGCCAATTGACCACCTTATTAAAACTTATTATGAAAACCACGACATCAAATTTGTGCTCGACCCCAGAGTGAAAGCTAAGATCAATATGGTAGGCATAGATTTATCGCAGATAAGCCAGGCTAACCTGATTGATATTCTTCTATTACACAGTTTTATGGCGAAGACCAAAGAGGGCGTGGTTTACATTTTCCCTCAACACCTGAGTGAATATATGGGTGAGGGTTTTACACCATGGTAAAGAGCACATGAAACTAATCGCTAGCTTTGAAAGTGTCTCGGGTGCAGATCAGTCCGCGATGTTATTGGGTACACAGGGGATTGTTACGCATGTTTCCTCGCGCGGTACAAATTCCCTAGGTTACATTATTCCTAATATTGCCAATGCAGGGCTGTGGGCAATTCTTGATCATCAGCATGAAGACGCGGTTAGTTTTTTGAATGATAACGATCACACGGTTACCACTGGTTTGTCTGAGCTTGAGCTCGTTGAGTTTAATGCGGTAGCGAGCGACAACATCTTTAATTCCTTGAATAAGGCAATATTAGTAGGAGTGGCTTTGATCGCGGTGATGGTCGTTGCAGTGGCTTACGTGGGCGCACGTTAGTGAAGAAGTCAGCGATTATTTCTGACTGTGGAAACTATCGATACCAGTTAAAGCGTATATGGGATAACTCGACACCGTGGGTGCTTTTTATTTGCCTCAACCCCTCTACTGCAGACCATGCTGAAGATGATAATACCTCAAGAGTTTGCACTAACTATGCAAAGCGTTGGGGTTACGGAGGCATGGTAATAGCAAACCTTTTTGCCTATCGATCAACCGACCCCTCTAAGCTGTATAAAGTGGCTGACCCCATTGGCCCAGAAAATGATAAGCATCTTAAGCGGCTAAGCCGGCAAGCAGTGGAAACGGTTTGTGCCTGGTCTGATCATGGAAGTTATTTGCAAAGAGATAAAAAGGTCTTGGCTTTGCTAACCACACCAAAATGCTTGGCTGTATTAAAAAGCGGCCGCCCTGGCCACCCTTTGTACAAAAGCAAGGACCTGAAGCCGATACCATTGGCAGGTTAGTAAGGCTCGCTCTCCGCGCAGCGCCTAGCCACTAATACATTATCAAAAGTGGCTAATGGCCCATGTAAAAACCTCAAAAACTAAATGAGCCGTGTTTCATCGCAGTCGAGGGCTGGGCTAGGTCATTATCCGACCTAATTCGTCACCCATTGGTCGACGAATTAGAGTTGAAGCTGAAATTGTTCTGATGCGTAAAAACGATCTGATTTTGAGTTTTCATCAGACTAAAGTCGGTATTACAAATGACTGTTAAAGTTAGAGTAAATAAATTGAAGCCAAAAAAAGAAAATTAGTGACAAACTAAATAGAAATAATCGGGTTTTTACTCTAAAAGCAATATTTTTGTTTCTTTACAGTGCTTTACGAGCTCGCTCTTAGGCTAAAAAGGACAATAAAAAAACATAAATATTAGGCGAATGCCAAAAAATGAAGGGTTTGAGCAAAGAAGTCACGTAGAAACGGTGGTTGGGTTATTGGGTCGGGTAGGGGCCACTGCTACTGCGTAACCTCAATGCTCAGACTTTAGTCTAACCGAAAATAATAGCCTGAAGCAAGACTTTTTGATCGTTTTATCATAAATACGAGTGCTTTGCCACAACTTGGTTTTATTGCATAGCATTAGCCATCAGCGGCTGCCTTCAGCGCAGCATTGAGGCATTGCGCTTTGACCAATCTCCATCAGGTCTAGGTGTTTGCCTAATCGTAGTCCAGCTCCCCTTTGTCAACACGAATGGCAAACTCGGTGGTGCCGCCGGCTTCAAGAGTTGTAGCCTGATCTATCCAGCTCTCGCGTTCGATCCTACCGGGAAAGGTCAAAAGGTTTTCAATCCACGATACATTGTCTGGGCTCCATTGAGCTATTTGTGCAAAATGATAAATGCCGAGACCGTTTAGGGTGTCTTCTATAACGGGGACTATGCCTTTGATCTTCTTTAGGTCCTCCACCGTCTCGGGTGAACTGGCAAAGCCGTGTGGCTTCCAACTGTCACTGATTCGCGTATCAGCGGCTGCCAAACCCGCCGAAAGACCTACAGAGTCTTCATTCTTACCGCCTTGTTCATCATCACTGCCTCTACTGGAAAGAAACCAATGAGTACTCCAGCCCAATGCAAAAGCCACTAATAACCAGACCCATATTTGAATAAATAAATACCACATAGATGTTCTCCGTATTTTCTAATTAGTTCTTGAGTCTGAGTTCTATTCGACGGTTCTCAGCTCTACCAGCAGATGTCGCATTATCTTGGATAGGCTGATTTGGGCCATAACCCGCTGCGATAAATTGCTTAGTTGATAGGCCTAAACCGACCAAGTGATCAACAACGGCTTGAGCCCGTTTTCCACTTAAGGCCATATTGAAATTTAAATTGCCAACGGAATCTGTATGCCCAGCAACTTCAAAGCTAGCATCAGGGCATCGTTTTGCCGTATTGCCAATGCGGCGGAGTAAGGCAAAGCTATCTTCCTTGATGGTTGCCTCAGCACTTTGAAAATTAATTTTGCCCGAGGCCAGTAATTCATTTACCAAATTTTGGCAGACGTCACGCTGCACAGGTTTAGCGACAATGAGCTGATCCTTGAATGATCCAAAAATCCTAGTCAGTTGGCTGTTGAGAGTGGTTTTTACATTGTCGCCGAGCACCTCGCCAGACAAGGTCATGGTGTCGTTTTCTAGCTCAGCGGTTAACGTTCCCAAATTTCCATCGATGCTCAGTGCAGAGAAAAGACCATCGAGGATAGGCAGCTCAGCCGTGTTTTCACCAACACTGAGTTTATTGAGTACCTTTCCTGCACCAAACGAAGCCGCAGCTTGTGCCATTAACGCATCAATGCTGGCTTGGTTTGCAACGGTGCCACGCAGGACTATTGAATCGCCAGTCACGATGGAGTTTAGTTTGGGGTGGGTGGGGGCGATCTGGGTGGCATCGATATTTACTACTCGAACACCCTCACTGCTAAGCGCTGACCTCTCGGCCTGGGCCAATGCCTCTTGGCTAGGAGCAGTGCCTGTTAGCAATATGTCGCGGCCCAGATTATAAGTTTCAACCTCAGCCCAATTTGCGCCAAGCGACCGCAACTTAGATTTTGCATTGTGCGCTACATCTTGCTCTATGGTATGCCATTTAAAAAACAACAGCGGCAGCAGCAGAAGTAATGGAAAGACTACAAATGGCCACCACCCTGCAGAAAAGAATGAACCTTGTTTCACTTATTCCTCCGTACTGATTTTGAGAGAACCAAACCCCTGCGCAGTCGAGCAACTACGATAGACCAGTTTTAACCCCCTCGATTAAAATGAACCTAGAATGTCTTTGACTCATTTAGGTTCCTGCTTCAGCAACTTAGATTACTAAACAAAAAGTATCGCAATCACAAACCAAAATAGCTATAAAACTTGAGCTTAAAATCGTTGAATAATGTTAGTTATCGTCTTCTTGATCGTCCAACTCGAGTAAGGCAACGTTTTGCACTGCACTTCCAGCAATGCCTTTTACCGAATTGTACATATAATTCGTATTGAGCATGACTCTCTCAATCTGCTTTTCACGTTTCTTCCAAATCCCCTGCATGGCGCGCTTTTCGCTTTCTAAGTCAATTTTCAATTGGGTAAAGCCCTCTACTATAGCTTCAATCTGCATACGAAACTCGCTGCCAGTCAAAAAGTCGTAAAGCATGCCCATCTTGTCGCCTTTGTTGTCTTGCGTGACTAAGGCTTGATCAATTTGAATGATGGATTCGCGCAATACCTGACTGAGATTCTTAAACTCATCAAAGGTACACACCCAAACCCCGTCAATCTGGCCGAGATTTCCCATGCCCTCTGGCATTACTTGAGTCACTAGTACCCCGATGCTGGCGCCTTTTTGCTGGATATCAGATTTGAACTTGGCAACCCAGGCAGGCTGAAACGCTTTGGTGCGCTTGCTCTCGTAGTAAATGCTGCCGCACTCGGTGCGATTTATGGTGTTGATGACCTGCAAGGTATCGGCACCAGTAGCGCCTTTTTTGATCTCTTGAATCTCATCGAGCGGAAACTGCGCGCGTAGCCAGTCTTCGATTGCGAGCTCTTGAACTTCGCCCTGTATTTGCATTGAGCCTTGCTCGGCCTTTCTTTGTGCCTCGCTCAATTGATCTTTGAGCTGGTTAATCACTTGCTCCTTTTCAGCGACTTTAAATCGAACCTGATCAGACAATTGCTTTTGAATTTTTTCACTTTGCTCGGCAAGCTGAGTATTGAATTTTTTCTCCACCTCTAATTCAATCTCGGAGCGAAGTGAATTCTTTTCACGTTTTAAGCGTTCAACCTCGCCTTGCATTTTGTTTAATTCGATAACTTTTTTCGATTTTTCTTCAAGCTCGTTCTGCATCGCCTTGATGCGTTCAGACTGGTCTTGCTCGACCTGAGCTTTGAGTTGGCTCAGCATGACCGCTTTCTCGGCAACTAAAGAATTGGCTACTTGTGTTTTTACCGTTTGACTAATTTGCTCGCTTTGTTCTGCTACAGCGGCTTGTTGTTGTTTTAACTTGGTCTGTGCTGACGCAAGCTGATCTTGATATTTTTGTCGAGCTTGTTCATCCAGTTGGTGATAAAGCAACTCGTTGACGTCAATTTCAACACCGCAATTTGGGCAGTGAGTAGTTTTGGTGCTGGTCATTTTCTTGGTGTTTTATTGCTTTAAGCGCTTACGAAACAGTTAGCCAAGCTTATCACAGGAGCAATTTCCGTATGCTCTGAAAACTCAAATATGAAGTACTCTAAAAGAGGAAAAGAGAGCCAACTCAAAACAACACAGCGAGTCGACCCTCTCTTCGTACTAAGCTTATACTGCATAAAAACCTAACGGGCGACCGGACCCCGAGTAAGTTCCTAAATGACTAAGCCTAAAAGTTATAATTTACGCCGAATGAAATCGAAGAAAAGTCGATTTCGTTATCGTTGATTTTTCCAGGCACAGCAACTTCTGGAATTGGGTCAAAGCTCACGTCGTTCAATTGGCTGTATTCGGCAGTCACCGACCATCTATCACTAATTGCGTATTGGGCGCCAAAGCCGATTGTAAGCTCGTCAATATCGCGAGTAGCGGTGCGCATTGGTGGCACAAATGGATAAGAATTGTCGATATCAAAATCAAGATTGGTTTGGCCTATTAAACCGTACACAGAGAACTTGTCGGTAACGTCTACACCGGCTTTGAACTTAACACCGTAAGTATTGTTTAGGGTTAATTGAGTAATGAGCAAGTTATTCAGATTGCGGGTTTCAATATCTTGCTCTTGATAGAAAGCCTCTGCGCCCAGAAAAATATCGTCGGTGACGTGAAACTGATAACCCACGGTAACGCCGAAGCCGAAGTCGGATTCTTCCACTCGAGAGCTTAAGCTAGGTGTTTGATTTGAACCTGTGTTGCGCTCTATGGTGTGTGTGAGGGTTGAGTTACTGGTAAAAGTGCCAATGCTGAAACCATCTTTGGCATTAGCCGTGGCGGTTACAGCGCTGCTGGCAATAGCCAGAGCAAGGATAGTGTGTTTTGTTGTAAGCATTTTGTTCACCTGTTGATTCTCTTCTTAAGAGTTTTAGTTTCGAGTTGGATGACTAATCTGTGTTAGTCACAATCAAAAGAAACGCTTCGAGAGCAAATCATTGCCTTAACAATTTTTAAATAACTGGTTGTAAGTATGGTTGATTTTGCGGGTTCATTGACCGTGCGGCAGGCAAATGAATTTCATTGCTTGTGCCAATATATCTGTGCAAATTACTTGAGCTTCAGCGAGCAATATAAATCGATTGCGCAGAGGGCGCCGGCGTTCCGGTTATGGTTCTTGCAGGCAGGGCGAACCCTGCCGCAAGACCGGCAAAAAGATACACAAATAAGCGGGTATCTAGTTAAGCAGTTGCTCGAAAAAAGCGCGCAGGCCCGCTTCTTGCTCAGTTTCCCAAGCCTGTAATGCAGCGGTGCCAATTACTGCAATATCGGCGTGCTGACCAATAAAGGCAATGTCGTCTGCGTTGCTTACGCCAAAACCAACGGCTAGGGGCAGGTCGGTGACTTGTCGACAGCGTTTAATGAAGTCAGCAACATCTTGATTCATATTGGTATTAGACCCTGTTACACCTTTGCGTGCTACGGTGTAGATAAAACCATCTGCGTACGAGGCTAATTCTTTAAGGCGCGCGTCGCTGTTAGTCGGCGTCATTAAAATGATTGGCGACAGATCCAGTCTCGCGGCAATCTTGTGTAACTCTGAAGCCTCTTCTACTGGTAAATCAGGAACAATAAAGCCGTAACCCCCAGCTTCTTTCAAACGCTGTAAAAACTCTTCATGGCCGGTCTTAAACACTGTGTTGTAGTAGCCCACCATGATCACTTTGAACGAAAAGTGCTGTGTAACTTTTTGCATAAATGCAAAGCAATCATCCACATGCACACCTCTATCAATCGCTTCTTGATTAGCTTTAACAAACAGCGGCCCATCGGCAGAAGGTTCTGAAAAAGGGAACTGCAGCTCTACCAGATCAACGCCATATTCCTGCATGATCTCGAGTTCTTTCCAGTTGGCCTCAAAAGATGGGTAGCCACATACCACGTGGGTCATGATCATTGTGGAGCGAGTACTGTTTGCGAGTTCTGCTTTTCGTACGGTAAGGTAATTATTGAGCTGCATCTTAGCTAGCCTCTTTTGCATAGCCAGCGGCCTTTTGCTTAATGAATTCTTTCCAATGTGTGTCGTCTAAAGCGTCAGCAATGGTGAAAATGTCCTTGTCGCCGCGACCAGACATATTGATCAGCACCACGTCGTCTTTGGACATCTGCTCGGCTTCCAGAATGGCTTGCGCAAAACCATGAGCGCTTTCCAATGCGGGAATTAGGCCTTCAAAACGCATGGTGGTAGAGAGAGCCTCAGTGACTTGTGTGTCGGTGACCGCTTCAAAGCGAACGCGATCGTTCTCCCATAGATGAACCAGCACAGGGTTCACACCAATGTAGTCTAGACCTGCGGCAACAGAGTGAGTCTCTAGCATATTGCCATCGTCATTCTGTAGAAAATAGGTTTTCATACCTTGTGCTACACCAACGGAAGCATCTTTGTAGGCTAGGCGAGAAGCATGATTGCCTTTGCCGGGCCCAAAGCCACCCGCTTCACAGCCAACTAATTGAGTGTCTTTGTCGTCCATGAAGCCTTGGAACAAACCGATCGCGTTTGAACCGCCGCCCACACAAGCAAACACCCGATCGGGTAACTTGCCAGCGCTGGCTAATATTTGTTCGCGCGCCTCACGGCCAATGACAGACTGAAACCAACTCACCATCTCAGGGAAAGGATGTGGGCCACAGGCAGTGCCCAGCACATAGTGAGTGTTGTCCATATTGGTTACCCAGTCGCGTAGGCACTCGTTGATGGCATCTTTGAGGGTTTGTTGGCCATCAGTGACGGCAACAACTTCTGAGCCCATGTTCTCCATCCAGAAAACATTAGGCCGCTGCCGGGCAACGTCTATCGCGCCCATGTAGATCTTGCTCTCAAAGCCAAACCGAGCCGCCATGGTAGCGGTGGCGTAGCCGTGTTGGCCAGCGCCGGTTTCGGCAATCACGCGAGTTTTACCCATGCGTTTGACCAATAGCCCCTGGCCCATCACATTGTTAATTTTGTGCGAGCCAGTGTGATTCAAATCTTCGCGCTTGGCGTAAATTTGTGCGCCGCCCAAATGTTTAGACAAATTAGCCAGGTGAGTGACTGGTGTTGGGCGGCCAGAGTAACTCTGCAGCAATTCAATAAACTCTTGCCAGAAGGTTGGGTCTTCTTTCGCTTTGCGAAATTCGGCTTTTAGTTCTTCGATAGTGCTATGCAATATCTCCGGCAGAAATGTGCCGCCATAGTCACCATAGTAGCCTTCTCGGCCATCTTTGAAATCAAATAAATCCATCGGGATTACATGCTAAGTAAGTGGTCGCTCATCGTAACATTGGCGACTGGTTGAAGTAAGGTGCTTGATAGGCATAGCGACTATTATTCAAGCCCTATGCTATAGGCTCTATGCTACTCTTCTCGCGTTCAAATAAATGTGTAGAAGCTTGTGGATTCAGTACAAATTGTAAAAATAGTATCAGCTATATTGTATCCGTTTGGCCTGGTTTTTACGCTAGCCTTATTGGCTTGGCTTGCAAAAACCATAGGAGCCAAAGGCTGGTCAAAAGGTCTGGCAGTGGTAGCCTTTAGCATTTTGCTTTTGTCTTCAAACCCTAGGGTAGCGCGTTGGTTGGCTTTTCAGTTAGAGCGACAGTATCCACAGCAGCATATTGCCGATATTACTCCGCACGATGCAATTATTGTTCTGGGTGGCGGTTTGCGCCTTCCTCAAGCACCTGCAAAGCACACTCAAATTGGCGGCGGATCGGATCGGTTTTGGTATGCCGCTAGGTTGTATCGTTCCGGTAAAGCACCGACCATTATTTTAGCTGGCGGTAACGTGTATTCGCAAACTGGGCTGAAGGGTGAAGCGTACTACGCTAGTCAGTTATTGCAGCAATGGGGCGTGCCAAAAGCCGCAATTTTGATCGAGGCTGACAGCCGCACTACTGAGGAAAATAGACGTAATACGGCTCTGTTTCTAGTGCGTCATGGAATTAAATCGGCCTTGCTAGTCACCTCGGCCTTGCACATGCCTCGCGCGCATAAATCTTTTAGCCAGCTACCCATCCCGATTACTCCTGCATCGGCGGATGTCCTTATTCGCGAGCAGCAAAGACCGGCAGTATTCGATTGGATTCCGTCGGCCGCGGCGCTGCATTTAAGCACCGTTGCTTTACACGAATATTACGGAGTTTGGTTCAAACAGTTAAAGGCTTTCATGGACAAACTCTGAGCGCCAGAATAGACAAGTGCTGATATAAATTTGTCTCCCAGTGCTATTTGTGAAAGCTGCCACTGATCTTGCTTGTCATCTACTATGCTGAAGTTGTGACTGTCGCCATCAACCAAGTTGCGTTGATTCATTCTAAAGTTAATACCTAGACCGGTGGCCTTTCCGTAAGCCTCTTTACGAGTCCATATGGCCAAGAATTTTTCAGGGTCCAGCGGCGTACCGACTTTAATTAATTCAGCTTGGCTAAAACGCCGCTCAGCTATCGCCGAAAAGTCGCTGCGCCGATCAAGAGCTTCAATATCCACTCCCACGACTCTACTCCTGCTAAAAGCGAAGACTCCAAAGCTCTCGCCTTGTGCGCTGGTGTCGGTAAAATTAAATTCTATGTTCTGATCGTGGTGGCTCAAATAGGGTTTATTTAAACGGCTGTAACTTAGCAATACGTCCTTTGGCTGTGCGCCGATATAAGCGCCTAAGAGGGTGAGTAAGTAGTAACGCCCAGCTAGGTAGCTCTGTTGCAGTGCAGGCGTGGCGCGCCGAGCATATTTATCTCGTTGGATATCACTAAGCCAACCCAATGCTTGGTCTGATTGAGTCTGGGTCAGTCTTAGCGGCAGCCACCATAGATGCACTTCACGGTCGCCCAGAATTGGAAACTCATTTGTGCTGGCGGTTTGCCAATCAAGGGTTTTGCCAAGTTGCTCTATCATTGGTGAATTTTTTGTAGATAATTTCGAAAGGAATCCTGCATAGTATGGGTCTTCTAACAGGACTAATATTCAATAGATATGATACTAGTATGAAAACCAAGATAATCCTAGTTTGTGCGATTGCCGCGTTGATTGCCGCATTCTTCTTTTTTGATTTAGGGCAATACCTGAATTTAGAATACTTAAAACTAAAGAAAGATTCCCTTAACGCTCTGTATCAGGAACAACCTGTACTGATATCCGGCGTATTTTTTGTGATCTATGTTCTGGTTGCAGCCTTCGCCTTACCAGCGGCCTTGTTGTTAACGGTCGCGTCTGGAGCGATTTTGGGCTTCTGGAACGGTTTGTTTATCGTCTCATTTGCCAGCTCGATTGGCGCAACCATCGCCTTTCTGTTAACTCGATATTTGTTTCATGACGCCATTCAAGCTAAGTTTGGTGATCGGCTATCTGCGGTTAATTCGGGCATCGAACGAGAGGGCGCCTTTTATGTTTTTGGCTTGCGCTTAGTCCCGTTGTTCCCATTTGTGGTAGTGAATTCCTTATTGGGTTTAACAAAACTGAAAACCTGGACTTTCTATTGGGCCAGCCAAATTGGCATGTTGGCCGGTACCGCAGTGTTTGTAAATGCAGGCACTCAATTAGCCGATATCGATAGTTTGGGCGACATATTGAGTTTGAAATTTGCGCTATCCTTTGCTTTGTTGGGGGTGTTCCCAATTTTGGCCAAAACCCTATTAAATTTAATAAAACCAAGCAGCGATAAACCTGCCTAATACCAAGAGACGGAGAAATTAATGGCTAAGTATGAAGCAAATATCGTTGTGATCGGCGCAGGTTCTGGTGGTCTAGTGTCCTCATTGATAGCAGCTGCGGTGAAGGCTAAAGTTATTTTGATCGAACGGCATCAGATGGGCGGTGATTGTCTAAACACGGGCTGTGTTCCAAGCAAGGCAATCTTGCGCTCAGCTAAGATTGCTAATTATATGCATCGTGCAGAGGAGTTTGGTTTTGAGCCGGTTGACGTTAAACCAGTATTTAAGAACGTAATGCAACGAGTGCAAGACGTTATCAAGACCATTGAGCCACACGATTCGGTTGAGCGATTCACTGGTCTTGGTGTTGAGTGCGTTATGGGCGAAGCTGAGATCATTGATAAGCACACCGTCAAGGTGGGTGATCGGAGCATCACCACAAAGAGCATTATTATTGCTGCTGGAGCGCGCCCATTTGTGCCGCCCATTCCCGGCCTCGATCAAATCTCATATTTAACCTCTGACAATATTTGGCAGCTCGAAGAGCAACCAAAACGTTTGGTGGTGTTAGGAGGAGGCCCAATTGGCTGTGAGCTTAGTCAGGCCTTCGCCAAGCTGGGTTCGCAGGTGACTATGGTTGAGATGATGGGTCAGCTAATGGGCCGTGAAGACGCCGATGTGGCCGAAGTGATTACTAAGCGTTTTCAGGGAGATGGCATCAATGTTCTGACTAACCACAAGGCTATTAAAGTTACCGATGACGGGCAGAAAGTATTGCATTGCGAATCCGACAACGGTTTGGTTGAAGTCCCGTTTGATGAAATATTGGTGGCGGTGGGTCGTAAGGCGAATTCAGATGGCATGAATCTAGAGCGGCTTGGAATCAAGCTGCGGCGCAATGGCACCATAGAAACCGATGAATATTTGCGCACAGCTGTACCCAATATATTCGCTTGTGGTGATATCGCGGGGCCCTACCAGTTCACTCACACGGCCTCGCACCAAGCTTGGTTTGCAACCGTTAATGCGCTATTTGGGTTTGCCAAAAAGTTCAAGGTAGATTACCGAGTTATTCCGTGGGCAACGTTTACTATGCCTGAAGTAGCTCGAGTCGGTGTAAGTGAATCCGAAGCTGAGGAACAAGGCTTGGACTATGAGGTTACTCGATACGGCATCGATGATCTGGATCGAGCAATCGCCGATGGAGAAGCCCATGGCTTTGTCAAAGTAATCACGCCAAAGGGAAAGGATAAAGTATTAGGCGTGACCATTGTCGGCCATCATGCTGCTGAGCTCATTGCCGAATACGTGTTGGCCATGAAATACAATCTTGGGCTGAATAAAATTCTAGGAACCATCCACCTTTATCCAAGCTTGGCCGAGTCGAATAAATTTGTCGCGGGTAACTGGAAGCGTGATCATCAGCCGCACGGACTTTTAAAGTGGGTAGAGAAATTCCATAATTGGCGGCGCAAGTAAAGCGCATATTTGCTTAGTAAATAAATTTGGGCGAGCAAAGACATTTCTCAATACATCGGGAGTATTGTTCGCCTATAACCGTCAAAGCAATAGTAAAAGTTTGGGAATAAGACTTGTTGATAAAAGAACACGCAGGAGCGCCTAATAGTAAGGCGCTCAAAATAAGCAGGCCTCTAAGAATTCAAGCAATGATCGCAGTATTTTTCTTATCCGCTTGGTTTGGCCAATCCGCCTGGGCAGCCGCTCCCGACGCTGTGAGAATAGATTTTTGGAATGACAGTGAGCCGCAAAGCACGATCAAAGTGAACCATTCTGTTTGGCAGTCGGTGCTAGATAAATATCTTGATGACAAGCATCCAAGTGGCATCAACCGTTTTGATTATTTGGCTGTGTCACAAGTTGATAGGGCTCTCCTGGACGACTATCTAAACTATTTGCAGCAAATGGAACCGCGCCAATTAAGTATCGCCGAGCAAAAACCATTTTGGATAAATCTATACAATGCCAAGACAGTTGAGGTTGTGCTTCGACGCTTGCAATCTGACAGTATCACCAGCATTCGGCAGATTCGTTCCGGAATTTTTACCCCTGGCCCGTGGAAAAATAAACTTTTGACTTTGTCTCGACAAGAGATAAGTTTGGACGACATCGAACATGGCATCTTGCGTCCAAATTTCAATGATCGACGAATTCACTATGCGCTCAACTGTGCCGCGCTGGGTTGCCCAAGTTTGTTAAAAACCGCCTTTACCAGTGAAAATACCGAGCAATTGTTGGCTTTCGCAGAACGCAGTTTTTTGAGCCATCCTCGCGCGGCTCGAATACAAGATAGTGAGCTGGTATTGAGCAGCCTCTTTGATTGGTATGCATCAGATTTTGCGTACAACCCAAATGAGCTGCTAGCCTATATCAAGAAGTTCACTAGCGCTGAAACCTCCAAGATTTTTAGCCAGCAACCAGAAACACGTTTTGAGTATGACTGGGCCCTCAATAAGCCGTAGCCAAGCATAGCTTAAGCGATTACAGAGACAACTTATTCGCATGAAAGCATGGTTTTGTGACACGCATCGCATTAAAATGAAGGCCACAAAACCAGCTATCATTTGCAATTGTGAGCAATCTATTTGTTGCTGATAATAATTTGTCCGAGCGCATAAGAACTATTAGCTAGTCTATCGCCAAAGCGGTTATTCCCAAGCGGCCCGCAACGCAAATGAAGCTGGCAATAGCTTAATATTTTTGCCAAAAACCTTGGTTTTACCAACAGACCTAAATTGATCGACTCAAGCACAAATTTTACTCAAGTAATTTCACAGGCGGCCAAGGTGATGCGCGCTGGCGGCGTTATTGCCTACCCCACTGAATATTGCTTCGGCCTTGGATGCGACCCGCGCAATGAACAGGCCATAGCGCGCCTTCTTAAAATCAAAAACCGACAAGCTGAACAAGGGCTAATTCTGATCGCAGCCGACATTGAGCAAGTATGTGAATATGTAGATCTTGCGTCTTCGCCGTTGCGCGAACAAATAAAGCGTTCGTGGCCCGGCCCGAACACCTGGACCTTGGCGGCATTGGAATCGGTTTCTCAAGCGGTGAGCGGAAAACACACTACCGTGGCAATGCGAATAAGTGGCCATAGTTTAAGCAGGCAACTATGTGAGGCGTTTGGTGGCGCGATAGTGTCGACCAGCGCCAATCGTCATGGCCAAGATGCGCTTTTACAGGCTAACGAGGTTGCAAAAGAAATGAGTGTAGAATTGGATTACATTATTGCTGCACCCGTAGGCGGCGCGCCCAGCGCTTCAACTATTAGAGATGGCCTAACGGGCCAAGTACTTAGATGAATCAACAGACCGACAGACGTCAACAAGTAGCAGACTATCTAAAAGATTTGCAGGACAATATTTGTGCGCAAATTCAAGCGCAGGATGACGCCGATTTTGTGGAGGATATTTGGCAGCACGAAAATGGCAGCGGTGGTGGCCGCACGCGCGTACTGTCTGGTTCGGTGGTGGAAAAAGGAGGTGTTAATTTTTCACACGTTAGAGGTGACAAATTACCGCCCGCCGCAACCAATAAGCGACCTGAACTGGCGGGTAAAAAATTTGAAGCCATGGGTGTTTCTTTGGTGATTCACCCAAGCAACCCATTTGCGCCTACATCGCACATGAATGTGCGCTTCTTTATTGCTGGGGCTGATACTGAGCAACCGGTTTGGTGGTTTGGCGGTGGTTTTGATATGACACCTTATTATGGTTTTGAAGAAGATGCCGAGCATTGGCATACAACCGCAAGGGCGGCCTGCCAGCCGTTTGGAGACGATCTCTATACAGAATATAAAAATGCTTGCGACGAGTATTTCCATCTCCCGCACCGCAATGAACAGCGTGGTATAGGCGGCTTGTTCTTCGACGATCTAAACGAACTCGGCTTTGAGCAAAGCTTTGCTTTTATGCAGAGTGTTGGCGATCATTTTGTGACTGCGTATTTGCCGATATTGCAAAAACGCAAAGACACCGAGTTTGGCCAGCCTCAGCGTGATTGGCAATTGTTACGCCGTGGGCGCTATGTTGAATTTAACTTGGTGCATGATCGAGGCACGCTTTTTGGTCTGCAATCGGGTGGTCGCACCGAGTCTATTTTAATGTCGATGCCACCCTTGGCCGCTTGGCAATATCGCGCTGACCCAGAGCACGGCAGCCCTGAACAAAGCCTATTAACTGACTTTTTAGTTGCTAGAGACTGGTTAAAATGATTTGGCTCTACCGAATTGTTTTAAACTTGGCAATTCCCCTTGCGCTGCTGGGCTTAGCATTTCGAGGTTTCAAAAATCCAGCTTATTGGGCGCGCTGGGGCGAGCGTTTTGGCTTTGCACCAGCCGAAATAAAGAATGCGGCACCGTTTGATCTATGGATTCATGCAGTTTCAGTGGGGGAAGCCCGCGCTGCTGCACCATTGGTTAATCGGTTGCTCAGCGAACAACCTGAATGCAATATTCTGTTGACCACCACCACTCCTACTGGCTCAGCCATGGTCAAGATGATGCTGCAAAACAAAGTCAGCCATTGCTATTTCCCGTATGACTTGCGGTGGGCAATGCGCCGCTTTGTTCGCTCGGTAAGTGCGCGAACGGTGTTCATTATGGAAACCGAAATTTGGCCCAACATGATCGAGGCGGTTAAGCAGTCTGGCAGCACCTTGGTGTACACTAATGTGCGGTTGTCTGAGCGCTCATACTCACGCTATGTGCGCTTTCCAGATTTGGTAAAGCGCACTTTGGCGCAAGTTGACTTGTTTGCTGTGCAGGGCAAACTTGATCGTAAACACTTGGAGCTTCTAGGTGTCGAGCACGAGAAAATAGCTGAAACCGGCAGCATAAAATTCGATGTGAATGTGCCGCCAAGTTTACGCGAGTCTGCTGAGGTTATGCGTCGCGAACTGGGGCAAGACCGGCTCATATGGATAGCCGGTAGTACTCGCGAAGGAGAGGAAAGCAAGCTCTTATCGGCTTACAAAGAGTTAAAGCTCAAGTTCCCATCTCTTTTGCTAGTGCTGGTGCCCAGGCATCCTGAGCGATTTGACTATATGGCCAGAAAGATCCAGCGGCGTGGCTTGGTGTGCGCGCGCCGTACAGATAATTTGCCTGAGATAGATGCTGAGGTGGATGTCTATCTCGGCGACACTATGGGTGAATTGTCACTCATGTATGCCTGTTCCGATGTTGCTTTTGTTGGTGGTAGCTTGGAGCCGCTCGGCGGGCAAAATATTCTTGAACCTTGCGCTCTGGGTGTGCCCGTGTTGTTTGGCCCGCATATGTTTAATTTCCCCGACATCAGTCGCTGGACAATCAAAGAAGGCGCTGGGCGAATGGTGCAAAATACCGCTGAATTGGTGCAAGTGCTGGCCGAGCTATTGTCTAACCCAAGCCTACGTGACGACATGGGTAACAAAGGAATCACCTTTATTGAGGCTCATAGAGGCGCTTTAGAAAAGAACTATGCACTGATTAAGAAACTATCTAATTCAAATGTTTAAGCGCTAATGTCGCATTATTGTCGTTGGCCAATTTAACGACAGTCGGTAAGCTGTCGTCGTTTCTTTGCGCGGACTTTGGTCAACTAGAGCCTCATTCAACTGATCTAGTTTTGATCTAAAACGAGGACAATCTTATGTTCAATAAACTTTACTCCAATACCCTTAATGCCTTTAAATTACTAATGGCTCGCGACTTCTATCGCTATCGTGTGGTGTTTTACCAAAACGATCTCGAAATAGCGTTTGTCAGCGACAGTCTTATGGGTAGCACACGAACCTATATAAATGGCGATCAGGTCAATCACCGGTGGCCGCCGTTATCTGATTTTTACGGCAACACTAAATTTACTCGAGACGGTGTCGACTATCGAATTCGCCATCACATGGCTAACGTGCTTACATGCGCGCAAAAAGTCACTTTATTTGTTGATGGTGTAGAAGCACAAAGTAAAATCGACGCGCACTTTGGCAACTTAACGTCTAAGCAGGCACTGCACATGGCGTTTGGCATCGTGCTGTTTGGTTTATCGGTTGGCTTTATTCTAAATGCATTAGGGGTGTAGATAATGTTGGTCAACGCCACAAAGATCAAGCAACTGCGCAAGTCGAGAAATTGGACGCAACAACATCTGGCTGAAGTTTGTGATTTAAGTATGCGCACCATACAACGAGTTGAGAAAGACGGTGTGGCGTCGCATGAAACTGTCGCAGCTTACTGCGCGATATTTGAGCTTGAATCCACCGCGCTTACGATTTCCAGTGAAGAGTTTGAAACCAACGGAGAACCTAGAGCGAAGCAAAATTTATTTGCAGGACTCATCTTTGCTGGAGGTTTCGCGGCAGGTGTTGGCTCGGTATTGTTTCTGCTGTAAGACACTCAGAAATCACAGGGCGCGACTGAACTTTTTAATCGCCTAGATGGTTCGAGCTAGTCCTCTGCTTGATACATCTTTTCGAATTGAGCCTGCTTGATCGCATAAGCTCCCATTGCCCGCCCTGGTTGCTCATACACCAGATAATCGCCTGCTGAGTAGTGCGTGCGGCCTTCTAAGGTAGCGATGGATCCGTCTTGCTGAGCTTGCTCAGCATAAACAGCCGCGATCTTTTCATACCTGCCACAGCTAACTTCTCTATAGGTGCGAGCAAACACGGCATTGTCGATTGTATACACATTGCCATTGGCGTTAACCAACCAGTCATTGCTCTTCGCCGTTTGCTTGTCTCCCCACTTTTGATACTCAAAGTTATTGACGCTCATCGCGAGCTGCACAGCGGTAATTTGAAACTCAGGTCTTTTAAAATATTTTTTCATGGTCTGTCTAGCTCACAATACAACTTCTTGACCGGTTCGTCGATTTTGCAGCAAAGACTTATACAAAAAGTACTCATATCAGAGCCTCCTTGTGTATTTATAAGCGCAGTCTACTATGCGTTTCAGACGTTAGCCTACTGGACTTTTGACGGAATCATAAATATGCTGGATTCACTCAAATAAAGGAGACCAATATGAGCTACCAAAAACTTAACCGCGATCAGCATTTTCAGAACCCTGGGCCCAAACGTATTCTGGCAATGGATGGCGGCGGCCTGCGCGGTATATTAACATTGGGCATGCTCAAGCAAGTAGAAGATATCTTGCGGGCCCGGCATGGAGGTGGTGATGATTTTAGGCTTTGCCACTACTTTGATCTAATTACCGGCACCTCTACTGGCTCGATTATTGCGGCTGCTTTATCGCTTGGCATGACGGTTGATGAAATCATTGATCAATACAATCGATTGGGTAACAAGGTCTTTAAAAAGACCTGGTTACGCCACGGAATACTAAGGGCCTCGTACAGCAGCGAGCCATTAATACAAGAGCTTAAAGCAATATTTGGCGAGAATACGGCGCTGCGAGATGAAAAGCTTCAGACCGGATTTCTAGCGGTGACTAAACGAATCGACAGCGGCAGCCCTTGGCCTCTAGGCAATAACCCAAAGGGTAAGTATTTCAATCAAAAAAAAGGCAGCAGCACAATCGGCAATGGAGATTACCCCTTGTGGCAAGTTGTGCGCGCGTCAACCGCTGCGCCTACCTATTTTGAAGGAGAGGGCATTGAAATTTCAAAAGCCGCTCTAGGAAAAGATGCGGTTAAAGGCTATTTTGTTGATGGTGGTGTGAGCCCTTACAACAATCCATCGCTGCAAGCGGTGATGTATGCAACTCTGGGCGGCTATGGTATAGGTTGGGAATCTGGTACTGATAAGCTGTTGGTTGTCTCTTTGGGAACCGGCTTGGCCGACATCACGCACAAACCGAGCAAGATCGAAGCTGCCAATGGTCTGGTTGCACTCAGCTCCCTAATGGATGATAACGCTAGCCTAATGGAGACTATGTTGCAGTGGATGTCGGCAAGCCCCACGGCCGCCAAGATAGACAATGAGCTTGGTACGTTGGAAGGTGATTTGATCGGCGGCCAAGCACACATGAGTTATGCGCGTTACAACACTGAGTTGACTGACGATGTGTTACGTGGGAAATTAGGCTTGGTCCTCACCGACGAGCAAGTTAAGAACATGTCTGAAATGGATGCTCCTGAAAATATGCCAATGCTGCAAAAAATAGGCTTATTGGTGGGCCGAAATGATATTAAGCCAGAGCATTTCCCAGCAGCGTTTGATTTGCCAGAGGAGTAACCATGAGTTTCGCCGTTAAACATTTTGGAGGTTAAATGGATCGTTTCACCGATGTTATCGAAACAAGCGAGCAGCTACGCTCAGTAATTAAATCGCCGAGTGAGCTTGTCACACTTAAGACTCTTCAACATCTTGATAAATTTTGCGCAGTGTTCATTGCGCGCTCACCCTTTGTCTTAATCGCTACGGCAGACGCATTCGGAAATACCGATGTATCTCCAAAAGGTGATCCAATAGGCTTTGTTAAAGTACTCGATGAAAAGACTTTGGCAATACCAGATCGCTAGGGAAATAATCGCGCAGACTCTTTGCAAAACATAATATAAAATCCGAAAGTAGATTTGATCTTTATGATTCCTGGTAAGACTGAGACGCTGCGTGTTAGTGGAACCGCGAAAATCGTGAGGGATCAGGGTCTGAGAGATTCTATGTCTATGAAGGGCCGTAGCACAGAAATAGCCATAGTGGTTTCTGTTGAAGAAGCGTTTTTCCATTGTTCTAAGTGCATGATTCGATCCAAGCTCTGGAAACCAGAAAGCTGGCCGGATTTGGATGGTTTACCGCGCTTGGCTGAAACAATGGTCAATGCGGGTAAGCTAGATATTAGTGAGAGTGAGATGCACGAAATCATTGTGAACGACGAACGCGAGCGACTTTATTAATGGTTTATGGCGTCTAACAATATAGGCCTACCTTTGGCTGTTTGAAGTGTCAATCTTAAACACTAACTAGAACGGACAGAATGAAAAAGTCACTCAAAATTATTGCCCTCTTGTTGGCAATATCTCTTTTATGGTTAGCTTATACCCCTGATATGCCAAGGCAGCTGCTTGTGCAAAAATACAGCAATAGCAAATCTGAGTTTGTCAGCAATGACCAAGGTTTGAGAGTTCATTATCGAGATCAAGGTGTCGCTGTAAATAGGGCAATAGTGCTGCTTCATGGCAACTCTAATTCCCTGCAAACCTTCGAACCATTAGTTAAAGCGCTCATCAGCAATTATCGAGTAATTAGCTTGGATTTTCCTGGCCATGGGCTGACTGGCGCGCACCCACAGAATGACTATGGATATAAAGGATTGAGTGAAGCGCTTGCATTGGTGGTAAATCACTTATCACTTAAAGACTATACCCTGCTAGGTCATTCAATGGGCGGGTGGGTTGCTTGGCGTTATGCGGTAGATAATCCAGACCAGTTGAACGCACTGATGTTGATGTCTGCTAGTGGTATGCCGCCACGCAAGAATGACCCCATAGAGCAAGATGGGCTTGGCTTTAAATTGCTTAGGTCGCCCATTGGGCCACTGCTTTCAGGCTACACATTGCCACGTTCAGTAATTGCAAAGAGCACTGAAAAAAGTATGGTTCAACAAGACATGGTGACCCAAGAGCTGATTGATACCTATTGGGAATTGTTGCGAGAGCCTGACAATCGTAGGGCGCTGGCCTACAGAGCCAAGCAAGGCAGAGAGTTAGAAAAAGCAGACTTGGCTAAATCAATCAAATTGCCCACGCTGCTGATTTGGGGTGAGCAAGATACCTTTGTTTACCC
>JBLHME010000035.1:0-30634 GCA_047623225.1 Cryomorphaceae bacterium
CTACTTCATCATGCGTCAACAGTGCTGGTTCATCACCAATCGGGGGACTGAAATTACAGGTCAGAAACGCCACTGGAAGTTGCACATCACCGTTGATTACACGGCGGTCGATGCAGCTGTCCATCCAAGCGCCACCGCGCTTATTTTTGCGCACGTATAAATCGGTGTAGAGCTGGCCAATTAGCTGGTTCTGCTGGTTGGAGACATCAAAACAGCGCACATCGTCTTGCCACGTTTCGATCGAAAAATTTTCTTGCAGCTTAATGCCAAATAAGCGGTTTACAATTTCGAACATGCCATCAAACACTAACGGCGCAGGAAAATAAGGTTTCACTTGTTCATCGTTAAACGAGTATCTAGATTCGCGAAGCTTTTCTGAGTAATAACTGATGTCCCAAGCCTCGAGCTTTTGGTTTGTTGCTGCAGCCTTATTAAGGCTATCAGCGAAGGTCTTTAGCTCGGCGAGCTCCTTGACGGCTACCGGTTTGGCATAGGTCACTAAATCGTGCAAAAACTCGGTGACCGTGTCGCTAGACTTGGCCATTTTTTTAACCAAGGAATAGTCTGCGTAATTGTTGTAACCAAGAAGATTTGCTTTTTCGCGACGCAATTTTAGAATATCCACGATCAAGTCGCTGTTGTCGAACTCAGGGGATTCGCTCAGCTCGCTTGCACGAGTTGTGTAGGCTAAATACATCTCGCGCCGAAAATCGCGATTGTCAGCGTGTTGCATAACGGCGATGTAAGAGGGAATTTGGAGGTTAAATAAATGACCTTCTTTGCCAGCTTCTACAGCAAGCTGCAGCGCCATTTCTAAGGCGCTGCTTGGTAAGCCTGCCAATTGTGCGGGGTCAATTACCAACTTTTCCCAAGACTGTGTTGCATCCATCAGGTTCCGCTCGAATCGATTGCTGAGCTCAGAGAGTTGTTTATTAACCTCACTGAGCCTAAGTTGATCTTGCTCATAGAGCTCAGCACCACTTAGTTTAAAGTCAAGAACGCTATTGCTAATTACTTTTTGCTGCGCGGGGCTCAGCGCCGTAAAACCTTCAGACTGCTGAAGTTTTATATATTGTGAGTAGAGCTTTTGGTTTTGCCCTAACTCCGAGTGATACTCAGTGAGCAAGGCGATCCCGGTTTGGTAGGCCTCGCGCAATTCAGCAGAATCATTAACAGCATTAAGATGACCCACCGGTGACCAAACCCTGCCAACCCTCTCGTCTAGATTCTCCATAACCTGAGCAAAATTGGGCCAATTGGGCTCGTCAATGCGTTCTAATTGGGTAATTGATGCGCGACACTCGTCTAAAATCGATTCTAGCGCGGGCAATACATGCGCCGCCTCGATTGATTTGAAAAAGGGTAGTTGGTCAAAATTGAGTAAGGGGTTGTTCATTAATTGTTCGCTCTTTTTGCTCAAGGAAGCACAGCTTCAGCTTGGGTTAACTCGTCTTGTGTTTCGCGCCTTCGCACTATGTGAATCTGATCGCCGTCGACCATTATTTCCGGCGGCTTTGGGCGAGAGTTATAGTTGCTTGCCATTACATAGCCGTAAGCACCTGCGCCGCACACAGCTAGCAAGTCGCCCTCGTCAAGCTGCAACTCACGCGCGTAACCTAATACATCGGCTGATTCGCAAACTGGGCCCACTACGTCGTATAGTTCAGTCTTCGCTGAACTGTGTTGTTTTACTGATTTGATGTTGTGAAAAGCTTGATAGAGAGAAGGTCTTAAAAAATCATTCATACCGGCATCCACGATTGCAAAATTCTTACTGGCGTTGCGCTTAGTAAATTCAACCTTGGTAAGCAGCACCCCTGAATTGCCAGCAATATAGCGGCCAGGCTCAATCGCGATGGGTAAGTTAATATTGTGTGCTGCTAAACCTCTAAGCATGCTTTGCACATACTCTTGAGCGCTCGGCGGCACTTCACCTTGATAATCTATGCCCAAGCCGCCGCCAAGATCCAATTGCTTGATCTCGATGCCGGCTAATCGCAAGCGCTTGACCATGCCCAATACGATTTCGAGTGCGTCGCTAAAGGGGCTGGTTTTAGTTATTTGCGAGCCAATATGGCAAGCGATACCGTAAATTTCTATGTTGGGCATTTTTGCTGCGGCTAGGTAAGCATCAAATGCTGCGTCCATGCTTACACCAAACTTTGCCTCTTCCATGCCTGTGGAGATATAGGGGTGTGTTTCAGGGTCAACATTGGGGTTCACTCTAAACGCAATACACGCTGTTTTCTTTAATGATGCCGCCACACTCTGCACGCGCTTGAGTTCAGCCACCGACTCAATATTAATGCTTCGAACCTTGTTTTGGATGGCAAGCTCAAGCTCTTGATGAGATTTGGCAACACCGGAAAACACAATCTTACTTGGGTCGCCACCGGCCTTTAATACCCGCCTAAGCTCGCCTTCGGACACCACATCGAAACCCGACCCAAGCCGAGCTAATAGGTTTAGCACGGCAATATTGCTATTGGCCTTAACCGCATAGCATATCGTGTGCGGGTGCTCACCAAATGCCTGATCCAGAGAATTGTACTGACTCTCAAAGGCGGCGCGTGAGTAAACATAACACGGCGTGCCAAGTTGCTCAGCGATGGTCGATAGGGGAACTTGTTCGGCACATAATTGGCCGGACTGATAATTAAAGAACGTCATAGTCTTTTCAGCGCAATTGAGCGCCGCATAGCCACATTAAAGCAGCAATTACTTGGTTTGTTCGGACTCTTCAGTTTGAGTCTTAACCGGTGGTTGATCAATTTTCAATGGGCCTTTTTGGCCGCAGGCACTGACAATGCTTAGAGTGAATAAAACTAAACTGATTTTTACAGTGGTCCGTATAAAATTTTTCATGAATTTCTCGAAGTTATAATTATTGGAGGCCTGATTTATGCTGAGGTCTCTATTGATGTAAACGTGTGATGGCGGCCTGCAATGCTTCTTTGACTCGTATAGGAGCCGTGCCACCAAAATGATCGCGGGAGTTAACCGATCCCTCGAGGGTTAGCACTTGATACACATCGTCTTCAATCATTGACCCAAATGATTGCAATTCTTCTAGGCTTAATTCTTCTAGCGACTTATTAGTCTCAATTGCGTAGCGAACAGTGCCGCCAACAATTTCATGAGCGTCACGAAATGGCACATTCAGTCGGACTAAGTACTCGGCTAAATCAGTCGCCGTTGCATAACCCTTGAAAGCTGCATTTCGCATGGTGGCGCGATTAAATTCTATGCTAGGAATCATCGCTGCAAAAACCCGCAATGATGCGATGATTGTGTCAACAGTGTCGAAGATAGGTTCTTTGTCTTCTTGATTATCTCTGTTGTAAGCAAGTGGTTGCGACTTCATTATCACCAGCAAGGCCTGCAAATTACCAATCACGCGGCCACTTTTGCCGCGCACAATCTCAGCGATGTCTGGGTTTTTCTTTTGCGGCATGATGCTAGAGCCAGTGCAAAATGCATCGCCAATGTCGATGAATCTATAGCTCTCTGAAGCCCACAGGATTAGTTCTTCGCACATGCGTGAAAGATGCATCATTACTAGGCTGGCGCTGGCGTTGAACTCAATCAGAAAGTCGCGGTCCGAAACGGCGTCTAGCGAGTTTCGACTTGGCCGATCGAAGTTGAGGAGTGCACAAGTCATATCGCGGTCAAGGTCAAAGCTTGTGCCCGCGAGGGCGGCAGAGCCTAAAGGCATTACGTTAATACGCTTGTGACCATCCTCAAATCGGTCTACATCACGTTCGAGCATTTCATTCCATGCCAGCAAATGGTGCGCTAGGCTGATTGGCTGTGCGACCTGTAAGTGCGTAAAGCCTGGCATTAGTGTGTCGGCTTCCGACGAAGCGGATTGAAGAATGCTGTTTTGTAAATTCTTTAACAAGCTAATTACATCGGTACTTGCTTGGCGCATGTATAGGCGGATATCAGTAGCGACTTGGTCATTTCGAGAACGGCCTGTGTGCAGCTTTTTGCCTGCTTCGCCAATTGATTCCGTGAGCCGGGCCTCTATGTTCATGTGCACATCTTCAAGTTGCGCAGACCACTCGAACTCACCCGCGTCAATCTGTGCGCGGATACTCAATAGTCCTGCTTCTATTTGTAGCGCTTCGTGGTCGTTGATAACACCAATTTTTGCCAGCATTCTGCTGTGAGCAATTGAGCCTTGAATATCAACCTTATACAAACGAGCATCAAAACTGATGGATTCAGTAAAGGCTTCAACCAGTTCATTGGTGGGCTCTGTAAAGCGACCGCCCCAAGGCTTTTTATCAACCACCTTATTCACCGCTTCGGGATCGTCGGTTGCAGCAGAAATTGAGCCAGGGGTTGTATTAGCAGTTGTATTAGCAGTTGTATTAGTCATGATTGCGATCAAGCAAGGAGCTAGGCAGGCGATTATACCTGTTTATTGTGAGGCTTGATAAGGACTTAGCGCACAAGCCCAAGGAAAAATTTCAGTCTTATTTGGAGCTTATGGTAAAGTAATATGCCCTACACAGTTTTATGATCAGCACTCCTATGAGCTTGATTCGAATAGCCACACGCAATAGCCCATTAGCACTTTGGCAGGCAAACTTTGTCAAAGATAAACTCCTACTTGCTCACAAGGACCTTAAAGTAGAAATAGTAGGCATGACGACCAAGGGTGATCAATTATTGGATCGTAGTTTGGCTGCGGTGGGTGGTAAGGGACTATTTTTAAAAGAACTTGAAGTGTCTCTAATAAATGGTGAGACTGACATCGCGGTGCATTCAATGAAAGATGTACCCGTTATCTTACCTGATGGATTGGAAATAGCCGCTGTGTGTGAGCGTGAAGACCCGCGTGATGCATTCGTATCAAACGACTACCAAAATTTATACGCTCTTTCGCCAGGTGCACGCGTTGGAACCGCCAGTTTGCGCCGAGTTGCACAATTAAAGCACGCATTTCCCAGGCTAGAATTTATTGAGTTAAGGGGCAATGTTAATACGCGCTTAGCAAAGCTAGACGCAGGTGAATATGACGCCATTATCTTAGCTGCGGCCGGTTTGATACGACTAGGCTTTGAACAGAGAATCAAACAGTTCATTGCGCCCGAGCTTTGTTTGCCGGCGGTGGGCCAAGGTGTTGTTGGAATTGAATGCAGGTCAGACGACCAAGCCACTCAAGCATTGCTGCAGTCGTTGCATAACCATGAAAGCTCTCTTTTGTTGACTGCTGAACGTGCTATGAATCAAGAACTAGAGGGCGGCTGTCAAGTCCCCGTTGCAGGCTTTGCAGAACTGGTTAAAGGTAAAATTAACATGCGCGGCTTAGTTGGTGCTGTGGATGGTTCAAAGGTCCTGCTTTGCAGTATGACTGGCCAAGATAAAAGTCTGTCGAGCGCCGCGACTTTGGGGCAGAATGTAGCGAAAGATCTGCTCAAACAAGGCGCGGCCCAAATACTCGCAACTGTATACGAAGCTGCTGATGATGGAAGTTCTACAGCCAAGCAAAAATTACAAAGCTCGACTTCATTAGGCACACTTACGGGGGTAAAGCCAACAGTGTTACTCACTCGCCAAAAACGCTATCTCGGTAATATGATATCTATTCTAGAGCGTTTGGATTATCAACCAGTGCATTTCCCAGCGATTGAAGTTGAGCAATCATTGAGTGAAGAGAGCGCTGAGCGAATCAAAAACATTGCTGATTATACCGATGTTGTATTTGTGTCTCGCAATGCGGTTGAAATGGGAATGTGCCTGATAGATGAGCTGGCTGACTGGCCTAAAGGTATTCGTGCTTTGACAGTGGGTGGAGAAACTGCCAAACAATTATATCGATTTGGGGTAGATGCGATGTTCCCTGATCAAGGCTCTGGGGCGCAGGCCTTGCTCGCGGTGAGTCAGTTGGCCGACTTAAGCGGTCGAAGAATACTGATCATACGCGGAGAAGTTGGCTTAGATTGGCCGGAAGACGAAATGCGCAAACGCGGGGCGCTGGTGGAAAGCGCTGTTGTATATTCGCAAAATGCTCCGGTTCAAAGTAAACAGGCGTTGCATGACCTATTGGAACATCATCAAGGCTTTGCTGGGATATTTGCACACAGCGTGCAAAGCATTCGTAATCTCATCGAAATTGTTGGAGATGATGCGAATAAATTATTTGACTGCAAACTGGTCACCGGTAGCCAGCGCATTGCTGACACCGCGCTGGAACTTGGCTGGCGGGGCGAGGTGCGTGTGGCCGATTCGCCATCAAACAAACATATGATGATTGCTTTCTCAGGGTGATTGTCTTTGCTCTGGCAGTACTAGTGTCATTGAGCAGTATGCTAAACTTCAACAATATTTTTAATTAGTAAAGTTGCGCCTAATCCGCCTAACTATGTATTTAAATGACTGAATCTACCCAACCTTCTGTGCCAGCCACAACCGCGGACACCACCAGCGATACGCCCCTGCAGAATAAATCCAGCGATGAGAGAGGAGTTAAGAGCGGAACAGGTCTGTCGGTTTTTGCAGTTATGCTCGCTTTGGTGTCACTCGCGGGAGCCGGGTTTACTTGGTACGAAACGCAAGTGAGTCGGGTTGCAGCAAATTCAAACCTCGCGGTGGGGGTGACCGAAATCGCTGGAAACGTTAACCGCTTAGGCGACGCAATAAGCAGGCTGCAAGCTATGCAGTCTAATGTGGTGTCGCAAGAACAGTTGTCTACAAAGCTATTGCAAACAGGCAGTGCGTTTAATCAACAGTTAGACGAAGTCAAACAAAGCCAGCAAGGATTGACTCAAGCGATCGAGCGGATTAACCAAGAGATGCAAAAAGGCACTAGTGACTTTGTTATTGATGAGGTCTCACAACTACTTAAGTTGGCAAATACTAGCGCTTTGTTCAGTGGCGACGCTGCTTCGGCCATGAAAGCATTGCGCCTAGCTGATAGTCAGCTTAAAGAACTTGCCGACCCTCGTTTTGCTGTGGTGCGACGCAAAATTAATCAAGAGGTGGTGTTGCTAGATGATGTGGAGCAGGTTGACATTGAAAGCGTTTCTGCCCGCCTAGCTGGCTTGGCGAACCGAATCCCAAGCCTTCCTTTAGAGAATGAACCGCCTGTGCAGGGGTCGGTAGAGTTACTCGAAATTAACGAGGGCCAACAACAGACGAGTTGGCGCACTGAGTTAGGCAAAATGTGGCGCGACATCTTGAATTCTGTGCAAGTGCAGCGAGTTGATCAGCCGCCTAAACCCTTATTGGCGCCACAGCAGCGTTACTTTTTGAACCAAAACCTGCAATTAAGTTTGTCTAAAGCTGAATTGGCACTTCTACAGGGACGGTCTGATGTCTATGTTCGCAGCCTTGATTCGGCAAGCAATTGGCTAAGCGAATATTTCGACTTGGAAAATGCGGATGTGCAAAAGAGCTTAAACGAGCTGATAGAGCTGCGCGCGTTGAATATCAGTGTCGAGCTACCGGCGGTGGCAGAATCATACAATTTGTTGCAATCGATTAAGGGCGGGTTGTAATCATGCGGTATGTGATTCTACTGTTATTGGCTTCAGTTTTTGGCTATGGCGCTTTACAGATTGGGCGGATAGACCCAGACAACTACGTCAAGATGTACATTGGCAATTATGTTATCGAAATCAAAGTTTTGGGTTTTATATTGCTGGTTATTGGAATTGTTGTTGTTCTGTATTTTTTGCTTCGGTTAATTCGGATGCTATGGGAAGCACCCAAAAGCTATAACCGTTGGCGCCAACGGTTAGATGTCGCAGCGGCTGACGCGGATCTTGGCGCAGGCTATTTGGCACTTATCAAAGGTGATTGGAAACAGGCAGAGAAGAAGTTGGTGGCTAAATCAGCTCATAGCAGCATACCGTATCTCAATTTTCTCGCAGCAGCACAAGCAGCACAAGAGCAAGGCAAAATTGACATGCGTGACGAGTACCTTAATGCGGCGTACAAGGCTGCACCCAAGGAACGTTTGGCAATAGGGCTTACCAAAGCGAGATTGCACCAAAGCGCTGGGCAATTAGATCAGGCCTTAGCGACCTTAAAGGATGTAGCCGATATTGGCGCAAAGAACTCACAATTTACCGCCATGTTGATGCAGACATATGAGCAATTGGAGGACTGGCAAGGAGCGCAAGCCCTACTGCCAAGTGCGCGCAAGCAAGCGGCTCTGCCCGATGCAGTGCTGGATACCATTTATAATCAAATTCATGTATCACAGTTGAGTGCTGCGCAAGATATTACGGCCGGTTGGAATGCTCTGCCAAGAGACCAAAAGAAACGGCAGGACAATATTCTTATATACGCCAGACATCTAATTAAAAATGGCGAATCAACTGATGCGGAGAAGTTGCTTCGCTCCAGCCTTAAAAGTGCTTGGAGCGATGAATTGGTGCGTTTGTACGGCAAGTTACCAAGTGACAAACCGGTGAAGTTACGTAGGCGGGCAGAGGGGTGGTTGTTGGCGAGGCCTGAGAATGCGGAATTAAATTTGGCCGCAGGCCGATTGGCCGTGACTGAGAAAAACCTAGACTTGGCAAAGGAATATTTACAAAAGGCGATACAGCTTGAACAGCTTCCAAAAGCATACTCGCTATTAGGAGAGGTCTATGAAGCGTCAAACGACAGTGGCAAGGCCTTGCAGTTGTATCGCGCAGGTATGCTTTCATTGTCCTCTTCTGCAAAGTTAGAGAGGATCTCCGATTCTGACGCTGGTTTTAATAGCAAAAAACCATTGCCGGTGCCCAGCGATGGCGCAATATCATGATCTGTTACCTATTAATCTCTTGCTGATTAGTCTCTCACTGACTGGTTTGCAATTTTTTAGTCCTTAGCTCAGAACCCCAGCCATGCCTGAATTACCAGAGGTTGAAACAACTTTGCGCGGTATCGAGCCCTTTGTTAATGGGCAGGTGATAAGCCAAATAGTGGTGCGCAATGCATCTTTGAGGTGGCCCGTTCCGAACGCTGCTTTGCAATCATTGTGCGGTCAAACAGTGCGGAAAATCGAACGGCGCGCCAAGTATATTTTGATCCACACCGACAATGGGGTGATTCTTTTGCATTTAGGAATGTCTGGCAGCCTAAGAGTATTGGACCACCAAGAAGATGTGGGCAAGCACGATCATCTAGATTTGGTGTTCAACAACAGTAAAGCTGTGCGCCTAAATGACCCTCGTAGATTTGGCTGTTGTTTGCTAATTCAGGAGCCTGTCGAAGAACATAAACTGTTGGTCAATTTGGGGCCAGAGCCGCTTAGTGATGCCTTTGATGGCGAACACCTTTTTAAACTATCGCGTAAGCGATCGGTGGCGCTTAAGAACTTTATTATGGATGGTAAAACGGTGGTCGGTGTGGGTAATATCTATGCCAGTGAATCGTTATTTCAGGCCCAGTTGCGGCCCACCATGGCTGCCAAAAGAGTTAGCCTAGCGCGCTATCAGCGCTTGGCTGAGCAAATCAAAACTGTGTTATCAAAAGCCATCAAAGCCGGCGGCACGACACTAAATGATTTTTCTCAAGCGGACGGAAAACCCGGTTATTTTCAACAAAAATTGTATGTATACGGCCGAGCCGGTGAGCCTTGCAAGCGGTGCTCTAGGCAAATAAAGTCACAAGTAATCGGCCAACGGAACACGTTTTACTGCCCTGGTTGCCAAAACTTTTGATAACACCGGCATATGGTCTAGTGGAACGTCAAACTGATTAAATGTGAGTGTAGACGCGGCCGAATAGCTCTTACTCAGTAGTGGTTGCTCATTAGTTCCTTGCTGAATAATTTACCCAGCTAAAAATGAGTAAACAACCTCCACCCGGTTGCCATCGAAAAGCCCATGTAGATGCTTATTATAATAAGGCCGATGCCCCATACCCACATCCACATTTGCTTGCCCTTGCGGCCAATAATGGTGATAGCAATGCCAATTAATGTGCCGAGAATTGCGGTCAGCATTAGCATGTCATCGCTGGCGTGAGATGCCAAATGTTCTTTAGGGATTGACTCGCCCGCTTTATAGCGCATAGTGGTTTTCAGCTGCTCGTGTAGAGCAGAGCCTAATCTTTAGTACGCATGGTGCAAAACTCTTCTGCAGAAGATGGGTGAATACCAACCGTTGCATCAAAATCGGCTTTTTTAGCGCCGGCTTTGATCGCGATCGCTATGCCTTGCATTATCTCAGCGGCATCCGGCCCGACCATGTGCGCACCAACGACTCTATCGCTATCAGCATCCACGACTAACTTCATCAAGGTGCGCTCAGTATTGGGCGTTAGTGTGTGTTTGAGTATCTTAAACTCTGAAGAGTAAGTGTCGACATTCTGCAATTCGGCTCGAGCTTGTTCTTCGCTAAGGCCAACAGACCCAATGGGTGGCTGTGAAAACACCGCCGATGGCACATCTCGGTGATCGGCTAAGCGCGGATTATTACCAAAAACCGTATCTGCAAACGCGTGTCCTTCCATAGTGGCCACTGGCGTTAAGGCAATTCGGTCAGTGACATCGCCCACCGAATAGATGTTGTCGACATTGGTCTTAGAATGCTGATCGACCAATATCTCACCTTTTTTGCCGAGAGCAACGCCGACTTTTTCTAAGCCTAGGTTTAGAGTGTTCGGTGTGCGCCCAGTCGCGAAGAGCACGCAATCAACGGTGCACTGGCTGCCATCTGTGAGGCATATCAATTTCTGCCCACTTTGCGTCAAAGTGATGCTTGCGACATTATTATTAAGCTCTAGGTTCACACCCTTTTTGACAATTTCCTGCGCCAAATGATCGCGGATGCCATTGTCAAAGCCACGCAGAATCTGCGGTCCTCTATAAACAAGGCTGGTGTCGGTACCCAGACCATTAAAAATACCGGCAAATTCAACTGCGATATACCCGCCGCCGACCACAATTGCTGATTTGGGTTGCTGCTCAAGGTGGAAGACCTCGTTGGAGCTGATGGCGTGTTCTATGCCGTCAATATCTGGCATGTAGGGTGCTCCGCCAGTGGCGATTAATATTTTGTCGGCTTGCAGTGATCGGCCATCAATACTTACGGTGTTAGCATCGAGCAGACTTGCAGTGCCATAAAGTATCTCAACGCCAGCATTCTTTAAAAGACTTTCGTAGATACCATTAAGACGGTCGATTTCAGTGTCCTTATTGGATATTAGGGTTGCCCAGTCGAAGCCCTGCACTTTAGAGCTCCAGCCGTAGCTTTCGCTGTCGCTGAATTCTTCATGATAATGGGCTGCATAGACCATCATTTTTTTAGGCACGCAACCACGGATCACACAAGTCCCCCCGTAGCGAAATTCTTCACATATCGCGACCTTTGCGCCGTGACCGGCAGCTATTCGTGCTGCTCTAACGCCGCCGGAGCCGCCGCCAATTACCACTAGATCATATTTGCTCATGTTTCAGGTTCTCTTAATCAAAGAAAAGGCTCTTTCAATTGAAAGAGCCTTCTTGTTTTTGGCCAATTTTATTGCGTGTGACCAACTCGGCCGACTGTCGGCAATTAAATCTTTTAAGAAAGGGCTTTATGCCGCTATTTCGCCTTTCATTTTCTGCATTGCACGCTTTTCGATCTGACGGATCCGTTCAGCAGAAACATTGTACTCAGCTGCAAGTTCATGCAACGTGGCTTTTTTATCAGACAACCATCGACGTTGTAATATTTCTTTGCTGCGATCGTCTAAATCTTCGATTGCTGCATACAATGAATTACTATTGTTATCGCTAGTTTGCTGCTTCATTACCAGTTGTTCTGGGTTATAGCGCATGTCTGGCAAGTAGGCCGAGGGGCTGGTTGAAAACTCGTCGTCATCATTGTCAGAACCGTCAAACGCAACATCAAAGCTGGTCATCCGCAGTTCCATATCGCGCACAGTTTTTACTGGCACGTCGAGATCTTCGGCTAACTTGTGAGTTTCTTGTTCGCTCATAGCGTTTAAAGTCTTACGAGATTTACGCAGATTGAAAAAGAGTTTGCGTTGCGCCTTGGTGGTCGCGACTTTAACGATTTTCCAGTTTTTCAATACGTATTCATATATTTCAGCTTTGATCCAATGTACCGCGTAAGAAACCAAACGAATGCCGCGTTCTGGGTCGAAATTCTTTACTGCCTTCATAAGGCCAATATTGCCTTCTTGAATCAGATCAGCCACGGGCAGACCATAGCCAGTAAACCCTTTGGCCACGTGAATTACGTGTCTCAATTGAGAAACCACTAATTGTCGTGCCGCGTCGACATCGTTGTCATCGCGAAATTGACGGGCAAGGCCAGCCTCTTGCTCTTTAGTAAACACAGGAGCATTGTTTGCCACCTTCAAAAAACCCGCGAGCGTAGGCTCTTGTGGCAGGGTAAGTGCGTGTCTTATCTTTGTCATATTGTTCTCCTTTCTCTAATTACCAACATAGATAGTTCAATAGGCTAACTCGCTACTTAGGTCCTAAACCCAAAATTTCAAGTGTTTTGGTGTGCAAATTGATCAATCTTCTTACCAATATACATCATTGGCGTGTTCGAATAGGTGAATTTTAGCACTCGGGATATTAGAGTGCCAATACATTTAAATGCTGTTTAAAGCAAAAGTTTTTATAACTCTCAGTTATAAGTCTTTGCAATAATAGTGCGCACGAGTAATTAGACCCGATTAATACGCGATTTATTTCATCGAGGTTGAATTTGTCGCAGATGTTGCGCCACTGACCAGCGTGAGGCCATCCAGCCGAGAAATGAGCCGATAAACAGGGTTGCCAACATTTCCATAGGGCTAAACTGGTAAATTATTGAGTTTGTCTCATACAAAGAGGCAAGCTCCGAAAGTGGCTCAGCGATAAGAAACGCCGCGAGCAGCAGCAGGCCTAGTGCGATTGCGGCACCGAATAAGCCAAACAAGGCCCCGTAATATAAAAAAGGTCGACGTACAAACGCGTCAGTTCCGCCAACCAGCTTGGTGATTACGATTTCTTGTTGTCGATTTAAGATGAGTAGTTTAATGGTGTTGCTGACTATCAGAATCAGCCCCACAGCCAGTAATATGCTAAGTAAGCCTGCGACGCGAGTGAATACTTTGAGAATTGCTGCGAAACGGTCAGTCCAATCCAAATCTAGACGGATAATGTCAATCCCTTCAATTTTGTTAAGTTGTTCTTTCAGCGCCAATAGTGATGCGGACTCGCTTGAATCCTTAGGGGGCATTACCACTATGGACGGTGGAAGGGGGTTTTCCCCGAGAAAAGCTAATTCATCGCTTAAGCTGGTTTCTGAGTCAGCAGAGCTGGAAAGAATTCGAAATTCTTGCAACGCTTGTTCAGGTGAAATAAATTCAGCTAGTTCTATTGCTGGGTGTAAGCGAATTTCATCAAATATGAGCTGAGCCTCTTGCTTGCCCAGGGTCTTATCGAGAAAAATAGACACCTGTGGGCGACCTTGCCAATTGTTGTTGAGTTGCTCAGCGGTTTTAACCCCTATATAGAGCAAACAGGGCAGAAGTAAAGTGATGGCGACAACGATCAAGGTGTTAATGCTTGAAGCTGGTGTGCGGCACATGTCACCCAGCGTGGCAAACAATACTTGGACATGACGAATCAGGTAGCTAAGCATCGTTTATGTTTCCCCTATGCCAAAAGTCGAAAATTGGTCAGCCTCAGCCGCGGCAACTTCAGCTGTGTTAAGGGAGTGCTCATCCGATATGATCTCGCCTGCCGACAAATGAATGGTGCGCTTGCCCAGTCGCGTCACTTGCCTTAAATCATGGGTGGCGATCAAAACAGTGACGCCAACGCGATTGAAGTCGGCGAAAATATCAATTATCTCGTCAGACAAACTTTGGTCAAGGTTGCCTGTGGGCTCGTCGGCCAATAATATGTTTGGTCTGTTAATTACCGCTCTAGCGATACCAACACGCTGCTGTTCGCCACCTGAGAGCGTGACCGGGAGCATTTTTTCCTTTCCCGACAAGCCTACTTTGTTGAGGGCTGCGCGCACGCGTTTGCGTATTTCATCATGCGGCATGCCTATTACAATCAACGGCAAGGCGACATTGTCAAAAACGGTTCGGTCCAGTAATAATTTATGATCTTGGAAAATAACGCCAATGTCTCGCCGTAGATAAGGCACTTTGGAGTTCTTGAGCCGACCTAGGTTGAGATTATCAACAATTATCTGTCCTGAACTTGTTTTTTCTATTCGAGTAATGAGCTTAAAAAGGGTGCTTTTGCCGGCGCCAGAGTGCCCTGCAATAAAAGCCATTTCGCCAGTTTCAATATCAAATGAAACGTCTTTCAGAGCCTCGTGCCCATTTGGGTATTGCTTGCTGACATGACTAAGTTTGATCATCAGGGGAGCCCAGTCGGCTAGTTTAGGTCGGGTATCAAGGCTTCAGCGAAGCTTTTTGCGTTGAAAGGCATCAGGTCGTCAAAGTCTTCGCCAATGCCAATAAACCTGATTGGTAGCTTGTGTTTCTGAGTTAGGGAAATAGCCACGCCACCTTTGGCAGACCCGTCTAGCTTAGTTAAGACGAGGCTGGTGACACCTATCGCTTGCTTAAAGTGATCTAGCTGGGTCAGCGCATTTTGACCTGTGCTGGCATCTAGCACCAGTATTACCTCGTGAGGCATAGAAGGGTCAAGGTTGGCCAGCACGCGATTAATCTTCTGTAATTGCTGCATCAGATCAGACTGAGTGTGTAAACGCCCAGCCGTATCTATCATTAATACATGTGAGCCCTTCACAATCGCCGAATTCAGAGCGTCATGGGCTACAGCTGCCGCATCTGCGCCGTATGATTGAGCAACCACAGGAATATCCATGCGCCGCCCCCACTCCTGCAATTGTTCTACTGCCGCTGCGCGAAATGTGTCCGCCGCTGCCAACATAACCGGCTTACCTTCGTTCTGAAACCGCTTGGCGATTTTTGCCGTTGTGGTGGTTTTACCTGCGCCGTTAACCCCAACCATTAGAATCACGTAGGGCCGCTGGTGCATGTACTCCCATGGCTGCTCAGCGGGGCGAAGCATGCTGGTCACTTCTGCGCGCAGCCCACTCACCACGCCCTGAGCGTCTTGTATCTTTTCGTTTTTGACTCTTTCTCGTAACTTTTCTACTAATGCAAGGCTGGCTTCTACACCGATGTCGCTGCTTATAAGTACTTCTTCTAGCTCCTCGAAAAGCTCGTCGCTTAAATCGAAACTACCCTTAAAAACATTACCTATTTTGTCAAGCAAACTGGTTCGGCTCTTATCAAGACCTTGCTCAACGGTAGTGGCTTGGCGCGTTTCCAGTGGATTTTTATCAGTGCTCGATTTATCCCGCCCGAAGAAGCGAGATAACCCAGCCTTTTTTGTTTGTTGGCCTGCTGACGTGTTAGATTCAGTCATTCTTATTTTCGATGAAGGTGTCGTTTGGCGAATTCTACGCCGGTGCCTATATTGTATGGATTGACAAAAAAATCACAATGAACAAGCGCGCTAAATCAAATACCATCCGCATTATTGCAGGAACCTGGCGAGGTCGTCGCTTGCCGGTTATAGACAGCGATGGTCTTAGACCTACTACTGATCGAGTGCGCGAAACATTGTTTAACTGGCTGATGGGCGATATCGCTGGGGCTAGATGTTTGGATCTATTCGCTGGCACAGGCGCTCTGGGTTTGGAGTGCCTTTCAAGGGGTGCAGAATTTGTGCAATTCGTTGAGTCTGAGGCCGTTGCTGCGAAGGTCATAAATGATAATCTGGGTAATCTTGGGGTGGAAAATAGTGCGCTCAGTGTTGGCAGCGCAATTCCATTCCTACAGCATCAAGCCAATAAGAAATTTAATTTGGTTTTTCTGGATCCCCCATTCGACTCAAACCTTCTATCTCTGGCCTTACCAATGTTGGTAAGCAATTCATGGCTGGCCGAATCCGCTCTGGTCTATATTGAACGAGGTGCACAAGGTCAAGCGATTGAGATTCCTCGACAATGGACATTACATCGAGAGGCTCGAACCGGCCAGAGCCACTACGCGCTGTATCGCGTGTAATGGTATCAATTTAGGCTATAATCGCGCACATGAAAAAAATTGCTATCTACCCTGGAACTTTTGATCCTGTGACCAATGGTCATTTGGACTTGGTTGCTCGAGCTGAACAAATATTTGACGAAGTAATTATTGCGGTTTCGGATAACCCTCGTAAAAACCCATTGTTCAGTACTCAAGAACGTTTGGATATGGTTAATGACGCGACTAAAGGTATTGCGCAGGTTCGGGTCGAGAGCTTTGACGATTTGTTGGTTAATTTTGTTTCACGTAAAAACGCTAAATTTGTAATTCGAGGTCTTCGTGCGGTTTCTGATTTTGAGTATGAATTTCAGTTAGCGTCGGCTAATCGGCGTCTAGATGGAAATATTGAAACTATTTTCCTTACGCCCTTGGAGGAGAATTACTTTATCTCTTCATCATTGGTGCGAGAAATCTCCTACTATGATGGCGACATTACGAGTTTCGTACCGATGCATGTTCGAAAAGCGCTAAAGAAAAAGTGGGCTGAGAAAAAAGCGGCCGAATAAATCTGAACTTCAGTACAGCCCATTTTCATTACATCTAATCCGTAAGCGTTAAAATCAAATGGCTTTATACATCACTGATCAGTGCATTAATTGTGACGTCTGTGAGCCAGAGTGCCCGAACGATGCAATTTACCAGGGTGAATTCATCTACGAAATTGACGCCAGCAAATGTACAGAATGCGTTGGCCATTTTAAGCAAGAGCAGTGCATTGTAATTTGCCCGGTCGATTGCATATTAGTAGATCCTAATCATCAAGAGTCGCAGGCAGTATTAGAGAGCAAATTTTCTGCACTCACTGAGAGACCTTTTGATGTTACTGCTGAGCAATAGCTGGTTCTATTGAGCATTAAAAACCGAGCAGCAAAAGCCTGCGTATTAAATCCTGCCTAGTTACTCTTGAATGCGATCTGAATGCGATCTAGGGGGCAGGTCCAAAGGGGCGTAACTGAATCTGCGGGAACAGTTTTTTTGCCCTAAATGGCTCGATCTGTAGGTATCTGAGCCCGGCCGAAACTGCTTTCTATTGTTTAACCATATTTGGAACCCAAGAAATTTTCTTGTATTTCTTATGCTCCTTGGCAAAATCCTTTGCCTTCCAGGTTTTTACTTGCTCAAAGAAACCGGGGCGAATCACTTTCAGTGAGACCGTGGTCGCATTGCGATAATCCACGACTTTCTCGAGGATTACCGGAGTTGGACCCAAGAATATCCATTCTGGGTTTTCATCTCCTTTATGATTCACCTGCATAAGGAGATAAGCACCTAAGGGGTCTGAATGCACTTTCATGGAAAAGTTTTTCTTACCATTCCCGCACGCTGAAACAACAAGTGCGGCCAATAGGATAATGCTGAATTTCAAAAATATTTTCATGTCAGTTGCTTGCTCTAGGCCTTGGGTGTTGAACGGGTGTGATTTAACCGCCTTTTTTCTGCATTGCTATCTCAACCAGATCTGGGTTGTTAGCGGCAGAAGATTGGCTGTTGTGACGCATGCTTAACCAGAACGAAGATACTTTCTCGTAATAGCCTGCTTTTTTGAGACGAATTGGAATGTGTTGGCGATTACCGCTGCCATCTTTCCACCAATAGGTTAAAGGCGTTATACCGATCACAGTACCATCATCCAGGTTGATTACTTCGGCACCGGGTGGTTCAGAGACAATTCTGGCTGCGCCATAATGCGAAGCGCAGGCGCTGAGTGCAAGACATACAAATAATGTTAATAAAATTTTTGGCATTCTTTATTTTTCATCGATTACTGCGAACGGAAATATAATATATCACAAGCCAAGATAGAGCATCTAGTCTAGGTGTTGTGTGATGACTTTTTTGAAACAGTTTACTGCTTAGCGGTAGCGCAACTAAAAATTGATCTTATGGTCCCAATAGAGGATGTCGGCGCCGCTGTTAGATTCTTCGCCTGTTTCTGAGTGCGGCCCCTCGGCTTCTATCAATAGGTCAACCAACTCATTTTGGAAAATATTGAATTGGTCGTGTTGTTGAATTAGTTGGCTCTGCATGGTGAGGAGTTCTTGCAGCCGCGTTTCAACCGTGTCTGAGGCTTTGTGGATACGTTTCACACTCTCGAGACGTCTTCGTAGTTGGGTGTGATGCTCACGCACATAGGTTTCGATTGGAACCATCAAGTTATTGTTCCAATTGCTTGCGTCACGCAATGCTCGATCAAAAATTTTCCTTGATGCGGTACACACTGAATCGTAGAAACGATTAGTGATGGACATTTGTTCACGGAAAAATAGTGTTTTGGTTGTCTTTAGATTACTGTGTTTTGCTTCGAGTCTGGCGATTTCTTGTTTGAATTTTTCTAAGCGTAGTCGTCGTACACGGAAGTTTGCTATACCGTGATCCTTTTCAAAATCGCGTGTAATGCTCTCTGACAACACGGCTATTTCATTCGCTTGTTTAATTGCAGAATCAATATGTGCATTAATCCGTTCAAAGTATTTAGAAATAGTTTTTTGCAGGGTTATGGAAGAAGCGCATCGAGTCATGTTGTGCTTAGTGACAGCGATTAACTTCTCTAATCGCTCAGAGCTAAGCACATTGACCAATTTAGATGTTTCTTTTGAATAGACTGATCTTAATGCTTGGTAGCGCTGCATATCAGTCTCCAGGGATGACTTTTCAGACTGCACCTTGAGCATGATATGCGAGATAACATCGCTGTTCTTACTACTTAGTTGCTTAAGTTCCGCAATATGTTCGTCGGCATCTTTGAGGCGGTTGTCGAGTATTAAACCAGCTGAATCTAGAATACCCTCCAGAGAGCCACGAACCTTGTCGACAACTATTTGATGTTTTTCAGGGACTAACTTTTCTGCGATTGCATTTTCTAATTCAGTGACTCGGCTCTTCTTTAGCAATTGCTGATCGTCAGAAAGCTTTGCTAATAAGCCTTTTTGCGCTGACACTGGGAAAATATTTTCAGTCGGCAAATTTAGCAATCGGGACGTTTCTAGCACTTGCGCTTCGATTTCGTTGTCAATTTCTTCGTCAGAGCGAATGCCATCCCACAGGCCGTCTATTTTATTTAATGCGACTAATTTTCTCTGGTTTTGCTTTGCGCTGGCCTTTTGCCCGCCGAGATGCTGATCCCATAGAGCCAGGTCAGTGCTTGTGACGCCGGTGTCCATGGATAGGATAAACACTACGGTATGAGCTGTGGCCAGTTGGTTGATGGTAAGTTCGGGTTCTGCGCCAATTGCATTCAGGCCAGGCGTGTCGAGAATGACCAGCCCTTGTTCAAGCAGTGGGTGCGGTAAATTGATAACCGCATGCCGCCAGCTTGGTATCTCAACTTCATCATATTCATTAACCGGTAAGCCGAGTTGAGCCTGATCTTCGTCGATTAAGTCGAACTTAAGTTCTTTGGCGTAGGCCTTGCTAACTAATTTTCTATCGGTCATGCCCTTTAGTGCGTTAGTCACACTATTTGCATCTTCGGCATCAAAGGTGGCTTCTACCCAAAGATCGGGTTGTTTCTTTAACTCAAAAAGAGCACGTTTATCGCGTCTGGATTCAATTGGAAGTAGGCGAATAGATGAAGGAGAATTAGGATCGTACATCAACTCGGTTGGGCACATAGTGGTGCGACCACTACCAGAAGGCAAAATACGTTTTTTATAGTCGCCGAAAAATATCGTATTAATCATTTCTGATTTGCCGCGTGAAAACTCAGCCACGAATGCGACCGAAAGATTGTCGTCGGCTAATTGCCCCAGCACCGTTTCGAATTGGTGATGAGTGCGTAAATCGGTGACATTGTTGACTTTCAAAAAGGAGCTCATCTTCTGAATGGTATCGCCCAGCTTGGTGCGCCATTCTGAATATTGTTTTATTTCCGTATTGAGAGATTGCTCGATCACTAATTGCCCTATGTTATTGTCCAACAATTGTTAAGCATACTATGATATCTAACTGAGCTTAAGCTTGTCAAAGTATATATTAATGTTGTTTTGAAGGTACTAAATTTAAATGCATGATAATTAAGGAATAATAAATTCTGAATTTGGCTGAACACACATTGGTATCCTATGCCAAATTCAGCTTATACTGCAACAACGCAGAACTAAAAATAGATTCACCCTTAATAAAACCACGGCGTGTAGGGCTCACCATTTGATTAAAACTCATTCACATAGATGGATCATGTTGTTGCATATGATTGTTTCATATGAAAACTTTAGAATGGCGTGGGCTCGTGCCTTATTGCGTTTAATACCGTTTAGTTAGTACATTTAATAGCATGTCGAAGAAGAAGACCAAAAAAGTAGTTAAGAGGTCAACGGGCGGAACCGTTAGCACTAGAACTAATAAAACTTCGAAAAAGACAACCAAAAGGGCACCCAATAGAGGGCCCAAGTTGGGGTCTAAGGCGGGCGGGCGCAAGGCCAAGAAAGGGCGAGCGAAAAAAACTGGTCGAAGGAGTTTTACAGCCGGAAAATTTGATAGTAAAGGATTACGCTTAACAAAATATATTGTAGTGCGAGCGGCAGTTGTGTGCTTTGTCGCGCTGATGGCTTACACAGCGTATCTGGATGTATCAATCCGGAAGCAATTTGAAGGCCAAAAGTGGGCACTGCCAGCACACGTTTACACTCGGCCAATGGAACTGTATGTCGGTCAAGAATTTGACCGTGGTGTTGTGCTTGATGAGCTTCGTGAATTGGGTTATGCCGAACGAAGAACAGTTGACCGGGTGGGGCGTTATCGAATCACAAGCAGCACCCTGAGCATTTATCAGCGAGAATTCCGTTTTTGGGATGGCTATCGTGAGCAGCAAGAAGTACGTATTTCTTTGCAAGAAGGCAAGATAGCGGCGATTGAGGTAGAGAATAACGCTGCCGAAGTTTTCAATACTGAAATAATTCGTCTGGAGCCCAGGTTGTTTGGCAGCGTGTCGCCAATGAGTCATGAAGATCGCAGTCTTTTAAGGCTTGAAGATGTTCCAACAGCTCTTATCGAAGGGCTTATTGCCAATGAGGACCGAGCGTTTCGTTCACACTTTGGGGTTAATCCTTTAGGCATCGCTCGCGCCATGATCCGCAATGTTAGAGCTGGCCGGGTGGTGCAAGGCGGTAGCACATTAACTCAACAGTTGGTAAAGAATTACTACCTAAGCTCGGAAGTGAGTTTTCGCCGAAAGTTTGTTGAAATGATTATGGCTGTGCTGATTGAAGTGCACTACAGCAAGGACGAAATACTTCAGGCATATTTGAATGAAGTGTTCCTAAGCCAGGCCGGCAACCGTGCAATTCACGGTTTTGGTTTGGCCAGCCAATACTTTTTTGCCCGCCCGCTAAAGGAACTGGATATTGATCAGCTAGCGCTTTTGGTAGCAATAAACAATGGGCCGAGTAAGTACAATCCGATTCGAAATCCAAATAATGCGTTGCAGCGTCGCGACTTGGTGTTGCGGACCATGTTTGAGCAGAACGTAATCAGTGAAGATGAATTTCAGGCGGCCATCAACGCGCCCATAAATGTAAGTGCCTCGGCGAAAAGAGCTGCGCCATTGTCTTACCCAGCGTTCATGGGTTTTGTCCGCAACAACCTACAGAATGACTATCAACAAGAAGATTTATCAAATGATGGTCTACAAATTCACACTACCTTAAACCCACGAATTCAACAAAGTTTGGTCAGCTCTGTTAAAGGTGAGTTGGCGGCAATCGAGAAGCGAAAAAATATTGAAGCTGGAAGTTTACAAGTAGCAGCAGTTGTAATCCGTACTGATAATGGTGAAGTATCGGCCATGATCGGTGATCGGAATGCAGGCTTCTCTGGCTACAACCGAGCAGTGCAAGCGCGCCGCCCAGTGGGGTCTCTACTCAAACCTTTTGTTTATCTGACGGCTCTTGAAATCCCCGAAGAATATTCGTTGGCGACTCCAATTATAGATAAAGCCATTGTGGTTTCGCAAAAAGGCAGCCCTGATTGGAAGCCGCAGAACTATGATGGTAGAGAGCATGGCTTAGTCATGTTAGTGGATGCATTGGCGCGGTCTTACAACTTAGCCACGGTGCAATTGGGCATGAAGTTGGGGGTTCCGCAAGTTGCAAGCACCATCCGTCGCGTTGGGTATCATGAAACCTTTAGTGAGCTGCCCTCGGTGCTACTAGGGGCGGTGCCAATGACAGTAATGGATGTTGGTCAACTGTACTTGACGCTTGCTTCGGGTGGTTTTAAAACCCCAATTAAGGGTGTACGTTCGGTGCTAAGCAATGAAGATGAGCCGTTGGCACGCTATGCTTTAGACATCGAGCAGGTGGTCAAGCCAGAATTCAACTATCTTATCAACTTTGCGCTTCAAGAAGTGGTGCGCACCGGCACCGCGCGTTCGGTTTTAACCGGCTTTCGTTATGACTATGGTTTGGCGGGCAAGACCGGCACCACTGACGAGTATCGCGATAGTTGGTTTGCGGGATTCAGCGGGAATTATTTGACAGTGGTGTGGATTGGCCGAGACGACAATAAATCCACCGGTTTGACTGGCGCCAGTGGTGCGGCCAAAGTGTGGGCCAAAACAATGCAGCAAATCCCATTGACCCGATTAGAGTTGGGCTATAGCGACGAGATTATTACCAAGCGCGTTTATTATTCTGAAAATCCGTCTAAACAAGATTGCCGGCTATCGCGCTATCTTCCTGTGTTGCAAGCGTCTCTGCCTCTAGAAAACCTACCTTGTGCCAATCGAATACAGTATGATTTGGGCAACGATGACGAAGCAAAGCATTTTGAGCCCAATGAAAACAGCACAAACAAAACCAAGAAAAAGTCATTTTGGCAGCGCATATTCGGCAAAAATCGCAAGGATAGCGACGGCTGAACCTACCATTAAAGTATTCGTTTTACTGAGTTTAAGTCTTGCGTTGACAGCCTGTGCTACTGGCTCAAGTTACCAGCCGCCTAAAGACAAACCAGCCGAAGTTGAAAACAGATCGGTGGCCGAAGGCAACATGTTGCCTTTGCCAAGGGCGCCCAAAATTCAAACTCGTTCAATGTCAAATGACGCCCCCTCATCAGCCGTGGTGCGCAAGCTAATGGACACAGCGCTGAGTCAGCGTGAGGCTGGAAATCTTGAGGGAGCGGCTAACTCTTTAGAGCGGGCGATGCGCATAGAACCGCGAAACGCGAAGCTCTGGAGCCGACTTGCAAATATACGGTTCGAGCAAAATCTTTGGCAAAAGTCGATTCAGTTGGCTAATAAATCTAATACCTTGACGGGCAGTAGCCGAGGGTTACGTCGTCAAAACTGGTACCTGATTGCAAACTCTTACAATGCACTGGGCGACTCTGAGTCAGCCAAAAAATATCGTCAAAAGCTTCGTGAGTAAAGATCGTCTCGGTCAAAAGTTTTATGCTTGCGCTTAGGGAATCTACTTACTCAGCACCTTCGTCATCATCTCATCTAGCTTGGGTATGATCAGGGCTGGCGTTATTTTGGCGTAGTAATCGGCTAAGTGGCTTTTGATGTCTTTTTCAATCGCACTAAACGAAGCGTGATCTAGGTTCATCGCATCCTTAATATCCTCATCCCTGATGGAGCGGCTCATCTATCGGCAGCCAACTTTCTTTTAGATGAAACGGCGCAAAGATTGCCAACGAAGGCACACCTGTGCCTATGGCCATATTATTGGGCCCACCATCGGTGCCAAAAAAATAGATCGCAACTGGCAGATTTTTTAGCTTGATATCAATATTGGCGAAAACCCCTTTCTGATGCTCCATTTGCGCCGCCAAATTGGCAACTAATTCACCTTCCATGCCTGGCACCCAGTTGAATACGATCTGTGCATTGTAGATATTGCAAAGGTGATCCAAGGCTTCGACGATATAGGCGCTGGGCCACAATTTGTCCACTCGGCGACTACTCGCCGTTACGAACACCACGAGTTTATCGAAATTTACTCCCTGTGATTCAAGTGATTCTTTTATTCTTTCTTTGTTGGTTTTTGCGATTGGAATTTGCCAATCGCGCAGAATTATCGCCGGGTCGGGCAAACCTTTTAGAATGTCTAGTTTCTTGCTAACGGTGTCGCCACGATGCCGGTGTGGAACCGCTGTCTTGTAAAGCCGCGATCGCCAACGCTTTTTATCGAAGCCTATAGTCAATGGTGCTCCACAGCATGTATCGATGAGGCTAGACATGGGCACATTAATTAGGTCGATAACCAGGTCGTAATTTTGCTCACGTAACCAATGTGCTTTTTGAAAATATTTCCATTTACTGTTGCGTTCGTCTGGGCTGATTGTAATCAAGTTATCGATGCTGCCATGTCCTGCAAAATAGGCTTGATGTGCTGATATACAAGATAGTCTATTTGAGAATCAGGGTAGGTGGCGCGCAAGCTATTGCAAACCGGCAAAGACAGTAAGGCATCACCTATTTACTTTAGACGAATGACAAGAATCTTTTTGGGTTTGGACATATTCTGGTTAATAGTCGTTTTATTAGAACTGAATCCCACCCATACGAGGCATGACTGGCGGTGACACATTGGATATTCTAAACGGTATGGAAATCCAGCGCGATGTCGTGGCAAGGATGCTTTTTTCCAAGAGGGCAAAGAACACGCTATCTCTGATAGCGTTTAATTCATCGCCACTACATAGACATTTAAACTTGTCGCCACTATTAGCCATATTAGGTAGGGTATCAGCATGCTGGCCGCGGTTTTTTGACGTTGCTGCAGACACCTATAGATCAACAGTCCTACTAGAGCAGTAATTATTAATAAGTCAACTAAGGCAACGGTGAACCATTGCAAGCCAAAAAATAGCCATGACCAAAGCGCGTTCAAAACTAATTGCCAGAGCCAAAGCTTAAGTAAAAACTTGCTTTTCGACCGCCCTATTAACCAACCGGCAAAGCCAATAAGCACATACAGAATGGACCACACAATCGGGAAGGCAATATCCGGCGGGCTCCAAGGCGCTCTATTGAGAGATGTATACCATTCACCGGGTGAAAACAGACCACCGAAGGCCATTGCTGCAATGCAAGCCAACAAATATAGTGGCAGGGCGCTTGAGTTTAGAGTTTCGTTATTGATCATCTAAATCAGCTTCGTAGCCAAATTGTTCTAGCTGATATTCAGCCGCAAGCCGAGCATATCGCTTGCGGTTTATTGCAAAAAAATCCAAATCATTTTGGTTGATGTCGCGTAGCTTCTTGGCCGGTTGGCCTGCCCATACTTCTCCTGCTTTTACGATTTTGCCAGGTGTCACCAAGGCGCCAGCGGCAACCATAGCGCCGGTTTCGATCAAGCAGTCGTCCATAACACACGCTTGGATTCCAATAAACGCTTTATCTTCTATGGTGCAAGCGTGCAACACCGCAGAGTGGCCTACAGTAATGTCGTTGCCGAGGTAGGTGCCTTGTCCTAACTCCGCGCAATGAATCATGCTCAAGTCTTGTATGTTAGTGCGTTCGCCGATGCGAATTTCATTCACGTCGCCCCGCACAACACAGCCGTACCAAATCCCCGACTCCTTACCAACATGTGTGTCGCCGATTAATACGGCGGTTTGAGCTATAAACGCGTCAGAATGAATAGACGGCATGATTCCCCGATATGGATAAAGCTGGCCGTGCTTTTTCATGCTCAAATATTCCTCAACAATTGATTTTTCCATACGGTAAACTCAATCGACCTGAATAGCAAACCACTGTCTTTGCATGGCCGATACGCCACTGTCGCGATATCAACGCGACCTACAAAATCCTGAATTTGAAGCCGACCCAGCACAGAAAGTAGCGGTTGAGAATTTACAGCGGCTGTTTGATGAGCTGGTGGCAGAGAAGCCTACGCGGCCCAACTTATTGCAAAAAATCGGCTTGAGTAAAGCCAAGGTCAAGCCGCCGATACAAGGCCTCTATTTTTGGGGAGGCGTGGGTCGCGGCAAAACTTACTTGGTGGATACATTTTTTGAGTGTTTGCCGTTCGATGAAAAGCTACGCATGCATTTTCATCGCTTTATGCACCGCATACATTTAGAGCGTAAGAACCTGCGAGAACAACGCAACCCACTTGAGATTATTGCCAAACAGTTAGCTAGCGAAACCAGAATCTTGTGTTTCGACGAGTTTGTTGTGAATGATGTTGCTGATGCTGTGATATTGGTTAAGTTAATGCGCACCCTATTTGATCAAGGTGTGACGCTGGTTGCGACCAGCAACGTCGAACCAAAGAATTTATACAAAGGTGGCCTGCAGCGCGACTTGTTTATGCCTGCGATTGACATGATTTACCAATACACTAACGTTATCAACATTGATTCGGGGGTCGATTATCGATTGCGCTTCCTTGACAAAGCAGACACCTATTTTTGGCCAATTGGAGCAAGTGCCGAGCAAGGAATGCAATATAATTTCGAACATCTAGCACCCGATGACGGTATTGAAAATGCGACTATCGAAGTTGAAGGAAGAGAGCTGACGTCTATTAAAAGAACCGACGGTGTCATCTGGTTTGATTTTGCTGAGCTTTGTGACGGGCCAAGGTCGCAGAACGACTACATTGAATTGGCTCGCTGTTTTAATTCAATTCTACTCTCCAATATTCCGATATTAGACCGTCTGCATGAGGACCAAGCCAGACGTCTTATTAATTTGGTGGATGTTTTTTATGACCACAATGTGAAATTGATTGTTTCAGCCGCGGCGCCCGCTAAGGAACTCTATGTGGGAACGCGTGTGGCATTTGAGTTTCAACGCACGATTAGCCGTTTACAAGAAATGCAGTCTCATGACTATCTGGCACTAAGTCACAAGACATAAAAATCAGCAGACTTAATAGTTGTCTGGCCATACCCAAATCATACAGTCGTGTGGGCGCGAAGGCTTTCGAAAACAACCGCTAGGGCTTTCGAGCCCTAAAGCATTATTGGCAGGTCCATGAACGGAGTTTTGCGCCTCTTGTATCTTCACTCTGGGTGAGCCAACCATATCCTTGAGTCAGGTTTGAAATGGGTGTGCTTTCTTTTTTGCGCGTAACCTCGATCACCGAATCTTCTGCACAATCTTTTTTACTGTAGAGCGTGCAGGATTCATATCCAAACTGCACCGCTTTGAATACGCGTGTTTTCTTCAGAAAATTATGACAGCCCGGGTTGCGAGCCTTTTTGAGAGTAAAGTTGATACGGTCATTTTGCTCTAACTTATTAATTTTGTAAAAACGAATTTCCTTACGTTCCTTAGCGACGGCGTTTTGTGCCAAAGCAAGGCACAGTAGCAACGAAATTATGGTGTTTTTTACCAAGACCCGAGCTTCCACTTTGGCAGGTTCGGGGTTTCTTCGATGTCATTCGACGTTGATTCGATTTTGCCATCTGAATCAAGCTCTTCAATGTATTGTTTGGAGCCGGTAGAGTGCTCTAACTCTATCAAGTAGCGTTGCCCATTTTCGCGCCGACTCTCGGTAACATGCGATGTGCCGAACAAGGGGGTTGCTGCAGAGGTGTTAGGTCCGTTGTCGGCTTCTACTTGGATGGAAGTAGACGTTATTTCATTAATCGCTGGAGTACCTTTGGTTTCTTCGCCAAACGAGGGTGGGGGGCTGGTTTGTGCCCAAGCTAGCGGGCTGAGCGTGAATGCAAGAAGAACACTAAGTGCGAGTGATCGATGTTTCGCAAACGTCGTTTCACTGCCAAGATTGATATACAAAAGGGCCATGGTCTTTATCTCTTAGAAGTAGTCCTTCATGGTATCATATTCATCAATTGCAAATGGCTCATGTGAACACTTTGACATGTGCTTTGCGAGCTTCATTTGATTCACTTTCACTGCCTTTTTTACTAACTACCTCATCAACTAAATACTGAAACCCTATGCAGCAACCGCAACTGATTCTTATTGATGGCTCCTCCTATTTGTATCGTGCGTTTTATGTTCCTCAGTTGAAACGAATGCAAACCAGTTCAGGGCAACCCACTGGTGCTGTTTTCGGTATTATGAACATGATTAAAAGCCTCATGTCAGAATATCCCGACTCTAATATCGTGGCTATTTTTGATGCCAAGGGCAAGACTTTCCGCCACGACTTATATCAGCAATACAAGGCTAATAGGCCGTCGATGCCGGACGAATTGCGCAGCCAGGTGGATTTTGTTCATCGTGGAGTTAAGGCGTTAGGGCTTCCATTGGTTGCCACCCCAGGGGTTGAGGCAGATGATGTTATTGGAACCTACGCGCGACAGGCCGCTGCGGCAGGTCAAACAGTTTTGGTCGCCACCAGCGACAAGGATTTGGCGCAAATTGTCGACGCCAAGATTAATCTGATCGACACTATGAAGAAAGTCATATTGGACGAAGCGGGTGTTGTGGATAAGTTTGGTGTGCGACCAGATCAAATTATTGACTACCTCGCGTTAATGGGTGATGCCTCCGACAATGTGCCTGGAGTACCAAAGGTAGGCCCTAAAACAGCTGTTAAATGGTTGAGCGAGTATAAAACATTAGACGCTATTGTTGAAAATGCCCACTCGATTGGTGGCAAAGTAGGTGAGAATTTGCGCGACTTTATACCGCAGTTGCCGCTATCAAAAGATTTAGTCACTATTCGCTGCGAATTAGAGCTTGAGTCCATTTTGGGCGATTTAAAACAGACTGAACAAGACCAAGCTGGTTTGATTGAGATATATAAGGAGCTGCAGTTCAAGAAATGGTTGGCCGAACTCGGTGAAGAGCTGCCGGCTACATCTGCGAATATCCGTGTCGCAGAATTTAAGCCAGGTAATTACAATATCATATTCGATAAGCAAGAGTTTATCGCTTGGCGAGATAAACTGGCAACCTCGGAAGGCTTTGCGTTCGATACCGAAACCACTTCACTGCAAGCCCAGCAAGCTGAGTTGGTGGGGGTTTCCTTTGCCGTGGAGGAGGGCGAAGCGGCCTATGTTCCACTGGCGCATAGTTATATGGGCGCGCCGCAACAATTGGATCGAGACTGGGTCGTGGATCAGTTAAGGCCCTTATTAGAAGACCCTGACTTGCCGAAGATTGGACAAAACCTCAAATACGATATGAGTGTTATGGCTAACTATGATGTGCACCTACAAGGCGTGACATTTGATACCATGCTGCAATCTTATGTGTTGGACAGCGTAAGTTCACGACATGATATGGGCACCCTGTCGGAAAACCACCTTGGCTACACGCCTGTGCCTTTCAGTGAAGTGGCCGGCAAAGGCAAGGCGCAAGTGACCTTTGATCAAGTAGATGTTGATATCGGTGGTCATTACGCCGCCGAAGATGCTGATGTCACATTACGGTTACACAATGCGATGATGCCTAGCTTAGCTGCGCAACCCAATTTACATCGTGTCTTTACGCAAATAGAGATGCCTTTGGTGGATGTACTTTCGCGAATAGAATGCAATGGCGTGTTAATTGATGACAATATGCTTTTGCAGCAAAGCCAGCAGTTGGCAATGAGCATGCAGACCGCCGAAGCCAAAGCCTACGAATTGGTCGGTGGAGAATTTAACCTGGCTTCGCCTAAGCAGATTCAGGAGATTTTGTACGATAAAATGAATTTGCCAGTGCTCAAGAAAACACCTAAAGGTGCGCCTTCTACCGCCGAGGATGTGTTGCAAGATTTGGCTCAGGAGCACGACTTACCTAAATTAATATTGGAATATCGAAGTTTGGGAAAGTTGAAATCTACTTATACCGACAAGTTGCCCACGATGATTAATCCTAAAACTGGGCGAATCCATACCTCTTACCATCAAGCCGTTGCTGCTACCGGACGCTTGTCTTCAAGCGATCCAAATCTGCAGAATATTCCTATTCGAACCGCCGAGGGGCGGCGCGTTCGAGAAGCTTTTATTGCTGAGCCGGGCAAGCTTATTTTGGCAGCCGATTACTCACAAATCGAATTGCGCATCATGGCGCATCTGTCCGGTGACAAAACTTTGCTGCACGCGTTTAATAATGATCTGGACATTCACAGAGCGACCGCGGCGGAAATTTTCGCAACTGATTTGGACAAAGTTAGCGGTGAACAACGGCGGCATGCTAAAGCAGTAAATTTTGGCTTGATCTATGGTATGTCAGCTTTTGGTTTGTCGAAACAACTCAATGTTGATCGCAAGCAAGCGCAAAGCTACATCGATCAATATTTTGCTCAGTATCCCGGCGTGGCCGAGTATATGGAATCAACTCGCGAGGTGGCACGCGAAAAGGGCTATGTAGAAACTGTTTTTGGCCGAAGGTTGTACCTACCGGATATTAAGGCAAGCAATCACAATGTGCGCCAATATGCCGAGCGAACAGCTATAAATGCGCCTATGCAGGGGACCGCAGCTGACATTATTAAAATGGCCATGATTGCAGTAGATCAATGGGTAGATAAAGTTGCTGACACGGTGAAAATGGTGATGCAGGTGCACGATGAATTAGTATTCGAAGTGGATGAAGCTGAGCTGGATAAAAGCCAACAACAAATTTGTACAATTATGCAGTCGGTAGCGCAACTAAAAGTACCGCTGTTAGTGGATGCAGGCGCGGGCAAAAATTGGGCCTTAGCGCATTAAATCATCATGAGATATGAATTATAAGTCACTGACA
>JBLHME010000036.1:0-30624 GCA_047623225.1 Cryomorphaceae bacterium
TATACAGATGAGCATAGAGATTGCGCACACCAGGCTTGCGCATCAAATGCCAACGGTGCATATAGCGCTCGCCAATTACCTGATCGGCATTGCGCCATCTAAAGTTAATCACGGGGAAATCTTCTCTATGCTTAAGCCGCTTGCTGGGTCGCGATCCATTGGCGTACTTTGCGGTCTAGCATGCTGAGCGGCAATGCTCCGCCGCCTAAAATTGTGTCGTGAAATGCGCGAATATCAAACTTATCGCCCAACTCCTTTTCTGATAAGGTGCGTAAACGTTGAATGTCGATCATGCCAACTTTATAGGCTGTTGCTTGGCCAGGCCAAACTAAGTAACGGCGCACTTCTGTGCGTATAGTTGCTAATGGTGCAGGCGAGTTCGATGAGAAAAAATCAACTGCTTGCTGCTCGCTCCAACTTTTTGAGTGCATTCCACTGTCAACAACTAAACGAATCGCCCGCCATATCTCACTGCCCAGACGGCCAAAATCTGAATTCAGATTAGTAAACGTACCAGGCATTTCCTTAGCTAGCTTTTCGCTATACAAACCCCAGCCCTCAGCATAGGCAGTGAAACCGGCTTGAGTTCGAAAAGTTGGTACGGCTTCTAGTTCTTGAGCAATCGAAATTTGCATATGGTGGCCAGGTAAGCCCTCGTGGTAAGCGATCACTTCTAATTCATTCTTTGGCATTGAGCCCATATCGGACAAATGCGCATAGTAAATTCCTGCACGAGAACCATCAGGAGTACCAGGATAATAATGCTGTGGAGCGCCATCTTGCTCACGAAAGGATTCTACACGTTTCACCTCTAAATCAGCCTTCGGCAAAATGCCAAAGTAATTGGGCAGCTGGGCTTTGATGTTCTCAATCGCTGCTGTGGCCTCGTCAATATAGCCTTGGCGGCCTTGATCAGTGTTAGGAAAGTAAAACTCTTGATTGTCCTTGCTGTCGCGAATATGGGTAAAGAACTCTTGCAGGGTTCCTTCATAGCCAGTTTGACCCATGATGACTTCCATCTCGGCACGGATCCGCCCTACCTCGTCCAAACCAAGTTGGTGCACCTGATCAGCGGTCATGCTGGTGGTGGTGGTCCATTTGAGCTGATGCGCGTAATAGGCTTTTCCATTAGGCAAGGCGTGCACACCTTGCGCAGTTTTAGAAGTGTTTTCAATGTCAGCCTGCATAAAATCCACCACCGCTTGGTAAGCAGGTTTCACGTTATTGACCAAGACTGTCTTCGCTTGTGCGAGCAAAGCGTCTGCTTGATCTTCATCAATTGCTTGCTTAGCACTAAGATCAGCTACCTTTTTTTGCACATCAGCCCAGATCGTCGAGTCGGCTTGAGAATCGTCAAAAGGCGCTCCAGCAATAACAGCAGCCGCTTCTTTAGCAACAATTTCATAGGCAAAACGCGGTGGACGCACGCCGCCTTCAGCATTTGTCTTGGCGCGCTCCAACAGTTGATTCATCGCTCTTCCAAGTTCGTTTAAGCGCGAGTTATAGGCTTGCATGTCACTGAGATCGTCGACCTTGTGAAAGCTAACCATTAAAGTGGCAAAAAAGGTATGCACACCCTGCATTTGATTGAATATGTAAGCATTGCTACGGAACTCTACGTCAGCTGCAGCCTCTTCGTATTGATACGCCCAGAGATCGTATGAGAGTTTGGCATCGTCGCTTAGAGCGTCATAGTCGAAGCTCGATTTCATTTCTTCAACACTGCGTTTTTTCCAAGCGAGCTGCTTATCCTCTGCAGCCACACTCATGTCATCAATTTCACCATAACGCTCTTTGCGACCCAGAAACGTTAAATTAATCGGGCTCATCATGACTTCTTCTTCGTACTTCTCCTCAAACCATTGGTTGAGCTTTTCAGACTCTGTTTTATCAGCGATTTGTTCGCTGCTCTGAGGCGCTATTGCAGCGTCGGAGGGAGTTGAATCGCTGCTTTGCCCGCAAGCAAAGAGAGTCAGACAAAGGGAAAAGCCAACTAGTAAATTGCGCATAAAGATTCTCAATAATTTGTTTCGATCAAGATGAGACCTCAGCATAACTCGATGCGCGAATCAAAATGACTGAAATGCCCCCACTTTTCGTTGAAATACCCCAAAAATGGGCACCTAGGACTAGTCAATAGCCAGCTATTAGCGTCGTCTTTCGCCTCAATTGGAGACATTTCATCCTATTTTTATTACGCCCCTGACTTATGCTGAGGTCTCGAGATAATAAAACGAGCTCAGTTATCTATCAAGCTGCGTTGCTAACGCTGGACTTGGAATTAGGCTCAAAAATGGCTTCAGCCATCTGTTCAGCAACCTTGGCGGTAGACATGTTTTGCTCTTCACTGAGCGAAAATATTTTGGACAGTGTTGCACCTATTCTTTCAACTTGCCCATGACTGCCTTCACTGGACTGTTGGTTTTGATGATGAATCTCGATAATTCCACCAGCATTTATCACAAAGTCTGGAGCGTATAGAATCCCCATCTCGAGCAATAGATCAGCGTGTCGTGCCTCGGCAAGTTGATTATTAGCGCCCCCAGCAATAATTGGCGTATTTAACTGTCTAATTGTTTCATCATTGATAATTGCGCCCATCGCACACGGAGCAAGCACATCGACTTGAGAGCTAAGAACATCACCCACTGCTATGGCTTTAGCACCTAGGGCTTGTGCTTTGCTTAAATTCTCTGCATTCACATCTGCCACTAATACCTCAGCGCCCTCGGCGATTAACTGTTTAGCAAGATAGCATCCAACAGCGCCAGCGCCTTGAATTGCGACCCGTGCCCCTTGCAAGTCTGATGAACCATTTCGATGATTTACGGCCGCTTTGATGCCATGAAAAATCCCCAGAGCGGTAAACGGCGATGGATCACCACCAAAGTTTTGTGCATCACTAACGCCAGATACATATTTCGTTTCCTGGCCCATAATCTTCATATCGGCCACACAGGTGCCCGAATCTTCGGCCGTGATGTATTTGCCCTTATGGGAGTCGATAAACCGCCCCATAGCGCGCAATAATTCAGACGTTTTTTGAGTTCGATGATCACCAATAATTACTGCCTTACCGCCGCCCATAGGTAAGCCAGCAAGCGCTGATTTATACGTCATGCCTCGGCTCAAACGTAATACATCTTCAAGCGCAGCGCCATCGCTGACATAAGGATACATGCGGCAGCCACCGACTGCGGCACCAAGCAGAGTATTGTGCACAGCAATAATGGCTTTCAAACCCGAACTCGGGTCCTCGGTGAAAGAAACCAGTTCATGGTTATCAAAAGATTGAGATTGATTAGCGTTCATATGGTCCTCGGCCTTAGGCGACATTAGCGACTTCAACTTTAATAACGTTGAGCCCGTTTGTTTTGTTGGTATAGCGCGATAGTTGTTGCTCTAAGCTCAAACGGTACTGCTGATAGTTTCTATCTTTAACGTGCCCATAGCCTCGAACGCCCTTGAATAGGTCGATTATCTCAATGGCATGGCTTAAATTTTCTTGATTGAGTGTTTCAAGCAAAGTGTTAATGGTTTCATTCAGCTCAAGGATTAGGCCGCGCTCCATACGGCGCTCTTCACTGTAACCGAAAATATCTAGCGCGCCGCCACGTAGCCCTTTCAACTTTGCCAGTACCTTAAAGCCCCAAAAAACATAACTGCCAAATTCTATTTTTCGTGCATGGCCGGTACTCGGGTCACGTTTAGCAATCAAAGGGGGTGCCAGATGAAAGCGTAATTTTGGCTTGCCTTCAAATTGCTCTCGAATCTGTTGCTCAAAGCGGCCATCGGTATACAAACGGCCAACCTCATATTCATCTTTGATCGCCATCACTTTATGCAATGCCTTAGTGGCGGCAATAGCAAAGTCATCGCCCAAACCTAATTCAGCTGTGCGTGTGTGCACCTCTGCGATGCGCGACGTGAATTGGTCTGCGTAGGCCTGATTTTGATAAGCAGTTAGATCCTTAGCGCGGTAATCAACCACATCACTTATTCCAACCTTAGCGCTGAAACGCGACTCTGTTAGACCTGACACTAATTCAACATCAGCTTGATCTAAATATGCTCTGCGACCCCAATAGAAAGCCTGTTGATTAAACTCAATTTTTACACCATTTAGCTCTAAAGCCTTATTAATCGCTTCGGCCGAAACAGGTAATAAGCCTTTTTGAAATGCGTAACCAACCAGAAACAAATTGGTTGCTATCGAATCGCCCAGTAAAGCATCGGCAATCTCGCCAGCAGGTAGAAAAGTCGCTCGGCCTTCTGAAACTTCGGCTTCTATGCTTTGTTTCATCTCATCTGAATGCACTACAGCATCGGGGTTGTCGACAAATTCAGCACTCGGAGCTATCGTATCATTGACCACTAGGTGGCTGCGCTCAAGGTGCAATTTTGCCAGTGCATCATCACTCGCAGTGACCAATAAATCGGCGCCAATCACCAGATCGGCATCGCCTGCAGGAATTCGCACAGCATGAATATCACGCTGCCGTTTAGATATCCTTAGGTGGCTGACAACAGGGCCAAATTTTTGTGCCAAGCCGGTTTGGTTCATAGTCGCCACACCTTTGTCTTCAAGATGAGCCGCCATTGACAAGACCGCGGTTACGGTAAGCACGCCTGTGCCACCCACACCTGTCACTAACACGTTCCACGGTTGATCAATATTTGGCTGCGCTGGCATTGGCAGCGATAGGCCTGGATCAATCGCTACGTTGCTGCGCTTCTTTAACTGTCCGTCTAGCACGGTTACAAAACTTGGGCAAAACCCCTTTACACAAGATTGATCCATATTACACGCGGCTTGATCAATCTGGCGCTTACGACCAAACTCGGTTTCTTTAGGTACTACCGACAAACAATTGGATTTAACGCTGCAATCACCGCAACCTTCACACACCGCATCATTGATAAACACTCGTGACTTGGCTGGTGCCATCAGCCCACGTTTCCTGCGACGGCGTTTTTCAGTGGCGCAAGTCTGCTGAAAAATCAGCACCGTGCAGCCAGGCGTTTCGCGCAGTGATTCTTGCGTTGTTATTACATCGTCTCGGTGACTTATCGTAACGCAACTATCTTTCAAGTGAGTGTGCTGAAACGGTTCATCGGATACCAGCTCGATTCGTTTTATGCCCTCGCCTTTGAGCTGCATAATCAACTCAGAAACCGTGAGGCTGCCATCAACTTGTTGACCACCGGTCATAGCAACCGCATCGTTATACAGAATTTTGTAAGTGATGTTCACGCCAGCTGACACCGCTTGACGTATCGCCAAGATGCCGGAGTGAAAATAAGTTCCATCACCAAGATTTTGAAAAATGTGTTCGGTTTTGGTGAATGGAGAAATACCCACCCAAGTAGCGCCTTCGCCACCCATTTGTGTGAAGTTGTGTGCGGGTCGACTTTTGCTCCAAGTGCCCATGTAGTGGCAACCAATTCCGCCAGCGGCGATTGAACCCACGGGCACCACGGTCGAAGAATTATGCGGGCAACCAGAGCAGTACATAGCTTCGCGATTTGAAACCACACGTGGTTTTGCCAGAGTGCGCTCTTTATCATTAATGAACGACACTCGAGCGTCCATTGCTTCACTGCTGTAGAAACGCGATACACGTTGCACTATTACTCGCGCGATCATGGCCGGCGTTAACTCAGATAAATTAGTTAATAAATCCACACCGTTTTCGTCGTACTCACCAACCACACGAGGTCGCTCTTCAACTGGCCAGTTATACAACTGGCCGGTGATCTGATCTTCCATCACAGAGCGCTTCTCTTCGACTACTAAGATCTCTTCCAAGCCCTGCGCAAACTCATGTGTTTTGACCGGTTCGAGCGGCCAAGGCATACCTACTTTATAAACTCGAATTCCGATTTCACCAGCCAACTCCTCAGTTATTCCAAGATCGTCAAATGCTTGAAGCACATCTAAGTAACTTTTACCTGAAGTGATAATTCCCAATTTTGGCTTTGAGCTATTGATTACTATTTTGTTTAACTCATTTTCGCGTGCAAAAGCCAATGCCGCATAAATTTTATATTTATTAAGACGTTCTTCTTGAGCCAAGGGAGAATCTGGCCAGCGAACGTTAACACCATCTTCCGGCATTTCAAAGTCGACGGGTATTTTGATATCGATGCGCTGTGGATCAATTTCAGCAGAAATCGCTGAATCCATATTTTCGGTAATTGCTTTTAAGCCTACCCAACAACCGCAATATCTTGAGAGCTCCCATCCGTAGACACCCAAATCCAACACCTCTTGAACATTGGCCGGTGCCAATATAGGCATGGAAAGGCTCATAAACAAATGTTCAGATTGATAAGGATAGGTGGAAGATTTGCAACCATGATCGTCACCTACAACGGCCAATACACCACCAAACTTAGAGGTTCCTGCTGCATTTGCATGACGAAAAGCATCAATACTGCGATCAAGACCCGGTCCCTTGCCATACCACATGCCGAACACGCCATCATATTGGCTGCCGGGCATTAAACCAACTTCTTGTGATCCACGAACCGCTGTTGCAGCGAGATCTTCATTGATTCCTGGCACAAAATGAATGTCGTGTTTGTCGAGATATTTTTTAGCGCCCCACATGGCTTGGTCAACGCCGCCAAGAGGCGAACCACGATAACCAGAAACAAAGCCTGCAGTGTTTAATCCGCGCTCTTGGTCACGCTGATGCTGCAGTATTGGCAGCCGTACCAATGCTTCAATACCCGTGAGATAGGCACGAGTTTGGTCTAAGGAATATTTATCATCAAGCGATACTTCTCTGAGCACCACAGTTGATTGGGGTTCGGTTGACATACTCCATCCTCATTTATCTTTATTTTGATGGATTATATCCAGCTTGGTGCGAAAACTTTATGCTTTGACAGTCGCAATATCGAATCTTTTAGCCTAATCTAGACCCACAGCGATACTTTATTGAATAGTTTATTCACAAGCCATGATAGAACTGAGTGCACAAGACATAAAAATACTCGACCTTCTGCAGGTTAATTCGGATCGTAGCTCGGCAGAGGTTGCCGAAAAACTGAACATGAGTCAGTCGCCTTGCTGGCGCCGAATTAACCGATTAGAACAAGAAGGAGTGATTGAAAAAAAGGTCGCGATTATCAACCGCGAAGCCTTAGGCATGGACTTGGTTGCGTTCACCACGATTAACTTGAGCGAAGCTGGGCGCAAAAACATGGAGATGTTTGAAAACGCGGTAGCTCTGCTTGACGAGGTAGTGGAGTGCTACACCATGACCGGCGCGTGGGACTATATGCTTAAAGTAGTGGTGCGCGACATTCGACACTACGAAATATTTGTTCGCAATCATTTATTAGAAGTGCCAATGATCGGCGAAATCCATTCGCACATGGCCGTTACTGAAATAAAGAACACAACCGAGCTGCCGATACATCGACAACTCTAAAAATTGAAGAACTTAGACCGCAATTACTATAATTAGAAGCTAGCCGCTACACTGGGATTTCGCTTAGCAAACTTAAGCGCTCGCTTGATTTCGGCGACTTGCAAGGCACAACACCCAATTGAGGTGCCTAACAGATAAACAACAAATTTCTTGCACGATTATATTTCAGCCAATATCTCTTGTATTTTTTTGTGCGTTCCGAGCTGTGTCTGCTCATCCAATATAGCCCGCAATGTTTCCATAGTGGTCATTGGGTTGGCCATCACCACCCTGAAAACAGACACCGCATCGCCGCCGTAACGCGGCTGTGAAAAGCGCGTGCGAGAGACAAATGTTTTACCCGATGCACGTTGTTGCTTTTGCATCCGCTTGGTGATTTGATCCAGTTTTTCGTTGATGATTTGTTGTTCTTGATGTGAACCAGCGCTGAGTTTTAGTTGCACCGCAGCCGGTACAAATCTGTAATTCAAAATATTCAACTCAGGGTCGGTAATTAGTTCGAAATCTGGGTGTTCATCAATCATCCTGGCAAATGCTCGCGCTTTCTCAACATTTTGATCAATGATGATTTCGTAACCTTTTCGACCAATAATATTAAGCGCTGCATGCACCAACATCGCCATACCGGGCCGGCTACCTTCAATCGAATATTGGCCTAGATCTTTGGAGCCGGCACGCAATATATACTCGGCGTGATGCTCAACTGCGCTGAGCATGGTTGGATTTTTAAACACCACCATGCCAGCGCCCATCGGCACATAAAGTTGTTTGTGCGCGTCGATAGTCACCGAATCAGCGAGCTCAATGCCCTTCATAATGTGTTTATGGGTATTGGAAAGAAGTGTTGGCCCGCCCCAAGCTGCGTCTACGTGAAAGTGGGTATCGAACTCACGAGCAATGCTTGCCATCTCCTGTAGCGGGTCGACCTGCCCGGTTTCGGTCGCACCTGCAATACCAACAATCGAGACAATGCCTATATTTTGCGCTTTCAAATCAGCGCAAGTCGCGCGCAGTTTTGTTATATCTATCTTTGAACGATCGTCGGTTTGCACTGTGATTACGTTATTGCGCCCGATGCCCAGCACGTCAGCGGCCTTGCCTACCGAGTAGTGGCCGCGTTCAGAGACCACAATGGCCAATCCCTTATACCCTTTGTAGGCCATTGCTGCGGCGATACCTTCTTTGCCAAGCCCCGCAAAATCATCGGTAGGAGCAAACATCTGATTACGCGCCACCCACAAAGCGGTGATATTAGCGGTGGTGCCGCCGGAACAAAATGAGCCTAAAGCCCGTGTGGCATTATGCAAATTTTCATCGTAAAAGGCGCTGTTTCGCTCATAGACCATGCCGTGCAACATGCCTAGAACTTGGCGCTCTAAGGGTGTAAATGCCTTGGAAGTTTCTATTTTTACCAAATTCTGATTGAGCGCCACCATAATGCGCGACAAAGGCAGCATAAAGTATGGCAATGGCGTGGCCATGTGACCAATAAAACCCGGCGCCGATGTGTGCACTGAGTGCGCCACTAGCTTGTCCATAACAAAATCAGTGTAGTCAGACACAAACTGAGGCACTTCAGGTATCGCTGCATCCGAAAAGTCGGCTTCAATCGCGCTGAGTGACTTTTCGCGCGCGACGATACGATCAGTTAGGAATCCATGCAAATTGTCTGAAATCTCCTTATCAATCGAACCTAGGGTGCTAGTCGGAGCTTCAGGAACCGTGAAAATACGATACAAGTTCTCAAGACTGGCGGTGGCCAGCGAATGGGAATCTAGTAAATCTTCAAGTTCTGCGGTTGATTGCGTCAATGGACTTCTCTACAAAGGTGGCGAGTTACAGCCGGTCGGACATTATAAGGCCAAGTCAATGGCCTAACAAACACCTTAGAAGTCGAATTCTAAAGCGTTTGACGCGCGAGCTATGGTTTTTAATAAGATTTGCAGTTTAATCTATCTGCATAGAATGCAGAAACTCCTTTCACCCAAAGTTCTGGGCTGCCTAGTTGACAAAAATGGCCTACCCCAGGCATTTCCGTCAAAGTGGCATCAGGGCAAAGCTTTGTACTCATCTCTCTGGCCATTTCGACACGGGCCACTTGATCAGCATCACCCCAACAAAAATGCGTTGCAAGCTGCTTTGATGCCACTGCCAGTGCTGGCAACCAGCGAGTACTCTCATAACGGCGGCGATCATTGAGATACCGAATTATATGGTGATTTTTACGTTGACCGTCTTGCTCCAGATTAGACTGCCAGAAGAGATCAAGATCAAGCTGGGTGAGCCCTTGCGGCTGGTCGAGGCCAACGCCGTGGGCACTCAATACCGTCTTACAAAATCTTGAGTGGCCCATTAACGAGCCCGCCAGAAAACCAATTCGAGAGAGCAATAGCTTTTGCATTACTCGCAATTTTGCCAAGCTAAGCATCATGCTGCCGTTGGTAAAAGTAATGCTTAACAAACCGGGCGAAAAGTTTGCAGGCAACTGCTCATTGACATACCGGGCTACTATCTCGGTAAGCACACTGGTGCCCATATCATGACTCACCACATGCCCGCCCTTGACACCCAAATGTTGCCAAACCTGTAAGGCCACATCCGCTTGAGGAACCAGAGAATAGCTATAATCGGCACCTGGCTTATCACTAAAACCATAACCAATCATGTCAAAAACCACAATTCGCGAAAACTGCTCACGCATCCCCTCAATGATTTTATGAAATGAAAAAGACGATTCAGGAAACCCATGCAGGAGTAGCAAGGTCTGTTCAGGGCTGGCCGATTGATCACCAAACTGACGGTAAAACACCCGCCGATTAAAAGGTTGCACGGTTAGAAAATCACCCGCATCTCGCCAAGCAGCCAATTGAGGGTGCAAGCTCATGATTCTATTTGCCCTAGATTGGCGTGCAATACTGAGCCGTTCACCACAGGGTTCTGACTACAAAACCAAATCGTTTCGGCAATTTCACTGGGTTGAGCCAGTCGGCGATGCGCAATCCCCGCAGTAATCTGAGCATAGATCTCTGGGTTAGCCCCAAGGTGATCTGAGAGCATTTCGGTTTCAGTAAAGCCCGGGCAAATGGCTGCTGTGTGGATCATACTGCCAGCCAAATCTTGGCAGGTAGCGCGCATTTGGCCAATAACCGCATGCTTTGAGACAACGTAAGCATGCGTATTAGTAACGGCCTTAGTGCCCAGGGTCGAGCTGATATAAATAATTGAACTATCGTGTTTCATTAAGGGTAGCAACATAGTGTTTAGCTGCGCGGAGGCGATCACGTTAAGCTCCAGAACATCACGCAGAACCTGCGCTTGCAGAGTAGCAACGGTTTCTTTAGTCATCATTGCGGCATTGTGAACCAGTACCACTTGCTCCGGTTCACCCACTGCCTGCAAGATGCTTGCACTATGCTGTGCTGGCCAATCCTTATCTAACAAATCAATAGACAAGTTGCTTACGCCTTGGATGTCACAGGATGAGCGCGATAGATTTACCACCTTATAGCCAGCATCATTAAAGCGTGACGCGGTGGCCAGCCCAATGCCTTTACTGGCACCGGTAATCAGTAAAACCCTGTTCATTTGCTCGCCTCTGTTGGTGTATCTAACTGCAGATAAGGTCTCAGTTTGTGTACTAGCAAATATATAATTGGCGTATCCGCGAGTGCCGACAACACTTTAAATAGATAGTTGCTCAGCATTAGACCTAGGATAACGTTAAAGCTCATTTGCCCAGCCATAAACACCGCGCCAAATGTGACGCCAATTACTGTAATTGAATCGACTAATTGGCTTACTAAAGTGCTCACATTGTTGCGCAGCCAAAGATGTTTGCCAGCGGTTTTTTGCCTGATTAAATGGAAAATATAAACATCTACATATTGGGCCAAAACATAGGCCAGCATCGACGCAAATACCGCGCCTGTCGTGGTAGCGTAGATTAATGTAAATAACTCAACCGAGCCGTCAACGCTGCTGCCATTGGGCAAGCCGACCGCGGCTCCCAACTGCAGAGTTTGCCAGGGCGGCTGCACGCTTGGATCGATAGCGGGCATAAAATTCCCCAGTGTCATCACCAGCAAAATAAAACCGTTTAGCACCAGGCCCACTGTCACTAAAAAATTGGCGCGGGCACGCCCATACAACTCAGACACCAAATCTGTGCACAAAAAGGTAAGCGGATACGCCAACACACCAACCGCAATCTGCATTGGCCCGAGTTGCACGAACCGCGTAATGCCAATCACGTTCAGTAATGTCATGGCGCATAGGAAAAAACCAGCCAGCAGCAAAAAAACACGTTCGCGCCTCTCCTGCAATGCCGAGCTTGAAATAGCTAGCGTTGCCATGTAGCGATTCCCCATTGATCGGGGCCAGAAGAAACTCTTAGCTCAAAGGCATGTATCTTTAGGTCATCCAGCAAGCCTTTGTCGCTGGTCAAGTCCTCGAGCAAATAGTGTGACATCTCCTCAATAGTGATATTGAGCACCGGTAACAATAAGGTATCTGTCTTTAACAGCGGCATAGTGATGCCATTGTGCGTTACCTGATAAAAGAGCTCATCTTGGTCAATCGTTAAGTATGGCGAATTTTCGGCAATAAGTGTGTATTCGTCAAACCGCTTACACAATTCCTGCAGAATATTTTTGTAAATAGCGTAATCAAAACACAAGCCGTTATCGTCGACCTCGCCAGTAATGCCCGCGGCAATACGAAAATTATGCCCGTGTAAGCGCTCTCGCTCAGTGGCCGAAAAAATTGTGAAGTGAGCAACCGAAAAATGCAGATACTGCTTTTCGATTCTAATTGTCGTTAGTTTATTCATGTTAATTCTTTTCTGCCCAAATATGGGCTGTATTGAGGTCGAACGAATTTTCTCGACACTACACCAAAACCATAACTTGCGATATGCTGTTTTCTCTAGCCATTTTACATTAATGATCAATCTGAGGGCACTATGAAAAACCTAATCTTCAGCTTATTAATAACCTTCCTGCTCAGCAGTGATCCCGCGGCGGCCAAGGGACCATCTTTCAACCTGCTTAAAGCCACGCCGACTGGCAGCTGGCAACTTCGAGAAGAGATTGTTACTAACCACAAAGGCAAGAGGACCGGCTCCAGTATAAGAAGCTCAATGCTTGGCAGCGAAATGCGCGACGGCGAAAAATACTATTGGATTGAGATGGCGATCAACTCTTTCAAGATTAAAAAAAATGGCAAACGTAAAAAAACAGGTGACCGAGCGATTGTGAAGTCACTCATACCAGCCGCCACACTTGAGGGAGATCCAGCCAATGTTATGAGTAATTTACGCGGTTTTGGCACTGAGATAATCGTTCAAAACGGCAAGGAAGACCCAATGCGCATGTCGGATTCAGGCGGAATGTTGGCTGGCATAATGCAGGTCACGCAGGCAGAAATCGTATTTGATTTTGAAGACCAAGGAAAGGAATCTGTGAGTGTCCCAGGTGGCGACTTTAAAGCCAACAAAACCCACGGTGTCGGCTCGGTTGAAATGAAGGTTATATTCAAAAAAATACGCGTTGAGAGTGATACCACCATGTGGCTGTCCAGCAAGGTACCATTCGGAACAGTAAAAACTGAAGGCACATCTAGTCTCAATGGCAAGGTCAGTACCATTAGCTCAGAAGTCATTGAATACGGTGCTAGCGGTGCGGCAAGCGAGATCACTAAGGAGCCCAAGGATATGCCCAAAATGCCCGATATATTTGGTGGCTAAAACTAACTCCAATAGCATCTCGTAACGATGTGCTAAGCAGTCCTTGTGTGAAACATGACTTCTGCAATTGAAGCTTCACCTATATAGGCTAGTCGCAATGCTTGAATCTGGGCAGACCAGCCTTATGTCTATAGTCTAGGAGGCAGGCTAACTGGGTGTTGATGCTGACCTTTGAGCATTTTTCCCCTATCACCTTTTGATCCTCACGTCTCTCAACCTTTTGATCCTCACGTCTATGGCCACTCAAAACTACTCCGTACTTCTACAACTAGGCAAGTACCTGCTCGAATATAAAAGGACTTTAGTGCTCGCCGGTGTCGCATTGATCTTTACCGCAGGAATCACTTTGTCTATGGGCTATGGCGTTAGGGTATTAATCGACGATGGATTTATCGCTGGTTCGGTGGAGCGGCTCAACGTTGCTGCACTAACTGTGATAGGCATTGCCATATTGATGGCAGCAGGCACCTATGCGCGGTTTTATTTGGTCTCTTGGCTGGGTGAACGTGTTTCAGCGGATATTCGCCAATCGGTGTTCGATCACTTGCTGACTCTCCACCCAAGCTACTTTGAGACTAATCGAAGTGGCGAGATCATTTCGCGCTTAACAACTGACACTACGCTTCTGCAAACGGTTATCGGTTCATCAGCGTCGATGGCCTTGCGCTCAGTGCTGACTCTCATCGGTGGCCTCGCTATGTTGCTGATTACTAATCTTAAGTTAAGTGCTTTAGTACTCGCCTGCGTGCCCATTGTTTTAGTGCCTATTCTGATATATGGCCGCCGAGTTCGAACTCTTTCACGCAAGAGCCAGGACTCGATTGCTGATGTTGGTAGCCATGCGGGTGAAATTATCCAACAAATAAAAACCGTGCAAAGCTATACCCAAGAAGCCAATGAGCGAGACAACTTTGGACAGCATGTGGAAGGGGCATTTCAGGTAGCAAGGCAACGTATTGCTCAGCGAGCAATGTTAATCGCGGTAGTGATTTCTTTGATTTTCACAGCGTTAGCGGTAATGTTTTGGGTGGGCGGAACTGCGGTGATGAACGGCGAAATGAGCGGCGGCCAGTTGGGCGCATTTATTTTCTATGCTGTGTTAGTCGCCAGCGCGGTCGCCACTATTTCTGAGGTGGTAGGCGACCTACAGCGAGCGGCTGGCGCTTCTGAACGATTGTTTGAATTATTGAGCATACAAACCAACATCAAAGAACCAGAAAACCCAGTTGACCCAACGGGCCTAAATGCAGGACTAAAATTCTCCAATATCAATTTTTGCTACCCGTCTAGACCAGACCAAGAAGCCTTGAGCGAGTTAGTTCTGTCTATTCCTGCGGGTAAGTCCTTAGCCTTAGTCGGCCCATCAGGCGCTGGTAAATCCACCGTATTTGAGTTATTGCAACGCTTCTATGACCCCGATCAAGGTCACATTAGTTTGGGCGGCGAAGACATCAGAAACTTTTCTCCCAACGATCTGCGCCAACAATTAGCGGTAGTGGCTCAGCAACCCACCTTGTTTAGCGGCGATGTTATGCACAACATTCGCTATGGCAAGCCGAGTGCCACAGAAGAAGAAGTCATTATAGCCGCCAAGGCTGCTAACGCACACGAGTTTATCGAAAAGCTACCCGAGGGATACCACAGCTATTTGGGCGAACAAGGGGTGAGGCTTTCCGGTGGACAGCGTCAACGAGTGGCGATTGCCCGCGCCATATTGAAGAACCCACCTATTCTTTTACTCGACGAAGCTACTTCAGCACTTGATGCTGAAAGCGAATTTCGAGTGCAACAAGCGTTGGACAATTTAATGCAAGGTCGTACCACGATTATAATTGCCCACCGTTTGGCAACCATTCGCAACGCAGACCAGATTGCCGTATTGGAAGAAGGGAGATTAGTAGCCCAAGGTAAGCATGATGAGTTGGTTGAAACTTCGCCGCTCTATCGTCGGCTTTCAGAGCTGCAATTTCAGGAGCAATCGAAGAAAACGCTTGTCACTTAAATAACAAAAAAGAGTCTGCGGATTAATGAAATGTGCATAGACCCGTCGCAAGAACAAAATGGCTTTGTGTTTTAAAGACTTGCGCCTAGGGCAAAACCTTTAAATACGGCTTCACAATTACCTCAGCGTAGACTCCATTGAGCAGATAGGGGTCTTGATCGGCCCAAGCTTGTGCCGATTGCAGAGAGTCAAATTCTGCCACCACCAAACTGCCGCTAAAACCCGCTTCACCTGGCTCATTCGAATCTATGGCGGGATGCGGGCCAGCTATTAATATTCGGCCATTTGCATGCAAATCTTTGAGGCGCTGCAAATGTGCAGGTCGATGTAATTTGCGCAGTGGGAGGCTATCGACAACGTCCTGGCTAATAATTGCATACCACATTGGGTTTAATGCAATAGACCAGAGGACTGAACTTGCTCTAAGTCGCTTTGCTCGTCTTCCATTCTCTGAAACTGAATTTCTTGATAGCGTTCAATGCCCGCCTCAATCATGGCATTAGCCACATCAATACGATCTCCAGGCAATAGATTCTGAACTTGCTCAGAAATACAAATTGTCACCAATGGTTGATCGGGATTGTCTGAATTACGCAGAGCAATATCGCCGTTTTCAAGCTGGACAAGTTCAATGATTGGATCTGACATATGTTACCTCATTATTAGAATACTAATGATAACCGTTTTTGCTCGGCTCATACAGGAAGAGACATCGCTAATAATCCTATTTTAGTGAAATAGACCGCTAGCGCAGTGCAGCGAAAGTAATTTGGCACGTATTTGCATGATTCACTGGGAGGGACAACAAAATAGACTTAATGCAAAACTCATTGAATGGTTTATAGTGACAAACGCGATTATTTACAGCTGTTCGGGGAACGAAAACATGAAATTATGGAAGAAACTAGTCTTGTGCCTTATAGCCGCCATTGGCGTCTATGCGCTTTTTGTATTCATCACTGTTCGTTCTATGGACATTGAGCAGCTAAGTGAGAATTTGTTTGTGATCCGCGGAGTGGGCAGCAATACCACTGTTTTAAGCACCGGTGAAGGAACCGTGGTGATTGATAGCATGACCTTCCCTATGCAGGGTTCAATAATTCGAGCTAAAGCTGAAGAACTAACTGGCTCTAAGGTAGTTCTGCTAATTAATACGCATTATCACTTAGATCACACCCACGGAAACCCTGGTTTCGAGCCGGGAACTCGAGTGGTCTCAACCGAACGCACTCTCTCGCATTTAAAGGCTCTAGACGCAGACTTTTGGAAGGGCGACGCAGCCCAACTTCTGCCCAACGAACTGTTCAGCGAGCAACTCGAAATTCGCATTGGTGGCATAACACTGTCCCTCTCCCACCCAGGCCGAGGTCACACCGATGGTGATTTAGTGGTGTTGATCGAAGATGAAAAAACCATCGTCATGGGTGACTTGCTTTTCTACAAACATTATCCAAACATAGATTTAGAGGCAGGAGGTTCGGTAAGCGAGTGGCCATACACACTCGATAAAGTGCTGGCGCTGAACTTCGATCGAGCCATTCCAGGGCATGGCGCCACCACCGATCGCTTAGGTTTACAAGGCTTTCAGCGTTTTATGAGCCAACTTACCCAAATTGGCATTACCGCCGCCAGCGACGAAACCAGCTTGGAAGATACGTTGAAATCCTCTCGCCTGACCGCAGATAAATCGTATACACCTATTCGTATTGCAGGATTGTCTTTGGGCTTAGATCGAGAATTTGTACTGCGCCGAGCGTGGGAAGAAGCCACCGGTAATTTTGAGAGAAAAAACTAGTCTCGAGTAACCACTCAGATGAACAGCCCCAACAAAATCGTTGATCGTGTAGATCAAGCGTTCTTTAACATTGCCCAGTGGTCAATTGCGCACCGCCGATTTGTGGCAGTCTTTACTTTTCTATTGCTTATTATCGGTTTGTTTTTTGCTGGCCGTGCCCAAGTCGATCAAAGCATCGACAGCTTTTTTTATAAAGATGACGCGTCGTACCTTGCCTACAACCAGTACTTAGACGATTTCACGTCGGATGAAGTTGTGTACTTAATGTACTCAGCCGAGAGCAGCGAGTTCGGCCCCTTTAATATCGACGTTATGCGAACCATCGCGAGGCTAACCGAAACTCTAGCGCTTGAAGTGCCGTTTGCGCGTAAAGCCACCAGCTTGGCCAACGTTGAGTTTATGCGCAGCGTTGGTGAAAATGATATTGAAATCGATGAGCTATTGATTGATTTCCCCGAAACTCAAGACCAGTTATTGAAAGTTCGTGATTCAGTAATGGCCAAGCCGTTCTATACAAACTATCTGGTCAGCAAAGACGCCAGCCATGCTGCAATTATTATTCAAATGGAGGTTAGCTCTGCTGACGCCGTTGAAAAAGTCACCTTTGATAAGTCCAAGGGGCCAGCCGCAGACAACCTCTACCCGCAAGTAAGCGATAAGGCGATACGAGAAATATTAACAAGACCTGAGTTCTCACAGTCGGGCATTGAATATTATAATTCTGGCAACATCGCCATGGTCACGACTTACCAGGAAATCATGGTGAATGACACAATATTAATAACGGGCATTGCTTTGCTATTGATATTGATATTATGCGCTTTGCTGATTAACCCTTCGTTTGTCGGCATCATCGGCCCTACGACCGTGGTCTTGGTAAGCGTGATATTGACCTTAGGCCTGATCGGTTTTCTGAGCTGGAAGATTAATAATTTCTTTACCTTGCTGCCGACACTTTTATGCGCGGTTGGCATAGCTCAATCTGTGCACATATTGCTTGAGTATCAACGCCAGTTAGCCCTTAGTGGTGATCAGAATCTATCGATTAAAAACGCGTTGCACAAAGTAGGCGGGCCTTGCCTGATGGCAGCCGTGACCACTGCCGCGGGATTTGCCGCGATGGTAGTTTCAGATTTGCGTCTAATCGCAGAGTTTGCGGTGTACTCAGCCTTTGGCATTCTAGCTACTTTTGTTTTCTCCATCACACTTTTAGTGGTATTTCTTGGCGGCAAACCTAGTGTTCAAGGTGGCCCAAAACAAGTGCAGAAAACAAGCAGACTTCAGCTAAACCCGCGAATTTCGCAACTAGTCGACAAGTGCATTGAGCTCAATCTTCAACACCCCAAGACAGTTTTGACCAGCTTTGCGGTAGTTTTTGCGATCGCCTTTTTAGGCATTACGCGGCTGCACAACGATTTCAGCTTCTTACATGAATTCAAGCCACACGTTGAGTGGCGCACAGATACTGAAAAAGTGGAAGATGAGATGGGCGGCACCCTGCGCATGAGCTATTTGATCGATACCGAGCGCGCAGATGGCGTTAAAAACCCAGAGTTGCTGCAACATATCGAAAAAATTCAACAGTTCGCTGAGAAAAATCCCGTGGTGATTAAAACTCTATCCTTGGCCGATATTTTTAAAGATCTCAACCAAACTTTTCACAGCGGTGATTCAAATTACTTTACCTTGCCCGACAAGAATGATCTTTTGGCGCAATACTTTCTGGTCTATGAAATGTCGGGGGGCGAAGAACTAAATGAATTTGTTTCACCTGATTTCTCGCGAACGGTAATCGAGCTTCAGTTGCAAATGACGTATGCCTCGGACGTAAGAAATCTGATGAACGATATTGACGCTTATGTGCAGGCCAACCCACTGCCTAGTAACGCCACAGGGCAAGCAACCGGATTTGGATTGTTGTGGGTGAAGCTAACCGACTATATTGCTAAAACTCAAATTCAAAGTTACGCCTTAGTTTTTGCGATGATCGCTGTATTTATGTGCGTAAGCTTTGGCTCAGTCAAAGTTGGAATGCTGTCTATGATTCCAAATCTTACGCCAGTGGTGTTCGCCATGGGCGCGCTGGGTTGGGCGAATATGCCGTTAGATTATATGAAACTGCTATTAGCCACTATTGCGATTGGCATCGCAGTCGACGACACTATTCACTTAGTCACGCGCACGCGCAGCCGTTTTTTCGAAAGCGGCAATTACGCCACCGCCTTATCACAGGGATTGCGCGATGTGGGCCCAGCCCTGATAATCACCTCGTGCATATTGGTGGTCGCGTTTAGCGCCTATTTGTTATCTAACACCACCATCTTATCTAACTTCGGCCTATTGCTCGGCGGCACTATTAGCGCCGCGTTGCTAGCTGACCTTTTTCTCATGCCCGTACTTATAATGACAACTAAACCGTTTGGAGCTGAATTTGAACCGAGTAAACGCTGAGCGCCCCAAGGCAATTTTCTTCGATCTTGATGAAACCTTGGTGGAAAACAGAATTCCAATTCAAGAACTGTTTGGTCGTATGTATGTTGATTTCCAAGATCAGCTAGGAGCAGAAAATAGAGAGTCCTTTTTTGCCACCCTGCGAGCCCATGCAGGTAATTTATGGGGCTCAATGTTCGACAGCCAGGAGACCCCAGAACAGTTATTTATTAATTGTTTTGCGCAATCGATCAAGAGCACTAATTCATTAGATGAACTGCAAGGCAGAAAGTTAGCGCAAGATATGTTTGACCATTATGGTTATTTGAGCTCAAATAATGTGGTTTTTCATGATGGCGCACTTGAAACATTGGCAAAACTGTCAGAAGCCGGCTTTATTACTGGCTTAATCACTAACGGCATAGAACAAATCCAAATGGGTAAGATTCATCAGCTCGAACTGCAACACAAAGTTGATCACGTGACTGTAAGCGCTCAGGCCCGAGCGCATAAACCCTACGCACCAGTTTTCGAACTGGCCCTCTCACGAGCTGGAGTGAAGGCAAATGAAGCTTGGCAAATTGGTGATCACGCCACCAATGATGTTGCAGGGGCAATCAGGGCGGGGATGAGCGGCGTATTCTATAATCCAAATCAACTTGACCTTGCCAACGTATTCTCTGAGTTGCAAGAATCGCCCAGCCATGTGGTGCATCATTTATCGGAAGTATTGGATCTAGCTAATGGCTAAGCTCGCGGGAAGACGAACGACAATAGCAATAGTTAAAACTCTCGATACCTAGACTCGACTTATAAGGCTTTGCCTTATCCAAACTGGCGAATCCAGAGCGCGAAATCACCAAAGCGTCCGTTGGACTACATTCACAATATTTCCTAATCAGTGAATCCATTTGCCACTTTCAAGCATCTAATACAGCATATACAACCAAAAGACGGGCCAGTTTAAGTCTGCCTTATACGATTGCCTATGCGCGCACCACAACTTGCTACTGCGATTCCTTGGACCGATGTCCTTTATTTCGGAGCCAAAGCTGACAGCAAAGACCTTATAAATCTGCTTGCTTGCTTCAGCGTATCAGCGTGCCCACACCTTTATCAGTTAAAACTTCCAACAGGAGGGCGTGGTTAACACGGCCATCGATTATGTGTGATGTTTTAACCCCATTCTTGACCGCCTCAAGGGCGCAATCCACTTTTGGTAGCATGCCGCCTTGGATTGTGCCGTCGTTCTTGAGTACAGCTATTTGTTCTGAGTCTAGGCCTGTCAGCAGTTTGCCATGCTTGTCTAACACGCCTGGAGTATTGGTCATGAGAATCAATTTCTCAGCGTTTAAAACACTAGCCAAAGCCCCAGCCACCGAATCAGCATTGATATTGTATGTTGCGCCATCTCGGCCTGCGCCGATGGGTGCAATAACCGGAATAAAGCGATCTGCTTCCAAAGTGCTGACTAACCGTGGGTTGATTTCAGCCACTTCACCAACATGACCATAATCCACATCGGCCTTGCCAGAACTAAGTTTGCGTGCGCGGATCATATTGCCGTCTTTTCCGGTCAAACCAACTGCTGTGCCGCCGTGGGAGTTAATTAAATTGACAATCTCCTTATTAACCAAACCGCCCAATACCATTTCAACAACATCCATGGTTTCCGAATCGGTGACACGCAGGCCATCGACGAATTCGGTGGATTTACCAACTCGTTCAAGTGTTCCACTGATTTGGGGGCCACCACCATGAACCACGACCGGATTCATTCCGACAACTTTCATTAACACCACGTCGCGTGCAAAACTTTCTTTAAGAGCGTCGTCAATCATGGCATTACCGCCATATTTGATCACAATTGTTTTGCCGTGAAAGCGCTGAATATACGGCAGCGCCTCTATTAATATTTGTGCAACTAGTTGGGTACTATCTGACATCTTGTTATTATTACAAAAGCCCATATTTAACAATGTATGGAGTATATCACTTAGCCGCAATACTCAGCCATGTGAACTCCAGCCTATAATTCACTCTACTTAATCTTTTGAAGTGTAGAATTAGGCATTGTTTGGCAATTGTTTAGCAGGAACTTCATTTTCAGCTCGTATTAACTAAAACGAGCTCCAACGCAATATTGCGACACTGTATTGATAAACCGAAAACTATGATACTGAAGACTGGATAACTCAGATGACTAAACAAATATTGCAAAACAAAAAACTTATCACCCTCTCGCTCGCTGCTATGTTATTTCTCAGCGGCTGCGCATCGCAACTCAAAAATTTACCAGACGAGGCACAAATTGCAGTCCCTGAAAAATGGATGACGGCTGAGAGCCTAGCCAATGATAATTCTACAAAGATAGCTGAAGAAGAAGTTGAAACCAAAGCGGTGTTAAATGGCTGGCTCAGTGCCTTTGCCGATGCCGATCTAAATCAGCACGTGCAAGCGGCGCTGAAAAACAACCCTGATCTATTAAGTTCAGCGGCAAGCTTGCGATCAGCAATTGAGCAGGTGACCATAAGCGGCTCAAACCTTTGGCCTAACGTCAGCGCCAATGTTTCAAAAAACCGCACCGACACAGACAATGACGGTATCAGCACAGAGCTCCGAACGGTCAGCGGGTCACTCGATATCAGTTGGGAAGCCGATATTTGGGGCAAGCTTAGCCAACGCAAAAAAGCAGCGGCTTATTCTGCATTGGCTCAAGGAGAGCTGTTTAAGGCAGCCGAATTATCCTTAGTCGCAAATGTCAGTCGCGCTTGGTACAATCTGGTGACCAACAAACTGCAATTGGACTTGGCGCAATCGCGTTTGGACAGTTTCAAGAACACGGCTGCGTTGATCGAAGAAAACTACGAACGCGGCCTTCGCTCTGCACTTGATGTGTATTTGAGCCGCACCGACGTGCAAATTCAGATTTCTTCATTACAAGACTCACAATTCAATTATATTGAGTCGCTGCGTGCGTTTAAGACCCTTCTGGGTGACTATCCTGATACTAATTTGGAATTCTCCGCTAAATTACCTACCCTTAGCGGAGAAGTGCCAGCAGGCTTGCCGGCCGAATTATTGACCCGGCGACCTGACGTAAAAGCGAGTCAGTTAGCATATAAGTCACAAATAGCCAGCGCCAAGGCAGCCAATCGCGATCGCTACCCGAGCATTAACTTTCGCGGGTCTATTGGTGACAGTCGCGATAGCTTCAATAAGCTGTTTGAAAGCGATAACATGGTCTTTACCTTGATTTCTGGCATAGCGCAGCCAGTGTTTCAATCTGGCGCTTTACGCTCGCGCGAAGACCAAGCCCACTACCAAGCAGAATCGGCCTATGCCTCTTTAGTTAAAACTACTTTGAGCGCGTTTGAAGAAGTTGAGAATTCTCTTTCAAGGGAATCACTTTTAATTGAACAACACCGTGCTATAAAAGAAGCCGTTGAATTGGCACAGGGTGGATTGGACTTGGCGTTAGATCGCTATCAGTCTGGCATTGAAAACTACACCACGGTGTTAGAATCACAAAGACGCTTGTTTGACTCAAAGCGCAATGAATTGAATATCCGTAATGCCTTGCTGCAAAACCGCATCGGCATTCATTTAGCACTTGGGGGCGACTTCACTGATATTGAAGACCGCAACCCACTTGAAGACCTCCCCAGCGTCACTAAAAGGTGACCTGAGTACGCAACATAAAGTAAATAAGCATGAGTAGTGATTACGAATTAAATGTAGAGCAAGAACAGAGCGAGCCTTCTAGGCTCGCTCTAGTTTTAGCTGTCCTAAAGAAAGGCCTTTTCTTGATTCCACGCAAGGCACGTATCGTGATGAGTATTATTCTCGTCACTTTTATGGTTGTTGTCTTGCTCAATGTATTAAAGCCCGAAGCTCAAAAACGGCCGATTCCAGAGACAGTCGTGAGAGTTGATGTGATTGAAGCTAATCGATCAAGCTACCCAATTGTAGTCACTGCAAATGGAACAATCGAAGCTGAAACCAGAGGCAATTTGGTTGCCCAAATCCGCGGCGAAATTGTAGCTATGGCAGACAATTTCAAGACCGGTGGTTCATTCCAAAAAGGTGATGTATTGATTCAGATCGATACACGGGATTATCAGGCAGAATTAAGTCGAGCGGTGGCTTCGTTCTCGCAGGCCGATGCTGCATACCGTCAAGAGCGTGCGAACGCGAAACAAGCGGAGGATGACTGGAAGAGATTGGGGAACACTGAGTCGGCACCAGATTTAGTTCGCAGGAAGCCTCAACTAGCAGCCGCAAAGGCCCAGCTAGACTCAGCCAAGGCTTCTAGAGAAACTGCCAATCTAAACTTAAGCCGCACCCAAATTACTGCTCCATATCCCGGTCGAATTATCCGCCGTGATGCAGTATTGGGTCAGTACCTAGGAGTGGGCACGCCGATCGCTGAAGTGTTTTCTACCAATGGTGTTGAAGTACGCCTGCCAATCAGCCAGGACGAATATAGCCAGCTAGGCCTTGACCAGATAACCAGCGCTGATGAAGCGTTTGGTGATTTCGATGTATTGCTCAGCTCTACAGTCGGCAGTCGCTCATACTCTTGGAATGCAAAGATAACCCGTACCGACAGTACTTTTGACATCAATACTCGCCAGATAGACGTGATTGCACAAGTATTAGATCCGTTTGGAAAAAGCAGTGGGCAAGCGCCATTAAAGATAGGCCAATTTGTAAACGCTAGAATTCAAGGCCGAACCGTCGACAATGTGTTTATCATTCCCAATAAAAGTATTAGAGAAGGTAGCTACACCTATGTTTCGCGCGAAGGGCGCTTGGTTAAACAAATAGTTGATATAGTCTGGCAAGATGACCAAAACACTCTTGTAAGTAGTGGAATCATTGAAGATGACTTAGTCGTAACCACGTCTCTAAACAGCACCTTGGCAGGAGCAAAAGTTAAGTTTTCTGATGAGTTCATAGCCAAACTAGCTGAGTCTAAAGGTAGCTCCGCAGACGCGATTTCTACTCCAGAACCTCTGAAGCAAGTGCCCGAATCTACTGAACTAGGGATGACCACCTCAGATCCAAAAAGCAATTTAGACCCTGATCAAAGTAGCGAAACAAGTGATCTAAATTCAGTGATTGAAAAATCACCTCCTATAGAAACACCCTCCGTCGAAGAGCCCAGCTTTGAAACTCAAAGTCCTGAGACTCAAGGCGCTGAGACAAAGGCTTCGGAAATACAAGACTTACCAAACATAGCGGGCAAGTAATAATCAAGGCTAAAATTGCGGTTTGAACCTTAGACGAAGTCGGCGACTCTATTTTCACCTTAGTAGTTATTGCCTAGTTTTTTAAACTTAGCTTGGAGCTTTATAAGCGCCATTTTTAGAACTGCTTAGCAAATGGCATTTAAGTTAAAATAACTCAAGTGCGCCACAGCTCGGAAGAACCGCAGCTTTGATTTATTTAGGATTAGGATCATAAGTGAGTTTGATTGATGATTGAGTGGTTCGCAAGAAATCCGGTAGCAGCAAATTTGCTTATGTTCACCATTATAATAGTGGGGCTCCTGTCTGCATCCCGCTCAATACCCCTCGAAGTTTTTCCTAGCTTTGACATACAAGCGGTTACCGTCACCACACCTTTTCGAGGCGCGACGCCTGATGCAGTTGAAGATGGCATTACAACTCGCATAGAAGAAGCTATTTATAACCTCGAAGGAGTGGATCAGATCAACTCTCGATCCGCAGAGGGGCTCTCTACCGTCATAGCAGAAATCGGCGAAGACTATGACAAGCGCGAATTACTAAATGATATCAAGCTCAGAGTTGATGCCCTTAACACGCTACCTCAGTCAGCTGAACGGCCAGTGGTCTCGCTAACACGCTCAGATCGAAGTGTAATTTTAGTGGCAGTAAAAGGTGATGTAGATCCCAAGACACTGCGCCTAGCGGCTGACAAAGTTCGTGACGACTTGCTTGTCAGTCCTGACATTACACTGGTCAATTTGCTCGGCGTTACTAACTACGAAGTAAGCATCGAAATTTCGCCGGCAAAATTAGATAGCTACAATCTTAACCTCGCTCAAGTTGCACTTGCTATTCAACAGGGTGCTGTAGACGTCTCGGCAGGAAATGTCAGAACACGCGACGGTGATATTTTGGTTCGTACCGACGGTCAGGCATTTACCCGAGACGAATTTGCGCGCATCCCCGTTATCACAAAAATCGGCGCGGATCCGGTATTGCTGGGTGACATTGCCAATATCGTCGATGGCTTTGAAGAAAAGTCAATTATTACAAAGTTCGCTGGCAAACCGGCAATAATGGTTGAAGTACGTCGTACCGGTGATCAATCGGCTCTGGCTATTTCAGATCAGGTACAAGACTATATCCAAGACGAAAACGCTCAACGAGTCGACGGTGTCTCTCTGGACTATTGGGATGATAATGCAAGAATTTTGCGCGCTCGGCTTGCTACTCTGCTGAAAAGTGGCATTCAAGGTGGAATTTTAGTATTGATATTACTGTCCTTATTTTTACGCCCTGCCGTTGCATTTTGGGTCTTTCTTGGAGTGCCTGTGTCCTTTATGGGGGCCTTCATTTTTATGCCTTTAGTAGGTGGCACATTTAACCTTTTGTCTCTGTTCGCTTTTATTGTAGTGCTCGGTATTGTGGTAGACGATGCAATTGTGACGGGCGAAAATATATACCAGCGAATGCACGAAGGGATGGACTCCTTAGAGGCATCAATTGTGGGCACTAAACAAATTGCTCTGCCAGTAACATTCGGCGTGCTAACCACCATCGTAGCGTTTCTACCGCTGACCGATCTTGGCGCAAACCGAATTGGGTTTATAGCCGCCCAGGTGCCAATGGTGGTTATCCCAGTGCTGATTTTCTCGCTGATAGAGTCGAAGTTCGTTCTACCCTCACATATGGCCCACATTCAACCGCGCAAAGAATCAGATAATCTAAATTGGCTTTCACGCACGCAAATGCGGATCGCGCGTGGTTTTGAGCGAGCCGTGTTGAAATATTATCGCCCCTTGCTTGAAAAATGCTTAGCTAATATGGCGATTTCGATCACCAGCTTGCTAGCCGCATCGATCATCGTGCTATCTGTTGCCTCAACAGGACATGTCCGCTTTACCTTTTTTCCAAGGGTAGAGGCGGAACAAATTGTGTTTTCTCTGGTGATGCCTGATACCACCGGCTTTGAAACTACTAATCGGCATATTGAGGGTATTGCAAATCATTTTGAATCCCTGCAAGAAAAGTATCGCGACCCGGAAACTGGAGAATCTGTGATTCGACATATCTATACCAACAGCGGCACCAGTGGCCGAGAGGTCAAATCCAGCGTAGGCACCGTTAATGTAGAGTTGATCGGTCCAGAAAAACGTCATATCGATATCAAGGCGTCTGAGATCGCCACCGAAGCCCGGCAACTAGTAGGCACGATTGCTGGCGCCGAAAAACTGAGTATCATCGCCGAGATCGGGCGGGCCGGCGAACCAATAAATGTGGAATTATCAGGTGTCGATGTCGCACTAATGAGCACAATAGGCGCCGACATTCGAGAGCGTCTGGTCGAATACCCTAATGTGTTTGATATTCAGGATAATTTTTCAGGTGGTAAAGAAGAACTAAATATAAAGCTTACTGCAAAAGCGCATGCACTCGGCTTAGATTTAGCCAATGTTGCCAGCCAAGTTCGCGGATCAGTATTCGGTTTCGAAGCTCAACGTATACAGCGTGGTCGAGATGAGGTGCGCGTGATGGTACGTCTCCCATTAGAATATAGGTCTTCATTAGGAGACCTGCAACGCCTACCTATTCGCGTTGGGGTCAATAACGACACCATCCCGCTGGCAGACGTAGCAACAGTTACCCCCACAAGCAGCCCTACTACTTTATTTAGATTAAATCGCAATGCAGTGGTCAACATTACCGCCGATGTTGACAAGACAAAGGCCGATGTTCCGGCAATACTTCGTGATTTAAGAGAAGTCCTTGAGGTCGAAAAAGAACGTTATCCTGATCTTGAATACACGTTCAAAGGCGAGGCTGAAGAGCAAGCCGAGAATAGTCAAGGCTTCCAATCTGGCGGTGTTCTTGTGTTGCTAGCAATTTATGCGCTGTTGGCTATTCCGTTTAAATCTTACTCGCAGCCATTAATAGTTATGTCAATAATGCCATTTAGCGCAGTAGGAGCAATATTGGGGCATATTATTGTCGGCAGTGATCTTTCTGTATTAAGCGTGGTTGGAATGATGGCCTTACTTGGCGTGGTTGTGAACGATAGCCTGGTACTGGTGGATTATATAAATCAACAACGTCGTCGTGGTTTAGAAGTTCTAGAAGCCGTAATAGAAAGTGGAACTAAGCGATTCCGACCAGTAATTTTAACTTCCCTTACTACTTTTGCAGGTTTGACACCCTTACTTCTTGATAGCAGCACTCAATCCGAGTTTCTTAAGCCTATGGCTATTTCACTCGGGTTTGGGATCCTGTTCGCCACTCTAATAACCTTGATAATTGTGCCAGTTAACTATTTACTCGGGCACCAAATTAAGCACGCCAGTAAACGATTGCTCGCCAAAGCGTGGAAAAGTTGGCTGGCATTTTGGAATAAGAAAGACGAGATTAATCGCAATGCATAGTCGAATCGCTATTAGCTGTTTTGCAATTGCTTGTTCAGCCAGCGCCGCGCTTTTAATTCTAGCAAGAGAGAATTGTCATGATTGAGTGGTTCGCTCGAAACTCGGTAGCAGCTAACATTTTGATGTTTGCAATTGTTATTGCCGGCCTAATATCAGCCACAAGCTCTGTTCCTGTGGAAACGTTTCCAAGCATAGAGAGAAGCCAAGTTATCATTTCGACTTCTTTTCGTGGATCTACACCGAAAACTGCCGAAGACGGCATTACGCTCCGAATTGAAGAAGCTATTGCTGATATTGAGGGCATTGAAGAAATTGTCTCGCGCTCTTCAGAAGGCTCATCCACAGTATCGGTCGATGTAGATGATTCGTATGATACTCGCGATGTGTTAGATGACATAAAGGTTCGGGTTGACGCCTTGAATACATTGCCCGCAGATGCAGAAAAACCAATTATCTCGATTAGCATTCGTAATCCAGTGGTTATCTATGTTGCAATCAGCGGTGACGTAGGTACAAAAACGCTACGCGAAACGGCTACCCGCTTCCGCAAAGGATTGCTGACCAACGACGATCTTAGTAATGTTGAAATTCAGGGGGTTGCCGACTACGAAATGACAATAGAAGTTAGTCCGTCAACTTTAGATGATTACAATATAAGTCTGGCCGATGTAGGCCGAGCTATCCGTAACGGGTCTAGGGACATCTCTGCCGGCAATGTACAAACCTTGGACGGTGATATATTAATTCGTAGCAATGGCCAAGCGTATAGTGCTGAAGAATTTGCCCGAATCCCAATTATCGCAAATAGCCGAGGCGCTCCGATTACGCTAGGCGACATTGCCACCATTAAAGATGGTTTCGAAGAAAGCCAACTAACAACCACCTTCAATGGCCAGCCCGCGGTTATGGTACAAGTCCGCAGGGTGGGGCAGCAAGGCGCCATTCAGGTGGCTAAGGATACGCGCGACTACATCACCGAATTTGAACCAAACCTTCCCAGCGGAGTGGATATCGGGTATTGGGATGACGATTCGGGATACCTTAAATCGCGGATTGGGGCAGTGCTTAGCAGCGCGCTCTATGGCGGTCTACTGGTCATCCTATTGCTCTCTTTGTTCTTACGGCCGGCGGTTGCGTTTTGGGTGTTTCTTGGTATTCCGGTTAGCTTTATGGGCGCCTTCCTATTCATGCCTTACGCTGGCGCATCGTTTAATGTTATCAGCCTGTTTGCATTTATTATGGTGCTGGGGATTGTGGTGGATGACGCCATTGTCACCGGCGAAAACATCTATCGACGAATCCGTGAGGGGCTCGACCCTATGGATGCGGCTATTAAAGGAACGCAAGAAATTGCCGTACCCGTCACTTTTGGAATACTCACCACCGTGGTTGCGTTCCTTCCTATGGCGTTTTTAGACAGTGGGCGATTAGCGTTTTTGGCAGGCCAGATGCCGGTAGTGGTAATTCCTATTTTATTGATGTCGTTGGTGGAATCGAAGCTGGTTTTGCCAGCGCACTTAAGCCATTTAAAAAATCGTGATGAGGCGAGCGAAATTTCTCGATTTGGTCGAATCCAACAAGGCATATCGCGAGCGCTTGAAAGATTTGTAATTGAAACCTACCAACCATTTTTAGAAAAATGTCTGCGCAACAAAAGCATTAGCATAGCAATTTTATTAGCGATTTCGACCATCGTTATGACTTGGACCTCTCTGGGCCACATAAAATACAGCTCATTTCCTAGAGTAGAATCGAGCACCGTAAGAATAAATTTGACGATGTCGGAGTCAAACGGCTTTGAAACGACCGACAAATATATTCAGCGCATCTCAAAGGTCTTTCAAGAACTTCAAGAAAAATACCGCGATCCAATAACAGGCCAAAGTGTCATCACAAATATTTTGGCAACCAGCGGTAGCAGTGGCCGAACAATAAAGCCCAACGTAGGCCAAGTGGCCGCTGAGCTGCAACTTGAAGAAGACCGCTCGATGGATGCAGGTGCCCGGCAGATTGCTGCAGAAGCACGCGCAATGATTGGGCAAATCCCTGGTGCACAAAGTTTAAGCGTCAGAGCAGATATTTTTCGAACCAGCGCTCCGATCAACGTTCAGCTTAGCGGCACAGACTCCGAGCGAATGAGCGAAGTTGTTTTCTTACTGCGCGAAAAATTCAAGGAATACCCCTCTATTTATGACATCCAGGATAACTATAGTGGCGGCAAAGAAGAGCTAAAAATCATACTTAAGCCGCGTGCATATTCATTAGGCTTGAATATGAATGATGTGGCACAACAAGTGAGGGCGGCAGTATTTGGTTTTCAAGCGCAAAGAATTCAGCGTGGCCGTGATGAGCTTAGAGTAATGGTGCGCTACCCTATTGAATTTCGTTCATCTATCGAAGACTTGAATCAATTACCGATTAAAGTACCGAACTCTACTGAAGAGGTATTGTTGTCTGAAATTGCTGATACTGAACCATTTGAGAGCCCTAGCACGCTTTATCGTTTAGATCGCCAATCAATCTTGAATGTTACTGCTGATGTCAACAAAGACATAGCCAACG
>JBLHME010000037.1:0-30543 GCA_047623225.1 Cryomorphaceae bacterium
CCACTCCAATATTGCCGGGGAGATAGGTGCAGACCCGCTGCCCACAGTAGTCACATTGGCCAAACCCATTTGCGCCTTTATCTTGCGCTTAATCACCCCACTCAAAATTGGAATGCGCAGCAATAGATTAAGTTTTCGCTCAGGAATATTGGACAAAATTTGCGATTGGAATTTCACCCACAAACGCGGCACTGATATGAATTGAGTTACCTGCGCATTCATCAAATCTCGCCCGAATGTATCTAGACTAGGATTAAACGTGACTGTGGCTCCGCAATACAAACTATTGTACTCAACCAGCGAGCGCTCTGTGACGTGTGCCAAAGGCAAATACGAAAGGTAGCGCTCTTCGCCCTCACCGCTCATCAGTGCGACACTGGCTGCCGCTGCGTAACAAATATTTGTATAGGTGGCCACAACCCCTTTAGGTTTTCCGGTTGAACCCGAGGTGTACACAATCGAGAATGTGTCATCCATGCTTGGTTTTGCGCGCTCAGCAATTGGCTCGTGCTGCGCAATAAGATCTTGAATGTTTAGGTCCGCAGCAAGGCTAGCGGTCGACATGGCAATGGTAATCACACCTTCAGGCGCAGCGCTGGCGACTTGATCTGGGTTAGAGATACTGCCAATCACAACCGCCTTTGCTTCACTGTGTTCCAGCACGTGCGCAATGATGCTGTGACCTGCAGTTGCGTAGATCGGCGTTGGCACTAAGCCAGCTGCAAGCAAGGCATAGTCAGTGATAAACCACTCAGCGCAGTTGCTGGCTAGGATTGCAACTCGGTCACCTGCCTGCCAACCCTGCTGCCTAAAAGCCTCGGCGAGTCGTAGAGTTTGATCTAAGACCTCACCCCAAGTGTATTCACGGACCTCATCACCAATTGGTTGGCGCAGGTATACTTTGTCAGGGTGCTTTTTTGCCTGCCGCTCGAGCATGTCGATGGGCAGTACATCTTGATTGGTAATGATGGCTAAACTCCTCGCGGGCACACAGCCCAATTCGATCAAATTATGAATTGATGGTGTAATTTAATGGCCATTAAAATGACTTCTTATTAGACGTATAGTCTACCTCGTGCGGGGCACATTCTCCAAAACAATGCGCAAAATGATGGCAATAACCTAGCGAAATAACTATTCAACAGCCCGTCGAATTTGTTTCTTGGGCCGTTGTTAAACAGCCAGTTTTAGGCTAATGCACCAACACTTGATTTGCTTCGATATCAAAAGTCAGCTCGTCAGCTTTTGCGCCAATGCTAACTAAACCGCCTTTTTGTAATTTGCCAAACAAAAGCTCATCAGCCAGCGCGCGCTTTATTTCATCTTGTATTAAACGTCCAAGAGGCCTTGCTCCCATGGTTTCATCGTAGCCATGATCGGCTATCCACTTTCGAGCCGCTTTATCGACATTCAAACGCACGTCTTTCTCAAGTAGTTGATTTTCGATTTCGAGTAATTCTTTATCAACAATTTTGCTGATAACTTCTTTGCTCAACGAGTCAAAGCGCACAACAGTGTCTAAACGATTGCGAAACTCCGGGCTGAACATTTTCTCTATCGCGGCAGTATCATCAGAAGCATGATCTTGCTTAGTAAACCCCATTGAATTACGCGCCACTTGCACCGCGCCTGCATTGGTGGTCATTACAATGATCACATTTCTAAAATCTGCTTTACGACCATTGTTATCGGTCAAGGAGCCATGATCCATTACCTGCAGCAATAGATTAAAAACATCTGGATGCGCCTTCTCAATTTCATCCAGCAGCAACACAGCGTGTGGATGCTTATTGATCGAATCGGTCAATAAGCCGCCCTGATCAAAGCCTACATAGCCTGGAGGTGCACCAATCAATCTGGAAACGGTGTGACGTTCCATATACTCAGACATGTCGAAGCGAATAAGCTCAACACCAAGGGTCATAGCAAGTTGTCGAGTGACCTCGGTTTTACCTACCCCAGTTGGCCCTGAAAATAAAAATGAACCAATCGGCTTATCGGGTTTACCCAATCCAGAGCGCGACATTTTGATAGCCGATGCCAAGGTAGTGATTGCCTTGTTTTGACCAAACACTACTAACTTTAGATCACGTTCGAGGTTTTTAAGTGCATCCACATCTGAGGCTGAGACATTCTTCGGCGGTATGCGCGCAATGAATGAAACCACTTCTTCGATTTGTTGCGTATCAATAACAGGAATTTCCCCCTCTTCGCGCTCAAACAATCTGGTGCGAGCGCCCGCTTCGTCGATCACGTCAATCGCCTTATCAGGTAAAAAACGCTCATTAATAAATCGGTCTGCCAGTTCAGCAGCGAGCCGCAAACCTTCGGGGGTGTAAGTGACCTCGTGGTGCTCTTCAAAGCGTGTTTTTAGACCGCGCAAAATCTGCACGGTTTCTTCAACCGTGGGTTCCTCCACGTCTATCTTTTGAAAACGACGAGAGAGCGCCCGATCCTTTTCAAATATCCCTCGATATTCCTGGTAGGTAGTGGAACCAACGCATTTAAGTTCTCCACTAGATAGACCTGGCTTTAATAGATTAGAAGCATCCATAGCACCGCCAGAAGCAGCACCAGCACCGATAATAGTGTGAATTTCATCGATAAACAAAATGGCGTGCTCTTCTTGTTTCAAGGCTTTTAAAACAGCCTTCAGGCGCTTTTCAAAATCACCTCGATATTTGGTCCCAGCTAAAAGAGCGCCCATATCAAGCGAATATATCACTGCATTTGCCAATACAGCAGGGACTTGCTCCTCAATAATTTGTTTAGCCAGGCCTTCAGCAATAGCGGTTTTACCCACACCTGCTTCTCCCACGTAAAGTGGGTTGTTCTTACGCCTACGCGACAATATTTGTATTGTTCGTTCAACTTCCTTTTCGCGCCCGATCAATGGGTCAATCAAGCCTTGTTCTGCCCGTTCATTCAAATTAACCGTGTAGGCTTCCAAGGGGCCTTCTTTCTGATCGGCTTCCACACTTTCTTGGCCTTCGGGGTATGGTAAGCCGTCAAAACCCTCATCATTCTTCGAAACACCATGAGAAATATAAGACACCGCATCGAAACGAGTTACGTCCTGTTGGTCAAGATAGTACGCCGCATGCGATTCTTGCTCAGAAAACAATGCGACCAGCACGTTTTCACCTTCTACCTCAGTTCTACCGGCGCTTTGCACGTGCACAATCGCCCGCTGCAATACCCGCTGAAAGCCAATGCTTGGCTGTGTTTTAATATCCGAATCTTCTTCAACTTGTGGAACATGTTCCGCTAGATGCTGACTCAGCTCAACGCGCAGTTGATCCATATTGGCGCTGCACGCTTGCAAAACAGCCATCGCCGAACTGTTTTCCAATAAGGCTAGCAACAAGTGCTCTGTGGTAACGAATTCATGGCGCGCGTCGTGTGCTACTTGCACGGCAAAATTCAGGGATTTTTCTAGGTCTTTTGAAATCATAATTTAATATCTACTCGTCTTCGCCACCGGCATCAGGCTCCATGGTGCATTGCAAGGGATGCTTGTTTTGTTGCGCATACTGTATTACTTGTTCTACCTTACTTTCAGCTATCTCTCGCGTATAGACGCCACAAATCCCAGCGCCTTTTTGGTGAACATGCATCATTATTTGTGCAGCCTTTTCCTCAGGATGATGAAATATCGCCTGCAATACTTGTATGACAAACTCCATTGTTGTGTAGTCATCATTAAGTAAAAGAACTCTATAGAGCGGCGGTCGCTTAAGTTTTGGTCGCGCTGTCGCCAACGCTACTTCATCGTTATGAATTGGTTCGGGGTAATCGCTCATACTGCTAAAAGGGTCTGCCTATGGTGAGTAAAAAGGGTGTTAGCTTCTAGTTTATCGGTCAAGTTGAATCGATGTGGCACTTTATGCATTTACAGCGGTATCAATTGAGACCCTAATTCTGCGCCCTATTTGCAATAATTCAAGTTTTATTACGACAACAATTGTCCACTAAATGACGTATTTTGTCGCCACACCCAGGCGTTTTATCGCTTGCTCTTGACCTTTTAAGGGTAAGGATGTTTACTGGTTCAGTCAAATTATTGCAAAATAATTGATGAACGTTGTGAAGTTAAGTAAATAAAAAATATAAAAGCTATAACTTCGCTAGAAATACCAGAAACTAATATCTGGGTGATTTACCAAAGTGAGGAAATAAGATGTCTACCATAGGAACCGTAAAATGGTTTAACTCGTCTAAAGGGTTTGGATTTATTGAACCGAGTGAAGGAGGTGATGATGTGTTCGCACATTATTCCGAAATCGAAATGGATGGGTACAAAACACTAAACGAGGGTCAGGAAGTTGAATACGATTTAGAAGACGGTGATAAAGGCCCAAAGGCCGCCAAAATTCGCGCCGCATCGTAAACAGCGAAAATCACTACTGCATGGCGCTCTAAAACCAGAGTCAAATCAGTAGGTTAAAATAAGAAAGGCTCAGCGATTTTCGTCGCTGAGCCTTTCTTATGGCAAGTGCTTTTTACAACGGCTTATTAAACTAGCGCTATATTTAAGCCACAAAATTATCGATCAAAGCGTTAAACGTTGCACTAGGGCGCATCGCGGCATCGGCTTTTTGTGCTGACGGACTGTAATAGCCATCAATATCCACTGCTGCGCCTTGTGCGGCATTTAGTTCATTAACAATTACATGCTCTTTATCTTTGAGCTCATTCGCCAGGCCAACAAAGCGAGTCGCCAAGTCAGCATCTGTGGTTTGCTGAGCGAGAGCTTCAGCCCAATACATAGCCAAATAGAAATGGCTACCGCGATTGTCCAACTCATTGACTTTACGAGAAGGCGATTTACCCTCTGTAAGGAGCTTACTTGTTGCTACATCTAGAGTATCAGCTAAAATCTGCGCTTTGGGATTGTCATTCACCTCAGCTAGATGCTCAAACGAAGCCGCAGTGGCTAAAAACTCACCAAGTGAGTCCCATCGCAAATGGCCTTCTTTATTAAACTGTTGCACGTGCTTTGGAGCCGAACCACCAGCGCCAGTTTCGAACAAACCGCCGCCGTTCATCAACGGCACAATAGACAACATTTTTGCACTGGTGCCAACCTCCAATATTGGAAATAGGTCAGTCAGATAGTCGCGCAAAACGTTACCAGTAACTGAGATAACATCCTTGCCTTGGTTAATCTCTTCAAGAGAAAAACGCGTGGCGTCAGCCGGAGACATAATCAGTATATTCAAACCATCGGTATCATGATCACGAAGATACTCATTTACTTTAATGATCAACTGCGCTTCATGTGGTCGATTCTTATCTAACCAGAACACCGTTGGCGATCCGGTTTTACGGGCTCGATTTACCGCCAGCTTTACCCAATCTTGAATAGGTTCATCTTTAACTTGGCACATGCGCCAGATGTCACCTTCTTGTACCGCGTGTTCAAATAATATTTGCCCGTTGTCTTCGTCGATCACACGCATGTAACCGTCGTACTCCATTTCATAGGTTTTATCATGTGAACCATATTCTTCGGCTTTTTGCGCCATCAAACCAACGTTCGCAACAGAACCTATCTTGGTTGGGTCTAGAGCGCCATTTTCTTTACAAAAATCGATTACTTCTTGGTAGATGTAGGCGTAAGTACTCTCTGGAATCACCGCTTTGGTATCTTGTAGCACTCCGTCCATGTTCCACATCTTGCCAGAGTTACGAATCATCGCTGGCATTGACGCATCAACAATCACATCACTTGGCACATGCAAATTCGAAATGCCTTTATCTGAATCCACCATAGCAATCGCAGGGCGATGCTTATAACAAGCCATTATGTCTTGTTCGATTTGAGTGCGTAAGTCACCAGAGATTTGTTCAATAACATTATACAAATTGCCAAGCCCGTTATTGGGTTGCACATTGAGTTCTTTGAATAGGGTTGCGTATTTTTCATACACTTCTTTGTAATACACAGTGACTGCGTGACCAAATACAATAGGGTGAGAAACCTTCATCATGGTCGCCTTAACATGCAAGCTAAATAGCATGTCGTTTTGCATAGCGTCTTCAATTTGCTCTTCGTAAAAACTACGCAAGGCGTCTTTACTCATGAACATAGCGTCAATCACCTCGCCTTTTAACAACTCAAGACCTTCTTGCTTATTGCTGACGTTGCCATACTTATCAGTAAATTCCATTTTTACTGAGCATGCATTGCTCAGCGTCAGGCTCCGTTCACTAGAACGGAAATCGCCGCCGTTCATGGTCGCAACATGTGTCTTTGAAGTGGGCAACCATTCTCCCATTGAATGCGGATTATTGCGCGCGTAATTTTTAACCGCAGCAGGAGCGCGACGATCAGAATTGCCCTCCCGGATTACCGGGTTAACATTGCTACCCTTAACAGTTTCATAAGCAGTACGAACTTTTTTCTCTTCATCAGTGTTAGGATTATCAGGAAAATCTGGCAGTTCATAACCCTTGCCTTGCAGCTCTTCGATCGCGGCCTTAATTTGTGGAATCGAGGCTGAAATATTTGGAGTCTTTATCACGTTAGCGCTTGGCTCAAGCACCAAGGCGCCCAATTCAGTTAAAGCGTTATTGATTTTTTTATCGTCAGGCAAATACTCACCTAAGCTGGCAATTATTCGTGACGCTAGAGATATATCTTTGGTGTCCACTTCGACGTCGCAAACCGCAGCAAACGATTTGAAAATCGGCAGCAAAGAACGTGTTGCGAGAGCCGGTGCTTCGTCAGTTAGGGTGTAAAATATTTTGGATTTCGCATTACTCATCGTATCTTATCTCGCGCAGAATATAGGGTTTAAATTTTCGAAGTGAGTGCCGTCGACCCAACACATTGATAATCAGTAATAGGGTTTTTACGACTCTGAAGGCGGCATGCTTGCGGCCTTGAAAAGTGGCGCAAGGATAGCACATATTAATCTTTCGAACATTGTAAATGAGCTCCAGCAAAGCCACCCTTGGCCTTTTGAGGCGGAGCTTGGTATCCTCTAACTAATTCCAAACGGGCCATAGGCCGGCAATACTAACTAACTATAAAATGTGGCAACCTGACGTAACCGTGGCAGCAGTGTGTGAAAAGCACGGGCGATTCTTATTAGTAGAAGAGCGCTCAAAATCCTCACAAAAAATAGTATTCAACCAGCCAGCAGGCCATATTGAAGAAGGTGAGAGTGTGCTTGCAGCGGTGGTGCGCGAGACGCTTGAGGAAACCTGTTGTCACTTTGTGCCAGAGTCACTAATTGGTTTTTATCGCTATCAGGCGGTAAATGGTAAAACCTATTTACGTTATACCTTTTGTGGCTCAATTAGCGACGCGGACTCGAGTTACACTCTTGATCCAGATATAATTCGGACACATTGGTTGTCGCTCGACGCTATTCGAGCAAGCGCCTCACTGCGTAGCCCGCTGGTAATTAACTGCATCAACGATTACTTATCTGGCCAACGATACCCTCTTGATATATTACGTGAAATCTAAAATCGCGCTGTCTTGACTTTCCTAAAATCCCATGAAACCTAATCACGACCCTCATAGCACGCACGTTGTCGTTGGTATGTCCGGCGGCGTAGACTCCTCTGTGACTGCGCACATGCTGTTGCAACAAGGTTATCAAGTGACCGGCATGTTTATGAAAAATTGGGAAGAAGACGACACCGAGGAATATTGCGCAGCGGCAACCGATCTAAAGGATGCGGCTCAAGTGTGTGAACGGTTAGGTATAGAGTTGCGTGAAGTGAACTTTGCGCATGAGTACTGGGAAAATGTGTTTGAACATTTTTTGCAGGAATATTCCGCTGGGCGAACACCCAATCCAGATATTCTTTGCAACAAAGAAATTAAATTTAAGGAATTTTTACTGCAAGCCGAATCATTGGGTGCGCAATACATTGCTACCGGTCACTACGTGGCGAAGGGATTTGACAATGTAGGCGACGTTGCTAGCGACACAGCTGAATTTCAGTTGCTGCGCGGTAGCGATGCGAATAAAGACCAAAGCTACTTTTTGTATACCTTACAACAAAATCAGCTGGAAAAAAGTTTGTTCCCACTTGGCGAAATAGACAAGTCTGAAGTTCGCTCGATCGCTGAGTCACAGCGCTTTGTCACGCACAACAAGAAAGATAGCACTGGCATTTGCTTCATTGGCGAACGCCGTTTCAAAGACTTTCTAAGCACCTACATAAAACCTAACCCAGGACCAATGGTGGATATCAACGCAAATGCGGTAGGTCAACATGATGGCCTTATGTACTACACTCTCGGGCAGCGCCATGGGCTCAACATAGGTGGGCCTGGCGAAGCCTGGTACGTAGCGGCCAAAGATATTGTCACCAATGAACTATTGGTAGTGCAGGGTCACGATCATCCAGCAATGCAAACACAAACGGTGATCGCTCAGGGAATGGACTGGGTAAGCACAGAGGCACCGAGCATTGGCGATCAAGTTACCGCTAAAACTCGTTACCGACAATCGGACCAAGTCTGTGAGGTGGTGGCTATCGATCAGGAACAAGATCAGATCACTGTGCGTTTTGAAATGCCTCAGAGAGCAGTAACCCCTGGACAAGCATTAGTGCTTTACCAAGAAAGACTGTGCTTGGGTGGCGCAACTATATTCAGCTCTTACTAATAGTAAATTATGGCCCAGCTGAACCTTGACTAACACTAACTTGGCGACCAATCGCCAAAGCCTGGTTTGGCCGCCTGGTGTTGTTCTTTTTTCTGCATCTTCAAAACCTTTTCATCACTGACCGGTAATTTGTAATCGCAGTATGGATATTTTCGGCACATGAGAAATTTCTCACCTATTCGGCTTTCTTTGACCGCCACCTTAGTAACCACTTCACTATGACATTTTAGGCAAGTTCGCGCGTTGCCAAATTCAGTTACAGTTGCACCGTCAATGGTTAATTGCGATTGATCGGTTGGTGATATTACGCCAGAGCTTCATCGAGCCCTGCCGGTAATAAAACGCCGAATGTTCATGTCTTTATAGTCTTGACGGATATCAAAATAGAATAATCTCAGATTTGCCGCTTTGCACAATTCAGAAACCTTTTGCTCACGCCGTTCACGAATATTGAGATTACTTTATTTTTCAAAGTTTTCTAGCTCCATCACCCCAAAAATCGAAAGGTCGTGCTTTTTACATAAGACATAGTCCAAGCACTCGTCAGTGTAACCTTGATAGAGCATCCTAGTTTGAATATGGGTGGCCGCTGGGCTAGACTCAACAATATCGAGCATTCGCACCTCGGTGAAAATATAATATTCATCGCTGAGCGCATTATTCAAGCATTCAAAGAAATTACGCTCTGCAGCGCACAGCATTCTACCCACTACTGTTAAAACCACCGGCAACACTGGGTAACATGGCTCACAACTAAATAACAGAAATCGAACATAGTTCGAAAACACCTAAATCAATTTGAAACAATGCAAAGACAAATAAGACTGGTAGAAGGACAATCTAAAAAACACACTTACCTTGCCTGGACTGACCCTACTGATTTAACTATTCCGCTAGTCCACACATTTAAACCACATCGCGATTGATAGCATGTCAAGGTACGAAATCCTGCTTGTTCAGCAATTGAACATGCTAATTTTATCATGAATAGTGAACCGTTAAGCCTCAATATATCCCACAAATTGTCTATCACATTGTGGTTTTAGGTCATAGTTTTGATTGGTTTAGAGTCAAATTAGTGCGTATTCACGGAAAGACAGAATCTCGCACTGGGCAAAAAAGTTGCATATTCGCGCTCATTCATTATCACTTTAACTGTGTCTGAGCCCAGTTTTTCGGCATCTTAATCCATTTGGTTGGATAAATGTATTGCAAATTCACCTAGCTTTCATGGTTGACATATATATTCCAGAATGTATATTCTGTTAACTATGTCTAGATCCCGACAATTCAAACCTGAAGTTGTACTTGACGCCGCCCTCGATCTCTTTTGGAGAAAGGGCTATAAAGCTTGCTCAATGGCGGATGTGGTGCGCAAATCTGGGGTAGCACGCTACGGCTTGTATCAGGCATTCAAAGATAAAGACCAGCTTTATTGCGCTGCGCTAAAACGTTATCAACAAAAGTTACGTAGTATTTTCATAGAGCCCTTCTGCAATAGCAAAGCAGATTACGCAAGCCTGATTGAGCACTTTGACATAATATTAGATCAACTTGAACACGGGCTGCATGATGGATGTTTCGCCCATCAAGCTGCGATCGAACGAGCCGGCAAAGACGCCGACGTGAATGCCATCGTTAACGGTATATTTGATGAAATCAAAGATGGTTATCGAATTGTGATTCAAAATGGCATTGCCGATGGTCAGATTAGGTCATTGCCGGTTGAAGACCTTGTCATTTACGTGATGGGAATACAACGTGCGGTTATCGCAATGACTAAGCAAAACTGTTCGCTTGAGGAACGCAAAAACTATGTCCGATGCGCACTCAAACTGCTACAGCCAGAAGAGCGTATTGAATACTAGAATGCAGTAAAAATTCTTGGTAATGCTTTTTTTTGAGCATTGTCAGAATATTCGTTCTGTCTATTAACTTGCATATCGATTGCAAATGAACTGCGGGACTTTTTTTCACCCATTAACAGAACAGTTGTTCTGAAATTAATCCGTAAGAGGAAAATATATGAAAATTTTTACCAACACACTTTTAGCCGCATCCATCGTGGTGGTTTCTTCAGCTAATGCCGCTGATATTAAAACGGCTGGCCAAGCACTCACTTTGTGCAAAGCTCAAGCTGAACAAGCTCACCCAGGTTACCGTCGCGCGACATCAAAAAAGATCAGACAAAACCGTGCAGGCTTTAAGTTGAACTTAAAGGTTCTTACTGAAGAAGGTTCGATTTCAACTGTATGTGAAGTAGCAAAAGACGGTGTGGTTACTTATTCAAAAATATAAGTAGAAAGTTTGGTGAATGATTGAAGCCTGCATCGAGACTGACAAAACATACAGCCTCACTCCTAGCGCTTAGGTAAGCCATCTGGCAACAAAGCACGCGGACACTCAATCTAAAACCAACTTCATTGCAAACCTTCAAGCCCTCATATTACTCCCAGTGCTTAGTCTCTGCACTTGAAGTATGAGGGCTTTTTTTGTTTCAAATTATTGCGCTAAGTGCCCTGCGGCAAAAGCAATTCTGGTGTTAACCAGTTAGATTCTGAAAAGCATGCTCATCATTGGCCGCAAGTAATTCCATATAATCATTGAGGCTCGCAAATTGCCTTGCAGTGCTCGCAATAGGACGGTTGTCTCGTGTAATCAATTTACGCATCCAGACCACACCTGCATCATCCATAAAGTCATGAATCAACTCCCTTGTTCGTAAATTACTTGAGGAGTAATACACATCTATCAGCCGGTTGCCAAGCTCAACAGCAGGCACATTTAGGATACGAGAAATTTTACGGTTTTCTATTCGGCGGATTGCGTGTAGCCCATCTACCATAGCTTCAGTCAAAATCATTGTTCGTCACCTACTCGTAAACGATTGAACGACTCATCTCAACCCATATAAGAGTCTTGCGGCATTCAATCTAGTTATTTGCTTTGGTGCTGTGCCGCTAAATTGGCAACGCCTGACTATATTGGCGGACGATCTGATGCCTAGCAATTACCTAATCACTGAAACCTGTAAACATTGTTAAATCCAGACCAATCCATCAAAAATCACTCGGCACTGAGCAAAAGAGAGATGATCGGGGCAATGTTCACCCTGTTACCTATGTAGGGTTTAGTAGGCAGAAGTGCGATAAGACGCTGACTAATGATTCGATTAGTCTTGCCCGTGGGGTGAAGATTGTCGAAGAATACAAAGCGGTCAAAACGGGTCCCGTAATTACAGTCGGGATGAAAATCGAAACCATCAAGATCGAAACATCCTGTCTCGATATGTCTAAAACCTAAAACAGAAGCCGTTGTGACCAGCGTTTCGAGCTCCACGAACAGATCTAATTGAGTTATTCTTGCGGCGCCACTACTTGCCATAGCGGATAATCGCTGTGTCAATCTTGAGTTGTAGTATTGGGTGTAAAGACGTGCTCGATTAGTAACTCCAGGGTCGTTTACTTGTCTATTTATGGTTTCGGGCAATCGCCCGATATTGGCCACGTTTGGAATTACAAACGTTCGAGCACCTGCGTTGATCAATCGCTGCAGTTGCGAAACTAGAGTATCAAGCACTTGATCCATTTCAGTTTGCGCCGATGCGTTTGAAATTATAGAACGCACACCGCGTATATCATTGCCACCCATGATCACCAAATAAAGAGCTTTGGGATCCGCCGAACCATTGCCTCTGAGTAAAAAAGCATCGACCTGCGCGCTTAAGTCCTCGGTATCTGTACCGGCAATATTACCGCCAGCAACGGCATAATTAAAGCCTCCGACTTTGCCATCAAGGTGCAGAGACGCATTGGCATTACTGGCGATGGCGGTGGCAATATAATCCGCCATAACCGGCCCGTCAGAAATCCTATTGCGATAGTAAGGATATGGAAAATTAAGGCTGATCGAAGCAATGTTACCAGTATCCGATAGGCTGTCTCCAAACGTTACCAGCTTACTAAACTGGGCACTTGCTTGGCCACTACCAAGCGCAAGCAGAATTAGCAAGAAGACCCGAATACGGCTAGCGTTCATTGCCACACTCCAGCGGTAAGGCAATCAAACCATCAACCGCTTTGAGTGGTGCTAGGGTGGCGTAAAACCTGTCCAGATCTTTGCCACAATCGTTGAACAATTCACGAATTGGTTTCACGCGTTCGCGATAAGTCGAAAATGCCGCCAACCTCGCATTATTTATCGGAGTATCAAACCATGCATCAAACCAAGTTAGGCCAGCCCATTTAGAATCTTTTAGGCTTTGGTACTTGTATTGCATTCGAGCAAAAACTGACGATTTTGAAACACGCATTAGCTCGGGGGTTTGGCTGCTTGCATAGAGTGTTGAAAGCTCTACACGTGTTGCTTCGATCAAACCATCAAAATCCTTCCTTGCGCTAAGTCGTTGCTGATACTCGGCAAGCTCTGTGGGCGCATTTTGTGACAACCATTTGCGCGTGCCTATTTCACCCACAACCGTCGCAAAAGCTTCATTAAATCCGCTATCACCATTAATATATAGCTGCTGGTGGGCCAATTCATGAAATAGTGTCTCAGCCAAATTCGCTTCACCGTAGCGCATCATTGATGGCAACAAAGGGTCGGAAAACCAACCAAGCGTGGAATATGCTGATGCTCCGCCCACTGATGTCTCAAAGCCTTTGGCCGCTAAGCTTGCAGCGAAATCGTTGGCTGACTGTTGCTCGAAATACCCTCGATAGCTGGCGCAACCTATAACGACATAGCACCACTGCTCAGCAATAAAAGAAAACTCCGGAGCGGCAACCACTGTATAAACTGGGAAATCTTGCTCAAGCGCAACATAGTTTGAGTAACTACTATTATCAGGAAGGCTCAGTTCAGTCACAGCAAAGGAGCGTATGCGTATTGCCAACTGCAGTTGCGCTGCTAAATTTTGGTTATTGTTAGAAAGTGCCTTTTCAATGGCTTTATCAATCGGCTCCCTCGCCAACATCAACTTACTATGCCCTACCACGCTCTGCGCATAATAAGAAATGCTGGTGCAACCACCCAAAGCAAATAGTGACAAAATAAGACAAGTATTTATTAACTTCGAACTCATGAAGCCAAGAATAACGCTTCGCCATGCTCAGCGGAATTAATTTCTTAAACTTCAGTCTAACGAGGGCTGCGTTGAAGCGCCAATCAGTCAAAATATCGGGCGAAGACACTAACCGCGACTCGCCCTCTACTCTATATTAGCAAATGGCCGACCATCACCAAGGTCAATCAACCCCAAATGCATAAACCACTAGCTTTTTTTGCGATCCTTGTCCTTGCTAGAAGCGTAGTCAGACCTTGACTTACCGCTAGCTTCACCGCGATCGCGTTTCTTCGAGTTGTATGATTTTTTGCGTGGCGCTAGACCAGGCTCAGATTCGCCTGCGACTCTATTGGTACCGCCGGCTTCACCGCCTTTGTAAACACTAATATCGAGCGGTCGGCCTGCGACCCTGCATTTTCTCAATATAGCCATTACTTCTTTAGGCATGTCTGCAGGTAAGTCAACTGTAGAAAATTCATCCCTAATTTCTATCTCACCAATATATTTACTTTCTAATTCTGCTTCATTGGCAATAGCTCCAACAATGTTGCCTGGCTTGACCTGATTACGCCAACCCACATCTAAGCGAAAACGGGACATCTCCACATCGGGATAATTCTTTAACGGAGTCGCTGACACATTTGGTGTTGGCTTGGTGTCACGACGAGGCTCGCTGCGTTCTCGACGAGAGTCACCGCGATCACCACGGTCTCGACGAGAGTCGCCGCGCTTGCTTGAGCGATCTTCTGAGAAACCACCCTGAAATGAATCTTCTTTGCGCTGACGTTCTTCTCGCTGAATGGCTTTTTCGTCCAACATCAATGAGGTATCGCCTTGCGCCAAAAATGCAGCGGCCGCAGCTATCTGCTCAGTGGAAATCTCCTTCTCTTGTTGAATCTCAGTGATTAGTTGCGAGAAAAAATCCAACTCTTCATTATTTGCAGTTTCTACAATTTTGTCTTTAAATCTCTCCACTCGGCTGCGATTGATTTCAGCAATGGTGGGCAAATCCATTGGTGTAATGGGTTGCTTTGTAGCTCGCTCGATCGCGAACAACATACGTTTTTCACGTGGCGCAATAAATATTATCGCTTTACCAGCACGACCTGCTCTGCCGGTGCGTCCAATTCGATGGATATACGATTCAGTATCATGCGGCACATCATAGTTTATTACGTGGCTGATTCGTTCAACGTCCAAGCCTCGTGCGGCAACGTCAGTTGCGATCAAAATATCGAGCTTTCCACCACGTAAGCGGTCGATGATTTTCTCACGATTTGCCTGCGGAATGTCGCCGTTTAACGCGTCGCTGCGAAAACCACGAGCGGCTAGGCGATCTGATAACTCGACGGTCGCGTTCTTGGTGCGTACGAACACAATCACACCCTCGCTTTCCTCACTTTCAAGAATGCGCGTAATCGCGTCTAGTTTGTTAGTTCCGCGCACAATCCAGTAGCGCTGCGAAATATTATCCGCGGTGGCGGTTTTGCTCGCAATCTTAATATGGACAGGGTTGCGCAAATGCTGATCCGCAACCTTCTTAACTTCGTTCGGCATCGTTGCAGAGAACAATGCAATCTGTCGGTCCGGTGGGGATTGTTCCAATACCCACTTAACATCATCGATAAACCCCATGCGCAGCATTTCGTCGGCCTCGTCCAAGACTAATGCCTTGAGTGCGTCTAGGGATAATGTTTTGCGGCGCATGTGATCCATAACACGCCCAGGCGTACCCACAATGACCTGTGCGCCTCTATTTAATTGCTTAAGCTGAATAGTGTAAGACTGACCACCGTATATAGGCAATACGTTCACACCACCAAGATGCTTGGCGTATTGCTGGCAAGCCTCTGCGACTTGAATCGCCAGCTCGCGAGTTGGCGCCAAAATCAATACTTGAGGCTTTTTGCTGCTGGGGTCAAGATTGGCTAGCAGAGGCAAGGCAAATGCCGCGGTTTTACCTGTGCCAGTTTGCGCTTGCCCTAAAAGGTCGCGCCCCTCTAGGAGAGCTGGAATACTTTCAGCTTGAATTGGTGAAGGTTGCTCGTAACCAAGGTCGGTAACGGCTTTTAATAAAGGATCAGGCAGGTTCAACTCTTCAAACGAGAGTTGAGATACGATTTTCTCAGACATGTCGGGCTCGGGTCTTAGACCATTAGCAGCGGGCCTATTGGTATGCAAACGATTAGCATTTCAACCCAACTGAGCCCTAAAAAAGGATCCGACACACTCCACTCCTGGTGTCGGAAAGCTGCGCGAGTATACATGCGCTGTCGCCTCTATGCGACTCTAAAACACGTTAAATTGCAAAGGTCTGAAAACTTCTTAAGACCCGATTGAGGCGATCGATGCGCGGTCGCATCTCACTAAAAGTGATTTTTCAACCGCCTCCTCACGCATAAACGCCAAACTATGGTATTTCGCAGTGTTGGCAAACTGTTTAAAAGCCTGCCAGCTTGGAAACTCCACAAAATATATAAGGTCAGCGTCAAACTCGCCAATAAGTGTTCTGGTGGGTGCCATGCTACGCAGTTTTTTACCGTCAACTCCTTCAATCAAAGGAGCTAACAGCTTTAAATATTCAGCGAATTTTGCTGCCCCGCCTTTTGGCTTAAACCAAATTGCGTTAAGCATGTATATTTTTTGGGACATTTTTACTTCTATCCAATTTTTTTAATGTTGTGCTGCAAGATGTTACTTTTTCCGAGCAACTTTATGCCTGACATACAAAGCCTTGGAACGCCCATTGCCAATAGGTCTTTCTTCAATATCAAAAAGTTTGGTCGCCTTGACTAATTCACCAAGCTTTACGTAACCGTAATTACGCGGATCAAAGTTGGAGGCCTGATTGGCAATATGACTGCCGACCGGCCCAAGCTGCGCCCAACCGCTTTCGTCAGATGAGGCATCTACGGCTTTTCGCAGAGACGTAACCAATCGCGTATCCTGCTTTAAATCAATAGCGGATTTCTTGTTTAAGTTTTCATTGTTATCACTGGCGCGCAGCACTTCTGTGTAAATAAATTTGTCACAGGCAGCAACAAATGGCGACGGAGTTTTCTGCTCGCCAAAGCCGAAAACCAATAAGCCTGACTCTCTAATTCGTGAGGCAAGTTTGGTGAAATCAGAATCGCTAGAGACAATACAAAACCCGTCAAAATTATTCGAATAGAGCAAATCCATAGCATCGATAATCATTGCGCTGTCGGTCGCGTTTTTGCCTTTTGTGTATGCAAATTGCTGCATTGGCTGAATTGAATGATCAAGCAATATCTCTTTCCAACCCTTGAGATTCGGTGCAGTCCAGTCACCATAGATTCGCTTTACGCTGGCCACACCATAATTTGCTATCTCAGCCATAAGCGCATCGACAATGCTTGGCTGCGCATTATCTGCATCAATTAGAACCGCTAGTTTATTGTTCTTTTCCATACAGTCATTAGACACCTGAAAATTAAGGTGTGCAAGCTAGCCAAATTTTGTCAGCCCATGTTGTTAGTAGAGAATGCCTCGAGTCGCTGCAGAAACAATTGCTTTTGTTCGTCGCTGAGAAAACTTGCTCGAAACGCATTTTTACTTAGACGCAATGCTTGCGCCTTGCTCATCGATAAATCTTTTGCTAAGGCCGAAAAATTCTCGTTCATGTAACCGCCAAAATAAGCGGGATCGTCGGAATTAACGGTGACACACACACCAAGCTCTAATAAGTCCAAGATATTGTGTTGCGCCATCGAATCAAACACGCGTAAACGGATGTTCGACAGCGGACATACGGTAAGAGGCGTATTGTTTTCTACCAGTGAATTAAGCAACTGCTGGTCCTCTGCGCATCGCACTCCATGATCAATGCGGTCCGCATTTAGCAAATCCAATGAATCCCAAATGAATTTAGGTGGCCCTTCTTCACCCGCGTGAACCACTGCCTTGTAGCCTTGGCTGCGAGCTTGAGCATAAAGTTCAATGAATTTTTCAGGCGGATTGCCTACTTCAGCACTGGCTAGCCCGATCGCAGCAAACCGATGAGCAAAGAGTTTTGCTGATTCCAGCATTTGTAATGCGTCATCTTGCGAAAGATGACGTAAAAAGCTCAATATCAGTAGCGTCGATTGACCCCACTGCTCATTAGCTTGGTCAATAGCGCGATCAAAGCCTGCCATCATGGTGCCAAACTCCACGCCATTGGGCGCATAGGTTTGCGGCTCAATCATAATTTCGGAGTGCACTACATTTTGCTCCTTACACTTGAGCAAATAATCCATCATCAAGTGGTAAAAGTCATCCTCGTCGATCAGTACAGAAGCACCTAAATAATAAAGGTCTAAAAAACTTTGCAGATTTTCAAAATCATAAGCAGCCTCAACTTCTTCAATAGTGCTGTAAGGAAGCTCCACACTATTTTTAGCGGCCAGTGATAACAGCCTATGCGCTTGCAAGCTGCCATCGATATGCAAATGTAATTCAGCCTTTGGCATCGCGGCCAACCAAGAATCGAGCTCGTTGTTCATATCTACTACCTTAGGTTAAGTTAAGGGTTGATTATAGCCTGCTCGCAAGGCAAAAAATCGCGCGACTTCGTGTTAATCTATTGTGCACTTTAGTTACACCGTGTTTGGTTCTCAGATTGTAGTTGTCGCCACATTTTCAGACACCACCCTCTCCGCTCTAATAATGCCGCCACTAAATGTTCAACATTCGCATGTGTCATTGCAGTCGCTTTTGCTCTAAAATTTGCAATCTAATAACCTCCTATCAACTCGTTCGTAAACGCTAAAAACCATGGAAAAACATTTTATATCTGCCAATGACCTGCTGATTGATTCTTTTCAATTGGCTGAGAAAATATTCCTCAGTGGCTATAAGCCAGATTTTATTATCGGCGTATGGAGGGGCGGCGCTCCAGTGGGAATTGCAATTCAGGAATACCTAGATTTCATGGGCATGCCCACCGATCACATTGCAATTCGCACCTCTTCCTACACCGGCATTGATCAGCAAGAAAAGACTGTCCGCGTGCACGGGCTCGACTACATTATCGACAATGTAAATGCCGACGACGAAGTGTTGCTGGTTGATGATGTGTTTGATTCTGGCCGCAGTATTAAGGCAATTTTTGAGCGCATGCAAAAAAAGACCCGCGCCAACATGCCAAAATCAATTAAAATCGCTTGCCCCTGGTACAAGCCCAGCAGAAACAGTACCGATTTTGAACCCGACTTCTATGTGCACGAAACGGACAAATGGTTGGTTTTCCCTCACGAATTAAACGGTCTAACTTTGGAAGAAATCTCTACTGGCAAACCTAAACTGGCAGAGACTATTCTTAAGCACGCCAGTGAAAGGAAGATTCAAGACTAGCAGAGACTCGCTAACCTGTAGGGCGACTAACTAACCGCCCCCTGTGTCCAACTATGCGAAAAACCAATAAAACGCTGGATTGGTGAGTGATCACTCTTTATATTTGTATCTCTGGTTTTTCTCTAGTTACAAGTTTAGGTATAAATGATGTCAGACAAAGAATCTTTCTCTATCGATTGGCGAGTACTCTTCGGCATCTGCCTGACCGTGATTTGGATTGGTGCGGGCGTAGTGTATTTAGTCGGAAAGGTCGGGTTTTTCAATTTCGTTGACCTTCCCACCGGTGAAATTGGTAGCTTTTTGGAAGGCGCTTTTGCTCCTCTCGCGTTTCTCTGGTTAGTAATTGGTCATTTCATGCAGCAGTCGGAGATTTCAGCCAACACTAAGGCCGTTCAACTGCAGGAACAAAGCGCTCAACGCCAAGAGCTTCACTCTAGGCGCAATAGCTATTTCAAATTATTAAGCTTGGTGCAGGAGCAACTCGGCGCAATAGCCAGCTTTCATTATATGTCAGTCTGTGGCTCTACAGGAAGCGGTGAAATTAGCTCCGACGATTACGCAGCACTGCGCGCAGAAGCGGCACAAGACTCGGCTTTGTTTGTCCGCAAGATGGTCTCGCTGGCTGCGAGTATTACAGAGGACAGAGACAAGATCCAAGAAATATTTTTCGGTACCGAAATTCGAACTCGTCATAGTAATAATTTTGAGACCACCTTTGGCAAATTGCTCGAAAGCGCCCGAGCTATCGATCAAGACGATATGGTGGTTAATGCTCTGCTATTTGGGTCAGCCTTTGGGATGTTATATAGGATAATCCGGACCTCGCAAGGGAAAGAGGAAGTTAACCCAATTACAGGTTTCGCCACTCAGCAAACTGCTTAGGCGAAAATGTTTGCAAGCTGTCGTATGGCGCTGCTTTATCCTCTAAGGGCTTTACCCTCTAGCCTGCTACCGGTTCGAGCTTCTAGTCTACGGCAAGCTCAAGCTTCATAGTTTCGCCATTGAACTCAATCACGTCTCCAGAAACCACCTTTTTACGCTTCTGTATTTCCACTTGCCCGTTTAACTTCACCATTCCGTCGGCGACCATCATTTTCGCTTCGCCACCACTGCCAACCAAACCTTCAAACTTTAGCAATTTAAACAGCTCCACTGGCTCTCGGTCTATGTACACGATTTGCATGTTCTGTAAGTTCTCCTTAGTACAAATTATTGCCGTATTCTAACTCAAGAAACTCAGCATAGCTCTATGCGTGGGCTCTTTGCTGTGCCAGACGCTCACGAACCACATAAATATCCGAGTCTATTGCAATGATGTCTCTGCGTAATTGTTTTCTCGTATTGTCGGCCCAGTGCACATCCTGATCACTGAGCTCACCCGACTTAATCTGGTGCTTTAATTTGGAGCGCTTGTGGCGATAACTATAGACCACGCTCTCGAGTTGACTAAGCTCTTGCTCGCCATCGTAAACATAGGCGTTGAGTTCGTGCAGCTTATAGCCATCTACCAATGCCTTAGCAAAGCCTGGGTAAGTCCGTTCAGGGCATACTTGGTTATCTAAGGTTCGGCTTTTACCCTTGACCCCGAGTAATAGCGCATTATCTATTTGGCAAAATTGTTCAATGCCTTCGGCATGGCCGCTTTTAAACTCTGGCCAATTGGCGCGTGAGCCATGCTTGGCACAGGCATCAGCACGTGCATTAAATGCCTTGCTAATATCACTCTGACCGTCAGAACCAACATCATAGCCAACGCCTTGCCAATCTGCGCTGAGACATTCGGACTTGCTCATAACCGCACAGGCGCCGAGCTGAGTAACGAGAATAACTAGCACAAACTTGTTTAGCGGATTCATTTTTCAAGATAAAGTTTGTAAGCACTTAAAACATATTATGCAGGGCAACAACTTAACCGTAACTGAATGTGTTATGCGCTTGGCTGCAATGCTATTATTTGGGTTCTAAAAATAACAAAACACAGCAGCAATGGCCGACGCACTTCATTCACAACATACCTCCACTTTCCCCGAGTTACTCAATCAAGCAAATGCCAGTTTGGTGGTCTCAACTTATCAGGCTGGCAAGCTCATCTTATTGCGCGCTACTGGCGATTCACTCAACACACATTTTGTAAGTCTACCTAAACCAATGGGCGTGGCATTCGATAAAGGGCGCTTAAGTGTGGGGGCTGGACCACAGGTCATAGACTATTTTAATATGGCTAACGTGGGGCCAAAGGTAGAACCCGTAAACACTCATGATGGCGCATTTTTGCCTCGCCGCACGCATGTTACTGGCGACATTGACATTCATGAGATGGGTTTCGACAGTGATGGTGAACTATGGATTGTTAACACAAAAATGTCGTGCCTATGCACCCTCGATATAAATCACAGCATCGTGCCACAATGGCGCCCCCCCTTTATCACAGGCTACGACCTCACTGATCGATGCCATCTTAATGGCCTAGCCATGCGCGACGGCAAGCCACGTTATGTGAGTGCCCTTGGTACCACCGACACCCCTGGTGGGTGGCGGGATAACAAGGCGTTTGGTGGCATGATAATGGACATCGAGAACAATCAAATGATTGCTGAGGGTTTATCAATGCCCCATTCGCCTCGTTGGTATAGAGACAAGTTGTGGGTGCTAGAGTCCGGTGCAGGCCAGCTTATCACCATTGATGAGAAAACCGGCGACAAGACAGTGATAGCTGAAGTTCCGGGCTTCTGTCGCGGTATCGATTTCATCGAACGTTACGCAATCATAGGTCTCTCTGAAGTACGAGAGACCGCGGTTTTCGCCGGGCTTCCACTGACCGAGCGCGAGCAAGACCGTAAATGCGGTGTATGGGTCGTGGATATAGAAACAGGTCAAACTGTTGCTTATTTAGTATTCTCAGGCGGCGTGCAAGAGATATTTTCAGTGCAACTGGTGCCGTGGAAATATCCCGCATTATTGGACCAAAACGACCCTTTGCTACACACTTCCTATTCTATTCCAGATGAAGCTCTGCAAGACTTTACACCACCGGACCCAAAGCAGGTTCGAGTAGAAACCGCCATTGCCCACCATCGCAGGCGCGAATTTGATGATGCTATAAAAGCGTACAAAGAGATTTTGTTGGATGAACCAGAGCATGTGACTATTTTGTATCACTTGGGTGTTGCTCTATCTGATACAGAGCAATGGGATGAAGCGATTGAGTATTTAGACAAAACGGTTGCGCATCAAGCTAGCCACGCAGAAGCGCATAACAGTCTAGGGCACGCTTGGGCCGGAAAGTTAAACTTCACTAAAGCCGTTGAAAGCTACGAGGCAGCCATTGCCGCAGATCAAAAATACGCTACAGCTCACTTTAATCGCGGCTGTGTGAAACTCAAAGTAGGCGAATTCGCCGAAGGTTGGAAAGAATACGAATGGCGTTGGAAAATGCCGACCTTTCAGCCATTCAACTGCCCACAACCGCAATGGCAGGGCGAGGATATTTCTGAAAAAACCTTGCTTGTGCATACTGAACAAGGAAACGGCGATGCTATTCAGTTCGCACGCTTCTTACCCTTGGTAAAGGCGCGTTGCAAGAAGTTGATCCTCGTTTGCACAGAACCTCTGCGCTTGCTGTTCAAAGAAATGGATTGCATTGACGAAGTACGCCTGCCCGGAAATATGCCCGCGGATTTGTTTGATGTCTTTTGCCCTATTATGTCGATTGCAGGCGCACTAAATATAGATTTAGACAATCTACCCACCGAGGTTCCTTATATTGGAATTTCTAAGCAGGTAGTGGTGCCTCAACTAAGCGAATTGTCCAACGCGGGTGGCCGTAAACCTAAGATAGGCTTGGTTTGGGCCGGCAGCCCCACACAGCAAATCAACCACCATCGCTCCTGCCCTATAAAAGATATGATGGCTTTAGCAAAAGATGAACGCTTTGAATTCTTCAGCTTGCAATTACCAATATCCAGCGAAGACAAGCAAACCCTTGCAGACAGCAATGTGGTCGATTTAGAACAAGAGCTGGTTAGCTACTCTCACTCAGGTGCTTTGGTTTTACAAATGGATTTAGTAGTCAGCGTTTGCACTTCTGTAGTGCACCTTACTGGCGCATTAAATATCCCTTCAATTGTGCTGCTATCACCGCATGCGGATTGGCGTTGGCTGGAAGACGAAGAACAAAGCACTTGGTATCCGAACACCTCTATCCTTAGGCAAAAGACTTCCGGCGACTGGCCAGAGGTGCTGGAACGATGTGCGGCTTTAATTGACCAACGGCTTGACAAGCAGTGAGCAAATAGGCCGTCACTCAACGGCGGCTTAGTTTGATTTTGGAAGAGCCTTCGCTGAGGCCTTGAAAGTCACAGGCGTCTATTAGTTCAGCCACAGGCGTCTATCAATCCGTCACAGGAGTCCAAATTTGTGTTTGGCAGAAAAAGCTAATACAGCCTTTGACTTGCAGTTTTCCATCGTCCAAGCGCTGCAATCGTGAGGCATAAGTTTTGTCTTTGCCGGGCGCATAGATAGTTCCATCTCGCCAGTCTTGTTTTTTGCGTTCAAAGCCCTGGAGCATTAATAGACCAAGCACGGGATCGCCAGTCTTAGTCTTTATATCTTCTGGCTTTTGACTACCCTCCAGCTTTGCTGGGTCTAACCACACGACCGTACCGCAGGGCGAACCATCGCCACAATCACTAATTTTTATATGAGAATCTTGTTCCTCAGTTAAAAAAGTACCGAATACATCACGAGAGTCCGCTAACAAAATTGCTGGAAAAGAAAGTAGCAGCAAAACAGGCACTATAAGTCTAAGCATAATTATTCGGCAATTGTTGTTGGTTAAGCTAAAGCATATTACACCGCAGCCAATATGAAGTTTGTGCAGTGATGATGAAAAAGTAATCCTTGGCGCATAAAAAAACAGCCCGTAATGCTGAATTAACGGACTGTTTAAGATTTTCTAGCAGCAGCTTAACTTTGCAGTAGATTCACTTAGTTAAGCCGCTCCATAACGGTGGTGATGCCTTGGCCTAAACCAATGCACATAGTAGAAATCCCCACGTTCATATCGCGTTGTTCCATTACCGTAAGCAATGATCCTGAGATACGCGTGCCAGAGCAACCAAATGGATGGCCCAGCGCTATTGCGCCGCCGTGGACATTTACTTTGCTTTCCATATCATCGAGCAAATCAAGATCTTTCAAAACGGGTAAAGATTGTGCCGCAAACGCTTCGTTTAACTCAACATAATCGATGTCCTTCATAGTCATGCCAAGTTTTTTCAGCGCTTTGCCCGTAGAAGGAACAGGCCCATAGCCCATTATAGAAGGGTCAACTCCTGCAAGGGTCGTGGCCGTGATGCGAGCTTTTGCTTTCAAACCCAGGGATTCAGCACGCTCGGCCGACATAATAATCATTGCCGATGCACCATCAGTCACCTGCGATGACGATCCAGCGGTAACCGTGCCACCCTTTGGATTAAACGCTGGGCGCAAGGCCGCTAAACCTTCAACCGTAGTGTCCTCACGAATGGTTTCGTCCTGAGCCACCATAAATGGCGTGCCATTTTCTCGATGGCCCATGACAGGGATAATTTCTTTGTCAAATTTCTCTTCGGCCCGTGCCTTAGCGGCCAGACGATGTGAACGCTCAGAAAATTTGTCCATGTCCTCGCGTTTTATTCCGTGCATTAACGCCAACATTTCAGCCGTCATTCCCATGCTACCGGAGGCTTTTGCTACCGATAAACCCAGCTCAGGGTTTGGATCAACGCCTTCGTTCATGTTGATGTGGCCCATATGCTCAACTCCACCCACTACGTATACATCGCCAATTCCAGCCATTATATTGGCCGCTGCAGTGTGCATAGCCGACATTGACGAACCACAAAGGCGATTCACCGTTTGTGCTGGAACGGTGTGTGGCAAACCAGCGAGCAAGCCCACAAAGCGAGCCAGGTTAACGCCCTGCTCGTCTCGCTGCATTACACAACCCCAGATCAAATCATCGATCTCTGAAGGGTCAATTGCTTGATTACGCGCCAGAAGGCCCTTGATCACCTCTGCACTGAGTTCGTCAGCGCGAGTATGGCGAAAACAACCGCCTTTTGAGCGGCCCATGGCAGTACGGGCAAAATCTACAACAACTGCATCTCTTGGATTAATACTCATAATTTATTTCCTACTGTAATTCTGTCGGTTTAAAGCGTGTAGTATTTGCTGCCATTGACAGCCATTTCACGTTGCGTTTCAGTGGCTTCGTATAGCTTGCCTAAGTGCTGATATTTATCACACATGGCCACAAAGTTATCGATTCCTATGCTGTCGATCCAACGGAACACCCCGCCGCGGAAAGGCGGAAAGCCAACGCCATAGACCAACGCCATGTCAGCTTCATTAGCTGACCCTACAATCTCTTCCTCTAAACAACGAGCCATTTCTGTGGCCATCGGAATCATCATACGCGCAATGATTTCTTCTTTATCAAGCTCTTTGAGCTCAGCCGTTTCAGGCGCTAGAAGATCATAAGTTTGCTGCGAAACCACCTTCTTAGGCTTGCCACGCTTGTCCAATTCATAAACGTAAAAACCCTTACCGTTTTTCTGGCCATAGCGGTCGTTTTCAAACATCACATCGCCGGCAGTTTTGTAGGTTTTGGTCATACGATCAGGGAAGCCATTTGCCATTACCTCTTCGGCATGATGTCCGGTGTCCATGCCAACCACGTCCATCAGATAGGCTGGGCCCATTGGCCAACCCCAACGTTCCATCACTTTATCCACCTGTTGAAAATCGGCGCCGTCTTTCAACAGACCCATAAACCCTGCAAAGTAAGGGAATAAAACGCGATTTACCAAAAAGCCTGGGCAGTCGTTGACTACGATAGGTTTCTTACCCATGGCACTGGCGTAGGCCACGGTACGGGCAATCGCCGTGTCTGAAGATTTCTCACCACGAATAACTTCGACTAAAGGCATCGCGTGCACAGGGTTGAAGAAATGCATGCCGCAAAAGTTCTCAGGGCGCTGCATGGCTTCAGCCAAATAGGTAATTGAAATAGTCGAAGTATTAGAAGCAATGACAGTGTCTTGCGTAACGTGCTTCTCCACATCAGCCAATACAATACGTTTAACCTTAGGGTTTTCAACCACCGCTTCAACCACAATGTCTATGCTGTCAAAATTGTCATACGACAAAGTCGGGTCTATATCCGCCAAGATCTGGCCCATTTTTTCAACCTTCATGCGCCCACGATTAACCTGTTTGGCTAACAGCTTATTGGCTTCTCTCAAACCCAAATCAAGACCATCTTGGTTGATGTCTTTCATTTTAATGGGAGTGCCTTTCAATGCAGATTGGTAAGCGATACCGCCGCCCATGATTCCAGCACCCAAAACAGCAGCTCGTTCTACCTTTTTATCCGCCTGCTTAGCCCAACCCTTGGCTTTTTTAGCGAGCATCTGGTCGTTCAAGAAAATCCCAACCAGGGCCTGAGCTGCAGAGGTACCCGCTGCTTTGGCAAAACCTTGCGCTTCAACTTTAAGCGCATCATCGCGGTTCATGCCGGCCGCTTTCTGTATGCAATCAATAGCGATTATTGGCGCTGGGTAATTTGGGCCAGCCATACCACCAACAAAAGCTTTGGAAGTTTCAAAAGCCATAGTGGCTTCAATTCCATTAAGCTTCAGTGGCGCAGCTTTTTGCACACGGCGTGACTGAAAGTCCATTTTCCCATCGATGGCATCTTGCAATACAGTAAGCGCAGCATCGTGCAATTGATCCGGCGCAACAACACCATCAACAACGCCAGCTTTAAGAGCAACATCGGGGCGTTGCTCCTTGCCAGAACAAATCCAATCTATTGCAGTATCGGCACCGGCGATTCGCGGTAGACGAACTGTGCCACCCCAGCCAGGAATAATGCCCAGTTTGGTTTCCGGCAAACCCACTTTGGCCACCGTGCTCATTACACGAAAATCACACGCCAAAGCCAGCTCTAACCCACCGCCCATTGCATAACCATTGATGGCCGCGCAGCTAGGAAAAGACAATTCTTCTAGAGCATTGAAACTATAAGTATTGGTCGACAAGTGTGATATCACGTCTTCACTGCTGCCGCTTGCACCCATTAACGGCACAAACTCAGTAATATCGGCACCTACAAGAAATACCGGTTTAGCACTGCTCACCAGCAAGCCTTTTACATCGCTCGAATCGCTCAGTACTTTCAAAGCCTGGCCAAACTCAAGCACAGTCAGAGAGTTAAATTTGTTGACTGACTCGCCTTGCAAGTCAAAGTTCATTTCGGCGATGCCATTGTCGAGCATCTTTACCGTGATAGCGCTACCATTAAACATCTAGTTGGCCTCTATTGTGATTATGGATCTGGGATTGAGACGTTTGCCTCAAAATTGCGACCAACATTATGCGACAGACTGAGTTGCTAATACAGTGTTTCGGCCATTCACGGCCTGAATATAAGGTTTTAACAATAAGGTATATGCCCTCGCTCATTTGTTGAGCAAGCAATGCCGCCCCTCCATGGGCAAAAGCGAAGCAGCTTCCTATAAACCTTTGATATAGACCGCGCCAAAAATGAAGGTCATGAGAAATGACTTGGCTGCGCTATCACCTTTCGCATCAATATCTTTTTTAAAAATAAAGAACTCGACAATGTGCGCTACCACCAACAAAAGCCCGAGTATTTTAAGTGGGGTTACCAGCATTGCAGGCAAAGCGACAAATAGATTCGCCACAATCAAAGCCCACACCATCAATAGAATTATTTTTAACACGCTATTTACCAATCTGCTATTTCTGAGCACTTAAGTTTATCAGAGACCGATCGATTACAGAGCGTAATTCAATTGCTTTAGAACAGGGTATTTGCTTCGTGATTTAGCAACCATGCCTTGCGCTCCAACCCAGATGCGTAGCCTGTGAGCGACCCGTTGGTACCAATAATTCGATGACAGGGAACCACAATGGTGAGCGGATTTTTGCCATTAGCAGAGCCTACTGCTCGCACCGCCTTAGGATTTTTTACAATATTTGCAATGTCAGAATACGAGCAAGTTTCGCCATACTCAATGGTACTAAGCGCGCGCCACACTTGTTTTTGAAAGATCGTGCCCTCTGGCTCCATAGGCAGGTCAAACTCTTCTAGGCCACCAGCGAAATACTCAAGCATTTGACATTTTGCGAGGTCAGTTATTGAATTGCTCTGAGGTACATTTGCTCGATCAACAAAATGAATCGACTTAACCGCCTGTTCACCCGCGCATATTTCCATTAGGCCAAGTGGTGTCTCAAAATGATCATAGTAAATTGTCATGCTGACTTCTCTTAAAGTTGATTCCATAATTGTAGGGTCAGATAACTTCGCCAAGGGCGCATGCTTTCGACATCGGGAGCCTGCGGCAGGGCTTTGAGTGCATTCTTCAATCCAGCATCGCCTGCCAACCAAATATCAGGATCTTTGGCGGCGCGCATCTTCACATAATTAATCGTCCACGGGCCAATGCCCTTGATGTCGATCCAAGCGTCGATATCTGCTGGATTTGATGATTCGAGAAAATAAACAGCGAGCCGGCGAATGGTGTCTTTGCGCGATTGTGGCATTCTAAAAAAATCGAGCGAATGATTGGCAACACTTTCGGGCTTTGGGAAAAGAAATTGAGCAGGTGTATCGGCAAAGCCAATTGGTTCACCTAGCTCTCTAACAAAATCCTTGACCAACTTCTTGGCCGCGCCAATAGAGACTTGTTGACCAAGTACGGCACGAATCCCAGCCTCAAAGTCATTCCAGATTCCAGGCACTCTAAGACCAACTTGGTAGTCAATGGCTCCGTTTAACAGTGCTTGTAGTTGCTGGTCTATCCTGTCGATTGGTGCGTCCACATCAAAAAGGCTACGAACTCTCTGTGTGATCGGATTTAGTTGGCGATAGTCATTAAGATGAATGCTTAGCTCAAAAAAATTCTTTTCAGGTTTTGCTGAAATGGTGAAATAGCCACGACTCTCGCCCAACTCAATGGTTCTCGAGTAGGATGAGTCATCCACCCACTCTAATCCTTCGATCACGCGGGAACTCAAAAACCCAAACAAGTTGGACCAAGCGTAAGGAGGTCGATAGTAAATTTTCAAGGTTATTCCACCTGAAATAGGCGCATCTGTTTTACGAATGTCACGCGGGGCAAGGCCAAGCAGGTCTTTCATCGCTTCGTTGAACCGCCTTACACTGGCAAAACCCGATGCAAAAGCGATATCAGTGATCGACAAATCAGATTCATGCAACAATTGCTTTGCGAATAGACATTGCTGATAGATTGCGTATTTCTTCGGAGAGGTGCCTAGTTTCTTCTGAAACAGATCACGTAAATATCGGTCGGAGATGCCCAGCCTATTGGCTAATTGCTGCATTGAACCATTTTGTAGCGCACCCTCGTGAATTAAATCAATGGCTCGTTGAAATGTGGTGTCTGTGCCAATCCATGCACATGACTGCGGGGCGCTGTCTGGCCGGCAACGCAAACAGGGTCGAAAACCCGCCTGCGCCGCAAGAATCGCCGAATCATAATAATCCACGTTTCTTTCCAACGGTGAGTTGGCTGGGCAGATTGGCCTACAATAAATGCCGGTGGTCTTTACAGCAATAAAAAAAACGCCGTCAAAACGCGCATCCTTCGCCTTGCGGACATTGGAGAAGGTCTTGGACAATCGATGCGGCTTGTCTTGTGATTTTAATTGGCTAGATTTCATAAGGCCATTCTAAGGCCACTATGGAAAATAACTAGCGGTTTTCGGAAGTCTATGTTTTAGGCTAGCCAGAACCTAACTCAGAGCGCGGACCTCTTCCACACTGGCTAAGTTACGCCCAGCTCTGCTAATGCTACTGACTGCAGATTCAAGCAATTCTAGATTTGAGCGTTGGCATCCAAATGGAGCGTCTTCCAATCCAACCCTAATGTGTGCACCCAGATCCACCGCGGGTTCAATAAGCTGTTCTACGTTCGCATCAAGGCCGGATAACATCCACGGAGCGCCAGGCGCAGTCTCAGCGAGATGTTGTGCATAAAACTCGACTGCCCTCGCTGAGGGCTTCATGCCAAACAACAAGTTGTCCGACAGCATAATTCGATAGATCGGCGTTTTTAAATTTTCAATCGTAGCCGCCATCGCCGCGCCCAAGCGCGCGAAGCCGGGCTCGTAAATTGCATAGGCTGGTTTCCATCCATCGCGCGCAGCCATCTGCAAACCAGCTCTAATATGAGAGTCTGGGTTGGGATAAAGTAAACCGTCAGCGCCCGCCGAGACTAAACTTGTGTGCGAGATATTTACGCTTCCAGGGTCAACTACGGCCCAATCAAGTAAACCACGTTGAGAGAGAATTTCAATTGGGCCGAATCGCTCTTCAATACTGCCGCTGAGGCCTAGTGTGGGGTAAACAATAGCGTCGCATTGGGATTTGATACCTTCAATAATCCGCGAATAAAT
>JBLHME010000038.1:0-29433 GCA_047623225.1 Cryomorphaceae bacterium
TTGCCAATAAAGGGAAACCATGAATAAGCAATGATACATGCGTGGCGCGCTACATGCTAAACATCCATTATTCAATGACTGCCTAACGATGAAATTCAGTTATTGGTCTGTGTCTGAATTTATTACTAAAAGTGTGCGGCTGATACCCCCAAGGTATATCTGGAACGCTGCGGGGGGAACATATCAGCATTGCCAATGTATACTTAGGGCCATTCAGCGGGCAAACACTTAACGCCCAAGCTCATCACACAGCACAAACAGGGACAACCTTGGAACAAGCAAAGCACCACTCGGTTATCAAAATAACATCCGACGCAGACGAGTTAATCCACGGCCTTTTTGGCCAAGGTCTAACATGGGTGCTCGAATGTCTATCGACACCAGGGAACGACAACGTAATGCCTAGTCACACAATGTGGGACATCAATGCAAATGCTTATGGGAAAATAGTACCCAGAGTGTTATTGCCGCTTGAAAGTACACCAATAAACGATTTGGTTCAGGATGATTTAGTTATTCATAAGATGGTCGACTTAAAAAACCGATCAGCTGATCCCTTTGCACCCGAGGCCGAGTCGTTTACGCAAGCTCACGATTTACTAAATCGCTGGTTTTAGCTTGAACCATCAATAACAGCACGCGCACCTCAAGCGATTAACGATCGATGGCTTGGCATTCACTATCGAGGGACTGACAAACAAACAGATCACAATGAAACAGAGCCTGTATCGAAAAGTGAGTTTCTAACCTTGGTGGTCGACTTTTGTGATCAGAAAAACTTTGGAGGTTTATTCGTTTGCAGCGATGAACAGGGGTTCGTTGCTCAAGTAGCTGCCGCCTTACCCGATTTACAAATCAAATCTATTGATCAAATTCGCTCTGCTGACACTCGCACATTGCATTTCGATCTGATTCCAGAAACAGAAGAGGGTAAACAAATGATGGCATCTTTCGCGATGTCTGATGTTGTCGCCTTATCACGCTGCGGCCATGCTCTGAAATGCTCATCGGCACTGTCTGCGTGGGCAAAAATTTTGCGCCCAGACTGCCAATTGCACCAAGTTGCCATAACCAAGCATCCTTGGTTCCCGCTCAGCGTGGTTAAGATGTATGAAGCTAAATCGGATGCAGCCAGGAAAATCATGGTTCGCGTTTAAAAGGCTGCACTTAGGAGTGCCGAAAAATCGACCCAACCTTATCTAGCTTTAAGCACCTGTTGATCAATCCAAGCAAAAGTCTTTTCGATTCCGTCTCTAAGTGGGGCGCTAGGTGCCCAACCCAGAGCACTAGCAATCAGATTATTATCCGAATTACGCCCTCTTACTCCTAAAGGGCCCGGTACATTTTTGATTGAAACGTCTTTACCCGCAACACCCGCCACCATTTGCGCTAAGTTGTTGATTGAAATCAACTCATCCGAACCGATATTAACTGGTTGACGGAAATCCGACTCCATCAAGCGACGAACTGCTTCAACACATTCCTCGACATAGAGAAAGCTTCGCGTTTGCAAACCATCTCCCCAAATTTCAATTTCATCGCCGTTGTTGGCTTCAGCGACCTTTCGGCACAAGGCCGCAGGAGCCTTTTCTTTGCCTCCTTGCCAAGTTCCGAGAGGGCCAAAAATATTGTGGAAGCGAGCCACACGCACATCAAGATCATAGTTGCGGTTAAACGCGGCGTAAAGGTGCTCACTAAAGAGCTTTTCCCAACCATAGTCGCTGTCAGGCTGAGCCGGGTAAACTGAATCCTCGACGCAATTTGGATTGTCTGGGTCTAGTTGATTGTATTCCGGGTATACGCAGGCTGAAGAAGAATAAAAGACCTTATCGACCTTTTGATTGCTGGACTCCATTGCCACATTCAGATTAATCATTGCCGAGTTGTGCATTACGTCCGCATCATTGTCCCCGGTGAATAAGTAGCCTGCTCCCCCCATATCTGCAGCCAACTGATAAACCTCTGAAAAAGGTTGATCGAGCACTTCACGGCAAAGCAAAGGATCACGCAAATCGCCCAATACAAATTCATCTGCATCGGTTTTGCCAAACTCGGGAGATTTCAAGTCCACCCCTCGAACCTGATAGCCATCTTGCTTCAATCGAGTGACTAAATGGCTCGCAATAAACCCTCCTGCTCCACAAACCAGGGCGTGTTTTATACTCATATAAGGTGATCGTCCAATTAATTATTGAATGGGGTAACCATTCCTTAGTGATACTGCGTTATCAACTGCACAAGAGATAACGCTGCGCGCTGGAACCAACAATACTACAAAACAAGCGCAAATAAGAGATGCTTCTTGCTGTCATGATGGGTCTCATATTCCACTTCCACTATTTCCTCGAACGCACTACATAGAACAGCATCTGTCTTATTTTGGAATACTTCAATAGTCAAAACTTGTCATTCTGAACTGATTCGTACAAAGTGATACCACTTAGCTTGAGAACAACCACTAATGGCAAGACCCTCCGAATTCATCCGTATAAAAGCACTGGAAGCCGCCACGAAGCTTTTTTGGGTTAAAGGCTACACAGCTTCGTCACTGCCTGAACTTTTAGAAACAATGAATATCGCCCGCTCTAGCTTTTACGCAACATTTGGAAGCAAACGTAGTTTATTTGTGGAATGTCTCGAACTGCTTGGTGACCGAACCCGAGCAATTGTGGATGATGCTGCGCAAAAGCTTCCAGCCAGTGGTATAGCGCGAGCTTTCTTTGAAACAACTTTGTTAGAGGTTGCACCGCATGTTAGAGAACGTGGCTGTTTATTAGTCAACTCCACTCTGGAATTGGCTGGAGTCGACCCCGAACTTAACAGGCTGGCCACTCGCAAATTGAATGAAGTCGAAAATTGTTTCGCGCGTGCATTCATGCTTACAGTTAGTCGTGGAGAACTTGATACCGTTTACGTGCCTGAAGAGCTTGCTCGCTTGGTCATGACAATAAACATTGGTCTTCGCGTACAAAGCCGACAAAATCTTAGCGCGCAAGAACTTAAACCAACTATCGAGAATAGCCTGACTATGCTCGGGCTTGCTGCTTAAATCCGCAGCCAATAGAACTAAACAGAAACCCATATAGCAGGAGTTCCAATCATGCTTTCAGAAACCATGCCCTATCAGAAAAAATTCACCACTATCAACGGCAAGAAAATCGCTTACGTTGAAGAAGGCAGTGGCGACCCCATCGTTTTACTACATGGCAACCCGACCTCTTCTTTTTTATGGCGAAACGTAATTCCTGAATTGCTAGAATCTGGCCGCGTAATCGCGCCTGATCTAATCGGCCAAGGCGATTCAGAAAAACTCCCTGCCAGTGAAGGGCCAGAACGTTACTCGCTGGAAGTGGCCTACAAATATGTGGACGGCTTGCTAAAGGCTATTGGCGCAAATCAGAATGTAACTTTGGTCATTCATGACTGGGGCAGTGGCATCGGCTTTCTTTGGGCCATGCGCAATGCTGCCGCAATCAAAGGAGTTGCCTACATGGAAGCCATTGTTAAGCCTGTAGACTGGGCTGATTGGCCAGAAAGTGCGGTGGGAATTTTCAAGGGATTTCGCTCTGAGAAAGGCGAAGAGATGATTCTCAAACGCAATATGTTCGTTGAAGGAGTGCTTCCTAGCTCAGTAATCCGTGACTTGAGTGAAGCTGAGATGGAAGCTTACCGAGCCCCCTTTAGTACGCCTGAGGATCGCCAACCTCTATTGAACTGGCCGCGCCAAATCCCTATTGAAAATGAACCTGCCAATGTGGTTGCTCTGGTTGAAGAATATGGCGCGTTTATGGCTGCTAGCGACACGCCGAAGCTTTTCATCAATGCCGACCCTGGCTCAATTTTACTCGGTCAGCAGCGAGAATTTTGTCGCAGTTGGCCGAACCAGCAAGAAGTTACCGTAAAAGGCACGCACTTTATGCAGGAAGATTCACCAGTCGAAATCGGTCAAGCCGTAGCCAATTGGTTGAAAGCTATCTAATTCACATCACTTTGCTTTTACTCAACTTGGCAATCTCACCATTACAAAACAAATAGGAATAAGAAAATGACAGACGTACCCGTTTTTATGATTGTTAATCTCAAGGTTACCGATGAGGCTCAGTACAAAGTCTACGAGAAAGGCTTTTTTCCGATACTCAAAAAATATGACGGCAGCTTCGTTACCTACGATGATAATCCCGATACCTTTGAAGGATTTGAACCAAGAGAAGGCCGTATGATTATGTTCAAATTCCCTTCAGAAGAAAAAGCCAAACAATGGTATGCAGATCCAGATTATCAAGCCCTGTCGGAATACCGACGCGCGGGTACTAGGATCGAATTCCTAACCATGGTGCGAGGAATGCCAGCTCGGTAAGCCTTCACGCAAAATCATGTGTGCGGCAGGCATGATCTCTAACATTAAGATCAAAAAACAAAAACTCGCAAACAAAAGCTTGATAAACAAAAATTAAAACATAAAGGACCATAAGTATGACGATGAAAAATTTATTTGATGTGTCTGGCAAAGTTGCCGTTATAACAGGAGGTTCTCGAGGCATCGGAGCAATGATGGCTCAAGGTTTACTTGAGAATGGCGCTCGCGTTTATATCACTGCGCGTAAGGAAGCAGAACTCAAAGCGGCCGAGAAGGCCCTTGGTGAGTTTGGCGAGTGCATTGCTATTCGCTCTGATTTATCCAGCTACAAGGGCGTAGTGGCCTTCGCCGACGCAGTAAAACAAAAAGAAGACAAAATAGGTATCTTGTTTAACAATGCAGGTGCTTCTTGGGGCGCGCCTTTTGAAGATTTCGCAGAAGCGCATTGGGACAAAGTAATGGACCTAAATGTGAAATCAATCTTTTTCCTTACTCAACAGCTTGCACCGGCGTTAAAGAAAGCCGCCAGCGATGAAGACCCAGCACGCGTAATCAATATTGCATCAATTAACGGTATAACTAATCCGGGCATGCCTACCTATTCTTACTCATCGAGCAAGGCTGCGGTGATCCACTTAACTAAGCACCTAGCAGTAGACTTGGCTGCTGACAATATTAATGTAAACGCCATTGCTCCAGGGTTTTTCCCAAGCAACATGACCGCATTTTTTGTTAATGACGAAGAACTTAGCTCAAAACTTACCGCCAGCATTCCTCGCGGGCGAATGGGAGATGCCAAAGACGCAGCAGGCACCGCGATTTATCTTTCATCACGAGCAAGTGCTTTTATGACAGGAAATATCATCGTATTAGATGGTGGCCAGGTTGCCCAAGCAGGGTCAAAAGATGTGCCTCTCTAAGGTCGGTTTAGTAGACTAAAACGTGTGGGCATTGGTCAAGGCTTGATCAGTGGCCATGCTTTGACAAGTGCAAGCGCATCACTTTATTTCTCTGACAGAATTCTGCTAAGCAGCGTTTGCTAGCTAATAGCACCTAAGTTGTGCGCTTTTTCAACGCTGGCACTAACAATACTGCCACTGGCGACCCCGCTGGCCATACAACCAACCGCTATATGCTGAACTTACTGGTCAGCGTAATTGGAATACTAAGAACTCGATTAAAACCGTTTTTTAGGTTTTAATCCTGACATAGGAGAGCGGAGCTTTCAGACCGACGGATTTAGTTTTAGCTTGGCCTTTCATAATGAACATTCATAGCCATTGGCGCCAACTGACCTTTTACTAGTCCTCGTCTATATAGTCGTCCCGAAGATGCTCTTGAATGGATTCAATCATACCTCCAGAACGCATTAGTGTCGCTGGAGCATGATGACCTTGTTCTTCCAGCGGAGTGGCGTCGCGAGTGAACATACGAGAGATGACAAACAGGCCGATTGCGGCATGCACAATCGCCATTGACGTAAAAAACCAGTCAGCAGAAAAATCCATCGCCAGCGCTACTCCGACCGGCCCAAATATGGAGCCAATGCCACCCGCTAGAATTAGCCCGCCGCTGGCAGCCACCATTTGACTAGGCTCTAGACTATCATTGGTATGCGCAATGCATAGCGCGTACATGGGCAGCGAAAAACCTCCAAATAAACCGAATGCGACAAAAAGATGGGAAGTTGATATGCGTGCCATATAGATGCACAACACGGCGGCTAATGCCGCCAATATGGTCACCAGCAGAATAATTTTACGTCTATCAAAGCTATCTGAGAGCCTACCAATAGGCCATTGCAGCAGCACTGTAGCCACTATTGGCGCGAGCATAAAATAGGAAATCTCTGCAGTGTCCATTCCGCTCTGACTTGCATAAACCGGTGCTACCCCAAACAAAGCAGCACTCACCATTCCCACACCAAACATACCGACGATGCCTAGTGGAGATATTTGATACAATTGTTTTAAATTCACCGAACTTGATCTGGCAAATTCTGGTGCTGGGGCGGCTGTTAATAATAAAGGAATTACAGCGACCGAAATAAGCACGGAGGTCAACACAAATAAGGCGTAGCCGGTCGTATCCGCCAAGTTGAGAAACAACTGACCCGCCCCAACGGCAACATAGGTTATAACCATATAAACTGACAAAAGGTGGCCCCGCGTTTCATTGGTTGCACTCTCGTTTAGCCAACTCTCGGCTACGATATAGACGCCGGAGAAACAAAACCCACTAATCAGACGCAGAACAATCCAAGCCGCTGGGTTGGGAAACGCTGCGTGAACAAGAATGCACGCTGAGGCCACTGACGCCAATGCAGCAAAAACACGAATGTGCCCTACTTTCTTTACAATTCTTGGTGCCCATAGTGTGCCGCCAAGAAAGCCCATATAAAAGGACGACATCACCAAGCCAGTAGTGAGATTGGAAAACCCTTCGCGGGTAGCTCGAACAGCCAACAAAGTACTCTGCAAACCGTCGCCTAGCATTAGAATTGCAAAACCGAGCAGCAGGGCCCAGGAAGTAGTGACGGCAGAAATTAAGGGTCGATTAGAAATTTTTGATAGCTCGCTAGGACTGTTTTATAGATCGTAATTAACTGCCGTACAGACAGAATAAATCACTATATTTTTATTAATAGGCGATCGTACCACTTGAGCCGAGTAGTAGCAGGCTGATTTTGAGGGTGTTGTAATAGTCCTTGATGAAATTCTGAGGACTCTCCATTCAGTATTTCCTTCATTCAGCGAGACCAGACGCCTGCCTCGTGTAAGCATTAATCCTTTACCTATCCCAAATAAGCCAGAGTCCTAAATTTGCATAACGACCGACGGTGAAGCAAAACTCAGCGTGGCTAAAAAACCATTACTCTTGGTCTTTATCGCTCAACAACAAGAGCGATGCACTCCATAGTTTTGAATATTTTTCACAATGGATAAGCAGAGTCTTATAGTCAAGATAACTCTCGGGCAATTTATACGATTGCTTACCCTTGGCCGATTGCAATGACGCAATTGTTAAGCTGCCATCAGAGGCATTGCTTCCACTCACTTGATCGCTCGAAAGTTTAGTGATCATCAACTTAAGGTCAGGCCATTGCTGGTTTCTAAATTCTCATCAAGAACCAGATAATCACCGTCGTCTTTGTGTTCAACACTCCAACCACCAGCAACAGATTTATTTTTTTAAACCACTGCTCGCCTTGCGCTGCTTGTGCAGTAAGCAGAAATATACAACTCAGCAAACTTAGCGCAGTTATTAGGGTGGATTTGACCTTTGTTTAATGCAGTATTACCTAGCGTTGATCTGAAGCTAAATGAGAATTAACTAGAACTTCGACAAAAATGGAACTTTGGCATCCGCGTAGCCACCAGATTCAATAATTTTTCTCATCTTGATCATCGACTTATATGGCGAGTCTACCAACATCATGTTTGTAACCCAGGCTGGGGTAGGCCCATTTGGGTCGATATGCGCGAAACTCTCAACTGTGGTTGTACCGTCTTGATTAGCAGTAAAATGCCACTGCGAGACCGCATTTTGAATGCGCACGGCCTTAGATTCAGGCGTGCCCCCTGTTGTGGCGTTGCTGGTCATCGAGACACGCTTAGTAACTGGATCTTGAGTCCAAACTACGTGGGTATAAACATCTCTATCACTGACAGGAAAAGGAATGTCATTGTAGACGTAGGCATAGCTCTCAGTTTCCGATATACGCTTCTCAACTCGCGCCTCTTTGCAAAGGTCAGCCCACTTAGGGCAATTCTCCATATCCTCGACCAGAGCCACTAAGCTAGCAACCGTGCCCTTTACCTTCATTTCTCCCCGCACTGCTCGAAAACCAGATCCTGCTACAGCGCTGGTTTGAATAACAATATCCTTCTTATTGCGTTTTTCTTCCCACTCATATTGTGTATTTGCCATTTGAGCAAAAACTATATTGGGAAGAACCAGCAGAGCCAAGCATAACGTTTTGAAGATATTCATGAAGTTAGTACCATTGTTGTTGTTATGGATATTGTTAAGATTTTTCGGTGTTTAAAGTTTCAGCGTCACTAGACTTCGCTCGCCTCGCATACCAGGCTGCACCCGGTGCTGCGCTAATACCATGCAATAGCGCACTGATCCAAACAGCATTTATGGCTATTACCAGCACAGGTTCGGCGTAGGCATGGTTGATATCGCCAACAATCAGCAATGCGAACAGCGCCGTTGCCAGACCGCGAGGCCCAAACCAGCCAAAGAACATTCTAGTTATGGGCCTAGCATCAGTGCCGATCAAACTTATCCATATAGCGAGCGGGCGAATAACAAACAAGCTAAGACCGATAAGAGCCAAGATTGGCAGATTCAGATGATGTAAAGCCTCGGGTAATAGAACGATGCCCATCAATAGAAATGATGCCCACACCAGAATCTGCCCTTCGCTCTCTACAAACTCGGCAACGTGCTTTACACGTTCTTTGACCGTGTTGCCAAAAGCTAGGCCAGCGCAAAAAGCGGCAATAAATCCATTACCGTCAACCATGCTCGCCGCCACATAAGCCGTTATCGCTACGGCAATGGCTGCAATGCCTTCGTACTCAGATTCAGAAAATTTCCGAGCCTCTGCCCACAACAAGGCCCTACCACCAAGCCAACCAATCAAAGCACCAATCGAGGGGCCTAAGATAAGTTGCTGCGAAGTGAATATCAAAAAGTTGCCTTGATGTTCACCTTCCATGGTGGCGAGCGTGCAGGCGAAAAACAAAATAATGGGCAGCGCCAGGCCGTCATTTAGACCACTCTCTACAACCAGAGTACGACGTTCTTGAATAGGCACATCTTTGTTGCTGACCACCGCCTGCCCCAATGCCGCATCAGTTGGAGCCAGAATTGATGCCACTAAAGCGACTGCAAATAATGACCAACTTGGAAACAATAGACTGGCGACCCCTGTGCCTAAAACAATTGCCAAGGGCAGACCAATTAGCAACATGCGTTTCGGCCACAAATAGCGCTTTTTGAGCGCGGCAAAATCAGTTTGGCTAGCATCGGCAAATAACAGAATGATAAGTGCGGTTTCAGCCACAAGGTGCAATAACTCCTCAGAACTTTCTGTTGCCATAAACCCACTTAGGCTCATCGCATAACCCAAACCCAAGAAAATGATCGGCGCAGTGACAATGGTCGAGGCTAAGCGCTTTGCAAAGAATGCGTAAAATACAACACATAGCATGACAACTAAAATGGCTACTTGCATGGAATCAGTTCTCCGAAACGGCGGTTGATCTTGTCCCCAAGCCGGCACAATATGGGCATGGGTTTTGACTACTGGATGCTCGAATGATTTGCGCATCGTGATCGCTCAAACACAAGTCTGAACGCAATTGCTCGAGTTCCTCATGGTCTTCGTGGTCGAGTAAACCGTCGCTGGCTAAAGCCTTAACAGTCTGCAAATAACGCTGTTTGCGTTTGACCAGCTCCTCAGAAAAACGCGAAGCCAACATGCCCGCAGGCAGCGCAACAATTCCAATTGAAAAGATGGTCATCATGCCGGCAAAGGTTTTTCCGAACACGGTCATTGGGACCACATCACCATAGCCCAAAGTGGTAAGGGTTACGGTTGACCACCAGAGCGCTTGAGGGATGCTACCAAACTCTTCAGGTTGCACCTCACATTCGAAGAAGTAAATGCCACTAGCGGAAACGAATATCAGTATCAACAACACCAAAATCGCAGCCATAAAAGAACGTGCTTCAGCGCGTAGAACGTCGAGCAATATGTTTAGCGCTGAAAAATAGCGCACCAGCTTTAATAAACGAAATAAACGTAAAGCTAGTAAGGCCTTCAACTCAATGCCAAACAGTAGGCTTATATAAAAGGGAACAATCGCGACTAGATCAATCAGCGATTCAAAGCTCACAACATATTGCCGCCTAGCCCCAGTGAGCTGATTTTTTTGGCCAGACTGCAGTGCACTCGATAGATCTGTCGATGGTTGATTTTCGACAGACGACCAAAGCCTTAGAATATATTCAATAGTGAAAACCAAGACCGAAAAAATCTCGAAACAAAAAAACTCCACTGCATAGGCTTGCTTGAGCTCTGCCATTGTTTCCAAGCAGATAACCACCACATTGGCTAAAATCAAACTGATCAGTAAGATATTAACGGATCTACCTAAGCGCCCACCACGATGTTCGGGGTTAAGCAGCTCAAAGGTTCGTCGCCGTAAAGTGTTATTATCGTTCATTAGGTTTAGTCCTCTATTGGCTACTAACAACTAAACCAGTTGCACATCGGTAATGATCTCCACAATGGCTGGGCCTGCATACGCCGCAGCTTCGGCCAGTGCGGCGGGTAATTGATCAGCACTTTTAACCTCTATGCCTTTACCTCCACAAAGCTCCGCATATTTAGCAAACGAAGGATTGTGTAGCGACGTTTGCCACACTTCCCACTCACCTGACATTTGCTCTTTGGATATTTTGCCAAGTTCTGAATTGTTTAATAAAACGTGTGTGATATTCATTTTGTATTTAACCGCAGTGGTAAAATCAGCCAAATATTGGCCAAAGCCACCGTCACCTGATACAGAAAACACTTGCCGCCCAGCGAACTCTGATTCTAGCTGAGTTGCAGACCAAGCGCCCATGGCGGCCGGAAATGAAAAGCCGATAGACCCTAAGTAACCCGACATCAATACTCGCTGGCCCTGCTTGGTTTCAAAGTATCGGCCGAAACTATAGGCGTTGTTACCAACATCTATGGCTAATACGGCATTTTCAGGCGCAACCTCAGAAAGTTCGCGAAACACCACCGATGAATTAATGCCCTTGCCTCTGTCTTCCTCAGCGCGGCGGGCTTTTTCTGTGCGCCACATAGACCACCGTTCAGCCAACTCATCACGCTGATTCGATGCTTTCCAATCACCCGGCAACTGCTCAATAAATAGCTGCGCCGTGACACCGATTTCGCCCCATATTGGTAATTCAACTGGGTGAAACTTACCCAAGGCCATGCGCTCAAAATCTATTTGGATGGTCGGTTTTTTCTTTTCAATGCCGGTGTGATTTGAAAACGACGCTCCAAACACAATTTGCAAATCGCATTCATTCATAAACCAACTGGCAATAGGAGTCCCTGAACGGCCTAACACACCCGCTGACAATGGATGGCTATCGGCTATTTGCCCCTTTGCCTTGAAGGTGGTCACCACTGGGCAATTGAGCTGCTCAGCTAATTGGGTGATTGAGTCCATGGACTGTACAGCGCCATAGCCAACCACGATTAGCGGCCGACTGGCCTTGGCGAGCATGCTCATTGCGTGGCTGACATCAGCCGCGTCGGGGGTCATTGTACTGCGCGAAATTCGACCATCTGGAGCGCCCGCGGGAGTCTCTTTATCAATTTCCAGAACCTGCACCTCATCGGGGAAAATTAGAGTAGAAACGTTGCGCTCTACAATTGCGTTCTTTAACGCCAGAGTCATTAATTCGGAGTGCCTGGAAGAGTGTAAGACTGTTTGATTGAAGTGGCTAACCGCATCAAACGCACTAGTCAGATCAATTTCCTGAAAGGCACCAGGGCCTAATACTTGGGTATCTACCTGACCGGTTAAGGCTAAAACAGGCGCTCTATCGACCTTTGCATCCCACAATCCAGTAAGCAGATTGGTTGCACCGGGCCCGGCTATCGACAAACACGCTGCCGGTTTGCCAGTTAATTTTGCAAAGCCACTGGCGGCAAAGGCTGCCGCTCCTTCATGGCGAACACCGTAGAAAACCAAGTTGCCCTTCTGCTCTTGTTTGCGCAGAGCCTCGGCTAGGCCGAGGTTGGAATGGCCGACAATGCCAAACACCGTATTCACACCCCAGTTAGTCATGGTTTGGGCCATTACATCCGATACCGTTTTTTCTTCCTCTGCCTGCTCGCTCACACCTACATAGATGCCATCGGCGCGCTCTTCAACTTTAAACATTTCTTGCCCATCTTCGTGAGCACCAGGCGACCTACCGGTTAATGGATCGAAATCCCAGCCATGCCAAGGACAGCGTATCCAACACTTATCCTCTTTACCTTGTTCAATCGAACCTTCACCTAATGGCCCGCGTTGGTGCGGGCAATGATTGTCCATAGCCGCAAGCTGGCCTTGATATCTTACTAAGCAAACTGACCGCACACCGGCAGTGACGGTTTTGACCCGTCTCTCGGCCAACTCATCCAATTCTGCTACCTTGTACCACTCTATTACTTCATTCATTTAGCTAAACTTTGATGATTTCATCAGTTGACGTATTAAATTCGATTGATGCCGTTTTCGGCAATGCGCAGATAGGTTAAATCGCCGCGGCGTTCCAATTGTCCAAACACACTGACTGGAACAGCAACGTCTTGAATCACCAGATCTGCAGCAGCTTGCCCTTGTGGGCCAATTAAAATATAACCGTAGCGCATTCCATCAGATTGATTAACCACTAGCATAGGCGGAATACCGCCAGCGATACACATTGCAGCACAAGCGCGATGCACCTTTCCTTCGCCTGGTTTCATCACTCCCATAAAACACTTTGAATCAATAATTTCACCGCTGAGGGTGACTTCTCCCAGCGGTTGCACAACAGCTTTATGCGGCTGCTTGGAACTAACCACTTTTACGTCGCTCATGTCACGCAGCTCTAACAATTTCCAGCCGCCACGTTCGATTGGAAAACCCGTCACCGTTACTTCATTGCCATCTAACGCGGCGGTTAAATTGGCAGATGAGTGCTTGCCTTGAGACATCAAAATAATTGATTCTGGCGCATCGCCTATAACGTGCAATACCGGGTAAGGGTCATGGCTCAGGTAACCTTGATAGGTCTTTTCTTGAGCTAATAACCATTGCCCTTTGCCAACCGCCTTCTGCGACGACGACACCCAATATGAAAAGCCTAAGCCAACCACTAGCAACAACACAGCAAGCCATTTATAAAAGGGCTTAAGTCCGTCAGGCATTGGCAAATAGCCTACAAAAAATTCTTTTCGTCGTTTGTTCATTGCGCAACCTCGGAGCCAATATTGATCACTGGTCTTGCTGACCCTTTTGGTAGAGCAACTGGGTTTAAAAACACTTGATCACCTTCTAGCTTGAGATGATAAGTCGCCACCTTTTCGGTAAACGGTTCTGGCGAACGACCATCTTCGGGACGATACTGAAATCCATGCCAAGGGCAAGTAATGCAACCGTCAATCACACGGCCCTCGCCTAGAGGTCCATTTTGATGCTGGCAAACATTTGAAATAGCCGCTAACTTTGTGCCTTCATAACGGAAAACAGCAACTCGCTCATCTTTATCAACGGTTACTGTAATCGCTTGATTGTCGGGGATGTCTTGCCACGCGCCAACACTGACCCAATCAGCCGCTTTACCAGTGCGATCAACCTTCAAGCTTTTAACTGCAGCAACTAAATGCAAACCACCCACACTAACAAGACTGGTATAAACCATCGCCGCGAGTAGACCTGTTTCAGACTGCAACATAGAACCACTGGCAATATGCACAATAATCAGCGCGTAAGCGATGTAGACGCCCATGTGCAAGGCCTTCCAAACTGGTGCCTTTAAGTTTGCATTCCAATAGTCATGACTGGTTGCCGCCATCACTAGCAATATAAATAAGGCTATGGCACCAAAGCGCTGAAACGGAAAATCGCTGATCGACTCATAGCTACCAGGTGATGTGAATATCGACACCAATGGATTGCCCACACCAAAAGAGTGATAAAACATAATCACGAGAAGGGCGTGCACCAATGTCACTAAAAACATTGATACGCCGAAGTGTCGACGATTGTAGAGCAAGGGCAAAAAGCGAGCATCTAGGCGCGCTAAGGGGCCGATGCATAATATTATGCTCAACATTAAAAAGCCGCAGGTAGCAAAAGCTCTAATTAGCACGATCATCGGCGACAACGCGTCAGCGTCGGTATGTGTGAGCATGCTCACCGCCATAAAGACAACCAAATATAGTACGATGCCTAGCCAAAGAACGCGATCATAAATAACTTTGCTGCGGTTCCATTGCACCGGAACATAATCATGACTCATGGCAATTCTCCTACTGCGCTGGGGTGCGGAGCAGTCTCGATAAGCGGTATAGGTTCAGGCTTGCTATTTTGTGCCAAAAACACAAAAACCAGCAGTAGTGGCACTAATAGCGGCCAGATAAGACGGTGCACAGTACGATGTTTTCTTTTCATTTAACTGCCTCACCTATTTTGCTGTTAGCTTGAAAAGTTCGTTTCAATAAAAGAGGCCACAACACTAGCGCAGCCGGCAGCCACATTAAGCGAACCAACACTTTTGCTGAGGCCGCAGTTGGATCTATGCGGCTGCACCCTGCTAGAGAAAAATAGACGCCAAAGAGCAGACCTATAATGAAATAACTATTGATAATCCAAAGCATTACTTTTGACCTCAGTCAGATTTTAACAATCAAATTTGCCTGTTATATTTAGGCGAGAAAGCGACTTATCTAATGCTTAGAAGCCCCGACGCCACCGAAAGCAATACCACTCAATTCCGCCATATCGGTTTTAAAGGTGGTTAGATCTTCAATCGAAAATTGATTTAAATGCGTGTGTCCACAGGCTCGTGCCATCAATTGCATAAGCTCCACACTCGAATTGAAAAACCTCTCTAAACGTTTGGCCGCTTGATCAACAATCAGCCTCTCACGCAGATTCGGCTTTTGTGTGGCAATGCCCACCGGGCAATTATTCGAATTACACGCGCGCATGCCCAAACAGCCTATAGCTTGCAAGGCTGAATTTGACAAGGCGATACCATCGGCACCAAGCGCTAGGGCCTTAATAAAATCAGCGGGGGTTCGCAGGCCGCCAGTGATAATTAAACTTATATCGGACTTACCTAGATTATCCAAGTGTTGCCGGGCACGGGCCAAGGCGGGAATTGTTGGAACTGAAATATTATCTCTGAATATCAACGGCGCTGCACCGGTACCACCGCCACGACCATCGAGAATAATGTAGTCGACACCCACTTCAATTGCCGCATCAATATCTTTTTCAACTTGCTGGGCTGACAATTTATAGCCGATCGGAATGCCGCCAGTTTTTTCACGCACTTCTTCAGCAAAATCTCTAATCTGGCTTAAGGAATTCCATTCTGGAAAAGTCGCAGGAGAGATAGCATCTTGACCTACTTGCAAGCCGCGAACTTGCGCTATTTTTTCCTGCACTTTGGCACCTGGCAAATGACCTCCTGTGCCAGTTTTAGCACCCTGCCCGCCCTTAAAATGAAACGCTTGGCTGGCTTGCACTTTATCCCAAGAAAAGCCAAAACGAGCGGACGCCAATTCATAGAAGTAGCGCGAATTAGCCTCTTGTTCTTCAGCAAGCATACCGCCCTCACCAGAGCAAATTCCCGTGCCGGCTAAATCTGCGCCCGCGGCAAGTGCTACCTTTGCTTCTTCAGACAAGGCACCAAAACTCATATCGGATACAAACAATGGAATTTCCAAACTCAATGGCTTTCTGGCATTCGCGCCAATAACTAAGTCAGTGCTCACCTTTGCATCTTCCAGCAAAGGCATGCGGTGCAGTTGAGCCACATTAAGCTGAATATCATCCCAGCTGGGTAACTCATTGCGAGAAACACCCATTGCCCCCATGGGGCCATGGTGGCCAAGCTTCGACAGCCCATTGGCGGCAAGTTCTTGAATAAAGCCGACGTGTGGCTCGTCTTTAGTGCCCGTGTGGTCTTGATACAAGCCTTGATAGGCGTCTCGATCAAAACTTTGAGGGTTGGAAACCTCCCACTCAGCGACCTCGTCTGAGTCAACCCAGACTTCACCATTGTCTATGCCTGAGGTGAATTTATGCAGTATTTCCGCATTGTCGTATTCGCTAACACCAGTATCAAAACGATAATCCCAATTGTGCACGCCACAAACAATGTTATGCCCATCAATGTGGCCATCAGACATCAACGCGCCTCGATGCGCACAACGGCCATATAGAACCGATACTTGATCGTCATATAACACAACCACCAAATCGACATTGGCGACCAATGAATAAGCCGGGGTACGATCTGTGAGATCACCTACTTTATATAAAACTTTCTTTTTCATTGTTCTATTTTTATTCCTTTTTTTTTCAATTCAGTATCGGAAAAAGTGTTGCGTCAATCACAACTAATTTGTGAGCTCTATGGCGATCACTAAGGATCTCGCGTGTGCGCTAAAGAAGTTTTCCATCATCTACAAATACACCTGCCTGTTCACCGTAGCACATAGAGACCGTGGGAAATGAAGAATGCTTTCTTCACCAGTAGAAAGACTTATTTGAACTGTTGCAAATTCACAACTAAGCATTTTCAAATAGCACCCACGCCCTCATCAGATCATCCATTAAACCACTCTATTTTATTGCTGCTACAATTCAGTCCCTAGCAAGTGCATGCTCATTAATCCGCGAATGCGAAGAGCAAATAATGACTGGATTGCAATACGACATCCAAACTCAGTGCAGTTTGGCCTCCTACACAGTTTAGGCTTGGCTCGTTTAGCTTGTCCTGCTTTGCTGATTGCACTCACCCAGTGTGAGTCAAAAATTTCAAAATGTCGCAGGTTCCTTCCGACAACACCTTGCTTACAAATCTAGGGAGGCCCAAACTCAATATCGGCAATCAACGGCAAATGGTCTGAGGCAATTTTGGTTAATTGATTGGATGGCACAATAACGTCTCTTACCTTTACCTCGTTGGCAACAAAAATATGATCAAGCCGCAGAGCAGGATACTTCGCAGGGAATGTTTTCTTAATCGATTTTTTCTCAATTTGTACTTCAACATCTTTCATTACTTTGCTAATGCTCTGGTGCGTGCGCTGCTTACGCGTTGAGTTGAAGTCGCCGCAAAGAATCATCGCTTGCTTGTTCTCTGTGAATCTAGGGGGGCTTAGTAAATCGGCAACTTGTTGCTTGCGTTCTTCGGGCGTTAAGCCAAGATGGGTATTTATCATGGTGAATGTTTTGCCACAATAATCAATTTCAACTTCCATGACTCCCCGAGCTTGATCCAATGGAGCGATCTTAGGACGACGCAACCCCAAATTGCTGGATAGAGGGCTAGCATCAAGAAGTAGCATGGGGTGCTTACTCAAGATAGCGTTACCAAACTGACCTTGTTGTATTTGTTTCACTGGGTGAAATTCAAGGTTCATATTAAGCTCATCCGCGATTGCCAATGCCTGATCGATATGTAAGGAGCTACCGCGATTTGCATCCAGCTCCTGTAGTGCGACTGCATCAGGGTCATACATAGCAATTATTCGAGCTATGCGCCGTGGAGAAATGCGCCCATCCATGCCAGTGCAGCTATGCACGTTATAAGTCATGACTCGAAAAAAATCTCGCTGATGTGGCTTGCTAATCTGCACCTCTAACTCATCCGAAATTGACTCGGCGTCTCCAACTTCTCGTTGAGCCGTTTGTTCAGCAAGAGACCCTTTGCCAAACACATTCATAGCCGCTTGGCGCAGCGTGGTGAAGTTCAGGTACTGCTGCGTTTTCTGCGCAGATATAATTACATCGCTCGGTAACAAAGCAAAAGCGTGCGTCTCATTTGGCCCTGGCCCAGCATGTGCTCCGTTTTCCACCCGAAAGCTTAAGGCGGCTTTGTTATTGGCCCAGCCACATAATATGAAGTCGCCAGAATATTGGTGGTAACACAGCGCGATCATATCGGTGCACACATCGTCGAGAAAGGGGTGAGTTTCACCAAAGACTCTGTCTTTGTCTTTTGGTAGATTAAATACACCTTGCGCCGTAAACACGCGAGCTTGGCTTAGTTCGTTACTATCTGCCATAGAAATAAGAACCATCGGCACATTTGCTTTGTCGACCAAGTCCTTGGCAACCGAAACCCGTGTTTCATCATTAATAGTTTGTTCTAGATAAATGAAGCCTAGCGGCCCCATTGCGGCAATCGAGAAATCTGTATAGGTATCAGTGGGGCTTTCCTGAAAATGCCGTGATAACCAACCAGATAACTTCTTGCTGCCTAATAAATGAGCATATTGTAAGTCAGGGTCATCAAGATGCTCCTTGCTATTGCGCGTTGAACTATCAGAAGGCCCAACTACATATGAGAGCAAAACCTCGTTTACTGCGTCGTGAATTGTGCACCCAAATTCTATAGGATAACTGTTAACTTTTTCCTGACCATGGTCCGAATGTATCCACAAATCATAGTCTCGATGTTCTGATCGAATGGCCGATCGCCAAATCCGTGCGATGGCATTGTCAATCCCCTTTAGGCTCCAGTGGGCAAACCGCGAACTAGGGCCTCGCCGGTGTGACTGTTCATCAAAACTGAGAAAGTTTGCGTGAATAATCGGCACACCTCGAGCGGCATCCAACTTCACGCCGATGCTTACCAGCTCTCGGAGTAATACCGCTGTGGCGATTCTTACCGGCACGAATTGCAGTTCTTTTAAGATGCTCTGGCCGCTAGCGATGCCACGCATTAGATCAATCAAGGATAGAAATAGCTCTAACACGGTTAATAGCGCCACTCGTATTACACTGACGATATTGAGCAACGCAAAGATAATCATTTTGACTGTATCACCTGTTGGGATCAGCTGTGACCAACCGAGCGATGAAGCACAAAACGATGCTTCGTCGGCTCCACCATCGAACATATCTGAATAGGCGCTGCCACCACGCAATAGCGGTTCACCCTGCTGCACTAGCGATTGTTGAATATCCAAGGCCAGCGAGGACTCCAGCATCATAACTGGGCGTTTATCTTGAGGGCGTTTAAATCGAAATCCCGGCACGCAGCCTTTTACACCATAAAAAAATTCACCGTGCACTGCCGGTGTGCTCGACGGTATTCCCGAATAAACGGAATGGAGTGTATATACATTATTGTGTATCAGCGTTTGAATAAAGGGCATTCGCCCACTGTTCACGGCGTTCAACAACTCAGCCCTCGATAGGCCGTCAATCTGTAGAATAATTAGCCCACGGTCGTGCGACATAGTTTCCGACTTAGATAAACCAAACATCCAAACTACGAATCTATTTCGGTTGAGCAAGCCACGAACTCGGCGAAGCGCTGTTTCTAGTCGATAAATCATTTGTCTATTGAAGCATAGACGGGCTATAAAGACAGTGATTCAAGTCAAATTGTCCAAGCCTGTAATAGGCAACATAAATGTTGGTCCATCTACTAATTGGCTTAGCGATACATTAGCAGAGTAATCACCCACAGAGCTAAAAGTTAAGCTAAGCTATATATATTGTTAGCACGATTACAGTTTTCAAGGAGATATCTAGTGCGAAGTTTTATTGTTCGTCCATTTGGCGTTAAGAGCGGCATCGATTTTGATCGTGTTGAAAGTGAATTAATTGCCCCAGCACTGGCCGCGGCAGGCTTTAGCGGTGGCACCACTGCCGAGTTTATTGCACAGGGAAACATACGCACTGATATGTTCGAGCAATTGTTGATTGCTGATTTAGTCATCGCCGATATTTCAATTCACAATGCCAACGCGTTTTACGAACTTGGGATTCGTCATGCGTTTAGAGATAAGCGCACATTTTTAATTCGATCACGCGGCGACGAAGTGCCATTTGATCTGAAGACCGACCGCTACATGCCCTATGATGCAGCGAAACCTGAAGACAGTCTGGAAGATTTAGTGGCTGCACTTAAAGCTAGCTGGGACTCACAGGCACAAGATAGCCCAGTGTTTCAGTTGCTGCCGGGCTTAGAGGCTACAGACCCAAGCAAGTTTCTAATCACTCCTCTGGATTTTAGCGAAGAGCTTGAGCAAACCCAATCGGCTAAGAATCTTGGAGATCTGCAATTACTTGCCGCGGAAGTAGATGGATTCCCTTGGATGACTATGGGCTTACGCCCTATTGGCAAGGCACAGCGAGCCTTAAAGAATTGGAAAGGCGCGCGTGTAACTTGGGAGGCCATTCGTAAATATGATGACACTGACCTAGAGGCCAATACTCACCTGGGCACTATTTACCAACGCGAGGGCGAATTACTCAAATCTGACCAGGCCCTGCAGCGTGCCCTGCAAAGCAGGTTTTGTGGAACTCAGGAGCGGGCGGAGATTTATGCCTTAATGGGTAGGAATTCCAAAACTCTCTGGGAGGGTGATTGGGCCGCCATCGATCAAGGCATCGAACGACAACGCGCCGCCCTGCTCTCGCCTCATTTGCTAAGCGCGTTTGAACTTTACAACAAGGGTTTCATTGAAGACCGCAATCATGTTTATTCAGCGTCCAATGCGCTTGCGATGCTCACCATCATGCTCGAACTCATTGCCGCACTTCCAGAAGATTGGGAAGACGGATTCGAATCGGAAACTGAAGCTGAGTTTTCACTGCAAAATTACCAAAAAACTCGCAGCACGATTGCCTCGGGTGCCAAGCTGGCGCTGGAATCGAGAGAAGCTGAGCTAGAGCGCAATAAAGAAACCGATATATGGGCTGAGATCGGCAATGCCGATATGATATTCCTCAATTCCAGCAAGCCCAGCCGGGTTGGTCGAGCTTATCGAAAGGCGCTCGCGCTGGCAGAAGACTTTGAACGAGAGGCCGCTCAACAACAGTTACTATTGTTTCAACGCCTTGATATCCGCACAGATTACGTAAACGCTGCATTGGAAAATATAGCAGACGTTCCACTGAGCGAATCATGTAGTGAAGCGCTTCCAAAAATTCTATTATTTAGTGGCCATCGCATAGATGCCAAGGGTCGCGAGACCGCGCGGTTTCCAGCAAAGTCTGAAGAGCAAGCTCGCGCAATGATCAAACAAGCAGTAACCGCAGAGAAGGCCAAGGCCAGAGGAGAGTTACTCGGCATTAGCGGCGGCGCCTCAGGCGGCGATATATTATTTCATGAGGTCTGCAAAGAATTAGACGTGCCAACTCGAATGTATCTCGCTCTTTCGAAATCTGAGTACATTAAGTCATCGGTTGCCGATGCAGGTCCAGGTTGGGTGGAGCGCTTCAGAGCGTTGGTAGATGAGCTGCCCTTACAGGTGTTATCTGAGTCACCTGAATTGCCTCGCTGGCTGCGAGCCAAGAAAAATTACAATATTTGGCAACGCTCGAGTCTTTGGAAATTCTACAATGCAATGGCACTGTCCGACGATAATGTTACTTTGATTGCTCTATGGGATGGCCTACAAGGCGATGGTGCTGGCGGCACCGGCGACATGGTCATGCGTGCCAAAGAACGCGGCGCTACGTTCTTTCACCTGGATGCCAATGAGCTCGTTAATAATGACTAGCCGCTAGCTTGCAAACTACTGATCTAGGTAACAATGATTATTCGTATTACTTGCCTATCGAACTACTATTTCAACACGCAACCCAAAATAATGGATTTTCTCTTAGGTAATCTCTGCCGCGAAAATTTTCGATCAGAGTCGGTTCCGGTAGCTCAGAATACCTTTGGTTATGAAAATATAGGTTCTGATCTACGGCAAGCATGTAGCCTCTCAATCGATTAATGTAGGAAGTGAAAGTAGACAAGTCAGTGCCAACAAATCGTCTTGCTGCTGAACAAATTAATTGCTCAATGGGCCCTATCCATGCAAATGGTATCGGCTCGTCAATTACCGCTTCAACATCTTTCCAACTAAATATCTTCGGGGCATTAAGGCCAATGGCTAATTCGTCGAAAATCTCTTTGCGGTCTTCATCTGAAGCTATATAAACAACTAAGTTCTGATCGAACAGTACGCCAATATTATTACAAATTTCTTCAGTACCAATTCGCGTTTGGGTGTATTGAAAATCATTACGACGAATTTGCATAGCATCAAAAGAATCGAGTTCTAACGCTTGGAGGATGCGGTTTGCGAGCTCAAAAATTTCTTCGCTGTAACGAATATGATATTTAATAAATCGCCGCGCTAGACTAGGCAACGAGTCATCAGCACTAGCCAGCATTGTGGCAACTGGGCCAAGGGAGCGATATTTTGCAGTGGATGGGAAATATAAAATCGGCGCTGCATTCATCCGAGGCGTAAGCTCGACTTGCTGCCTACCATCAAGGTAGGCTTCTCGCATGTGTGGCCCTGCTTGCGCTGATTCTATATCAGGGTGACAAATAACGGTGTCGTATGGGTTCCATCCTGGAATTTCAGTATTTTTGAGCAACCATGAGCCCCAAGCTTGATTGATTTCAGTGCAGTCACTAGACCAAGTTTCTGCGTCTTCAAACTCTTCTGGGATGTTCAGGTGCGACTTTGCAACATCAATAAACTCACTTGTACTTAGTACTTGAATCGATGTTTTTAAAGCCGCAATGTTTAAAAAATCTGCAAACTCTGAGGTACCGCCCTTATGTTCATCAGGCAATGGCCCAAAATTAATTAGGTACCATGAGGATCGTGGGGGCAAAACTAAGGTTCGTCCAGTAATTGCGGCTAGCACTGCAACATACTCAAACGCTAAACGAATATTATTCCAGCCACCTTGGTCAACATCAAAAATAATGTAGCGATTCGCGCGCGCGGCGGGTAGTTGGCCCGCTAAGAATGATTCATTCCAATATGACAGATTGTGATGTGTGGTTTGCTGCATGATTAGGTGTTGGAGGATGCTATGTTGTAAAAAGAGATAGGTCGCTAACCTTACTATTATAAGACATATTGGACAAACACAATTTAATGGTGGATATAGTTATGAACAGAGGGTTTGGCGTGAACAATATCAATATCCGAGAAGGTCATCTGGGCGGATACATCAAAAGTAGCGAGCAATTTGCGCCATCAGGATTGGATATTAGTAATGGTTACACGGCTACCTGGAGTCCATCACTATAGCTGTGGGCGATGAGTGAACTGAATATCAAGTGAGTACTTAATATCGGTTGCAGCGAGGACCATTGTGCTGCACTTTTCATACAGCATGGTTGAGGCGAATTGGGAGCAGCGTTTAGAAGGAATTGGCTATCGATTAGATATGCAACTAACCAGCTTCGCGCACCAGACTTCGGCTAGTGGATACTTTTTTCGTTTGGGCTTAGTATTCCAGAACATGGAATCAACTATTTTGACTCTGGCTTTTTTGCCTGCCGATGCGTTAGAAATCCTCTTCTCTAATTAGCAATCCGATACTAACTTAAGTCCTCAAGCACATTGGGCAGTCCAAAGACATTAGAGACGATGTTAATCTGTATTTTTGTATCTAATTCTCATTAGGTTCTTATCTTCTTACTAAGCAACCTATAATGGTCGCCCAATGCTATTATTATTGCTTCTGATAAAGGTACAAGAATTTGAGCTTGATATTCGAGCGCAGAGACTTATAACAACAACGTATTAGCAGTTCGCAAATATGATTTATACCGTCGTATGTACAGATATTAACGATTACGTTAATTGGCAATTTGAGTTGCTTGAATACTCATGGAGTCGAATTCATCAACCTGGCAAATTGGTTCGTCTTGTCGCTTGCGAAGATGATGCGGAATTACCAGTGCATAAGCATGCTGAGGTTTTTCGTACTCGACCCACAAACGTGCATCCCCAAAGCGGTGATGTGTATGTTTGTTATAACCGCTTATATTCTTTAAAACAGTGGCTTGACGAGGAAGACATTCAAGGCACGGTTTTGATTGTTGATGCCGATGTGGTTTTTAGGTCACCAATTAAAACAATACGGGAGCAAGGCAACCCCTTAGGACAGCACTGGGTTGATTATGGTCTGAGTGACGAATTCAGAGAGGCATTGGAAAGATCAACGGATACTGATATTGACACTTTACAGCCAGTGACTTGGCCGGCATTAATTGATGCCAATGATCTGCGCCAACTAATGCCTCGCTGGATTGAAGCAACAGTGTCAATTCGCGAACAAATAAAAAGGCAAGAAAGTGACATGTTCGCCTTCTTAATCGCTGCGCAAGAGCAAGGCCTAAAATTTGAGATGGGGACAACAACCGCCTTTATGCCCTGGCCTGATAGGCAGGTTGAAGGCGCGCCAATCATTCATTATTGCCAAGTAGTTGAAAAAGAAGACGGTAGCCCCTTATGGTCTAAACTGAGTTATAAGCCTTGGGAAAGAGTGAGCGATGCACAAACAGCTAAGTTGCTTTATTGTCGTGATCTTGTAGCAATAGTAGATGAGTTTGCTCGTTTGAAAAATTTTGAGCCTGAACATAAATCTGACACTATCTTTATTGCTCTTGCCTCTTACTGTGAGCCTGAATTAATCGACACTATTCAAAGCTGCTTAGACAACGCGCGTTACCCTGAGAACCTTCGATTCGGTATTTGCCATCAATTTGACAACTCAGATGAGTTAACCAATGAAACCTGTCTTGACAAATTCGCGCAAGACACAAAGTTCAGATATGTCACCTACGATCACAAACATTCACAAGGTGGGTGTTGGGCGAGAAATATTGCACAACAACTCTATGAGGGTGAAACGTATACCCTACAAATAGATGCGCATACGCAAATGATTGAATCCTGGGATTCCATCTTAATTGAAATGTTGCAGTCCCTGCCCTCAGAGAAACCATTAGTTACTCAATGCCCGCCACTGTATTCGGTAGAAGAAGGCGTTAAGAATTTTCGCCAGTTGGATGACTTGTCTCAAGTTAATACAGTAGTCGCAGAATCGTGGACTAGCGAAGGGTGGTTACACCACCCACAGAAACTGATTGCCGAAAATAATATTTTCCCACGCGGTACACGAGCATTGTCAGGCGGCTTTGTATTTACCAGCGGGGAATGGAATGAGGTGGTGAGGCAAGACCCTAAACACTTTTACACAGGCGAAGAGTTTGCTCTAGCCGTTCGTTCTTACACACATGGCTATGATTTATTTGATCCTAGTCAGATTGTTTGTTGGCATAGATTGCACCCGTCGGCAAACCGCAAATATTGGAATGATAATAGCGACGACAAAACTCGCTTCAGACATAATCAGGCTATCAGTCGCTTGAACATGTTATTTAACGATGATCCTGATGAGGTTCTCGGTCGCTTTGGCTTAGGCCATGAGCGTACACTTGAAGAGTTTGCAGCGTATTCTGGGATTGACTGCATTAATAAAACACTCAGCGATGCAGCAAAAGAAGGTCATTGGCTTAAGCCCCATATTGCCGCGCCTTCGACTAGTGTAAATATCATTGCGCAACAGAAAGTAAATACTGGCTCAATTATAGATGTAACGATTAATTTGGAAAATATGCAGCCATTGCTGCTCAGTTGTGATGAACAAACTCCGGTATTAGTTAGTTTGTTTCAAGCCTTGCAGCGTAAATCTAACGCTCCAAACGACCTTATCTACTTGGAATTAGGCGCTAATGGTGAGGAGAAAGTATATTTCAAAACAAAACAACTGGTATCCATTGAGACAAACCCTGGTTTAAGTGATGACTTTTTTAGTAGCCTTGCCGCTCAATCACAGGCAGGTGACGCGCTAGCCAAGAACAATACACAACAAGCAAACCAGCTATCCTTAACGGGCTCTGAAATTAGTGATAGCTGGAAGATTTGGATTTGGAATAACGTTGCTCGCGGTTGTTCTAAAGATGATATTTTTAAGCAGCTAGTTGAGAATGGATTTGCATGGCATGTGGCCCGGTCTGAGCTAAGTCACGAACCGTCAGTGCCACTAGATCAGATAGTAAGCCATTCACCGAATGCAGTTGTACAAGAACCGTATCAGCCAAACCCCGTTGCTGAGTGCTTCGACAACCCCAAACTTCAAATATATTCCATCGATAGCTTTTTAAACGCTAAGGAATGCGATGCATTAATTAAGACTATTCATGCCGACCTTAAGCCATCAACGATTGCCGATAACATTAAGACCGATGGTGTTGTCTCGCAAGATAGAACAAGCAGCACTTGTGCGTTTGACACCAATAACCCAGAGCATGCGTTTGCTTTGGAAGTATCTGCTCGATTATCCAAAGTAATCGGCATAAACCCTTCATACGCAGAGCCCATTCAGGCTCAATTATATGCAGTTGGAGGAGAATACAAGGCACATTATGATTGGTTTGAGCCTGGCACACCGGCGTTTGAGGCTCAAGCAAATGCAGCCAAGGGAGGGCAACGAACCTGGTCGGTCATTGTATACCTCAATGATGTGCTCTCTGGCGGGGAAACTAGATTCGAGAATGCCGACTTAACAGTTCACCCCAAACAAGGCAGAGTTGTATTTTGGAATAATCTTGATCAGAACAGCGTGCCAAGTAATGAAGCCTTGCATCAAGCTTGCCCGGTTTTAGAAGGCGAAAAAGCAATCTTAACTTTCTGGTACCGAAGTTTTGGCGAAGGTGAAATGTATGTTCGACAGCCGAATGAATTAATACCACGGTATACTCAGTTAGGCTTAGACAAGGCAATGATGTCTAATGAATTATTTCAACAGTTATCAAGTTACTATCACAAATGCGCAGATTCAGATAAGAGAGACGAATTTGTTGAAGGTGAATTTTTAAACAATCAAACTGACAACGTTCCGAGTGAATTGATTGATATTCCAGAGAACCTAAGGCAGGTAATAATCAGTGAACTATTGCCGCGTTGCCAAACATGGAGTCAATCAGAGCTCGAATTTTCAGCGTTATACGGGATTCGTGTTTACAAACGAGGAACGTCGCTCAAAATGCACACCGACACTGATTCAACACATATTATCAGTGTGATACTTAATGTCGCACAACAAGTGGATAGTGAGTGGGGATTAGAGATTGATGACCATATGGAGCGCCGTCACTCGGTCAATTTAGTGCCGGGGGAATTAATATTCTACGAAGGAGCGAGACTCAATCATGGAAGACCTACACCCCTCAATGGAGAGAGTTACGCGAACATCTTCTTACACTTTCGCCCTAAAGGCTTAGACTTTACCTAATAACCTAGCAACTGAATATTTGGGTTTCCGTCATCCTAATTGAAGGCCGGATTTCTAATCTGGTCCAACCGTAGGCGTTGTAATTCTCGTTGGCGCAAACGCCATTGGGGCAGCCGCCGTGATAACTTGTGTCGGTGCCGGCATTGTTGTGCTGCCACCACTGCCACCACCATCATCAGTATCAGGGCTCATCTGAGCATGTGCCGGTAACACAACTGAATTTACTACCGCTTTGGTCCATTTTGCAGGAACCATATGACCTGCAGTAACAACCCCCGCCCCCCCCACTAAATTCTTGCGAATACTGTCGCGTTTTGCATTAGTGGGTTTTATCGTTTCCGTTGTTTTTACTCATAGCGCCGCTCTTTTTGTTAAATTAATACATAATAAAGTTGCTAAGTAATTAATTGAAGTCGGCGCTGGAGTTAAATAATCGTTGGAGCGTTCGTTGGAGCGTTCGTTGGAGCGTTCGTTGGAGCGTTCGTTGGAGCATTCGTTGGAGCATTCGTTGGAGCATTCGTTGGAGCATTCGTTGGAGCATTCGTCATTGGCGCCCCGGAAGGTGCAGTCGTCGTGGTAACTTGTGTCGGTGCAGGCGTTGTTGTGCTGCCACTACCTCCACTGCCACCACCATCATCAGTACCAGTACCAGGGCTCATCTGAGCATGTGCCGGTAACACAACTGAATTTACTACCGCTTTGGTCCATTTTGCAGGAACCATATGCCCTGCAGTAACAACCCCGCCACCCACTAAAATCTTGCGAATACTGTCGCGTTTTGCATTAGTGGTTTTATCATTCCCTGTTTTTTTACTCATAGCGCCGCTCTTTTTGTTAAATTGAAACTTAATAGTGTTAATCAAATAATACTCATATCATTTAATGTAAAATAAATTATTCATTACTGATAAATATTTATTAAGAAATTATCATTATGTTACATGCATTTTTGCCGATAACCTAAAAAATTCATTCAAATGCCACTCAAAAGCCTCTTATTATCAACACCTGACCTGCGCCACAACCCGTTGCTGCAGCATATTAAGACTCACTATGAGTATGTTTTTAGTCCTAAGCTCAGACCAATAGAAGGCTATCCAAGCAATCCAATAGAAACGCAAATAGCGGCTTTGCATCAAAAAATCCTCCAAGACCAGCAAAAAAGGTGGTATCAGAATATTTCCATATCAGCTGAATCACTTGAGAATCATCCCTATCCGGAAATATTAAAACCAATATTGGAGCAGATAGAACAGAAAGACTGCCTGCTACACGATCCTTTATTGGTTCATTTATTGCAATTGTGGTTGACTAATATTGAGAGTCCATCAATTATTTTATATTACAGTGACCCCATGGAATGCGCACATGCGTTGCAAAAAGCATGGCGTTTTCCTTTAGCTTTCGGGCTGGCATTGTGGGAGCACTATGTATTGACTGCATGTAGGAACCTCAAGAACTATAATTGCATTCTAATTTCGTCTAACAAGTTGCGCAGCTCAGCTAAGAATCATTTAGAACCAATATTAAATGACTTGGGTATTGCTCAGCCGGATGACTGGTCTGTTTTTTCGCAAACTGAGTTATCTAATCATTCTGAGCAAGCAGCTGCTTTGCAGCAAAACCAAAAACATATTTTTACTGCATTGGAGGAAAATGATCTCAGCTCATTGTATGACCTGACGGTGTCAGATGAGTCTCATGACATCCTCGAGTATTACGGGCAATTGAGATCGGGTTTTGAAACGGTTAAAGCCGAGCGAGACAAACTTCGATCAGAGCTAGGCTTGGGACAAAATAAGATCAAAATAAGAGCGGTTGAACCAACAGTCACTGAAGGCTCCCTTGACAACGCTGAAGGCTCCCTTGACAACGCTGAAGGCTCCTTTGGCAACGCTGAAGGCTCCTTTGGCAACGCTGAAGGCTCTCTCTGCAAAGTTAGGGTGCACATAGAAGGTATGGAAATGCTTGAATTTTATGCTGATCCATCTTCTCCCGTTCTTGATATGTTGCGAAATCATTTGGTCAGCACTGAGCAAGATGAGCTCATTTATCTGCACTATGGTGATAATGAGAATGATACCTTGTATTTTATGTCATCAAACTTGTTGGGCATGGAAACCGAACCAGCCAATCAACACTAGATCTCTTACTGGAAGA
>JBLHME010000039.1:0-28700 GCA_047623225.1 Cryomorphaceae bacterium
TTGTTTTATTGCGTTGTTCGGTCGCTAAGCAACCGCTTGATATTCTTCGTTTCGAGCAAGAATCACCCAAATCATTCTAGCCATTTTATTCGCCATGGCAACGGCCACAACATTCGGTTTCTTGGTTGCCTTGAGCACCTGCGCCCAAGCACTCCAGCGTGATGGCTTATCGATGTGCCACTGCAATGCCGAGCGAGCCCCATGAATTAGATTACAGCGCAAGCGAGTGTTTCCTCGTTTGCCGATACCGAGTAATGTTGTCTTGCCGCCCGTTGAGGATTGTTTCGGAACTAGCCCTATCCAAGCGGCCAGATCGAAAATGCTTTGCATCACCTACCCAAGACAATAAGCACGCAGCGGTGATTAAACCAACGCCTGGTATCTCAAGCAAACGACGACCACGGTCGTCGGCCAGTACGATCGCCTCCATATCGTCTTCGATATCAGTCGCCCGCTCGTACAAACTACGAAACTCTTCTTCTAACCGATATAAAAGAACTACCATTGAGGCTGGTAACTCACCCTCGTGTAACGACATAATTTCGCGCAAGCGTAGAACGGTTTTGCGACCTTTTGGGTATTCAATACCAAACTCCAGCATGAATCCATGAACCTGATTGCTGACAACATTGCGTCTTCGCACCAAGGCTTCGCGTACCTTCACCAGTACTCCCAATGCTTGTTGATCCATTGAACGTGGCGTCACAAAACGCATGTTGGGTCGCTGCACCGCTTCGCAGATTGCTTCTGCATCTAAAAAATCATTCTTGTTGGATTTAACGTAAGGTTTGACAAACTTCGCTGCCATAAGCTTGGGTTCGTGCCCAAACTCAGTACATTTATGTGCCAAGTAGTGCGCACCACCGCAGGCCTCCATACCGATCAAACACGGCTCCAGATTACTTATAAACAATAACAGTTGTTTGCGCTTCAGTTTTTTCCTAGTAACCAGAATGCCGTTACTATCAACGCCGTGCACGTAATAGAAGGTAGGGTGTCAAGTCTAATGTGGTGACTCGCATCGTGTGGTTGAATTCACGACCTAGTCTATTAGGCTAGGTGGGCCGAGTCATCACATTAGGCCTGACAACATTTCCGCGCCTATTCAAAGTTTACTCTGACCCTACTATTATCTCAAACCATTCACGAACAGGGCTGGGCAAGCATTAAATAAACTCTGACTGACTCCCTTCGTTCAGACTCATTTATGGATTAGAGGGTACTGTGTCTCACAACAACCAATATTCATTATTTTCCACTTTTTTCTAGCTTAGGCGGCCGTCGCGGCTTCCTTTTTCAACTCTTGCAACACCTCAACAAACGCTTCTTGCGGCTGCCCGCCCGATATCATGTATTTATTATTGAAGATAAACGCTGGTACAGCTGATATGCCCTGTTGCTGCGACAACGCCTGATCGGCGCGCACTTCGCGTTCATATAATCCAGAGCCCAATGTGTCTTTTGCTAAACCAGCGTCCAAGCCAACGGCCGTAACGGTTGCGAGAAGTTGCACTTCATCGCTAGGATTGCCAGCCTGCTGAAAATACAGATCAAACAACGCCAGCTTCAGTTTGGTTTGCAAACCAAACTCCGCCGCCCAGTGAATTAAGCGGTGCGCATTAAAGGTGTTATAAACTCGGCCACTCTGCGCAAACTTGAATTCATAGCCAACTGCAGCGCCGCGCTCAACGATCGCCTGACGATTAGCCGCCATCTGCTCAAGCGTGCCGCCGTATTTTTGCTGCAAGTGCTCCACACGATCTTGACCTTGCGCAGGCATAGTGGGGTTTAATTCAAACGGCCGCCAATTCAGCTCCACCGAATCAGCCACGCCCACTTCTTCAATCGCCGCGTTTAGCGACTGATAACCAATAATGCACCAAGGGCAGGAAACATCAGAAACAACATCGATTGAGAATTTATTTTTCATAATACAGGCCACAATTCGGTGGTAGATTCAATAACACTCTACATGGGCGCGTTCAAGCATATATCAAGGCGCGCAATATTCAGCGCCAAACAAGGGTCTTAGACAATAGCTCGTATAAATAAGCTCTTATAGATAAGCCTTTGTAAAGAGCCTCTTAAACATCGCATAAAAACGTAAGCACTATGGAAACCAAACACATTTACATTGCCATTATCGCATCTGCCCTTTTCAGTGCCCTTAGCACCGCGACTATAATGAATATAACCGCCAAGGAAGCAGTCGCCGATCAAGGCGAAAACGATTTCCTGAGCCGTATTCAAACCTTAGAAACAAAACTAGTGCAAGAACAACAAGCCCGCGAACTTTTGCAAGACATTGTTAGCCAGCGCACTGGTGGCAACAACGCCAACAGGTTTGACACCAACCAAGCACCTCCCTTAGATATCAGCGAGGAGTCTGCGCCCAACGCGGAACAAGACACTTCAAACAGGCGACCATCCAGAGAAGAAATAAACTCGATAAGAATTGAGAGAGCCCAGCCTGAATTCCAAATGCAGCGCCTTGTAGACAAGGGCTTCAGCACAGAAGAAGCAAACTGGATTATTAAGAGTGAATCAGCGGTAGCACTAAGCCGGCTAAACGCAGACCATGAGCGCCGCAAAGCCGCAGCAGAATCCGATCAACAAGCACCCAAATCATCCCTTGAACTACTCAGAGAAGAACTAGGTGAGGACTACTACGAGCGCTATCTAACAGCCAACGGCTACCCCACCAGCGCCAGAATAATGGAAGTAATGCTAGGCTCACCCGGCGCAAACGCCGGCCTAAAACCAGGCGACAAAATCACCGCTTACGACGGCAAGCGAGTGTTTAATTTAAGCGACGTTAACTCTCAAACAGTACAAGGCACAGCTGGGCAGAGTGTGTTGATTGAGGTTGATAGAAATGGCGAGGCAGTACAGCTGACGATTCCGAGAGGGCCGATTGGGGTTAGTGGTGGTCGCAGGCGTTAGATGACTGTTAATCTTTGGTCGCATCTTCCTAAAACACCGTTGATGAACCGGAAACAAAAAGCAGAACAGAAAGGGTAGGTGACAATGGTTATCGTTCGCATTCGTCACCGACCCCTTTAATCACGAATCGCTTAGCAATACCTCTTTTGATCACAGCGCAGCTCGCTGTGTGCGGGGTGCAGTAATATTTACTTAGAGTCGATGAATAGTTTTAGCATGGGTGATGTCTCAATTAATTTCATCGATTAACTTCAAAGCGTCCTTTCAAATAGAGCGTAGCCAGCGCCCTGTTGTTACACTATTTTTTTCGAACCATGGCAGAATGTAGATGTCCAAAGACATAGGACAGCATGATCATCAACTTAGAATTATGTGAACCATCGATAATCGTGAACGCAGGAAAACGCCGAGTGAACAAATCTTAGGCGTCAACGCAAATTCAACAACTCTCGAATGCCATCCAATCTTAACTAATTGCTAATAAACTTCATGACTATCCTAAATACAGCAGAGCCCAACTTTCTATCCCAACTTGTAGTTTGCACACGATGCAAATCTGATCTAGAGCAGAAGAATGAACATTTAGTTTGCTCCCAATGCGAGTATTCTGCTCCCATTATTGACGGTATACCTCGTTTCATTGAACTCACCTCGGGTGATCTTGATGACCAAAACCCTATTGAGCATCGTCAAAAGTATGAACATAACTACCAATCAGCCGAGCGAGCTCAGGGTTACAATGATTCATTCGTAACCATTAAGAGAGATAAGAAGAGGACTCATCGAGAGCTGCATATTTTAAATACCTTATTGGGGATGGTTAATAGCACAGAATCGCTGTTAGATATTCCTTGCGGAGGTGGTCGGCTTAGCGCCCCACTGGCAAGCAAAACTAAAAATTTAATTAAGATGGACGCATCGCTAGAACAGGTGAAGCTTGCTATGGCGGTTCAAACTCATACCACGCCAAGATTCGGCGCTTCCGCTTCGGCACTGGCATTGCCGTTAAAAGACAAATCCATAGATGGCATCCTAAATGCTCGTTTATCTCATCACTTACCTTCTATGGCGGAACGTGCGGAGTTGTTAGATGAGTTGTTACGAGTCGCTCGTAAATTTGTAATTTTTTCATTTACAGATATCAATTCAACTAATACTTTATATAAGAAAATTCGCGGCAAAAAGCCCGACCCAGTGACCATGTCGGTAAGTGAAATCGAAGCGGCCTGTTCCAGAAACAGCGCAAAGCTGACCAAAATTATGACGGTTTTTAGACTCGGGTCACGTCACCGGTTTGCGCTAATTGAATTATAAATTTTTTAGCAATGCCTTAGCTGGGGCAGCCATCTTAAGAACAGAAAGGGGTCGGGAACAGAAATGGGTCGGTGACAAATGGTTATCGTTCGCATTTGTCACACACGTTCGGCGTGCCTTCTTGGGCCATTCGGTTGGCCTCTAAGACTCAATCAAGAGGCTCTAAAAAAAAGTATCACCGAACACCAAGGCGCGATCTACCCTTTGCTGTATTCGGCAGCTTTGATGAACAGCCTTAACCTAGGTGTCTAAGCTATTTGTTACTCCGCCGCCATTTCTAACGCTTTGTCTTCATGCGCTCGCTTGATCACATATTGCCGGATCGCCTCTGCGCCCTCGGCTGTAACAACGCGTTTGAACGACACCATGCCGTTATGCTTGAGAGCGCCGCCGACCACGATCTCGCGGATTGCTTCTTGGCTGGCGATAGCGCCCGAATGCCGGAGATCAGGGTTGATTGCACCAGCCACTGCAGCATCGCCGTGGCAGCCGCTACAATAGGCGGCGTAAAGTGCACCGCCACTGGCTACCTGATCTTCAGTGCCCTTGAACGCTGGTGGGTCGAGCACTCGCTTATTCAGCGGCAGCGGTTCGGGAAGAGTGCCATCAGCGCCCAGCTTGAAAACCATCAAGCGGCTGATGTTGCGCGACGGGCCCGAAACATTCGCCAGCACACCTGTGTGCATATCCCACAAGCCGCCCCAGCCTACTAGAATCGCAATATGCTGTTCGCCGTCAATCGCATAGCTCATAGGCGCGGCAATGATTCCGCTTTGTGCAGGGAATGACCACAGCTGCTTGCCGCTATCGGCGGAGTAGGCGCGGAATTCGCCGCCTGCTGTGCCCTGGAATACTAGATTACCAGCCGTCGCCAACGTTCCGCCATTCGACGGCCCAGGATAGGCCACGCGCCATGCTTCTTTTTGCGCCACTGGGTCCCACGCTAGCAGCGCGCCGGTGGTGGCTTTGCGGAATTCAGCGCGGGTTTTCTTGTCGGCAGGCATCGCAACTGTGGCAAAGTCCAAGCCCATCTGGCCGCCCATTTCGGAGCCAGTAAATTCTTCATCCGCTAGATAAGGCACCATAGTATTATTGATCGGAATGTACATCAGCCCTGACAGCGGGCTGTAGCTCATTGGGTGCCATGTATGACCGCCATAGAGCCCTGGGGTGCCAAGGAAGACCTCGCCGGTTTGCTCGTACCGAGCTTCGGGCAAAATGTTCGGGCGACCAGTTTTGGGATCAAGCCCGCTAGCCCAATTAACCTCCACGAAATTTTCGCCAGACAAGAATTCGCCGGTCTTAGCGTCGAGCACGTAAAAGAAGCCGTTCTTTGGCGCATGCATAACAACGCGGCGCGGCGCGCCATTCACTTCAATATCACCAATTGTGATTTGCGCGTTTGAATCGTAGTCCCAGCGGTCTTCAGGCGTTTCTTGAAAATGCCAGGCATATTCACCGGTGTCGGCATCTACTGCCACAATTGAGGAAGTGTAAAGTGCATCGCCAAGGCCGCGGTCGTTGGTCTTGGGGTTCCACGGTTCAGCGTTACCGGTGCCGAAGTAGACGAGGTTTGTGCCGGGGTCAAAGGTGATCGAATCCCACACTGTGCCACCGCCGCCAAACTCCCACCAATCGCCGGCCCAGGTCTGGGCAGCTTTCTCCATGGCGATACTTTCGAAGCCGTCAGCCGGATTACCTGGCACGGTATGGAAGCGCCAAAGTTCGTCACCAGTCTCAGCATCGAATGCTGCAAGGGAGCCACGCGCACGGTATTCAGCGCCCGCGTTGCCTATCAGCACTTTGCCATTGGCAATGCGCGGCGCCCCGGTAATGGCGTAACTTTCTTGATCAGGCACAATATTCTTAGACCAGACCTGTTTGCCTGTCTTGTTGTCGATTGCAATCAGGCGGCCGTCGAGTGCGCCGACATAAACCTTGTTTCCATACAGTGCAACGCCACGGTTAACCGCATCACAGCAGACACGGCTCAGCGTTTCACGCGGCACCTTTGGATCGTATTGCCACTTTAGCGCACCGGTTTTGGCATCATAGGCCTTAACCATGCTCCATGCGGTGGAGACATAAATTGTGCCGGCGTGCATCAGCGGCGTTGCTTCCTGCCCACGCCCCGTGTCCAGATCAGCAAACCATGCGAGACCCAGCTCGCCAACATTTTCCGCCGATATTTTCGTCAGCGGCGAAAAACGCTGTTCCTCGTAGCTACCGCCATAAGTCAACCATTCGTCGCCGTTACCCGCTGCGATCATTGCGTCGGTCACGCCTTGGGTAGAAACTTTGGCCACATCTTCGTTTACAACTTCAGTGCCGAGCGCTGATTGCTGCGGTTCGCCTGAGCCGCAGGCGGCGAGAGATAAAAAGGCTAATGCAGTGAGTGTATTGCGAATATTCAAGGCGGTATCTCCTGTCAGTGCGCCTTAGCAGCGCATTTGGTTTTCTTTATAGTCTGCGACAGGTTTTGCTAATTGTCCATCGCTGGTTAGAATTAATCGGAGTCCGATTGAACATGCCCTAGCTTTGTGCAGGATTAATTGTCTCAGCAGTTATATGGTAGTGTTGAAACACAATAATAAATAAGCGTTTATCGGATACTTCTATGTGTGGAATATTTGCTGCAATGACCCGCAACGGATTAGCGTCTGGGCGCATTGACCGGGCTCTCTCGTCGCTCGACCATCGCGGGCCCGATGGTCATGGTAGCTGGACGTCGGACAATCAGCGCTGGACCCTTGGGCACACGCGCTTGTCAATTATTGGCCTCGATAATGGTGCCCAACCGATGCACAGCGCCGATGGCACGGTGCACACGATTGTTAATGGCGAGTTCTACGGCTACCAAGAAATCCGCGAGTGCCTAAAAGAAGATGGCTGTCAATTCGCCACTGACAGTGATAGCGAGATAGCCTTACATCTTTATCGAAAGCGCGGCATGCAGGCAGCTGGCGAATTTCGTGGCGAATTTGCGCTCATCATTGCAGACGAGCGCGAGAAAGTAATGATTGCGGTCAGAGACCGTTTTGGCATCAAGCCGTTGTATTACGCGGCTGTGAATGGAGAGGTATTTTTTGCTTCAGAGATAAAAGCTTTGTTGGCGTTGGGGGTGCCTGCAGCCTGGGACCTTGAAAGCGCAATTGGCGGTATGAGCCGGCCTCATGAGAGCACCGACTTTGCTGGTATTAGTGCAGTGCCACAAGGTTGTTATGCAATCGCTAAGGATGGCGTGGTGCGCATGTATTCCTACTGGGATTGGGAGTTTCCAACAGCGACTCAGATGAAATCTGACAGGCGCAGTGAAACCGAAGTCGTTGCGGATTTTCGCGAGGCTCTAAGCGAGTCTGTGCAACATCGTTTAGTCGCAGATGTCGAGGTGGCGTGTTACCTCAGTGGTGGTATTGATTCTTGCGCTGTGCTCGGATTGGCGCAACAAAAATTGGATCGCCCAGTTCGCGCATTCACGCTTACCTTTGATAACCCGTTATACGATGAAGGCGCCATTGCAGAGAAGCAGGCTAATTTTGTTGGCGCTTCGTATCATCCTATTGCGATCACCGGTCGCGACATTGCTGATTCTTACGCAGACGCCATTTGGCATTCGGAAACACAAATGTTTAATGGTCATGGAGTAGCGAAGTATTTGCTCAGCCGCGCGGTGCGTGATGCAGGTATAAAAGTTGTGTTCACCGGTGAGGGTGCCGATGAAATGCTAGGAGGCTACCCATTCTTTCGTGTGGATGCGGTAAACAACAACCCCGCATTGAATCGCGCGCAAAAAGCTGCGTTTATTAATCAGATAGTAGTCACCAATGCGGCAAGTCGCGCCATTATGTTGCCTGATCAAGCAGGCAGCGCGGAACTCGACGCCGTGCGCGATCGGCTGGGCTGGGTGCCTGCATCAATTAACGCTTGGATGGCAATGAAGGCCGAGCTAGAACCCTTCTTAAGTGATGACTATGCCGCGCATATTCAAGGGCACAGCTCTATACTCGCCGCGTTAGATCGATTACCTCTGGCGCAACGAGTCGCCGGCCGCGACCATCTCAATCAAGCACTGTATATCAACGCTAAGACCTCTTTGCCCAACTTTATTCTGACCTATCTTGGTGATCGTATGGAGATGGCTCACTCAATCGAAGGGCGAGTGCCTTTTCTTGATCACCGTGTGGCTGAAGTCGCAGCTGGGATTCCCGTTGATATGAAAGTCAAAGGCATTCGTGAGAAACACGTGCTGCGTGAAGCAACTAAAGACGTGCTAATCGACGAAGTCTATAATCGTCAAAAGCATCCATTCACCACGCCCCCAACACACGATAAGAATGACCCTATGCTGACTTTTTATCGCGACACATTCGCATCTCGCGCCGCCAAGGACCAACCCCTTTATAATATGAAAAAGGTCAATGCTGCTTTAGATAATCTATTGGAATGCCCTGTTGATCAGCGCATTGCTGTGGAAGGAGGCTTTCAGCGCATTGCCAGCGTTATTGTGATGCAGGAAAAATTCGGTATGAGTTAAAAAGCACGACTCTGGCCGGCCAAATAATTAGTAGTGGGTAGATACAAGTTTAATCTGTTTACACTGAATTGACTGATATCATGCATGGATAAGGAGTTCGATATAGCAAAGTTAATTTGGCTCTGGTCCTAGTCTTTTATCTAGCCTTTTAGTTTCTATCGAACCGCACCTTAAGCCTTGGCGCATTCGACAGCTTTAACAAATAGGCACAGGATGGGGGCCTAAGTTTATTAGGTGGTTTGGAGTTTCTCAAATTAATATGCGCGACTTAACCAACCTTGTACAACATAAATATGGGGTGGGGTAATGAGCAAGAAACAGATTGTTGGGCTATTGATAATGGCCGCTGTGGGGGCGCCGTCGTTTGCCTTCGCTAAAGAGGCGAGTTGGTGGACGCGTCACAAACAAGTGTGCGAGCTACCCAAAGACTTAACGCATGTTGACTGGTTGGCACAAGGGTCGCCTTGTGAGCTGTATGCGATCGCTGCACGTAAAGAGAAAGAAAAGGCTCGAAGGAAAGAGATTCGGGATGCGGAACGAGAAGCCCAAAAGAAAGTGACGCAGCTTGCGAACGAAAAGGCGCGAAAGAAAGAGATGCTACTTGCGCAAGAAAAGGCCCTAAAGATGAAAAATCAGCTTGCGCAAGAAAAGGCCCTAAAGAAAGAGATCCAGCTTGCTGAAAAACAGGCTCGAGAAGAAGACAAGCGGCTGGCAAAAGAAAAGGCCCTTGAGAAAAAAATTCAGCTTGCGCAAGAAAAAGCCCGACAGAAAGAGATCCAGCTTGCTGAAAAACAGGCTCGAGAAAAAGACAAGCGGCTTGCCAAGCAAAAAACACGCATCAATGCTCTTAAACTAGAGCAACCGTTCGCCCTAGATACTGCAAAGGTTGAAGAACCCAGTGCAGATAATCAGCTATCGAGAGGTCTCATCCAACCGCCTGATATGTCTGTAGAAGTAAGCGCTGCTAGATCAATCGTTGTCAATGAGCCCAGTCGAGCGGCCATAGAGTTTATTAGGCCAACCTCATCTAGCAACGTGGACCTAAGAGTACTTCTGGCGCGCATGGTGAAATACAACCGTAGCCTTGAAGGGATCGGAGAGGTGGCTGCCGAAGTTTGCCAAGGGTTGGGGCTTTGTGATGGCTCTACGAATATGCCAGTGAAACTTTCGGTTGGTGAGTCCGCTGATTCGAAGTTCTATTTTGGGGTGCCACTGGCTGAGACCGCTCCAGAGATTCTTATAATGGTGGAGACCGGTAGCATGACCGAGGTGTATCTAACCGACCTCACCGGCACGCTATCGGCGGGGGCCATTAACGACGGTGAATACGACCGCAGTATCAATTATAAGGAAGTCTCTAAGGGATTCGCCGCTGCGTTGGACTGGGTGTTACAGGCCGCTAAAGAGCTCGAACCGGCTAGATAGAGGCTGGCTCAACCGATTCTGGCTAGAACTCTCCAGCCTAGATAATATAGGAGGCATAAACCGATTTCTAAAACGAATAAGGAAGGCAGTTACACAATCGAATTAGAGGCATTTGTTATTTACCAGCGATTTTCCTCGGTGCGTGGCCCATTGGCCGGTGGTAAGATTTTTCGCTGCAGGTTATCTAGTTGCCCTTGATAGACCTGGAGTGATCGAAGTCAATCTGCGGCCCGCTCAGCGAGTATTAATAGATTCTCTTCATGCGTTTCACGGTCGATGCGATAGAACGCAACACAAACAACTATCAACAACATTGGCAAAGAGATAGCAGGTGCGTAAATGGCTCCAAGTCGAAAGATGGTCTCTTCTGGCACCGCATTAAGGCTAGCAGATTTAGGGAAATCGGCCAGGGCCAATACTAAAGAGGCTGCAAGCAAGCCTAGACCTGTTACAGCCTTGCTCACAAACGACGTTGCTGCAAAACAGATTCCCTCAGAACGCCGACCAGTTTTAACCGCGTTGTCCTCAACAATGTCGGTGATCATGGCGTAAAACAATATCCAAATGGCACTTATCATCGCTAGGGTAATTACTCCATGAATAGCCACAATGAGAAACAGCAACGGATCGCCGTTCTGAGGCATTAGCTCTAGCAACCTTAATAGAATGGTAATCGGCAACACCATAAATAAAAGGACGGCCAGTGCCATTACACCGTGCTTTCTGCCAAGTCTTTTCGATAAAGCAGGCGCAATCACCAACGCCATAGCAGCTCCAAAAATATTCAGGCCTGCCAGTATCGCCAGTTGATCATTGTTGAATCTCCAAAAAAAACTGCCAAGATAAAAATACAATCCAGCGGATAGTCCCGACACCAATCCCAACATCAATGCTGCGGTCAAAGCCGATACCAATGATGGGTTGGCCAATGATTCAAGTATTTCGATAAAAGCCTTCTTTATTCCAAAATGTGTCTGTGGGGGTCTCTCAAACGTAGGTATCAAATGGTGGGTTCCTAGCGCTGCTACTAACATGCCTAAGAAAAGTACAGCTGATGCCAATAGACCGTATTTTGTATAACCAGGGGCGTTCAAAAGACCGTCTGCAACAGAATCACTTGGAACGAAAAAAAAGGCAAACGCTATGACGGTCATACCGATTCCACCCACCCACACGAAGAATTCCCCAAAACTCAAAATAGAGATTCGCTCGTCATAGTCCCCTGTCATCTCAGCTGCGAGCGAGATCTGAGGAATAATGAACATGGTTGAGCTAGTGCGGATGATAATTGACAATATCAAGATATAGAAAAATAGCTGATTGCCGCTGAGCCCTGTAGGCGGATACCACAAGAAAAAGTAACTCACCGAAAACGGCAAGATGGCCGCGTACATCCAGGGGTGCCGCCTGCCCCACTTACTGCGCGTGTTGTCGCTTAGATATCCAATTACAGGGTCAGATACCGCATCAAATGTCAGCGCAATAAATAGCGCCAAGCCGACCAAGCCAGCGTCCACGCCCATTACCTGCGAGTAGAATATCAGCAGGAAATACTGAAACCCTAGGTTCTGAATGCCAATGGCGGAGTACCCACAACCATAAGCAAGTTTAGTAGGCAGTGAAATTTTTTGTGGGAGATTCATATTCTGGGGATTCCAGTTCTTGTTCGATATCCAAGCGATGATGAATTTCTTCCCAACCCCGCTATCTCTGGCAAAGGCCAGTCGCTACTAAAAGAATAATATCCGAACAAGAGCCTACGGCAAACATCGGCAGTCGCTTTAGCTTGGAGGCTAAATAAATAAAATTCAGCGGCAGCATACATAATTCTCGAGTCTAGCTGGATTAGCTCACGCTGTCGCCTAACCTTGCAAACTCCCTCAGGGTATTCGACAGGCTGGATGAATAGTTTTAGCATGGACTACTAAGTTCAGTCTTTTCAATAAGGCCTATCCATATGATGAAATTATACGATTCACCCGGCGCACCAAATCCTAGACGGGTAAACATCTTTGCCGCGGAAAAAGGCATTGAGCTTGAAAGTGTGCTTATTGATATGCGTGCCGGCGAGCATAAAACAGCAGAATTTATGGCCAAAAACCCCAGCGGAAAGCTACCTGTTCTGGAGCTGGAAGATGGCACTTGTATAAGCGAGACCGTTGCCATTTGTAGGTATCTGGAGTCGGTTGTGCCAAGCCCGAATTTGTTTGGCGAAACTCCTGTCGAAACAGCCCTCATCGAAATGCATAATAGGTTTATCGAGTTTGAATTGTTTTCTGCGATTGGCCAGGCTTGGGTTAATGGTCCCATTGTGGCAAGCCTGGGGCTTGTTGAGTCAATACCTGCGGCAAAAGAGCGGGGAGATATTTTAACCCGAGCTTATTATCAACGACTCAATAAAGAACTTTCGCAACGGGATTATGTCGCCGGAAATCGCTTCACAATCGCCGATATTACAGCCTTGTGTTGTATCGATTTTGCCGCAGGCATGGTGTTTTTAAGCCCTGATAAGGAACTGCAATCGTTTTGGCGTTGGCACCAGCGTGTCAGTGACAGAGACAGCGTGAAAAACGCTGCCCCATCGATACAACTCGCATAAACAGTCTCTCGAAATGAGTATGCTCAGACTCGATTGGAGTGACCGCTAAGGGCAAGATCTGATACCCTTTTTCTTTCATGCAGATCGGATAAACTCCAATATCGCTCCCTATAACCTTTAGTCAATTATTGGCAGCCCTCACCCCGCAATAATGTCTACCTATATTGTTTTCACAATCCGATTCCCTAACCGATGAATGTAATCCTCATAATCGCACTTTTCTTCGGTGCTGGCCTGTTAGCACGGCCTCTATTGCAATCTATTGGTAGCGTGGTTAAGTGGGTCAATACCTTCATTATCTACCTCGCTTTGCCGGCGATCATTTTGCTAAAAGTTCCTTTGTTGGAGTTTTCGCGCGCGGTGATGTTGCCTGCGGGCTTTCCTTGGTTGTGGATGTTAGTGTCGATTGGCATGGTGCTTTGGCTTTGTCGTTCATTTGCATGGCCGCGGCAAATCGAGGGTGCTCTATTGTTGCTGGTCACTTTGGGGAATTCTTCCTTTTTGGGTTACTCGTTGGTGTTAGCAGTATTTGGCGATGGCGCTTTGGGCTATGCCATTTTCTATGATCAATTAGGCACATTTTTGGTGTTGAACACCTTTGGGCTTACTGTAATTGCTTTGTATGCTCCTTCTAGGGATGGGGGTGTGGCGGTGTCACCGCTGATGGTGGTTAAACGAATATTGACCTTTCCTCCATTTATAGCCTTGCTGGTGGCGGTGCTTATTCCCGTGCACTGGCATACCTTGGCGATTGCCAGTGTGATGGAGGTGCTGGCTAAATTATTGATGCCTGCTGCTTTGTTTGTGCTGGGATTGCAGTTTCAGCCTCGCTTATTGCCAGAGCACAAAGCGCCTCTTGCTGTGGCTATATTTCTGAAATTGATTATTGCGCCATTGGCTGCCTGGCTTTATGTGGGCGCGGTTGGTATTAGCGGCGATGCACGCATTGCAGCTATTTTTCTAACCGCGATGCCGTGCATGGTGACTCCAGGCTTGTTGGCGATACACGCAGGCATAGCGCCGCGCTTTGTGGCAACTCTGCTCGGCTACAGCACAGTGGCGTCTTTCGTAACCCTGCCGATAGTGGCTTACTTAATCTCTTAAAACTATTTCCAGGGAAAGCTGTTGAAGCACTCACTCAGGTAATCTACAAACAACCTTACCCTAGTCGAGAGGTGTCGGTTTTGCGGGAACATTGCGTAGATACCTCGTTCTGGATGGGTGGTGTATTCAGGTAATACTCGTTCTAACTTGCCGCTATTGAGATGTTCTGCCACACAAAAGATAGGCAATAAAGCCACGCCAATCCCCTGCAGGCAAGCTTGTACTTGAATCTCTGCACTGTTGCCTGCAAACATTTTGTTTAGTTTCTGATGGCCTGATTGCCCAGACTTATTAACATAACGCCACTCTTCGGCTTGGCCATGTTTGGAATAAACAACCGCAGGATAGTGCGCTAGTTCCGTGGGTGTTTTGGGTGGCCTTTAGATTTAAGAAGATTAGGGGAAGCGCACAGCGCTATAGTGCAGCTAGCGAGTTTGCGAGCAATTAAAGATGAATCTTCCAGAGCGTCGATTCTGATTACCACGTCATAGCCTTCACCAATCACATCAACCCAGCGGTCATCAAAATCAACATCTAGTTCCACATCGGGGTAGAGTTTTGCGAACTCGGTAATGGGTTTGGCTAAGTATTGATTACCAAACGAGCTCGGAGCATTGATCTTTAGTTTGCCGGTTGGGCAGGCTTTTAGTTCTTGAATTTGTTGTTCGGCTTCATCTAAGTCTTCGAGTGCTTTTCTGGCTCGCTCAAAATAAAGAGCGCCCTCTTCTGTAAGGCTGACTTTGCGAGTGGTTCTATACAGTAGCTTTACTCCAAGTTGCTCTTCTAAGGCTTGAACTTGCTTGCTTACTGCGGGGCCAGTTAAGCCCAATGAGCGCGCAGCTGCTGCAAAACTTTCATGCTTGGCCACTTCTATAAAGGCGGCGACTTTGGATAATTGGCTCATTCTATTAGTTCCATTTTGGAATTAATAATATTATTAATCACTATATTATCATTGTTTTAATAACTGGTACTCTGTCTTTCGTCAAATAACCAAACCAATTTACGAGAAACTAAAATGACTAATTCTAACAACCAATACGCTGTAATCTTACTGCGCGTGGCGCTGGGCTCAATTCTTATCGCTCATGGCCTACTCAAATTATTTGTATTCACGCCTGCAGGCACCGTTGGCTATTTTGCCAGTTTAGGATTGCCCGCCGCAGCCGCCTATTTAACCATTGCGGGTGAGATTGTCGGCGGCGCTGCCATTGTGGCCGGCGTAAAAACTCGTTTGGCTGCATTATTGAGCCTGCCCATATTGTTAGGCGCCACTTGGGTGCACCTAGGTAACGGCTGGGTATTTAACAGCGAAGGTGGTGGATGGGAATTTCCACTACTGCTAGTAATATTAGCAGTAGTGGTCGCCCTACAAACACCCTCAAGACTCGACGCGCAATCATAGTGATTGCGCTCATTTAGGAGAACAAATTTGAAACACATTGCATACACAGAGCTAGGCCATGCCAACCACGGCTGGCTGAACGCGCGGCACCACTTTAGCTTTGGTGGATATCATGACCCAAGCCGCATGGGTTTTGGCACATTACGAGTGATCAATGATGACATCATTAAAGCTGGCACTGGTTTTACAACCCACCCACACGAAAACATGGAGATCATTACCTATGTGCGATCTGGTGCAATCACGCATAAAGACAGCAATGGCAATGAAGGCCGAACTGAAGCTGGCGATGTGCAAGTGATGAGCGCGGGCACTGGGATTTTTCACTCAGAGCACAATCGCGAAGACGTGGACACCACCCTGTATCAAATTTGGATCACTCCGAACAAGATGGGAGTTGCTCCAAGTTGGGATGCGCATGAGTTTCCGAAGGAGCCAACTAATGACAAACTTAGCTTGTTGGTTTCGGGTGATGGCAATGCGCCACTGCAAATCAATCAAGACGCGTTTATTTATACAGGCACATTGAAAAGTGGAGCCCAGATTGAACACGCTCTTAAGCATCAAGCTTATATATTGGTGTCGAAAGGGTCAGTTGAAATTGATGGCGAATTGATAAAGGCTGGCGACGGGTTGGAAGTAGACGATCGCAGTGTAATTCAATTGCAAGCAATCGAAGATGTTGAACTGCTGCTGTTGGATGTTCCAGCAAGTTGAAGTGTTTAATACTCACGGCTAAAATTTTTGGTGGTAGCGCTCATCGTTGAGCAAACATCCGCCTAACTCCTTGGCTTTGAGTTATTCAATAGACATATGTTATTTATATTAATCTTCGCTCAATGGCGCATAAAACAAGCCGCCATTACCTCGGGGCATTGCTACATCCCTAAGCTTGCCAAGCCCGAGCAAAGTGAATTTTTTGCCCACGAAGCAACCATCCCATAATGCTCGCTAAACCACCTAATGCTATACTGCTGATACTCTAAAGTTGTATTTTAAAGCTAGGCTCATCCGTGAACCCACTCATAACCACCCTCTCCGACGAAGCAAAAATTCTACCCGACCTATTAGGCGAAGTAATCAAGGAACAAGAAGGCCAAGCGGTTTTCGATTCTGTTGAATTGCTGCGCCAGGGCTTTATTCAACAACGCATCAATCCTTCTGACCATGTGCAAACCGAGTTATTAGATGCAATCGAAAAGCTCGATGTGGATTCAATAGGCCGAGTTATTCATGCGTTCAGCACCTTTTTTCACCTAGCCAACATTAGCGAAGAGCATGCTAATCAACAGGCTCGCGATGAGGCGAACGATGCTTGGGCTAATTCCTTTGTTGATACACTGCGCAAATTTAAAGACGACGGTAAGTCCTTGGCTGAGGTTATGGCGCTTATTTCTGATTTAAATTATTACCCGACCTTTACGGCTCACCCAACTGAGGCTAAGCGACCGATTGTGTTAGAAGCTTTGCAGCGGATTCATAAGGAATACCAGGGTTTGGTGAAGGGTGATATTTGTGATGGTGAGCTGTCGGAGTTTAAGCATCGTTTAAAGGCGATGATTCAAATCTTTTGGAAGACTGAAGCTGTGCGGCCAGCCAAGCCTACGGTTTATGATGAGATTGAGAATTCCTTGTATTACTTTCGTGAGACGATTTTTACTTGCTTGCCCGAGATCTATCGCGATTTAGAGAATGCAATTAAAGCTGTTTATCCAGAGGCACGTGGTGAAGCATTGGATATTCCCAACATTGTTCGGTTTGGTACTTGGGTTGGTGGTGATCGTGACGGTAATCCGTTTGTAACGCCCCAAATCACCCGCAACGCTTTGCGCTTACAACAGATAGAAGTGCTTAAGGAATACGCGCGGCGCGTTGATGATTTAAGCAAGATACTCACGCACAGTGATGATCAAATTGATTTATCGGCGGCTTTTGTTGAGTCAATGGAGCGCGACAATATTCGCCTAACTAAGTATTTGGGCATAAAACACATTAAGGAGCCTTATCGTCGCAAGCTATCGTTTGTAAAATTGCGCTTGGATAAAACCATTGCGCAAGCTGAAGCACGCATTGACGACGGCCAACCGGCGTTTGACCCTTCGGCGTTTAAAAACGAGGACGATTTTAAAGCTGAGCTTGAGCTGGTTTGCGACTCGTTGATTCAACACAAGGAAGCAAATCTTACTCGCGGTGGCTTGCAAGACTTGCTGCGTTTGTTAGACAGCTGTGGGTTTTATTTATCCAAAATGGATGTTCGTCAAGAGTCCACCCTGCACTCACAAGCGATCCACGAAATTGGCTTAACAATTGATGAGCCGATTGATTATTACGCGATGAACGAGGCGCAACGGCAAGCTTGGCTTACTGAACGTTTAACCGACATTGAGCAGCTAAGCTACGATCGACGGCAAATCACCATCCAAAGCGCTGACATTATTGAGGTGTTTGAATTAATGAGTGATATGCGCGAGGAAGTCTCGGTAAATTGCTTTGGTAGTTACATTATCTCAATGACGCACGAAGCCAGCCATTTATTGGAGGTCGCTTTGCTGGCTAAGATGTCTGGCCTAATCACCATCGATGCCAAGGGCAAGATAGACAGCCAGATACATATTGCGCCTTTGTTTGAAACCGTTATCGACTTAGAGCACGCTGAGCCCACACTTGAAAGCTTATTTACCAATTCGGTCTATAGGCAGTTGTTGGGGTTCACCAACGACACACAAGAAATAATGCTGGGCTATTCAGATTCCTGCAAAGACGGTGGCATCTTAGCGTCGAGTTGGAATTTATATAAGGCGCAACAAAATATTGTGTCGGTGACTGATAAGCACAACATACGCTGCCTGTTGTTTCACGGCCGCGGCGGCACCATTGGTCGAGGCGGTGGCCCAACTCACGAATCCATTCTGAGTCAGCCCAAAGGAACGGTAAAAGGCGGCATTAAGTTCACCGAACAAGGTGAGGTTCTGTCGTTCAAATATAACTTCATCGACACGGCACGCTATGAGCTAACAGTCGGCATAACCGGGTTGATGAAAGCCAGTGACCCAAGCTATGTGAACACTGATAAGCCCGAACATGTGGCTATGATGGAAAACCTAACGATTACTGGCGAACAGGCTTTTCGTGACCTCACTGACAATAACGTTGCTACCATGCAATATTTCTATGAGACCACGCCGTCGAACGAGATTGCCATGTTGAATATTGGCTCTCGACCGTCTCATCGTAAAAAGGCCGATTACTCTAAAAAGTCGATTCGCGCGATTGGCTGGGTGTTTGGTTGGTCTCAATCACGTCAAAATATTCCTGGTTGGTTCGGCTTGGGTAGCGCGCTTAATAGTGCCATTGAGAATGGCGGCCTTGCAACTTTGCAAGAAATGCAGGCTGACTGGCGATATTTTCAGAACCTACTAAGCAATTCGCAAATGGTCATTCTAAAAACCGACCAGAAAGTAGCCGAGCACTATTCTCGGCTATGCACCGATGCTGAGATAGCCAGCACCACCTACAACACGATGAAAGGCGAACACCGTCTGGCGATAGACAAAATTCGTGAGATTACTGGAGTACGTGAAATGATGGCCGACTTCCCCGAGATTGGGCAATCGGTACGCTGGCGCAATGCCTATCTAGACCCCTTGAACTATATTCAGGTGTTATTGCTTAAACGTTTAGATGCCGAACCAGACCGAATGCAATCCGTGTGGCTGAAACCAGCGCTTGATAGTATCAATGGGATAGCAACAGGGTTACGCAATACAGGCTGAAACCACTGCAATGGCTTCAGAACAAAATATTTTCTAACTACTTACTGAGAACAAACATGATCAAACTTCATCACTTGCGCATTGGGCGCTCTATTTTCACTGTCTGGCTTCTTGAAGAGCTCAATGCCGATTACGAAATGGATGTGTATATTCGTAATGACATGGGCCGCGCGCCACCTGAATTGAAAAACGCTCACCCACTGGGTAAGTCGCCAGTGATCGAGCATGACGGTTTAGTGTTATCCGAATCAGGCGCCATCAATAGCTACTTATTGGCGCTGTATGACAAAGACAATAGACTCAGCCCGCCACAGAGCCAACTTAAAGAATGGGCGACCTACACACAATGGTTAGCGTATCCAGAAGGTTCTGTGTTTGCGCCTTTGTTGTTGAAAATGCTGCTACTAAGAAGCGGCGTAGATCACCCAGTTATTGCACCGTTTAGTGATTCAGAAATCACCTTGCACCTTAACCATATCGCTGACCAATTGGGCGACAATGATTATATTCTTGGTGAGTTTTCTGGTGCTGATTTTGGCATTGCCTATGTGGTGTCTATGGCTGAGCGCTTGGGCCAACTTGGCGATTACCCAAGCCTGCAAGCTTATTGGGATCGAATGCAACAACGTGATGCTTGGAAAACCGCTATTGAGAAAGGTGTAGAGTAAATCAAGTTTTTGATAGCTGGCTCGGTTGAGAAACCGAGCCTTCGCCCCAATGTATTGACCACTCGTAATCATAATGCGGAAACCTCTCAAAGGCCTCTGCTTAAGCCCCATTGCCCCCCCCTGTCATGAATGCAATCCGACAATTTGCCGCTTCTAAGCTGTTTGAATACTCCATAATCGGCTTGATCTTGCTCACCGCAGCAATGATCGGTTTTGAAGCTTTCCCAAACATGATGTCGCCAGGCATCGAGCAGTGGTTTGGCCGATTTCACAGCATTGTATTAGCGGCGTTCATTGCCGAAGCAGCGATCAAAATGCTCGCCTTAGGCCCAAAGCCTTGGAATTATTTCAGGGATGGCTGGAATGTTTTTGATTTCGGCTTGATCGTATTATCACTGCTGCCGATATCCGCCGAATTTGCCATGCTCGGCCGAGTATTCCGCTTGCTCAGGGTATTGCGATTAATCAACGCTTTACCTGAACTGCGATTGATTGTTGAAACGCTGGTGCGTTCAATTCCCTCGATGGGCCACATCACAATCTTAATGGGAATATTGTTCTTTATCTACGGAGTTCTGGGTTTTCATCTATTTCACGAACACGACCCTACTCATTGGCGCAACTTAGCGTATTCGTTGTTGACCCTTTTCAGAATTGTCACGCTTGAGGATTGGACCGACGTTATGTATAAAGCAATGGAGCTGTCACCTGCTTACGCACTGTACTTTGTTAGCTTTGTGGTGATTGGTACTTTTGTCGTGGTTAACTTGTTTATTGCGGTGGTTATCAATAACCTAGATGAAGCAAAGTACGCGCATCTAAAGAAACTGGAACACCCTGATTTGCATCAACAATTACTGCAGAGCATGGTGCTTGCCAAAGACAGTATTAAGAGCCTAGAACAACAACTTAATGCGATGCAGCCCCCCGATAACAAGAAGTAGGAACCACAATGCAAACCATACCCGTCGCTAATCTTGCTCTTATGATGCTCCCAGCGGCCGCGGTGGTGGTGATTTTGTGGCGCTGGACTTCGGACGCGAAGACGCCCAGCTACGCGCTGTCTCGAATGATCATTCAGCTTTGTTTAATTGGCTATGTGCTCACCTATATATTCAAGACCGAGCAGTTTGCATTAGTGTTAAGCGTGCTGAGCATAATGTTGCTGGTGTCGTCGTGGATAGCTCTGCGTTCGGTGCCTGAGCGCCGCAAAGAGCTTTACTTCAAGGCTCTCGCGGCTACCTTCGTTGTCAATGCGAGCTTGCTCGCCCTAGCCACTAAAGGCGTATTGCGGAGCGACCCTTGGTTTGCACCCGCCATTGTTATTCCAATTGCTGGCATGATCTTCGCCGTTGGCATGAACGCCATTAGCCTATTCGCCGAGCGGTATTTTTCTGAGCTGGAAAGAAATGTGAGTGATGAATCGGCGAGAAATACAGCCTATAAAGCTACTTTGATACCCACAATAAACTCCTTGTTTGCAGTGGGCCTAGTATCACTGCCAGGCATGATGACCGGGCAAATTTTATCTGGTATCTCGCCGTTAATAGCTGTGCGCTATCAAATCATGATTATGTTGCTTCTGTTTGCCTCTTCAGGGCTTACTGCGGCGCTGTTCTATGTGTTTGCGCGCAAAGATGTTCAAACAAGCGATTGAGTGTCCATTCCCACTACATTTTTTGTTGGGTCTCGCCTCCTATTTATCGAGGCGCTTTTTATTTCCCAGATACAGCGTAAAGGCTGAAAGTACAAGAGCACCTATATAGGGTTTTCACTTAAACTTTCTGACAAACAAGTAGACTCACGTTCACAAATAATAGACAACGAGGTTTAAAACCATGAGCATTGAGTACACCGCCATAAAATTGGTAAAGCGCCCAGTATTAAATATCACACCCGATCTATTCGAAGTGGTGAAAATGATCACCTCTGAAATAGACGATGGTCAAATACTCATTAAGCAAACCCACATGTCATTAGACCCAGCCATGAAGGGTTGGATGACGCCTGACCGCGAGAGCTATATTCCACCAGTTGAGTTAGGCGACGTGATGCGCTCAGGCGGGGTTGGCGAAGTTGTCGAATCCAAGAATGAGCGCTTCCCCGTTGGTAGCCGAGTTGCGGGCCTGATGGGTTGGACCGAATATGTAGTCAGCGATGGCAACGGCATGAATCAATTGCCGCCCGAAGTACCCAGCGAAGCGGTGCTGTGCGTCTTGGCCACGCCAGGATTAACCGCGTATATAGGCTTGATTAATATTGGCAAAGCAAAGGCAGGTGAAACAATACTGATCTCTGGTGCGGCTGGTTCGGTCGGTTCAATGGTTGGTCAAATTGCCAAAGCAGAAGGCCTAAGCGTAATAGGGACTGCTGGCACTGATGAAAAATGCAGATGGCTTACTGAGGAGCTAGGCTTTGATGCGGCGATCAATTATAAGTCTGAAATACTCGCCGATGAACTCAAGGCGGCTGCACCAAAGGGACTGGATTTATATTTTGAAAACACTGGCGGCGCAGTGCAAAACCACGTGTTTGATCTAATGAACGCGCACGGCCGAATTATGGTCTGCGGCATGATCGCAGATTACAATGCAGAAGTACCCGCTGCTGGGCCAAACTGGATTCCAATAATCAAGAAACGCCTAATGATTCAAGGCTTCACGATCCCTGATCATTACGACAAGGCGCCTGAAGTGATGCAAGCCATGTCCAAGTATTTAATGGAAGGCAAAATCAAATACAGAGCTCATGTACTTGAAGGCCTCGAAAGTGCCATCGAAGGAATTAACTTACTCTTTGACGGCGGTAATACTGGCAAGCTGATGGTTAAACTATAAGATTAGCGTTTGATTTCTAGCTATTAGAAAGGCCTCGTTATCTACAGAGGCCTTTTTGATTTTAGGCTAGTAATCATCTTTAGTTGGATTGCCTTAACCCACAGACCCGAGCGCCAACCTTTGCTCCACTCACAACAAATACGGAACACAAAATGTCACTTACCCTATTCCACTCACCAGGCACTCGGTCAATTCGTGCTCGCTGGTTGCTTGAAGAAATGGCGCTGCCCTACGAATTAAAAAGCATTGGCTACGATGGCAAGTACTTTGCATCTGATGAATTTAAAACCATCAACCCAATGGGTAAAGTGCCCGCGCTCTACGATGGTGATACCCTCATAGTAGAATCAACTGCGATCATAGAATATCTGCTACAACGATTCGGGCCAAGCCCATTATCTGTTTCTCCGGATGATGAGGAATACGCCGCATATCTACAGTGGTTCCACATGGCTGAAAGCGGCATGGCAAACTACATTGCTGTGAGTTTTGGCAACACTTTCAACATAGACCCCTATAAAGTTAGCGATGGATATGACGCCTACTGTCGTTTCCAGATAGACAAGGCGCTGGGCATGCTTGAAACCCAACTACAAGATCGAGACTATCTACTAAAACGTGGTTTCAGCGCTGCAGACATCTCCTTAGGTTACACCCTGTTTTTTGCGAAAAGCTGCATCGGCACAGAGTTTACTGAATTGGTTTCAGATTACTTCAATCGAATAATGAGCAGACCGGCAGCGCAGATAACCATGTCAGATTTAGAGAAGTCTTGAGTGCCTTCAAAGAGAAAAAATTAGACGTGACATATCTATCCAGCTGACATTGAGGCTGATAATGGTTAAAGCCCAATAGGAGAATATTACCTGCCCAACCGAAAATATTTGAGGCAAACCTCGCATCTTGCCATTCTAAGAAATATCCACTTTAAGTATGTTTACGACTCTGTTGAAATTCGATACTAATATCGAGTCTGAACCTTCCTCATAGAAGAAAAGTGGGAGCCTGCCGATCTTTATTCTTTTTCCGATGAAACGAGCGCGGATATCAGTGTTTTCGCGCCTACCATCTGACTCTCCAGTATATTAATTAGAATCATGTCTTGGCCCAGTTTAAAGTGTAGCTGTTGCAAGAGCGAAGGGCTCTGACGCACGGCGCTCAGAATTCGCTCGGCCTCGGCTTCGCCCAGTTCAATCTCGAAATTTTTAGCTAGGCGTTCTGTAGTCTTGATGCCAAGCACAAGGTAAGCGCATGGCCCGCGAATTAATTCTTGAACTTGAAAAGGAATAACACCACGCACTGCCATCCGGTAAGGGGCTTCACGCCCGACCACCGCAAAATTGACCGCGTGGGAATTATAATAAACGAAGAGTTTAGAACGAATGTTCGTGTCTCCCAATAAATCCATATTGCCGGTGGACTTCAAATCCTCGTAGGTAGACGTGCTAGCAATAAACGGATAAATTTGTGAGGCATGGTAGAGTGATACTACAACGTCGCGAGGGTTATAAGAGGCTGCTTCATCCCAAAGTGCTTGCGCATTAATTCCGTGCTCCCGCACCTGCGATAGATAATCGATTCGGCTCTTTGAGCCGTCGAAATCGGCTTGCAGGTCATCGGCCAATTGACCTAGATATTCTTGAACGTCCTGTTATCGCAATCGTTCCTCATTCCAGCGATCAAGCTGGAAGCCCATGAACAGGCGCATTGCGATAATAGCAAGATCAAAGAGCCCAACTCGCAAATTGTTAGACTTCAAGCCATTTAAAATTCTTGTAACCAAAGCGCCCCTCCCCCTTGATCATTAGTCTTGTTCGGAACCATTAGCAATATCACCAGCCTTTAACGATCGAGTCTCGGCTATGGCATGAGTAACGTCTGACTGATTATAAGAAGATTAACCGCAATGCTTTGCACACGCAAAGATCTAGAGATGCAGACTAGAACGAAAACCAATCAAAATTAGATCCACGGACTTTTGACTCTAATAGCGCGTAAATTAGTACAATTTGTCTTTAACAATCATTTCAATCAGGCTCTACCTTATACCTTGCCAGATCAAAAGCACTAGCGATGCTCTAATTCAGCATTAATCGCCGCAAGTGCGTTCTCTGCAACAATATTTTGCCCTCTTAGCGAAATCGGTATAAAAGCGGTTTCGCCAAACAACCGTGTTAGCTGCGGCTTAATTTCAGGGTTTTGAATAATTGCATCAACCTACTCAGGCGCTAATTCATCTGTGACACCCTTAGAGCAGTTTAAGTTATATGTTTCAACGACGGCAAATACCGAAAAACAGTTTTCCACTAGAATTCCTGCGCCTCATTCCAGTTAGATACCTGCAAACCAACGAAAACACCAAACACTACAATAATGAAGTCGAGCACCACGGCAAACCAGTTTTGGTCTTTAACATGCTGGGTAACACTGCGAAGGATCATTGGCTGGTTTCCATTTAATTAGAGCGGATTTCGTATACGAGAGCAGTCATGGTTCGGTTGAGAGTGTGGGTATTTTAGATCATGAATATTTGGATTAAGCTCTTGTATCTTGCCATCCCTTGTTACCTCTTATTTGAGTACAAACTGTGTGAAAACTTAAAAGAGAGCTTATAAGTAGAGTTTCAAGCCTCAAAACTTCTTGTGCAAACACCTTGGTTGGCAACCAACAACCCAATCAATTGCAGATATCTTAAACTCCCACTGCGCGCGAATTCTCTACATACTCTTGGCGGATTTGAAATTTGTGTTTTCACATAGTCCGAGCATGTTTGCGGCGCTGCTAAAGATCAAGCCTAAAGGCCCTTTACATGCTCGATGCCATGATTCCAAAAGCGCGCGACAACTAATTTCATCAAGGCGTTTGGCTACCAAGTTTACTGGCTGCTAAATCCCATTCCAAATGGTGCCCCTGTAAGTTTCAAAATACTCGACTTTGATTCGATTTATATTTTGGCTTGCTGGGAAACAGCAAGAGGTATTGGGGTCAAACCAGTTAATGAGGCCGTCAGTTTTTCCCGCTTGAGGCCATGTTCACAGGAGATTAAAAGGTTTTTGAGCTGGTTGATACTGACAGATTTAGGTGAAAATGGACGCTGTTTGTGCTTGCTATACTCCGACGAATGACAACCTTAGAAAAAAAGTTAAAGACCGTAAGCTTCTGGCTGCGGTTAGGAGTGATAAACCACTGTGTTGCCCTAGCGATAATAGCGCTTGGATGCGCGTATTCTGGTTTTACCTGCCAGGGCGAACAAATGAAGGATGCACTTTCACTCTACGCCTTCACTTTATTTACACCACAATTAGCACTGGAAGTTATTCTATTGTTGGCCTTATTTCTGGTCAGTAGTTCCTTGCACCAAATGCGCGAAAACTGGTTGCCCATAATGTTGTTCATAGGCACCTTTTCGCTGCTTATATTGTTCGTGTATTGGGGCTAGGTTATTAGGCCAAATTGAGCAAGCTTGATCAGTCTGAATGACACAATAAAAATGGGTGCGTTAATCAATTAGAGCACTGACGCCCATAGATGGCCATTCCAGTAAAACGCCGCCAATTCCCTCTCGTTCAGCCCACCTCATTTCTCTGATGTCCTGTGGTCTAAATGTTTGCTTATCCCATATTATGTCGCAATGCATTCGCACTCTCATAAATGCGTGCAAAGTGTGCTAAATACTCAGGTCCAGCAGGTTGTAATCTTTCAGCTTGGAGAGAGAGCCCTCAGTCCATTTTATCCCTTCATCAGAAAGTGGTTTGTAGTGATAAGGTTCCTCGCCTCTGAAATGTTGACGACGAGCGTCTATCGCTAAACCAATGGCGTATGATCTTTTTTTGATGTGCTCTTCATCGTATATGACTGATTTGCTATGCATGCCAGCGCCTTGAACATTAAGTACTGAAGATCGCCGATGAAATCCAAAATTTACCGTCAATCTAGGCTCAAAACCAGTATTCGCAAATGAGCCATGAACCAGCTGGCGATTTGAGATAATTACATCACCAGGGATGCAAGCCATTGGCACTGCACCCGGTAGACGTTCACTACCTGCTTGTTCCATCTTCGCCTTTATATTTAACTTGCCCTCTCGGTGTGATCCGGGAATAACCCATACTCCATTTACAGCTGTGCTGCTGTAAATTTGGGCCATAAAATTAAAACCATGGATGTCTTCATCAAAACTCGGGTTATCCCAGTGAGTGTCGCCATCTTGGTGCCAAGAAACGGCGGCACCTAAGCCTGCGTCTTTGAAGAAAATAACCTCGTTAAATGGAGCGAAATCCTCACCATGAATTGCCTCAGCTACTTTCAGCAGTTGCGGGTGGCCATAGAGCCTTAGGCAGGCCTCGGAAAACTGTAGCTGACCCATCAAAACAAGCGGTAGATAGGCAGGAGCATCAATGTTTGCTTTTGGCTCAAACAATTTAACCTGATGCCTTGCGTTGTAGAGCGCTGAGCCGCCTAATGGGTCCGACAGGGGTTTCGCCCACTGCACCGTTGGTGCTTTACAATCGGTGCCCAATGCAGGGTTGCCTTGTGCGTCTATTTGCCCGTCTGGTTGCAGAGGGAATTTACTACGCGTGGCTTTAATATCGTGCTCAAGTTCAGCTAACTCTTTGGGGCCTATAGCGCCTTCGAAAATATAAAAACCGTATTTGGAATAGGCGGCTCTAATTCCAGCGTCTAGATCGCCATTCTTATCAAACTTAAGCGGCCCTCGGTTACTAAGCTGGTGCGCACGCGCTTGCCCTTGCGTTAAGTAATCTCTCATAGCACCTGATTGCTCACCATAGTGTGCGGCACAAGCATTTATTGATCGCGTGACGTCGTCAGCCATCTTGTTCTCCCTTGCGGTTTTCTTGCTGATCAAAGCGGCGTAAAGGCCTGCTTTGAGTATATTTGCGAATCTGCAACAAATCAATACTAGGGGGCTCTTGGTTACTTATTATCTAGTCAAAATGAATCTGGAATTTTATAAGCAAATACCGAAGCAGTTTCGCAAATAATTGGTAGCGCTTCATTTATCTCATGCTTGTTGAGATTCTCTTTCCACCGGTCAATCCGAGTTTTATGGTCGGGCCTAGAATACGGCCTCGACGTTTTAGCCGCAATAAAAGCCTCATTATTAGAGTTTTGAACTCGCCCAGACTATGACGTTAACTCGGCCGGGTATTCTACGTGCGGCAGATCAATGTCATCACTTATCTTGCACGCAAAATTATTCGGCTCGGCAAACATCTCTTCAAATTTACTGATTTCAGCCAAATGCTTAACGGACTCGTAGCCGACTGAATTGATATAGGACCAATGATGCCCCCAATAATTAGAAATCCCCACCTTCAACGAAGCTATCGCCTCGAGCGGATGCCTAACTTGACAATAAATTTTAATTTGCTTTGGCACAAGTAAAAGCAAGCTATCTAAAGGGATAGAAATGCCATTGGTGGCCGTGTAAGTTGAGCTTTAACAGCAATTGGTCAACGCAAGCCTTTAAATTTAGATATTAGTATGAGACGTTGGAAATGTCACTTCAGACTAAAAGGCCAGATTCCGAATGCCACCACAACGCCATGCATGAACTCCAAACGGTAACGCAGCGGATCATTAAATATTCGAAATTCACTAGACGTGCATGATTTTTAACATAAATTTTTGTAAGGGCTTGTAACTAATACCCCGCTCAAGGCTTGTGCCAAGGTTGCAAACAAAGGAACGATGCACAATTGGAAAGGCTTGGCGTTTTTCTCTGGTACAGAGAGGTTTAGCATTGAATAGAGGTATGGGTACCGATATTTAGTGCACGGGGTTGATAAGGGGGATAAATGACTACATGTTTTAGCAGCTTAAGTCCGACGGTTGGATTGTCTAACAAAGGCATGACGATGCTCAAGCCGCTTGCCATCTTGGTAATTCAGAATTAAATAGAAAAGTGACGGTATTGTTAAAAATGCTTCAGAGAGTGTAAACCTAACTGTGTATCTGCCATGATTTAGGCTTAGAGGTAATCGATTAATCGACCGTCAAATTCAATCATAAATCGATTGAGGGCGGGTTTCCAGTTTCTTATTGGCATCGCCCCCAAGGGCAGGCTGCGCGCTCCA
>JBLHME010000040.1:0-28269 GCA_047623225.1 Cryomorphaceae bacterium
CGAAACCATCTATATTGTCGAAAGCGCACCTGTCTTAAAACGGGCGCTGACTAAACATAACACAAAATCAATCAATGACTATAGCCATTCCATATCGCCAGGCATTATAAATACACTCCCCCCCCCCGTTAACTAACAATCGTTTAGTATTTAACCACTTCCGAGTTTAAGAATACCAAATTGAGCTTAAACAACAAACAATTGACGCCGATTTGAAAGAGCAAATGTTATAATAAACAACCTAAATTTTCTGCGACTGAAACCACCCGAAATGGATGCGCTAACAGCTCTTCACACTCGAAATTCCGTAAACTTGCTTTGCGAACCAGGGCCCACCCAAGATCAGCTCAACAACATCTTTCGAGCAGGCTTGCGAGCCTGTGATCATAAGGATTTGCGGCCATGGAAGTTCCTCACGATTGAAGGAGAAGCGCGCAGTAAATTTGGAAGGCTAATGGCCGATGTAAAAGAAATGGCAAATGCAGAGCCTCTCAGCAAAGATTTGCGCGAAAAACTAAAAGCCAAGCCCTTCAGGGCTCCCTTAATTATTGCAGTGGTCGCTAAAATTATTAAACATGAAAAGGTACCCGAAATCGAGCAGGTACTGTCAGCCGCTGCCAGCGCTCAAATGATGATGACGGCTGCGCACGCTCAAGGGGTTGGTGCTATTTGGCGCTCAGGAAGCATGATGTTTCAGCCCGAAATGCTGCAAGGTCTAGGGTTGGATAAGACCGATCAAATTGTTGGGTTTTTATACCTTGGGAGCCCAAGGGCCACAAAAGCACTGCCTGAATTAGATCCGAAGGGCTTTGTCAGGCAATGGAATGGGTGACAAAGCTTCGCTTTTGCGGAACTATATTAAATACAATTAAAACTGGCTTTCTGGAGTAACAATCACCAGGCCATCCATTTCATCAGAAACCTTAATTTGGCAAGATAATCGGGAATTATCTTTTACTTCTTCAGCAACATCGAGCATTTCAGACTCGAGATCTTCTGGTTTACCGACAATATCAAGCCATGCTGGGTCTATGTAGACATGGCAAGTAGCGCAAGCGCAGGCGCCACCGCAATCAGCGTCTATACCAGGGATATCGTTAGTGGTTGCGGCTTCCATAACGCTATCGCCGTTAGTCGCATCGACCGTACGTTTTGTTCCTTCAAAGTCTATAAATGTGATTTCTGCCATGCTATTACTCTAACTGTTCTATTTTCTATCTAACCTTAGTCAGTCTACAAGCAAAGCGCAATTATCGCGCAAAACCATGACTTTCTAAACATACGTGATAATGATCGGTGTTTGAAGATTGATCAATATTCGACTATTTGGTGCCCAGAGCGGGACTTGAACCCGCACGACTCTCGCCACTACCCCCTCAAGATAGCGTGTCTACCAATTCCACCACCTGGGCCTTTAAACTTACTTCTATACTATAATTCTTGCTCTGTATTCTTTTGTGGTCACACGCTGCGCGTGCACCATTGGCACTAGGCTTCGCCGTCGTCATACCAATTCCACCACCTGGGCCTTTAAACTTACTTCTATACTATAATTCTTGCTCTGTATTCTTTTGTGGTCACACGCTGCGCGTGCACCATTCAAGAACCCGCACCCAATCTAGGTGGCTCAGATATGTTTTATTAGTTTTCTGAAGGGATTTCTTCAATCACGCTATCGAATACGCCCTCAGCCTGATCAGCCTCGAGCGTAGGGACAGTGGCACCGTCGTCAATTTCGGGGAGGCCTGCGTCTATCGTTGGCACTTCGTTTACCTCTTCTATCACCGAGGTTTCTACCACACTGTTTAAATCTGCTCGTTTTGCGTAAATGTAGGCGAGAGACAAACTGCTGATGAAGAAAACAGCACACATTAGGGAAGTGCTGCGGCTTAAAAAATTGGCTGACCCACGGGCGCCGAACATGCCTTGCGAGCCGCCGCCACCAAAGGCAGAGCCCATGTCGCCTTTGCTTGTTTGCATTAGCGACAACACGATGATGGACAGTGCTGCGAATACGTTAACGATTATTAGTATTGTTGTAAGGTTCATTTTCTAAAATTCTCTGTATTTTTTACAAACTAAATATCCGTACGGATACCAGTCTTTCAAGACCAAGTAGTTGTTTAATTAATATTATTCAACAATTACTTAGACAATTTTTCTGCCGCTTCGCAGATACCTGCAAAGCTCTCTATCTTTAGTGATGCGCCGCCGATTAGGCCGCCATCAATATCTGTTTGACTAAACAGTTCTTCGGCATTTTCTGGCTTCACGCTACCACCGTACAAAATCTGCAATTGCGCTGCGATGTCTGTATCTAGTTCGGCTAACCTGCACCGAATAAATGCATGAACCTCTTGCGCTTGCGCCGGGCTAGCCGTTTCACCGGTACCAATAGCCCAAACTGGCTCATAGGCCACAGCGGCGTTATTGAAACCAGCAATGCCACTTATTTCTAAAACTGCGTCTAGCTGTCTAGCCACAACCGCTTGGGTTTCCCCAGCTTGTCTTTCAGCCAGCGTCTCACCAATACATAGCACCGGAATAATCTTGCTGGAACTGGCCACGCATGCGGCGAACTTCTCAGCAACTTGAAGATCGGTTTCAGCAAATAATTCGCGCCGCTCGGAATGCCCCAAGAGCACATATTCACAACCAATTTCGGCTAACATCTGCAGCGATACTTCACCAGTAAACGCGCCGTCTTCGAAAGGACTAACGTTTTGTGCTCCAACGGATATTGGCTGACTATCAGACAATGCAACTGCTTGTGTCAAATATGGCGCAGGAGGACATACTAAAATATCGTAGGGTAAGGCTCTTTGCTCGCTAATGGTGGCCATTTCTAACACACGCCGCGCCACACCTGAAATTAGCTCGGCCGTCATTTCTACACTGCCGTGCATTTTCCAATTACCCGCTACTAATAACCGCCGCATACCCACTGCCCACACAGAATTAAGTGAGCGCGGATATTAGCATAGCGCCTGAGTTTGCACTAGGTTTTTAGGCCTAGTAAATAGCGGATTTGAAACGCAGTTGACTGTTAGATTAAAGTTGCTTTGCGACAAAGTCGGCAAGTTTTTGGCAACTGCTTTGAACGGTTGCAGAATCTTGCCCCTCAACCATCACGCGAATCACAGGCTCAGTCCCTGAAGGCCTCAAGAGCACGCGCCCGGTTCCTGCGAGTGCAACTTCAGTGTTGGACACTTCTTCGAGCACAGATGGCATCTGGCACACTTTGGCGGCATTCGTGCCCGATGGCAAACGTACATTGATCATAGTTTGTGGGTACATTTCCATTTTGCCAGCAAGCTCATGCAGAGGCTGCTCCATAAATTGCATCTGCACCAATACTTGCAAGGCCGAAACCAAGCCATCGCCGGTAGTCGTTTTATCCAGGCAAATAATGTGCCCTGATGACTCACCACCCAACACCCAATCTCTGGCCTGCAATTCCTGCATCACATAACGATCGCCGACCTGAGCCCGAACAAAAGGAATATCTCGCTCTTCTAGGGCTTTTTGCATACCAAAATTACTCATTAAGGTACCAACCACCCCGCCTTTCAATCGGCCCTGCTTATGCAAACTATTGGCGATAACAAAAAGCAGTTGATCACCATCGACCAGCTTTCCATTTTTGTCGACCATTAGGACTCGATCAGCATCCCCGTCAAAGGCGATGCCGACATCACATTTCTCGGCGATTACCAGATCCTGCAAACCACCAATGTGAGTTGAACCGCATTTATTGTTGATATTGAAACCGTCAGGCTTATTGTTTATGACCCTAATATCGGCACCCAACTCATCGAATGCCGCTGGGGCAGATTGATATGCCGCACCATTGGCACAGTCAATCGCCACTTTCAGACCCTTGAAGTTCATTCTTCGCGGTATTGTTCCCTTACAAAACTCAACATAGCGCCCTACAGCATCGTCCATGCGATACGCTTTACCTAAGTGTTCTGAGTTCACAACTTCGATTGGGTGGCACATCAATTGTTCAATTTCATTTTGAATTTGATCAGAAATTTTAGTTCCATTGGGTGAAAAAAACTTTATGCCATTATCTGCATAATCATTGTGCGAGGCGCTAATTACAACACCAGCATTAGCCCGCGCGGTTTGTGTTAAATACGCGATCGCTGGAGTTGGCAGCGGCCCTAACATGGTGACATCCATGCCGGCTGAGGAAAGCCCAGCTTCCATTGAAGACTCCAATAAATAGCCAGATACTCGAGTATCCTTGCCAACTAACACACTGCCTTTACCATAGTGTTTCTTAATCACTGTACCCAGCGCCCAACCTAAGTGAACTATAGTGCTGGGCGTTATAGGTTCTACCCCTACAGGGCCACGTATTCCATCGGTACCAAAAAATTGCTTGGTCATATTATTCTATCGCTCTAGGCGTTTAGCACGGCTTCTACGCTACGAATTGCATCGTAGGTTGCGCGCACATCATGTACACGGACTATTTTAGCCCCATTTAACACAGCCTGCACAGCCAATGCCACACTCGCATGCAATCGTTGCTCGACAGGCCGACTTAAGATACCGTCGATCATTGATTTGCGTGAGACCCCTATGAGGACTTGGCAGCCTGTTTGTTCGGCGATCACAGCAGTGTTTTGAAGAAGTTGGAGATTGTGTTCTAGCTTTTTGCCAAATCCAATCCCCGGATCTACTACTAAATTATTTAGATCGATACCCGCTTCTAAACACGCATCGATTCGACTCATTAAGAATTCGACCACTTGACCTATAACATCGCTATAGCTAGTCTTTTGTTGCATGGTTTTGGGTTGTCCAGCCATGTGCATAATGCAGACAGGAACATTATGTTGCGCAACAACCTCGATGGCTCCCTCGGTGCGCAGCGCATTCACGTCGTTAACCATGGTTGCGCCGGCGCGAAGCGCCTCCCGCATTACCTTAGGCTTGTGAGTGTCGATTGAAATGGGCGCGGCTATAGTATTGTGAATCCTTTCGACCACCGGTATCACGCGATCCAATTCCTGCTGAAGAGATACTTTATCTGCGCCAGGACGAGTGGATTCACCGCCCACATCCAATATATCAGCGCCCTCCCCAACAAGCCGCAAAGCATGTTTCAATGCGGTTTCGGCGGTATTATATAAGCCCCCGTCTGAAAATGAATCCGGGGTGGTATTGATGATTCCCATTATCGCAGCTTGTCGGCGCTGCAATAATGAGAATATCGTATTAACCTGGCTCATGAGCCTGGGGTGAGCAACTGTGCGCTTGTTCGCTTAGAGTAAAAACCAGTTTAGCTTTCGCTGGCAGGCTTATCGAGTTGAGGCTCGATCGTTAGTTTATCATCGAGATCACCGTCAGATGTGTCCGACTTCTCTTTGGCTGCATCAGTTGGTGGTTTCGGTTCTTTGCCAGCCATGATGTCAGCGATTTGGCTTGAGTCGATGGTTTCCCACTCAATCAGTGACTTTGTCATAAGTTCGACTTTGTCGCGGTTATCTTCAAGTATCTTTTTGGCCCTAGCGTATTGCTCATCGATTATTCGAGATTGCTCACTGTCTACCAGCCTCAATGTTTCATTGCTCACTAGTTTTTTCTGCCCGGCGAGCATTTCGTTTTGCGTAGGTGCATAAACCCGTGTGCCCAATTCATCACTCATGCCCCAACGTGCAACCATGTTGTAGACCATCTCTGTAGCCACCTCAAAATCATTCGAGGCTCCGGTAGTCATTTGCCGCATAAATATTTCCTCAGCAATACGCCCACCCATCAGCACAGCAATACGGGCCAGCAAATACTCTCGATCATGGCTATATCTATCTTCAGACGGTAACTGCATAGTCAGGCCTAAGGCTCGGCCACGAGGAATAATCGTGACTTTATGCACTGGGTCAGTATGGTCTTTCAACACTTCGGCAACTACTGCATGCCCAGATTCGTGGTATGCGGTATTTAAACGTTCTGCTTCAGGCATCACCATAGACCGGCGCTCTACACCCATCATAACTTTGTCTTTGGCCAACTCAAAATCGTCCATCTCAACCATTTTTTTGCCTGCCCTAGCAGCAAACAAGGCGGCTTCATTGACCAGGTTAGCCAAATCAGCCCCAGAAAAACCAGGCGTACCGCGTGCGATAATGGCCGCGTCAACTGACTTGCCAACTGGAACTTTGCGCATATGAACTTTCAATATTTGTCCACGACCACGAATATCAGGGAGTGGTACGTGAACCTGACGATCGAAGCGACCGGGTCTTAATAGTGCCGCGTCGAGCACATCTGGGCGGTTAGTTGCAGCAATAACAATCACGCCTTCACCACCTTCAAAGCCATCCATCTCCACCAACAATTGATTGAGGGTTTGCTCTCGCTCATCATTGCCGCCGCCGATGCCCGCACCGCGTTGGCGACCGACTGCATCAATCTCATCGATAAAAATGATACAAGGGGCATTCTTTTTCGCCTGTTCGAACATATCTCGCACCCGAGACGCACCAACACCAACAAACATCTCTACAAAATCTGAACCCGAAATAGAGAAAAATGGAACTTCTGCTTCACCCGCTATAGCCTTGGCTAATAGGGTCTTACCTGTGCCAGGACTGCCTGTTAGGAGCACGCCGCTCGGCATACGACCGCCTAGTTTTTGAAATTTAGATGGGTTGCGCAAAAACTCTACTATTTCTTGCACTTCTTCCTTAGATTCCTCTACCCCGGCAACATCATCGAAAGTCACGCGGTTATTGTCTTGATTTAATAATTTCGCTTTGCTCTTACCAAAACTCATGGCGCCTTTACCGCCACCGCCTTGCATTTGACGCATTAAGTAAATCCACACACCAATAAATAATAAAATTGGTAATGTGTTAACTAATATACTCATCCAAATAGAGCGGCCCTGAGCTTGAATCACTTCGAATGGAATCTTTCTTTTGATCAAGGTATCAATCAGCTGGTCATCTTGCATAGACATAACCGACCTAACTGTCTTGCCTGCACTCTCACCTGAAATCTTTAGTTCACCCTCATCAACCACGACAGCACTGACGCCACCGCTGGTAATCAAACTCATAAACTCAGAATATTTGAGCTCCGAAGTATCTGGCGCTGGCGCTGAGCGATCAGCGAGCCACGAGCCCACCATTAAGAACAGTAGGCCCATAACGATGATATTGGTGATTTTGTTCACTGCTTTTACCTAAGTGATAATTACTACTAATTGATGATGTAAGTTTAACAGGCGGAGCTACTCAAATGTGAGCGCTTTACGACATGCTAAATTAATCGCATTGGAATCTACCCAAAGTACTCTCTAGGCATTCCTGTTTTTCGCTAAAAAATAATACTCTCTGCTCTTAGGTCGCGACGCATTTGGCTTTCTGACCACGCCGCTTTTATAGCGCGTTTTTACTTCACGACGAAAATAATGCGCTGCACTGCCTTCAAACAATTTAACTAATAAATGACTATGCGGTTTTAAGCGTTGTTCACAAAAGTACAAAATCGAGTCGAGTAGACCCTCGTACTGCGCTTCGTCCACGCTTCGTATACCTGTAATATTGGGGGCCACATCGGATATTACAAGGTCGATTTGACGACCTTGGAGAATTTCATCGAGCTGTTCTAAGACATTCTGGTCCTGAAAATCACCTTTAATAAAGTGAACATTTTCGATGGGGTCCATATCCAATAGATCAATTGCAATTGTTGTGCACCTATCGCCAAATTTGCGAGCTATGTATTGCGACCAGCCGCCAGGAGCTGAGCCCAGATCTACCACCACCATACCTTTATGTACAAGGTGGTCTTGATCATCAATCTCTTGGAATTTATACACGGCGCGCGAACGGTAGCCCTGACTAATGGCTTTCTTCACATAGGCGTCGTTCATATGACGGCGCGCCCACTCTCCGGTTTTATTACCTTTTCGTGCCATTTTTTCGTATCTTTTAGGGTGTAATTCTCGTTGAAACAGGTAGAATCGCGCGACTCACGCGAGACACACCCATAATTATGACACTTACTGGAAAACAAAAGAACTATTTACGCGGCATCGCTCACAACATTAACCCTGTTGTGATGATTGGCGGCAAAGGACTTACTGATGCGGTAATGAACGAGATAGAGATCGCGTTAAATCAGCACGAACTCGTCAAGATCAAACTGCCAAGTAATAGCAAAGCCGAAAAGGTTGCGTTATTGGCGCAAATTACCGGCAAATCAAAAAGCGATCCAGTACAAATCATAGGCCGGGTTGGTGTGATTTATCGCGTAAGTGAAAACGCTAAAATCACCCTTCCCAGCATATAAAAAATGTCGTTTAGATTGGTTATTTTTAGGCAATCTAAGGCTTAGACGTCGTAGCGCACATCTAAAATTTCGTAGGCCTTCTCACCACTAGGCGCATCGAAAGTAAACTCGTCTCCTTCGAACTTGCCAATCAGCGCTCTGCCAATTGGCGAACTTAAGGATATTCGGCCGTGCGAAATATCGGCTTCTAGATCGCCTACGATTTGGTAGCTAACTTCACTATCAGCCTGTTCGTCATAGAGCTTTACCAATGCACCGAACACAACTTTACCGCTAACATTTAGTTTGGTGGTATCGATCACTTCGGCTACACCTAAATTGCCTTCGAGCTCCTTAATTCGACCTTCAATGAAGCTTTGTTGCTCTTTGGCCGCATGATATTCGGCATTTTCTGATAGATCACCATGCGCTCGTGCTTCTGAGATCGCCTCAATTACTTTGGGGCGCTCTACGCTTTTGAGGTTTTTTAGTTCCGCAGTTAATCGGGCCGCACCTTTTGCAGTTAGTAGTACTCGTTCCATTATATATTCGTTCAGTTAGGTCAAGGGTTAGTCTGATGGGGTCAGAGTAGTATAAATCAATCCAGTTGAAGGAAAACCTTACAAGCTGCAGGGCCTTACTCCGACTCTAGCTCAAGTGCGTATCAGTGTTTTATTGTTAGGTGTAAATCTTGCAGTTTGCTTACTCGCATATCAGCGTGAGCTTTGTGCGCTTCGCCCATGGCTCTGGCTGCTGCAATATTAGTGAAGTAAGTCACCTTGCGCATCAGAGCCTCGCGTCTAATTGTATAGGAATCAGGCAAACTATCGGTGCCTGATGTTGTGTTTATAACCAAATTCGCGTCGCCATCAATAATCATATCCACCAGGTGAGGTCGGCCTTCCATTACTTTATTAACAACCCGCACATCAATACCGGCATCTTTAAAGTAGCTGGCTGTTCCGCTAGTAGCACAAATTTTAAACCCCGACTCAGAAAGGTATTTGGCCAGATCGGCGGCGATGGCTTTATCTGCGTCACGCACACTAAAAAGTGCTGTGCCCACCTTAGGAATAGCCGAACCGGTTCCCTGTTGAGACTTATTATAAGCCTCACCAAAACTGTCACCAACCCCCATTACTTCGCCAGTGCTTTTCATTTCGGGCCCCAGTATAGTGTCTACACCTGGAAATTTTACAAACGGGAACACCGCTTCCTTGACCGAGAAGTAAGGAGGGATAATTTCTTTCTCAATACCTTGTGCAGCCAGAGTTTTACCCGCCATACACAGTGCAGCAATCTTGGCTAAAGGCCTAGAAGTTGCTTTAGACACAAACGGTACCGTTCTAGATGCTCTAGGGTTAACCTCTAGCACATAGATATCCTCACCCTTGATGGCGAACTGTACGTTCATCAAGCCAATAACATTTAGGGCCAAAGCCATTTGTTTTGTTTGCTCACGTAAGGCGTCTTTAATTTCAGGGGACAGGCTAAAGGGTGGTAGTGAACACGCGGAGTCGCCCGAATGAACGCCAGCTTCTTCAATATGCTCCATGATCCCGCCAATGACGACTTGCTCACCGTCACAAATAGCATCCACATCAACTTCAATAGCATCATTGAGAAAACGGTCTAATAGCACTGGCGACTCATTTGAAACTTGAAATACCACACGCATGTAATTTGTAAGCGCGTTTTTATTATGCACAATTTCCATTGCACGCCCACCGAGCACATAAGAGGGTCTTACCACTAATGGGTAACCAACTTCTTCAGCAAGCGCCAAGGCTGAATCTTCGCTAGAGGCAATACGGTTAGGTGGTTGCTTTAGATTTAGATCATTTAACAGCTTTTGGAAATGCTCACGATCCTCAGCGTTATGAATCGCTTCGGGAGAAGTGCCGATAATCTTAGTGCCATGCGCTTGAAGAGGGCGAGCGAGTTTGAGAGGCGTTTGCCCACCATACTGCACAATAACGCCAGTCGGATTTTCTTTGTGCACGATTTCAAGCACATCCTCTAGGGTCAACGGCTCAAAATAGAGTCGATCTGAGGTGTCATAATCTGTTGAGACGGTTTCTGGATTGCAATTGACCATAATCGTTTGATAACCTTCTTCGCGCAACGCCATAGAGGCGTGCACACAACAATAATCAAACTCAATACCCTGGCCTATTCTGTTTGGCCCGCCGCCTAACACCATGATTTTATTCGTTTCTTCCGGCTCAGACTCACATTCACTTTCATAGGTCGAGTAGAGATACGCGGTGGCTGTGGAAAATTCGGCGGCGCAAGAATCTACCCGTTTATAAACAGGGCGCACTTCTAATTCATGACGCTTAGCACGCAATTCATCTTCGCTTACCTCTAGTAATTCAGCTAGACGCACATCAGAGAAGCCCTTGCGCTTCAACCCGAACATTTGATCGGCGCTCACATCAGTCAATAGATCTCCTTTTAATTCAGCCTCGACTTTTATTAGGTCTTCAATTTCTGCTAAGAACCAAGGTTCAATGCCAGTCAGTTGGTGAACATCTTCTACCGATAACCCCTCTCTGAAAGCATCACCGATGTACCAAAGACGTTCTGCTTTAGGCACCGTAAGGGCCGCACGTAAGCGGTCCTTACGAACACTACCGCTCAAATCACCCAATTGTGGCTCAAAGCCGTGGCTGCCTATTTCTAAGCTGCGCATGGCTTTTTGCAAAGACTCCTGAAAAGTGCGTCCGATGGCCATTGCCTCGCCCACTGATTTCATTTGAGTGGTCAAGGTGCTGTCGGCTTGCGGGAACTTAACAAAGTCAAAGCGAGGTATCTTGGTAACCACATAATCAATGCTAGGCTCAAAGGAAGCCGGCGTCAGCCCACCTGTAATTTCGTTACGCAATTCATCCAAGGTATAGCCAATAGCTAATTTAGCGGCAACTTTAGCAATCGGGAAACCCGTGGCTTTCGACGCCAAGGCAGACGAGCGAGATACCCTAGGATTCATTTCAATAATTATCATTCGCCCGGTAGCGGGGTCAATCGCGAACTGGACATTTGAACCGCCAGTATCAACGCCTATTTCACGAAGCACTGCCAAACTGGCGTCGCGCATAATTTGATATTCTTTGTCTGTCAGAGTCTGCGCTGGTGCTACCGTGATTGAGTCGCCAGTATGTACGCCCATGGCATCAAAGTTTTCAATGGCGCAAATAATAATGCAATTGTCCTTGTTGTCGCGCACCACTTCCATTTCATATTCTTTCCAACCAAAAACACATTCTTCGATTAGAAGTTCATTGGTGGGCGATGCATCGAGGCCTCGTTGGCAAATCTCAACAAACTCTTCTTTGTTGTAGGCGATACCTCCGCCGGTGCCGCCCATTGTGAAAGAAGGCCTAATAATTACCGGCAGGCCCAAATCAGCCAGAATTTCAAAGGCTTGATCCATTGAATGTGCGACATCACCTTTAACAGTCTCAAGGCCAATTCCGACCATCGCCTTTTTGAATTTTTCTCGGTCTTCAGCTTTATCAATAGCTTCTTTGGTAGCGCCAATCATCTCAACGCCATGCTTTGCCAAAACACCTTCTCGCTCTAAATCCAGAGCGCAATTCAATGCAGTTTGGCCACCCATTGTAGGTAATAAGGCATCAGGCTTCTCGGCTTCGATGATTTTTTCCACCGCTTGCCAGCTTATCGGCTCAATATAAGTCGCATCCGCAAAGCTGGGGTCAGTCATGATAGTGGCTGGGTTAGAGTTAACCAATACGACTCGATAACCCTCTTCCTTAAGCGCCTTGCACGCCTGCACACCCGAATAATCGAATTCACAAGCCTGGCCAATGATAATGGGTCCCGCTCCGATAATTAAAACGGTTTCAATGTCTGTACGTTTTGGCATTTTCTCTACTCTCTTAAGCGCTGATAGCGCGTTCCTTCATCATGTCTATAAAACGCTCGAACAAGGGAGCAACGTCGCGCGGGCCGGGGCTCGCTTCGGGGTGACCTTGGAACGAAAAAGCAGCCGCATCGTTGCGCGAAATACCCTGAATTGTATCGTCAAACAACGAACGATGAGTCACCTCAAGGTTGCTTGGGAGATTGTCTTCCTGTACTGCAAAACCATGGTTTTGACTGGTTATCATCACCTGCTTGGTTGCCAAGTCTTGCACTGGATGATTGGCACCATGATGGCCAAATTTCATTTTCTGAGTTTTAGCGCCAGAAGCCAGAGCTAATATTTGATGCCCTAGGCAAATTCCAAACACTGGGATTTGGGCTGCAATGATTTGCTGTGTTGCATTTATCGCATAGTCACATGGCTCGGGATCGCCAGGTCCGTTGGATAGGAATACCCCGTCTGGCTTCTCAGCCAACACCACCTCAGCGCTGGTTTGAGCAGGCACAACCACAACTTCGCAACCGAGGTCAGCCAAGATTCGCAAAATATTGTATTTAACACCAAAGTCAAAAGCGACAACCTTAAATTTTGTCTCTGATTGAGACTGATATCCATGCTCTAACGACCAAACCGATTGATCCCAACGGTATGCTTCTTTAGTGCTAACTTGTTTAGCTAGATCCAATCCTTTCAAGCCTGGGAATCCTTTAGCAGCGGCTAAAGCGGCTCCAGCGTCAATATCGTTGCCCGCAACTATGCAGCCACCTTGAGAGCCTTTCTCACGCAACAACCGGGTTAACTGGCGGGTATCTATGTCGGCTATTGATACCACACCGTTGTGAATTAAATAATCATCCAGATTTTGTGTGTTACGCCAATTATTGGCCATACGGGGCAGATCACGAATAATCAATCCAGTAGCAAACACATTACTCGATTCAACATCCTCATTATTGGTGCCAGTATTACCAATATGAGGATAAGTGAGAGTGACCATCTGCTGCGAATACGACGGATCTGTAAGAATCTCTTGATAACCAGTCATAGAAGTATTAAATACCACTTCGCCTGTGGACTGCCCTATGGCACCTATGGATTGGCCCCAAAACAATGTGCCATCAGCTAATGCGAGTAATGCGTTATGTTTCACTTATGCGCCTATATTTTAATTAATAACACTGTTTTATTGATGATGAAGCAAAATTCGCTAACGCTTATCTTTGATCTAAAACCCAAATTTTGCTTAAAAAAAGGGAGAAGCTTATGGAAAGCATCTCCCTTGGATATTTGTTCAGAGGTCAGAAAACTGACTTTTGGCGCCTGCGCGGCTGGCATTTTCATCGCCGCGTATTTTAGCTGAATGTGGCTTTAACATGCAATGTGTATCCTGCCTAAAAAAGTAAATAAATGCTCCAATTTAATCGCCCAGACCAAGAACGTCTTGCATGTCATAGAATCCCGAGGGTTGCTCACTAAGCCATAGCGCTGCACGAACTGCTCCTTTAGCAAAAGTCATGCGCGAGGAGGCTTTGTGGGTCAGCTCAACTCGCTCGCCCTCGCTGGCAAACAAAATAGTGTGATCTCCAACAACATCGCCCCCTCGAACGGTCGAAAAACCAATGGTCTCTCTGTTTCGCGGTTCACCAATACCCTCGCGGCCATAAACAGCCACCTCTGCCAAATCTCGTTGCAAGGTTTCAGCAATCGCTTCGCCTAAACGAACGGCGGTGCCTGAAGGGGAATCAATTTTATGCCGATGATGCGTTTCAATAATTTCAATATCAGAATCTTGACCAAGAACCTGCGACATCTGCCTCACTAGGTGAAAACAAAGATTCATTCCAACGCTGGTATTTGCGGCCAACACTACTGGGATTTTTCGAGCAGCATCGCTTATCTCCTGCTTTTGCGTTAGATTAAAACCTGTTGTACCAATTACAATTGCTTTCCCATGCAGCACACAATGCTGCAGGTTTTTGATGCTGGCATCGACCGTTGAAAAGTCAATCAGTATATCAAAATCCTGCACACCAATATCCTCTGCCACAAGCACCTCATTGCGCCCTACCCCGGCTAGTTCACCGGCATCAGCGCCAACAAGAGAACTACCAGAATAGTGAAATGCGGCGCTCAATTGGATTGGCTCAACAGAATCGGCGACGGCCGCAACAATACTTCTCCCCATCTTTCCAGCCGCTCCAGCCACGCCAATTTTTAGCACTGTATTTCTCCTATCTCTCGAACTTTTAAATTTAACTCATCGATCAACATGCGCCACCTGCTAGCGGAAAACATCTTTAATTTTGCCAAACATACTTTCATCATTGCTGGCATGTGATAACTCTTCCATATCAATTTCTGAAGGCCTTTTTAGAATTCCCTCTTTGTAACAAGCATTCATCAATCCGCGAACAGTCGACCTCCCATAGCCGGATTTTGACGCAAGACTTGCTACAGATTCAGGTCTCACAAACAGCATCGTGCAAAGTTTTAGCAAGTTATTGTCTAACTCTAACAAATCAAAATGTGGCCATCGTAACAATATATACTCTTCGTCTTCGTTCAGATGCTCGCATAGGCGCTCTGTATCGGTAATAAGAGTATTAACCCAAGTTAATCTGCTCATGGGGTAAGCGTTCAAGCTTTTCTGAGGCTTCCAATTTGCGCTCAAAGGCAATTTCGAAAGCGTTTTATTTTGCAGCGCGCGCGGCCACTTCCCAGGTTCTAATGTGCTGTAGACCATTTCTCTTTCCGCTTTGATATACAGCACGGTTTCATGGTCAGCTATGATTTCATAATCCTCTAGCCAGTACGATTCGAGTGGGGCAATTTCGAAACCTGCTTTGCTTCTGAGAACCGCTTCCTCAACATCTTTTCTATCAAAAGCCTTAACGTTAGAAACGTCCGCATCCTTGATATGAGCGCTTATATCAGAAGATGCTTCACACACAGAAAACTCCCAAGCGTCAAGTGCATTTGTTTCGACCACTAAGACACTATTGACTGAGGCGCTCTCGTCATCAGTCACTAAAATAACGGGCTCACCAACCGTGAGCCCCTCCCCTTCTTTGAACTGCTTTACATCATCAACTACCTTTATGTAATCGCTATTGGTAAAGCTATGATAATCAATGCTCATATGATCGAGCTCGTAATCATAGCTACCTTCGTCTGAAAAGCTGGCTTTATCTTCGCTGGTTGATTCTGCTTGCAACTTTTGCGAATCCATTTCAGTAATTGCAAACTCAACTTGGCTCGGCAGAACCCTTTCAGGCGCTGGGCCAGTTTCCTCAACTCGTTCTATCTTAAGAGCAGTGAAAGCAGTTTTGAAATCACTCCATTGAACCGGCCGAGCTATATAACCCTCGGTGTTTCTGTTTATATCGTCACCCACCATAATCGTTGGCAAAGACGGCAGACTATCTTCGCTGTCTGCAAAAACATAATTTTCGCCAGCGATAAGAATATCAGGCGCATCACTAGGGTTGGCATCTTCCTTCAAGATCACTATCTGATAATCCAGCTCATTCTTAGCCAAATTTAAAAATGACCTAAATAGAATTTGTTCCTTCTTCTCTAGTCCCTTGAAGACTAAATATTTTATCTGTGTAGCCACGTAGTATTCTCGTTCTATTGGGCACTGAGGTATGTTTTTTAGTTGCAAGCCATCTGGTCTATCACGGGCCCTGTTAACGGCGAACCCCTCAGAGCAAAAACATCAAATCATTCGCAAAAGAGTCGTAAACGACCCAATTAACTATAGCAATTAGAACTTTATGCAAAGCTCTCCCATTCCCCGCAGTTTGGACAATGCCAATACATGGCTTTTATCGCAAATCCGCACCCTCCGCAAGTATACTCAATCTTTCGGTTTTTTGCGCGATTGAGCACATCTTTCAATAACATAGATCGATGTTCTAAACTAAGTTGTTGATTATTGGCAGTGGTAGCAAGATAATTTGCAACCGGCCCGCTCAAACCTTCTTTGTGCACCTTAGTGAAGATCAACTCCAATGCAGCCTCCTCCCCAAGCTGATTATTCAAAGTTTCCCTCCACAGGTCAAACGCCATTGCACTCTTTGGAATGGACGATTCGGCTACCAAATACTCTTCCAATCCTTGACTGTCATTGAGCCCTTTGTAACTAGCAATCATTTTGTCCACCACCAACTCAGCCATACGGGGTCGACTAACGACCAAGGTTTGCCATAAGCCTATCGCCTTGCGGAATTCTTTTTGTTGATAGGCCAACTCTCCCTTCAATAGTATAGCCCGCGCCGTGGATTTATCTTCGCTGAGGGCACTGCGTAAACACTTTCGCGCCTCGTTATAGTTCTGCTCAAAGATTGCTAACTCAGCCAGCTCACACCAAAAATGTGCCATTTGTTTTGTATACATGGGCCGGTCTGTACGCTTGTGAGCTCGCAGCACATCAATGGCCGACTGCCATTCTTTCTCTTGCTCATAAATATTCGATAAACCGTCGATTGCCTGCTGGCGATACGGTTCAGATTCCTTGAGCTCTAAAAATAAATTCTCGGCCCTGTCGAGGAGACCCGCTTTATAGTAGTCGTGCGCGAGCTCGTAGATTGCCTGCAATCGTTGCTCGTCGGTTAGGCTTGGGCGCGCGATCAGATTTTGATGCAGCCGCGTAGCACGGTCTACTTGGCCTTTACGGCGAAACAATCCACCCAGCGCGAGGTGTAGCTCTACAGTTTCACTATCGACCTCCAAGGCTTTGATAAAGACCTCTATAGCCTTGTCAGGTTCCTCGTTTAGTAAAAAGTTGAGACCTCTAAAATATTCTTGATTAACTTTACCTTTGCGTTTTGCGCCCCAACGAAGGTATGCCCAGCGGCTGAATGCGACTCCCAATGAAAAGGCCAGCCCAATGGCTGGCCAAGTCCAATCAAGATTTTGCAAAGCGCTCACACGTATTTATACTTCATCCTTAAGAGGCATAGCGCGAAGGTTTTCAACTTCCTTTTCTACCTTTTTGAGCGTTCTATTCGCTTTACCCACCTGCCGTTTATTTTTGAATACCGACAAAGTCATGATCACCACCCCTAGAATCATGCCAATAAAGAACGGCGTGATGATCACCAAAAATATAGGGACTTCCCAATTGATATTAAAATAGTAACCAATCGCGATAGTGTGCGGATTCTGCAAATTCAGCGTAAAAGCGAATAACGCAAACAGCAAAAATACGATGATATAAAAAAGCCTTTTCATAGATTCAAATTAGCCAGTTGTGCACCACCAATACTTATTTATTAGTATCGGAATTCGTTAATAAGGATATACAGTTAAGTATAACTCCAGCTTACGGTCTAAGCATTATTTTAAAATCTTCAAATTCAGTTCGAGCGGCTAGCGACAGATAGTCAGGAATTGATTGTGTCAACTCTTTCTTTGAGTTCCTTACCAGGCTTGAAGTGTGGCGAAAATTTATCTTCCACCGCAACCGACTCTCCGGTTTTAGGATTTCGGCCCACTCGGGATGGGCGGTAATGGAGTGAAAAACTACCAAAACCCCTTATTTCGATACGATCTCCATCTTCAAACGCCTTACCCATGCGCTCCAAAACAGCTTTAACGGCTAGCTCGACATCTCTATGCGCTAAATGTGGCTGTTTATCAACCAACGCATCGATAAGCTCCGATCTCGTTATTGTTTGTGTATTAATCATTACCCAATGACCCTTGATTAAACATTAAGCGCGTAAGTATATGTATTGAATTGAATTTTGGCAATGCGACTTAAGTCGAAACTTTCTCTAAGTGCCTGATATTCCTAAACTTAAACTTGAAAAACTGCAGTCGCGCAGTTACTTAGAGTACATATGTCAAAAAAAACCGCGACTCATAATAATATGAGCCACGGCTTAGTCTTTACTTAAACTCTGAAAAATACTTCCAGAGCCTAAGTTATTACTGAATCAGACTTTACTTATTAAGCTGTTGCTTCAGTTTTTCAGCTAATTGGCTTCCGCTTGTTTCATCAGAACCACGACCATATTCCTGCACCGCTTCGCTTTCATACTGGGCATCTAGAGCCTTGATTGAAAGTGAGATACGCCGAGTTTTACGATCGATGGCAGTCACTTTTGATTCAACTTGATCACCAGCTTTAAACAATGCAGAAGCATCTTCAACGTGATCACGCGAGATTTCAGCAGCACGCAAGTAACCGTCGATACCGTCAACAAGAGTAATTGTTACACCACGCGCATCAGCTTCTTTGACTGTACCAGTCACTACTGCGCCTTTGCTGTGAGTTGCAACGAAATCAGTAAACGGGTCGCCTGATGCTTGTTTCACGCCAAGAGAGATACGTTCACGATCTGAATCTACTGCCAGCACTACCGCTTCTAGCTCATCGCCTTTAGCGTAGTTGCGTATGACAGAGTCACCATCTTCGTCCCAAGATAAGTCACTCAAGTGAATCAAGCCGTCGATGTTACCGTCTAGACCAATGAAAACACCGAAATCAGTAATCGATTTGATCTTACCAGTAACTTTGTCGCCTTTCTTATGAGTAGCGGCAAAGCTATCCCATGGGTTAGCGCGGCATTGCTTCATGCCGAGTGAAATACGACGACGTTCTGGGTCAATCTCGAGGATAACAATTTCTACTTCGTCGTTAACTTGGCAAACTTTGCTCGGATGGATGTTTTTGTTAGTCCAATCCATTTCTGAAACGTGAACCAAACCTTCAACACCGTCCTCTAGCTCTACGAAAGCACCATAATCAGTGATGTTGGTAACTTTACCGTAGTGACGCGTATCAACTAAGAAGCGGCGAGCCAAGTCTTTCCATGGATCATCACCCATTTGTTTGATGCCAAGTGAAACACGGGCTTTTTCTTTATCGAACTTCAATACGCGAGCTTCGATATCTTGACCCACTTCCAATATCTCAGAAGGATGCTTAACGCGCTTCCAAGCCATGTCAGTAATGTGCAATAGACCATCAATACCGCCTAAGTTGATGAAAGCACCATAATCAGTAAGGTTCTTAACGATACCTTTAACGATTTGGCCTTCTTCAATTGTCTTAAGCAATTCTTCGCGCTCGGCGCCTAGCTCGTTCTCAACCACAGCACGGCGAGATACAACAACGTTGTTACGAACTTTGTCAATCTTGATAACTTTCAACTCTAGGTCGCGGTTTTCAAGATAGGCAGAATCTTTAACAGGACGCACATCAACCAAAGAACCAGGGAGGAAAGCACGGACATTTTGTAGAGATACGGTAAAACCGCCTTTTACTTTGCCTGTGATTTGACCTACAACGATGTCTTCATTTTCGTGTGCTTTCTCTAAATCAGCCCATACGCGTACGCGGCGTGCTTTATCATGAGACAGTTTAGTCCGGCCATAGCCGTCTTCAACGCTTTCGATAGCAACTTCTACTAAATCGCCAACCAGTACATTGTACTCGCCATCAACTTTAGCAAACTGAGATAATGAGATTTCGGCTTCTGATTTTAAGCCTGCAGTAACTACGACATAGTCACCATCTACGGATACAACTTCTGCTTTGATAACCTCACCGACGGTCATGACGGTGTGCTTTAGGCTCTCTTCAAACATTTCAGCGAATGATTCGCTCATAATTTATTACCTTAACTCTATTTTAAGTTACAGCCTTGAGCGCTATAAAAACTTGTGCTGTCAAAATTTACACAGCCTTGAGCTTTTTGAGAAGCGTCAGCGAGCAAAACTTAAACAGCCTTGAGCTTTTTGAGAAGCGTCAGCGAGCAAAACTTAAAGAGTTCATCTAACTCACTGACCGGTCCGCACGGGGCAAGTGTTAATTTACATAATCCAAAATATGCGTAACGACTTCGTCTATTGAAAGGTCTGAAGTATCGAGTATATAAGCATTTTGCGCTGGTTTAAGCGGTGAAGTTACTCTACTCGAATCCCGGACATCACGCGTTTGGATCGACTCTAACAGGCGCGCGAGGTTAACATCGAAGCCCTTTGTTTTCAACTGATCGAAACGCCTTTTTGCGCGTATTTCAGCGCTGGCGGTTAAAAACACCTTAAATTGTGCATCTGGGAACACCACAGTACCCATATCACGGCCATCAGCCACCAATCCAGGGGCTTTTCGGCAGCGGCGCTGCATGCTTAAAAGTGCGGCTCTAACCTCTGGTAGCGGCGCGATCTTACTCGCTAATTCGCCAGTTTCCTCGATTCTAAGTTTGTCAGTCACCATCTCTCCATTTACCTCTATTTGTGCCACGTCATTGCTTTGTATATGGCATATCAACTCCATCTTATCTGCCAGAGCCACAAGGCCATTTATGTCATCCACCGCCACATCATTTGATTGAGCAAGCCATGACAAGCTGCGGTAAATGGCACCACTGTCCAGGTAGTGCCAACCAAATTTTAGTGCGCACAACTGGCCGATAGTGCCTTTGCCTGAGCCGCTCGGCCCATCCAGAGCCAATACTGGCGGCAATGCCTCTTGTGCCTTTTTAGACAATGCTTAAGCCCGCTGAGTTTGCTAGTTCAGTAAAGTTTGGAAATGAGGTTGCCACGGTCTCGGCTTCGTTAATAACCACTTCACTCTCGGACACGGCTCCAGCTACGGCAAAGGACATGGCAATCCGGTGATCATGAAAACTTTCAACTGTTCCGCCAGCGATGCTGCCACCTACCACCGTCATGCCATCCTTACGTTCTTCAACCTCAACGCCAATTTCTCTCAAACCTTTTGCCATAGCAGCGATTCGGTCGCTTTCTTTGTGGCGCAATTCTTCGGCACCAGAAATAGTAGTCGAACCTTCAGCACAAGCCGCAGCGATACATATCACTGGAAACTCATCAATCGCCAGAGGCACCAATTTAGGATCTATCTCAACCCCTTTTAGGCCTACGTAATTGACCAAAACATCTGCCACCGGTTCACCACCGACTAAACGCTCATTGACTAATTGAATATCCGCGCCCATCGCCTTGAGCACATCAATTATGCCGGTTCGGCTAGGGTTAATACACACATGCTCTAGGTTAAGCTTTGAACCTGGCACAATAGAAGCTGCCACCATAAAAAATGCAGCTGAGGAAATATCCGCAGGAATATCGATGTTTGTGGCCGTGAGTTCACCCCCGCCTTTTAGCGAAATAGTGCTAACTTGGTCACTCAACTTTTCTGTTTTGCAATCGTAACCATAGGCTTTGAGCATACGCTCAGTATGATCTCGGGTTGGCGCTGGCTCAGTGACACTGGTTTCGCCATCAGCGTAGAGGCCCGCCAGTAGCACCGCAGATTTAATCTGAGCACTTGCCATAGGTAGCTTATAGTCAATAGGTTGTAATTTTTCTACTGCGCGAATATGAATCGGCGGGCAGCCGTTTTCATCGGTTACACATTTAGCGCCCATTGAAGTCAAGGGCACAGTAACCCTGCGCATTGGTCGGCCTGTCAAAGATTGGTCACCGACTAACTTAGAGGAAAATTTTTGTGCCGCCAAAATGCCAGACATCAGGCGCATTGCTGTGCCCGAATTGCCCATATCCAAATCCACCTCAGGCGCCTGCAAACCGCGCATTCCAACCCCGTTAATCGATAAAGAACCATTTTTCGGACCTTGTGCATCGACACCCATGGCGCGAAAAGCCCCAAGTGTGGCGAACACATCCTCGCCTTCGAGTAAGCCGGTAATATTACTGGTGCCATTGGCGAGCGAAGAGAACATCACTGCGCGATGCGACATAGACTTATCACCAGGCACCCGTATAGACCCTTTGAGCCCCTTAACGGCTTTGCTGGATCTTAATATTAATTTCGAACTCATAAATCTCTACTCAACTACACTTGTTAACTAACTTTATTATTTTTTTGCAGAATTAATCGCTTCTGCTTTGTTCAGGAGGCCAGTGTCTCGTGCACTTTTGGCTTCACCAAAGTATTGCAATATAGCATCTTGTTCAGACTCGGCAACTTGCGAACGGATTAAGTCTATCTGATCTCGAAAACCATCCAATGCTTTGAGAACTTCATCTCGGTTGGTAATACAAATATCTCGCCACATTTCAGCGTCGCTTGAGGCTATACGGGTGAAATCATAGAAACCTGCAGCCGCTAGATCAAACAACCTCTCTCGGTCACCTTGGTGGCTCAAGAAATTCACCAGACTAAACGCAATCACGTGCGGTAGGTGACTTGTTCTTGCGAAAGTAGCGTCATGCTCTTGCAGGCTCATTTTGAGAACCCTAGCCCCCAATGTTGACCACATGTGGCTTACTTTCTCTACTGCTGCTTGGTTCACTTCAGGTGTGTCGGTGATAATCACATGCTTGTTCAAAAATAAATCTAATCTTGATGCACCCACCCCCGAATTCTCACCGCCAGCAATTGGGTGAGCCAAAACGAACTGGCTCAGATGTGCTGGCGAATTAGATTTAAGCTGCGAATATAAGTCTGTTTTTACGCTACCGACGTCGGTCAAGATAGCGCTTGGCGCGAGCAAGCCTTCGATCTGTTTAAGGATCGGTAGCATAGCTTGCATGGGCGTGGCCAATACAACTAAGTCAGCATCTACCACCGCTTGGGCTAGAGGGAGCACTTTGTCAACTACGCCTTCTTGTAGCGCTGCAATGGCCGTTGACTCAGATCGGCATACGCCAACAATCAATTTCGCCAAGCCATGCCGCTTAAGGTCGCGCGCTAAAGAACCACCGAGAAGCCCCGTGCCGATAATAGCAACTTTGTTAAACATGAATGATGCCTACAAAGCCCCGACTGGGTATGAACCGATCAATTTAAAATAGGCAGACTTGCTTTCTAATTCGGCAAGAGCTCCACTCACTTTAGGGTTATCTACATGACCGATTAAATCAATAAAGAACACATATTCCCAATTGGTTTGGCGCGAAGGTCTAGACTCAATGCGGCTCATATCAACGCCGGCATCGTACAAGGGCTTCAACAGCTCAAACAAACTACCTACCTTATTTGGGGCCGAGACCATGATAGTGGTTTTGTCTTCACCGCTGGCCGCATAGCTGTCATTGCCGACGATTAGAAAGCGGGTTGTGTTGTTGCGCTCATCTTCTATTCCAGACGCCAAAATGTTGATGCTGTATATGCGTGCCGCAATGTCGCTGGCGATTGCCGCTACCGTTTCATCTCTGGATGCAATCACCGCTGCTTCAGCGTTGCTGCTGGCCGTAACAAGTTCAGCGTCAGGCAGGTAACGTTCCAGCCAATTTCGGCATTGAGCCAACGCCTGCGGATGGGCATAAACCTTGTTTACACCGGTTAAACCGTCTGCATGGCTGAGTAATTGATGATTAATCGGTAATTGTACTTCTCCGCAAACTCGTAGATCTGAGGATGAAAAGCAATCCAAAGTGTGAGTGATAACGCCTTCAGTTGAATTCTCTACTGGCACCACACCAAAATGCGCTTTACCTTGCTCCACTACACGAAAAACATCGCCAATGGTTTTAACATCAAGGTTACGCACTGCTTGACCAAAATGTTTGATCACTGCAGCTTGGGTATAGGTGCCCTCAGGGCCAAGATAAGCAACGGTCATTGGCATCTCAGCCGCCAGTGATGTGGACATTATCTCGCGCATTAGGCGCACCATTTCATCGTCTGAGACCAAACCTTCCATGTCTTCACGCAAACCCATATTACGCTCGCGCACCCTGCGTAATACTTGCGCTTCGCGCTCGGGGCGATAAAAGGAGGCACCCGCATCAACTGCGATTTTGGCCTTAGCTATTTGTGCAGCAACCAATACTCGCTGTTGAATCAATCGCTGAATTTGTTGATCGCACTCATCAATTCTGCGTCGCAAATCCAACAACTCCTGTGAATCGGTCTGTATTAATTTATCGTTCATAACCGCTATGTTTTAATTTTACAAAGTCGAATTTCAAGAAAATTTCATGCTGAGGTCTCAATCTACCAAATCGGCGCAAAACTGAAATGTCGACTAAGCCGTAATTGCACGCGCAATCATAACCCCATCCAACCGCTTAATGGTAGCAACAACTTCAGCAGGGATTGCGCTATCGAGGTCAACAATTGTATAGGCAATTTCGTCTTTTGACTGATTAATCATGTCATGAATATTCAAACCCGCATCGGCCAATATGGTGGAAATTTGCCCAACCATATTGGGCACGTTGGCATTGCATACAACCAAGCGATGGGCTGTTACCAGCGGCATTGACACATTTGGAAAATTCACTGAGTTGACGATATTGCCAGTCTGCAGGTAGTCATGCACTTGGTCTGCTACCATAACCGCGCAGTTATCCTCTGCTTCACCGGTTGAAGCACCAATGTGGGGCAAACCTATTACTTGCGGCGTTTGCTTAGTCCGATTGTTCGGGAAGTCAGTCACATAGCAAGCAAGATTGCCAGCGTCGATAGCATTGCACACCGCTTCATCGTTAATAATGCCGCCACGAGCCAAATTAATAACCACTGCGGTGGGCTTCATTTTTGATACATTGCCAGCGTTTATTAGATCTCGCGTTGCATCAATCAAGGGTACGTGAACGGTTAAAAAGTCCACGTTAGCCAACATTTCTTCAACACTATTGGAACGCGTGATTTTGGACGATAACTGCCACGCACCATCAACTGTTAAGCCTGGATCAAAGCCAACCACGTTCATGCCAAGATCGATGCATGTATTTGCAACCATTCGCCCGATCGCACCAAGCCCTACCACACCAATAGTTCGGCCAGGCAACTCGAAGCCTGCGTATTTCTTTTTGCCAGCCTCAACTAATTTGGATAACTCAGCATCATCGCCGCTCAAATTTTCAGTGTATTTAATTGCTTCACTGATATTGCGCGCTGAAATAAACAAAGAGGCAATCACCAGCTCTTTGACTGCATTGGCATTAGCGCCCGGTGCGTTGAAAACCGGAACTCCAACCGCGCTCATTTTATCCAAGGGAATATTATTAACACCAGCGCCCGCGCGGCCAACCGCTTTGAGTGAGCGGGGTATGTCCATTTCGTGCATCTTGAAAGAGCGCAGGATTATTGCGTCGGGCTCGCTTTCTTTGTCGGTAATGATGTATTGGTCGCTCGGCAACTTTGCCATGCCGACTGGGGAGATGTTATTAAGAGTGAGTATTTTATACATTGTGATTTTTACTGTTTGGTCAAAAGTTGAGGGCAGTTAGGTATTGGCTAGACTTCAATAAGCCGAAGCCATTAGCTGTTTCTAAGTTAAAGCCGTTAGCCGTTTTCAGACTTAAAAGAGTCCATGAAGTCAATCAATGCATCAACTCCATCTAGCCCCATTGCGTTATAAATACTCGCGCGCATTCCGCCCACTGACCGATGACCTTTTAAGGCATGCAGATCTGCGGCATGCGACTGCTGCAGAAAAAGGGCATCAAGTTGATCATCAGCCAAAATAAATGGAACGTTCATCAATGAACGATTTTCCAGCGCGACAGGGTTGGTATAGAAGCCGCCTGATGCGTCTATGTAGCTGTATAGACGGGCCGCTTTCTCTCTATTTATTACTTCCATTGCCGCCACGCCGCCTTGCTCTTTGAGCCAGGCAAACACTTTACCAGCCAGATACCATGCAAAGGTAGGCGGAGTATTGTTCATACTGTCGCTCTCTGCCATCACCTGGTAATCCATCAATCTAGGCGCATCGCTTGGAAAATTGCCAATCAAGTCGTCACGTACAATAACAATGGTAAGCCCCGCAGGACCGATATTTTTTTGTGCGCCAGCGTAAATAATGCCGTACTTAGACACATCTATTTCTCGCGATAGGATAGTTGAAGACAAATCCGCACAAATAGGCTTATCGGTATCCGGTAGCCATTCAAACTCGACTCCGGCTATGGTTTCATTTGGCGTTATGTGCACATAGGCGGCTTCGTCTGACAGAACCCAATCGCCCTTAGATGGCACATGCTTATAACCTTCACCTGAAGTATCACAGGCAATATTGACATCAATAAAGCGTTTTGCGTCTGCAATGGCTTTTTTGCCCCAATGGCCAGTGTGTGCGTAGTCTGCTGAATTACCCAGAAACTTAAGATTCAATGGAATGGACGAAAATTGCGCTGTTGCGCCACCCTGCAAAAACAACACCTTATAGTTATCGGGAATTCCCATTAAATCGCGTAAATCTTGTTCGGCTTGGGCTGCCGCCGCCATAAATGGCTTGCCTCTGTGTGAAACCTCCATTACTGAAGCACCGGTTCCACTCCACTCCATTATCTCGTCACGCACTTGCTCAAGCACAGCTTCAGGCAGCGCGGCAGGGCCCGCACTAAAATTAATTATACGACTCATGATACATTTCCAAAAAAGTTTAAAATTATGTCTTGCGATCAGTCATTGATAATAACAAACCCATGTTCGATCAATTATCACGCTTCATTCGCTTCGAAAAGGTGGGGAATGGCCAATGCTTGGGCCATCGCCTACGTTCAGTTGACGGCGTATTTTACACAAGCATGACTAGTTTCCATATGCTTTAAACGACGAATCAGGTCGGTTTTAGGCAATTTCGGTTATTGAGACAAAAAATGTAAGGCTTTGAGAGCCACTTTCGATTGTGGCTTTAAGAGTGGACTACTAGCTAGGGATGGAGAAGAGAGTTTTGCATCTATTAATCGGAGAAGCTGTCTTACGTACTAGATTCGCCAATATCTCGGCGAATCTAGTCTTTGCTTATCACATCAACTCAGAAACACACCATTAACCCAAGGTCTTTAGAAACAGGGCCGCAATGTGCAGCTGCAAATCACTTTAGACCTTACTCGTCTTCGACAACTTGATCGGGCTCAGAGCCATCACCTGAACTGTCTGACTGCGTCGAATTCTCGACCGCAGAAGCTTCTTCGTGTGAGCCTCCTTCGCTAGAAATCGATTCATCGCTTTCGTCTTCTTCCGATTCTTCAACCTTTTCAACGCTAATCAATTGCTCGCCTTGGGACACGCCAATAACTTTGACACCCTGGGTATTACGACCTATGACAGACACTTCAGCGACTCGGGTTCGAACTAATGTGCCACCATTAGTGATCAACATTGCTTCATTACCCTCTTCCACTAAAATCGCGCCTACAGAATTACCGTTTCGGTCATTAGTCTGGATTGAAATCACGCCCTGACCGCCGCGACCCTGGCAATTGTATTCAGACAATAAGGTGCGCTTGCCAAAGCCGTTTTCGGTAACGGTGAGCACCGCTGATTCAATATCATCGGCTTCGCAAATAATCATTGAATTGACGTGATGGCCATCGCCCACTTTTATTCCGCGCACGCCACGAGCGGTTCTGCCCATTTTGCGAACATCGCCTTCGGCAAATCTGATTGCCTTGCCAGATGAACAAAACAACATCACCTCTTGTGTACCGTTGGTTAATCCAACACCCACTAGCTCATTGCCCTCAATTAGATCCAAGGCAATAATGCCATTGGCACGCGGACGTGAGAAATCCATCAGGGATGTCTTCTTAACGGTGCCGTCACTGGTAGCCATAAAGACATGGCTGCCCTCAGTAAACTCTTTCACTGCCAAAATTGCGGTAATGTGCTCATCACCTTCCAATGGCAGCAGGTTGACGATCGGCTTGCCGCGCGCATTGCGCCCTGCCTGTGGTAACTCATAGACTTTGAGCCAGTAAACTTTGCCACGATCCGAGAAACATAAAATAGTGTCATGCGTGTTGGCGACAAACATACGCTCAACAAAGTCTTCGTCTTTAGTTTTGGTAGCGCTTTTACCTTTGCCGCCGCGTCGTTGCGCGCGATAGTCGCTAAGCGGTTGTGACTTAGCGTAGCCTTCGTGTGACAAAGTGACGACTAAGTCTTCCTCAGCAATCATGTCTTCTAAGGTAAGATCGATTTTACTGTCAATGATTTCGGTGCGGCGCTCGTCACCATATTGGTCTCGAATTTCCTCCAGTTCCTCACGAATCACTTCCATCAAACGGTCGGTGCTTTCGAGAATACTGATGAACTCGGCAATTTTTTCCAAAACTTCGGCATACTCTTCACGAATACGATCTTGCTCTAGGCCAGTCAAACGGTGCAATCTTAAATCGAGAATGGCTTG
>JBLHME010000041.1:0-28042 GCA_047623225.1 Cryomorphaceae bacterium
AGCTATTTCTTCTGATGCAGCAACCATTATGCAATTCGTTATCGACTTGGCCGTGTATGAAAAAGAGCCAGATGCAGTTGTTGCAACTGAACAACATGTGCGTGAAACACTATTCTGTGAACAGCCCCAAGCGCAGAGCTTGATTGCCGAAATAGAGGGAGAGCCAGTCGGTTTTGCGGTGTACTTTTTCAACTACTCCACATGGCTTGGTAAACACGGAATCTATTTGGAAGATCTATTTGTTACTCCACAGAGCCGAGGTTCTGGCGCAGGAAAAGCATTGCTTCGCGAGTTGGCAAAGATTGCCGTTGCAAAAGAGTTTGGTCGCGTTGAATGGAGCGTGCTCGATTGGAATGAGCCGGCTATCAAATTTTATGAGGCAATGGGTGCCGAAGCCAAACACGGTTGGACAGTTTTCCGATTATCAGATCAGGCTCTAGTCGACTTTGCCAAGAGCTAACTTAGAGAGCCAAGAGCTAACTTAGAGAGCCAAGAGCTAGCTTAGAGAACCAAGAGCTAGCTTAGAATTGCCTCGGGAGTGTCCACATCGTGCAGCACGCCCTGATCGTCTACTGGCAGCAACTCCAGTCTCTCTGGATTAGCAAGGCAAATAGACTTAGCGCCAACATCGCCAGTTAAGGCTAATATCTCATTGTGAAATTCTCTACCGAGTATCACTGGGTTCCCGCGCTGCCCTTCATAGCTTGGCACAATAATTCGATTGACTGCGGCCTTAGAGACTAATTGCTTGATTGTATGAGTCTCAATATAGGGCATATCGGCCAACGCTATTGCCCACGCTTCTGACGACTCACAAGCCTGCACTCCAGCAATCAAGCTCTGACTCATACCCTTGTCTTTTTGTGGGCTAGGCACAAACCTGCCGCCATGTTGGCTGATTTCTTGTGCATATTCATCGCGACTGACTACCCAAACCGTATCGAATACTTGGCGGTATTTTTTAATAGTGGTTTCGAGCATGCTTCGGCCATCACTCAAGCGCGCCACCATTTTTTCAGAACCAAATCTACGGCTTGCGCCCGCAGCAAGAACCACGCAACTAATTTGAGAATCGGCCATCTTGATTCATTACTGAAATTATCTCTGACAGAATAGAAACCGCGATTTGCGATGGGCTCACCGCACCTATATTACTACCAATAGGACCGTGTATTTTTGCTAAAGAAGCATCATTCAAACCCTTGGCTTTAAGTTTTTCGAGTCTCTGCGCATGAGTGTTGCGACTGCCCAAGGCACCAAAGTAAAAAAGATCAAATTTCAAACCCAAAGCAAACAGCTCTATCTCCTTATCATGTTCATGAAACAGAGAGACCATCGCGGTGTGCTGATCACAAACCGATTCAAAATTTTTCTGACTGGCGTAAGAAACCTCCAATACATCGAAACCTGAACGGCGCGCCAATTCTGTTAAAGCACTTTTAATCGGACCCTCACCAAATATAAGTATGCGTTCATTCGGCAAATAGGTTTTTGAAAAATCTATCTCCGCGTGTTCAATTCGATCGATCACTGTCTGTCGCGAATCGAGTTTTTGAGCGATCGAACGAAAATTTTCATCAGTTTTTTGCACATCAAAATGCACATCAATACCCGAGCCACAAGGCAATTGGATGTCAAAGTATTTTGAGTTTAGGCCATAGCGTTCAACTGAATTCTGACCCGACTTAATCAACGCTACTGCTTGATCGGCCAAGGCTACTTCAGCACAACCACCAGTGATCTGGCCACTATACTCACCCTGATCGTTAACCAGCATCTGTGTGCCGACCGGGTAGGGAGCATTGCCCTCAATATTAACCAAGGTTAGCAGCGCAAGCTGACTCCCAGCATCAAGCCATGCACCTGCTTGAGAAAGCAATTCACGCGGCTCAGCCGCTGAGTACACTTCGATTGACATAATTAGGAGGGTCTAGAACAGGCGTAAATGGTTACTGCTTCTGATTTGCCTTTAACTTTAACACGATCGAGTTCCAAATAGCTGAAGACCGGGCAAAGAGCTTTGGTGAATTCACTGACTACTAAAGGTACATGGTACTGCTTGGTTAGGCCTTCTAATCTAGAACCCAAATTGACCGCGTCACCTACTACCGTGTAAGCCATTCGAAACTCAGAGCCCATGTTGCCAACACTCATCATGCCAGAGTTTACGCCTATTCCGATACGAACCGTGGGCCAACCCTGTTTTTCAAATTTAGCGTTGAGTGTGTCAAGGTACTCAAGCATTTCGAGCGCCGCGCTGATCGCATGTTCAGTGTGCTTTGGGTCTTCCAGCGGTGCTCCCCAAAACGCCATGATTGCGTCACCCATATACTTATCAATAGCGCCGCCATTGCTGTGGATGATTTTAGTCATTGGGGTTAGAAATGCATTTAACCATTGAGATAGATCATCAGGATTCATACTTTCGGAGATAGTGGTGAAATCACGTATATCAGCGAATAAAACGGTCATCTCTCTTCTTTCAGATTTCAGCGAATAGATATCGGTGTTTGAGCTCATTTTGCTGACCACTTCTGGTGGCACATACAAACCAAACATTTTTTGTGAAACCTTGCGTGCTTGCGATTCAGCAAAAAAACCCACAACCATGTTGACCACATAGATCGCAGACATCAGCAGCAACACTGGTGCAATGCTAAGAACGTAATTAAGGGTATTCCAAATATACCAATTGCCGCCAATCATGCCCAAGCTTAGGGTTATGAACAGCAAGCTACTCAACGATGCTGACAACATCGGCAACAAAAAAGTGAGCAATATTCCGATTACGAGTAACACAAATAAATCTGCACCGGTAACCCAACTTGGTTGGATCTTAAATGAAGCGTCTAACATTGCGGTTATAACATTTGCGTGTACCTCCACCCCAGGCAGTGACGGTGCTACTGGCGTGTGCCGACGATCTACTAAGCCTGCCGACGTTGTGCCAATCAGAGCAATTGCGTCTTGTAGATTGCCCTTATAAGTTCCCTGCAAAATATCAGTAGCTGATATATATTCGTAGCCACGGCCCTGCTGAGCATAGGGAACATAGACTCCTCCTTGCCAATCGAGCGGTATGTCACCAGAAATGGTCGATATTCCTTCTAGCCGATGGTAATCGTGCTGCGTTTCCTCAGCTAAAATTGGATAAAGCTCATCCTCTAGGTAGACTTGCACCATTTTGAGCGGCAAGCTGGCATAGAGCTTAGAGTCATACTCGGTCAAGACTTCTACACTGCGAATACTGCCGTCGGGGCTCTGCGAAAGCATGGAGAAGAAACCAGCATGCCCAGCAGCATTTTGATGCATATCAATATTAGCACTGTATCGATCAGCGACAGGCGCATTCGTCTCATTGATAAGAGCTTGATTAAGAGCGTCATCATCACCGAAAACAGGTGATGGTAACCCTCCCACACTGGCAACAATTGCACCTTGCTTCTCTTGTTTTTCGAACACGATCCCCAGTACTACCTTACGACCTGAAATCGCATTTGCTAGTAACACATCGCCAGAACGGGCTTCAAGTTCGGCCATACCAATAGATTCATCCTCAAGCGCTTGGGCAACTTCAGCTCGGGTATAACTGTCTTCGGGTTCAGCAAATAGTATGTCGAAGCCAAGGGTATCAATTTGATACTCATCAAATAGTGTGTTGACCAAATTAGCAACCTTTCCACGGTGCCAAGGCCATTGGCCTTCTGCTAACAACGAGGGTTCGTCAACATCAATAATCACTACCCGAGAATCAACTTCAGTCCGGCTTGATAACCAAATACGCCAGTCGTAAGCCTGACGCTCAAGCGCTTCAACGAATGGCAAATCAAAATTGATTTTTTGACCGCCGATGCGAAGCTGTTTGTTGAACAAATCCAGCGACAACATAGTCGTTAACACCAGACCTAAAATAATGAGTATTTTTTTAAGCATTGTCAGTTAAACCTAAGCTTCGTAATTCCTAGTTCTGGCCCGACTTTAAGAAGTTTATCCGTAGCCATAAAGTGCATTCGCTGCAGTGAGTTATGATTTTGATATTTCAATACCAGTAGCAAATTATTGTGCCAAATCTGAACCCAGTACAAGTTTAACCATGACGGCTATTGACCAAAGTCAGTAGCTAAAAGTCAGTAGCCAAAAGCGCATTTTGCGCTGTTTTTTGACAACTTAGACACACCTAACCAACGCACATATTAACGGTTTTTAGGTAACTTTTAACTTTTTCAGACTCCAAATACCTTTTTCTCTCTTCATCAGAGAGAGTAACAATAACATCAACAATTTTGCGCGGTAGCGCCACGAGTTGTTCGTCTATGACCACCACGACAACCTCTGGCTGCAAGATGGGAGGCTCAGAAATTATTGGCTCGGGAATTGGTTCGATCACAACTTCGGGTTCGATCACAACTTCGGGTTCGATCACGACAGGAGGCTCAATGGGCATTTCAACCGCTTCAAAGGCCAAGTTAAAATCTCCGCTGCCATCGAAAAAATTAGATGGTTGAACGTTTGAGTCCTCAACAGAGAAACTAGTGAGCAGATTGGCGATGGTGCCTGAGCCTGAACCGATAACCGTAAACTGAGGTCCAAACCCCGAGTCAAAGGGATCAAGGAAGTTGCCATAAGTATTTGCGTACACCTTATTCAGCCCACCTACTCCAGACAACGGTATATTTGCAACACCAGTAATGTTAATCCGGTCTTGTGCATAGGAATCGGCATAGATTTGAATATTAAAAATATTGCCGCCGCCACTTGCATCGAAATCACCATTTATAGTGAATGTGCCGGGTGAAAATCCAGGGTCTACAACAGTGCCTTGAATGGTGACATTGCTGTTAAGGATGCCTCCACTAGTGTATTCATATTCACCGTAACCGCCTCTTAAAGCGCCCCCGCTGGAGACAAAATTACCAACGGTGATGTTACCGCCACGTAATTCGGTTGAACCACCGGTTTGAGTGATTTGTTGATCAGCACCAAAATCTAAAGTGCCGCTATAGCTAATCAGTTGGCCGGCGTTATCGATATTCACTGCCAAGGTCGACGTACCGCTGCCTGAGTTTTTCTGGATGGTGCCAGTGTTAACAATGGTACTCGGGTCACCATTGGCATCAGTAAAAATAAAGCCGCCATCCTCTGAGTTCACATTGAATGTTCCGCTGTTCTGCAGGCTAGACTCTACGCCACCACCACCGCCAAACATACTGCCGGTGTCGGCCGCTATTTCAAGTGATCCGCTGCTCCAGTTCAAATCACCCTGTTGCAACCAATTCACCGACTCCAGACGCAAACCAAAATTATTTGAAACCTCTGTATCTACTGGAGGGCCTGTAATAGTAACGCTGTCTTCGGTAGTCAAAGTTAAGGTGCTAGTGTCTCCCGGGCTGTTTCGCTGTTGCGAGATCAGACCACGATTTGCAATAAGCTGGCTTACAGTGATTGTGCTGTCCACATTAACTGCTACAGCCGCAGTATCTACATCAGAACCACCCACAGCCGAAGTGCTGAATGTGGGAGTAAAAATTGGTATATCTGGTTCGGGAGTGGACGTATTTATTTCACCGCCGTCCAAAATCAGGGCTCCATCAACGTCTATTATCTGCTGATTAAAAGAGCTTATGGAAGCGCTGAATCGATCATTCAGAATATCCGGCCCAGTAGCAAAACCGGAGTATTTATTATCGCTCTGCCCGATTAGACTCATATTTCCCGTCACATTGATCGTTTGCACTCCGTAGGACTGCAAACTGGCATTGCCACCTATCAAATATTTATCGCCCAGATTATTGAACTGGATTTCTCCGCTAGCGTCGATAAGCAAAGTATCTACGTTAATAGTCTGACTTACGTCGGTGCTAATGGCTTGCGCTGAGTCGCCTAGGTTATTTTCACGGTAACCGTTATCAACCACCACTCGTGATCGTTCGCCTGCATTAGTAATAATGCTTAAGCCACTGGCTGTGATATTTTGATCTCCCTGTGATTCGATATGAACCCGATTACTAAACCTAAGGTTATCGTATGGAATCGATTCACCACCATATATACCTTCACCACCGTATATACCTTCACCACCGTATATACCTTCACCACCGTATATACCTTCACCACCGTATGAATATACTTGTTGATGATTGATTACCCCCCCCAGCCCGCCATTTGCCAAAGCCGAAAACTGCTGAGTAGCCGCAGCTTCGAATGTAACTGTACCGCCACTTCGAATATTTAGAGCATTATAGCTGCGAATATCAACACGCCCACCATAGTTCAATCCGGTATTACTAATGTCAGCATTGGCACGAATATTAACGTTGCCAGTAATCTCACTGTCCATCATTCCAATATTAATATCATCGGCTCGCAGGCTAATAGTTCTTGAGCATTCGCCTGAGTCACAACCAAGACTGTTTATATCAACTTGGTTCCCGGTAATATTAATTGCTTCTGTGCTATCCGAACCGCCTCTTCCGATAGTGATACCGTAACCGTCAATTTTATTTTCAATCAGTACTTTGCCACCATCCACACCATCATCATTGGCGTTGATGTTGATCGCATAATAGGAACTGATCCCGCGGTGAACTTTGATGTCATTGTCGGCTGTAAGGTCGATATTGCCGTTTGTTGAGTTCAAGCCTCGATTGAGTGTTATGTCAGCGCCCGAAACTAATTTAATACCATAATAGCTTGTGAAATCTCCATTATCGGGTCGTATATCAATATTTCCCCCAGCCATCACCTCAGCGCTGCCGTATTCAGAGGTTAATCTACTGTTTATGGTTGTATCAGAGCCAGAAGTAAACGTAACATCGTTGTGGCCTGTGACTTCACCACTGACGAAAATATTCCCACCAGTGGTAGTAACTGGACCACCTGGAGTCATAATTGCGCGGCTTCTGGAATCAATAGTGATATTAGCGCCCTCTAAATAGGCATTAATATTTACATCGACTCCGGCAGTGATATTAAGATCATCACGTGCGTCTATATAGGCCCCCGCATCGGAATCAATAATCACATCGGCTCCGGCGGTAAGATTAATATCTTGGTATGCCTCTATACGAACATAATAAGCATCGATGTCAATATTGCCTTGAGCGGTAACATCCACCGTCCCGCCTGATGATGACAAATACCCATTGATTGTTATGTCGGCTCCCGAAATCAAACTAACATTAAGGTCTGCATCTATCTGACCATAAACATCAATTTTCCCACCGGTTGTTGCCGTGGGCACACCAAGAACGTCAACTACGCGGCTTCGGCTATCAACACTGATACTATCTGCATTTAAATCGGCATTTATTTCCACATCGACGCCGGCGGTGATCGTAATATCGCCGCCCGTTGTTAGGTATCGAGATACTCCGCTTTCTCCGCCATAGCTCAGGCCTTCAACGGTAACATCGCCCGCGGCGTCAAATATCAGATCAACGTCAGAACTGTAGAAGTTAATATACTTATTAACATAAATATTGTTATCGGCCTTAAATGTTAGGCTGCGCGAAGACGCGACGGTACCGCTAAGACTCGCATTAATATAGATATTGCCCACTTCACCGGCTGCGATAGCAGCAGAGCTTGAATTGGTGGTGGCGATAGTGACATTACCTAAGCCTAGAGCATTCACAATCTGAACGTCGTATATAGTTGCACCTGTGCCTGATGGAGTCACATCCCAGGAATCCACGGAAGGTAGCGGTGGCACAGAAGGATAAAGAGGGGCAACGTTATTTGGTGTGTACTTAAAACCATAGTAGAAATTATATTTAGCAGCTTGAACTGTGAGATTAAACGGATCTATTAACCAAGTGCCGCCCACACCATTATTGGCGCCCGCATTGGGTGTGCCCGATATACTTAGATTGATAAGGCCTGACGTTTCTATAAAACCACCATCGCCAGATTCAGCGCCTCCGCGTGCACTTAAATTGCCTGAGATGATGCTGGTCTTTTCAGAAAACACGATCACCCGACCGCCATCGCCATTTTGCTTGCCGTCTGCTTTAACCGTGGTGCCCTGCGCAACAATCACCACATCTGAATTGTCGACTGATTCGTCTTGGCCTTGTTGGCCTCCACCGATCAATATCTCACCAGCGTCTTCGGCTGAGGCGTCAATCAGAGCACCATCGACTATTGCGATGCGCTCTCCTTCGATAGTGATATCGCCTGCTGTTGCTCCATCAATTTCAGATGAAACGATATCTGCCGCCACAATCGTGTCGCCCGATTCACCGGAGTCAATGGACACTTCTCCGCCACCAGTGGCGATATTGCTGGAGATAACAATCTGTTGTTGTGATTGATCGATCAAAGCATCTGCTTCACTAACAGCCGCTTGATTTAGGTCGGGCACGTCATTAGCTTGATCTAAAGATTGGTCAATACTGGCTACTTCGTCAATCGCCGCATCTGCTTCAGTGCTCAGCAGTTCTTGAACTTCTGGCTCTATCGCTTCGCTTGGTGTCTCTACTTCAACCGTTTCACCTTGAACAGGTTGATCAACCGGCATTTGCTCTGCCGCAACGTCATCAGTGCTTACTGCCTCGACAGAATCAGGATTCAGTTCTTCTGGCTGATCGCTAGAATCACTTTGCAAGGTTTCATCGTTTTCTGGTTCAATTAACTCAGCATCAGCAACGATTTCTGTGTTGGGCTCTTCATCTGACTGTTCAGGCTCGGCAGAAGCAGGCTCTTCGTCAATGACATCAACTGCGGCTGATGTGTCGTCTTGATCTGCCACATCAGTGACGGTATCAGTCTCAATAACATCTTCAGAAGCTTGCTCAGGCTGCTCAGGTTCTGGTACAGGAACGGTGTCTACACCAGCAATCTGTCGGCCCGTTTTAATGGTCAGATTTAGCGGCCCAGCACTGGTGGTAATGGGCGCATTAACATCGACTCTGTTGTGCGCATCCAAGGTAAGAGTCACGGCCGCGTCGCCTTCAGTCTTGGTGATTGGAGACGCTACGGTAATATTGCCTTCACCGTCGCCTTCATCAGTAGTTCGAACCTCAACGTTCGAGCCGCCGTTAAGCGAAGTTGATATTGATGCCGCATGATCTTCATCAATAACGATATCTTCAGGGTCTAATAACCATGTACCTGCGGCGCCATTGCTAGCGCTAACATCCACAGCTTGGCCAAAATCAAGCACCTTCTTGCCAGAAGTCTCAACAAAGCCACCGTCTCCGCTAACCTGCCCGCCTCTAGCGGTAATTTTCGCATAGGAGTTGGTGGTGTCGTCAGACCATACGATGACACGACCGCCGTCTCCATTTTGACCAGCATCTGCGCTGATCACAGTCGATGTGCCTATGTTGGTATTGGAAGCGTTTCTTACAGTGCCTTTGCCCTGGTAATCGCCGCCAATAAGTACTTCACCGCCGCTTTCTCCAGATGCATTAATACGTGCTGATTCAACATCAACAGCATCGCCTAGAATCTGCACAGATCCGCCAGCAACGCCATTACCCGACACATTAATATCACCCGACACACTAATATTGTGATCTGCCTCTAAAACAATAGAGCCATCAGCCGCTCGCGTGGCTCGCGTGGCTGAAATACTGCCACTTTGAAAAACTTGATCAGCAAATATTTTAACCGAACCATTGCTTGCGACCAGTTCGCCCACATTCAAAACACTGTCTTGGGGCGCCGAAACTCGGTACGAGATTCCGCCATCATTAAGCGAATGCAACACAACTTCACGGCCAGCCGCCAGCAATATCTTGCCGTCGTCGGCTTTTATCAAACCGTGGTTTTCAATAGACGGTGCTATCAATACAACTTCGCCACCAGGACCCACGGCAATATAGCCGTGATTCTCTATTGCCGCGCCGTCACCAGTGAAACGCAGCTGTCCGTTGCGGAAATCTTCGTCGCTGATATTTAGAGTAGACGCAATCAGCCCAGCGGTATCAATATTAGCGCCTTCACCAATCACTAGGCCATTTGGGTTAATCAAAAAGACTCGCCCATTGGAAGACAAACTACCAAGAATCTCCGAGGGGATTCCACTCACCACTCGATTAAGCACAGAAGAATTAATGCTTTCTTGCATGAACCGAACGCTTTCATTTTGAGCAATCGAAAAGCTCTGCCAATTAATGATGGCGCCGTTGCTGTTGCGAATATCCAGTTGATTGGCCTGTTGAATAAAACTCGCCGAGCCATGCACAACATTTGCACCGTTTGGATTTGCGCTGGCAGTTCCAGTCAAACACATAGACGCTATACACAAAGCCACTCTACTTTTACTTAGCCGCGTGCCATTCAGCGTGCTCACGTTGCGTTTTGACACAGCTGAGGTGCTAAGCGACTTGGATCGTTTATGGCGCTGTGACATTAGTTTATTTCGCATATCGCTCCCCCTACAGACAATTCACTATTATCGAACAAATTAAAAACAGATATATCTTCTGCTTCATCACCCAAATACACATCAATGTCTTCTACTCCTTGACCGCGAATAAAGCATTCAACGCCTTTATTGCTCTGAAGAACCGATGAGTTAGCGCCAGAATAATCGACCAAACATTTGTCGCCGGCACTCATATTCAAACTCCACTTGGGAGTATCAATTTGGATCGCGCCTTCAATTACTGATACGTAAACACCTTGTAATAAATCTTGCAATTCCTCTCGAGTTACCCGCGAGCGCTTGCCTCCAGACTTGTCGACAATAAAAATATCAACATATTTATTGGTTGATTCAACATCAGCAATACCAGATTGGCCGCTAGCGCCTTGTGTAACCTGACAACCATCAACACCTGGATCACAGAGTTTGATGACAAGGGTAGTGCCACGAATGCCTATGGTTGTGTTGCGCGCAGTATATTTAACCTGCTCAGGACGCGACTTACCAATGGCCCCAGTAACTGCCCTCAAGCCGCCCTTGAGCAGCTCAAATGATTCCTTCTCTTGCCCAGGTGTTGCGTCGTATTCGTTTAAATCAAATCGAGAATCGGGCCTAAGCGTGACCTTACCGCCGTCACTAAACTTGATTACCAAGAAACTACGACTGGCAGTTTCGATAATGTCGCCCAGATAGACAGGCGAGCCTTTTGCCAGCGCACTCAAAGGCCGCATCTCAGAACGGGCGGTAGTCACTCCCTTGCTCAGTGCTACTTCACCTATTTGTTGTAATATAGGTTGTTGCAATGCAGGAGGTTGCGCCTGCGCGGTAGATACGCTCAGCAAGCCGAACAGAATCAATACAACAGCGGCACTTGGCATTGACGCTCTAAAAGTATTCAATAAATTGTTCATTTATCACCACCGAAAGCCCACGTTGGAAAATAACGTAAGGAAAGGTGCCAGCGATCATCGCCGTCATCACTGCCCACCTGGTTACCATTGCTGAACTCCTGACTAACCCCGTCGAGCACATATCCGTAATCAACATTGAGACTAAGATCAGGCCGCGCACTCCATTGCAACTTAACACCAACGCTGGCCAGTGTCTGTTGGTCAACTTCGCCTACTTGTGGGTTATTTTGATCGCCACTGGCATAATCGTAGAAAGCGCCGAGCTTAAGTTTTTTGGTTGGAAAATTTCTTGTCACTTCAAATGACACTTTGTAGCCTTTGTCTGCCGAAGCTTCGCGCTCTAGGAAACCACGAGGTCCAGAGTCACCCAAGGACCCGCCGAGGCCGAATTTTTCACCGGGAATAAGCGCGTCAGAACTGACCTGGGCAAAGGCCTTAACAAGACCACTCCACTCTCGATTCCAACGATAATCCACACGCAGCGACAGATTTTGTTTGCTCCAATCGCTGATAGCGCCGGCGCGAACCGCAGAATAACGCTGATCGTCGTTAAAGCTACCACCGGACAAATTGCTCGAATGACCAATAATTGAATTGAACAGCCAATTCGAATAATCCCAGCGGCTGGTGTATTCAATTGAGATTGGCCTGCTGCGAACATCGTTGCCAATATTCTGAGTTTGAAACAAAATATCACTATCAAACAACTTATCGACAACGTCGACACCCACACGGTGTTGGTAACTACTGCGCTTATCCAGGTATTGTGTATATCCAAAACCAATGGTTTCGCCTGCACCGCTAATGTCGAACACGTCGGCCACTCGACCAGTATCAGCGTTTGACTTAGAATAAAACAGGCTCGCCATTCCGCGTGTGGTGAAAATTGGTAGGCGATAATTAAGCCCATATTGGCTTAGTTGATCGGTATCTTCTGGCGACGTGGCATAGCTGATTGCAAATTGATGGTCGCGACCCCAAAGGTTTCTGTTGTGGTATTGAAGCCCAAAACGAGAACGACTAGTCAAATCGCTGCCTGCATTGTTAGCCCATAAAAACACTTCATTCGGATTTTTATCCTGCACCGTAATGCTGGCATCCACCGTTTGTGGCTCTTGGCCCTTGATAAATACAATACGAATATCTTTCGCTGGGTTGTCATCAGCTAGCAGTAATGCACTGGCTATTTGTTGCGTATTGGGGCTTTTACCCTTGGACACTAAGGGTAGACTGCGCGCGATATTAGCGTTTGAAAAGTATTGGTTACCAACGACCATAACTTCCGCAATGCCGATGCTTACTATCTTCAGTCGCACCAATCCGCCAGCCAGCTTTTGCGGCGGTAAAATAGCGCGGTGGAAGTTATACCCTTCGCGCGCCAATTCTTTCTCCAACTCAGTCGCGGCTTCTCCAAGTTGTTCGATGCTCAAAGGTCGATCGAGATAAGCAGACAAAATTCCGTCGCTGCGACCCTTTGGTAATGGGTTAAATCCATCAATCACAAATTCTTGAACACTGAAAATAGGTGCCTCTTGCTCAGCCACCAACTGCTGAGCATCTAAAGAAAACGGCATTAAGTATGCGCAAACTGCCGCCGAGTGAATAATTAAATGAGAAAGTGCTTTGCGCACTGTATACCTTCGAAAACTGTTCGAATTCTCCTTGCTCACATTATTGATCATCGCTTTATTAGAATGATTTCCAAGATGACTAACATATGCCATAACAATCCCCCGATTGATTTTAGTTATATCCGGTCTAAAACTGCAAGTCATTACCCGCTGAGCATGCATTATCTGCCGCAACCTTAGCTGCAGTATTGTAAGTCGTCGCCACTAATAATTTGGGCCACCATTAGTGCTACCATTATACCTAACCCTTGACTTAGGCTCAATCACCCGATTGGCTGATTTGGACTCTAAACCCCTGCATAGATTCAAATTTGCCATGAAGCGATACTTCTAGTTCTGACAAGCGTCAATAATGAACATCGACTTCATCTTGCTGATCTGAATTTTGTTCGCGTTGCATATAAGTGATTGCAGCAACCACTAAAACTATCCCAGCTAGTTGTGACAAACCAAATGCTTCATTGAGCAACAGTACTGCGAATACAGATGTGGCTGCTGGGCCAAGAGTGCCAGCAATTGCAGTTCTCTGTGGGCCAATTAAGCCGATCGCCTCAGCTATAAGAAAACTCGGTATCACCGTGGTCAAGATCGTCATTATGGCAATCAGAGTAAACGCGGGCGCTGAAATCGCCAGCCCAGTAAATGATTGTTCGGTGACCAGAAAATGCACCAAAATGCAGACCCCACTGGATAACATAGCGACCACCGTGAAAGCGCTACCGCCCACTTGATCAATAACGCTTTTACTCAGCAAAACATATAGTGAAAATGCCAACACGGATAAAAACATTAGAAACGAGCCGTAGGTTACCTGACTACCCAATTGACCAAAGTCGTAGGCGAAGATAAAGCCCACGCCAATATATGAGAAGACCAGCGCAATGACGACAGTGCGGCTAACCTTGTGGCGAAAAATAACCCAACCAAGAATGGCAACTAAGGTGGGATAGGTGAATAAAATCAAACGAGCAAGTTGAGAGGAAATATACTGCAAGCCAATAAGGTCGAGCAAAGCGGCTAGATAAAAACCAATTGCCCCCAAAATGACGGTCTTTACAACCCAGCCTTTGGTCTTGACCTCGTAGTATTCTTCTTGTTGTTGCAGTTTTTTCTTGTCATTACGGGCGGCTTTCCAAATCCAAATGCCTACTGCAAAATAGATTGGCAAGGAAATAATCACTCGCCAAGCCAGTATATTGGCGCTGGAAATATCGTATTGATAGATCAGCTTGATAATAATGGGCTTAAGTGAGTAGAACAATGTCGCCGACAATGCCAATATAAAACCAAGCTGCGCCGGAGTCCTGCTCGACACGCCATTGATTTTAGATTGTTTGAAGATTCGTTCTAGCATACAGTCCCTTTAAGCGTGCTCGACCGTAATCACGGCAGAGACAGACAATTGATTAAATGAAATCGCTAAAATACTAAGTTCTCAGCATAAGTCAGGGGCGAAATAAAAATAGGATGAAATGTCTCCAATTGAGGCGAGAAACGACGGCAATAGCTGGCTATTGGCTAGTCCTAGGTACCCAATTTGGGGTATATCTGCGAAAAGTGGGGGTATTTCATTCATTTTTATTCGCGCATCGAGTTATGCTGAGGTCTCACACTATAACCAAAAACCAAATCGGCATCCATGCATAGTGATGACCAATATTAAACTTACCAAATGCCAAGCCAACTAAAAACCGTCACTGATCGCTTGAACGAAAAGGCTGTTGGGCGCCCATCCATAGCGTCAGCTATGGCAACTGGGTTGTTTGCGGGCAGTATGATGGTGATTTTAACCGTTACCTACGCGGCCCTGATCTTCTCTGGCGACTTATCGCAGTTTGTTGCACAAGGCATTGCGCTTTCGATCAGCAGCATCGTCATAGTAGGCTTGATGTTGAGCTTGTTCAGCGCATCGCCGCATTTTATTGCGCAACTGGACGACGACACAGCACCCATTTTTGCTCTCTTACTTAGCTTTCTAGCTGCATCCCTGCCAGTTGGGCTTGGCCCCGATGAGCTACTGCTCAATGTAATGGCCGCGATTTTTGTCTCGACCATCATGGCTGGATTGGTATTGACCGTATTCGGACTTTTTAATTTTGGCAGCTTTGTGCAGTTCTTACCCTATTCGGTGATGGGTGGATACTTTGCGGCGGTTGGATGGTTACTCTTAGTCGGCGTTTTAGGAATGTTAACCAGAATTGACTTCAGCTCTCTTGACGCGGTGTTCTCGCTATTTTCCAGTGACATGCTGACGCGCTGGGTGCCGGCAGTAGCCGTTGGTGTATGGCTGCGCTATATGTCTCGCCGCATCCCTAAAGGAGTGCTATTGGCTGGCACAGTGAGCCTTTTTACGGCTGCATTTTACCTCAGTGCTTGGTGGTTTGACATTGGGCCGTCCGAGCTAATGAACAACGACTACCTCATGGGACCGTTTTCGGCAGAACCCCAACAGCTCTTGAACCCAGTCTCACAAATTTCATGGTACGAAGTAAATTGGGGTGCATTGGGCAGCAATCTCGGTAGTGTAGCCTCAATTAGCCTAATCTCATTGCTGTCGATCATTTTGTGTATCAGTGCTGTAAGCCTGTCTACGCGCCGAGACTTAGAACCTAATAAGGAATTGAGAATCAGTGGTTTGGCGAATATTATCACTGCTTTGTTTGGCGGAATTCTGACTCTGCCATCGGTGAGTATTTCTAAACTAGCTTTCGAATTACACCCCAATACCAGTCGAATTATTGGCCTCACTTCAGTCGCCTTTGCGTTACTCACTTTCTATTTTGGCATGAACATTCTGGCTCACCTGCCTAAAATGGTATTGGGTTCCTTATTGGTATACATCGGCTTAGGCTTTGTTACCGAATGGTTGATTGCTGGCTATCGAAAGTTTGGCGCCCTCGAATACTCAGTAATTCCGATTATTTTGGTGGTGTCAGTGTTCGTCGGTTTCTTGCAGAGCATTGTGGTCGGCGTGGTTGCAGCCATAATCTTGTTTGTAATCAAATACAGTCGGATACGAGTAGTCCGATACGAAGCCTCTGGCGCCGATTTGCGTAGCAATCTTGTTCGAGATATTGAACAAAACTTGGTTCTAAAAGAGCACGGTCATCAAGTTCGCATGTTCAAGCTTCAAGGCTATCTGTTCTTTGGTACTGCCGGGTCGCTTTACCAAAGAGTAATGGACTTTGTTGAAGCGCCTGAAAACGAATCACTGAAATATGTAATATTGGACTTCTCACAAGTGATTGGTGTTGATTCATCTGCAACGCTCAATTTCGAAAAACTTACCCAAAGACTATCTGAACGAAAAATATACCTCATCACCACCAGTCTAAAAAAAGATGTACTTGAAATCCTACGACGGGGCGGATTGGATTTGGACGGTAATTCATTCCTCATTCAACACGCCGACTTAGATCAAGGAATGGAGTGGTGCGAAAACTATATTCTTAAGCAGCAGTCCACCCAAGAAATGAAACAACGCGGTATATTTGAGCGCATGAGCGACGCATTGCCGCAGTCGGATCGACTGCACAAGTTGAGCAAATACCTGCGCAAAGTAGAAGTCAAAGAAGGTGACATTTTGACTCGCATGGGCGAACAATCAACCGAAGTTTTCTTTTTGGAAAGTTGCACTGCGAGTGCCTACATCATTGATTCTCATAACATTGAGCGACGTGTTTCGGGGGCGGGGCGTGGAGCCATTTACGGCGAAATTGGCTTTTTCTTAAACATCCCTAGAACAGCCTTGGTAAAGGCTGACAGCGATGGTGAACTGTTTAGCCTTAGCACCGACTCACTGTCGGAAATGAAGAAAGATGAACCTGAAATGGCTTCAGCGATTACCCACTATTTAGCCCAAGTTGTGACCGAGCGCTTGGTAAATACAACCCAATCGCTGCGGGCGGTTTTGTAGTAGGCCAAACAGTCGTTCTGCGGCACCAATAAAAAACGCGATGCTGAAATCTCAGCATCGCGTTTGTTATGAATACTCGCGTATAGCTAAAATCAATCAGCCTTGCGGTCTAATCAGCACCGTCAATTTGTGCGCCCATCATCTCTATAGGCTTAAGATGCATTGACCCAGCAACACTGTCGAAAAATTCAGCTTCGCTTAGGCTAACTTTATCATCCACGCTAATCACTTCGAATAACGAAGCAACTATCGTATGCCGCTGCGCAACACTTAGGCTTTTGGCAGCCTTAGCAACGTATTTTTCCAATGGCGCAACTTCGTACAATTCAGACATACCCGCTGTACGAATCTCTTGCTCAGTTGCATCGATACCGGCGGCATCTTTTAGAATTTGTTGAATTTTAGCTACTTCAACTTCAGAAATATCTAAATCGGATCGGCTCGCACGAGACAGAGTCAGGAAAAGCAGTTCCTCAAAAAGTTTTGTTTGCTCCTCAGAAGACACAGAATGCTCACCGCCGAAAATCTTGCTTATAAATGAAAATGTGCTCATGGAATCTACCTTGATCAGTTGTAATTGTTATATCTCTAACAATTATATACAGAAAACTAACAACAATACTAATTGTGCGTTTGTAATTTTCTTGCTTTTCGACAAAATATTGACGTTTGCTCAGTTAGACGGTCAATGCAGTGGCATACAAAACCCTACAATTGCCCATAACAAATCCAGTCGAGATAAATGATGGTTGCTAAGCAAACTCAAATACGATGCTCAAGTGGCGCTAATCCGACCTATTGTTTAGGCTCAAGGTCAATCGCTTCAGATAAACGTTGGTGATTATTTCGCACATTACCCACCGCAGTACTGACCGGCCAATAAACTATTTCAGGCGAAACACAATCAAACAAAAAATTCTCTTCGCCAGAATTCCCTAGCCATTGCAGAGCTGAATCAGGTGTCAGCAATACCGGCATGCGTTTATGAATGCGATCAAGACCTGGATCAGCCGGCTTAGTAATCATAGTGCAGGAAACAGAGCACGAAACAGATTGTTCAGATTGATGCTCACCAGTCCAGCGTTCATACAAGCCAGCCGCGACCAAGCCCCCCACATTGCGATCAGTGATGTAGAAAGGCTGTTTGCCAGACGGGCCTGCCTGCCATTCGTAGTAGCCCGCCATGGGAATAAGGCAGCGTTGTCTGCGTTTCCAGGCATTTCTGAAAGTAGGCTTTTCGGCCACACTTTCAAGCCGAGCATTAAACGTAGCGTACTTTGAAGAAAATCTTTTGGACCAAGCGGGAACCATGCCCCATCGCATACTTTCGCCTGATTCAGTAGCAAATGCAGCAATTTTAGAGCTAGGGGCAACATTGTAAGACAGCGGCACATCGGGCCAACTAGCGAGCATGTCAGCCCAACCTAGCATCTTCGGTAAATGGTTATCAAATCGCCCGCACATGGCTAGAGCTTAACCTAAAACCAGGGACTTAAGCGGCGTATTGATGTCTAAGGGTTTCGATGCCCTGGGCAAAATAAGCCGGCGTGTGCACCACCTTTTTCATAAGGTAATCGTAAAATAACATGCGTGTTTTTGCGCGCGCCACTTCCGATTGCGTTTCAGCATCACGAATCCGAAATACGAAATCGAAACTCTTGTCGTTGACGATCTGCACCGCGATGTCTATTTGCAGGGTATCGTCGAGCCTTGCCTCTGTTAGATAGTCAACTTGTGAGCTGGCCATTATCAGACCAAATTCCGAGGTCTCAGGATCGTGCCCTAAATTTTCAAGCATAGAAGCATGTGCTTGGATTGCTATCGGCAATACTCGTACTGCCGCCAAATGATCAGCAAAATTGATATCTTGCGCCTGCACACGATACTCCGATGTGTGCAAAAACTGCGCGGGCAGCTCAATTAACCCGATAGGCATAAATTAATTCAGCTCCCAATCGTTGCGGATTGATTCTAGATCGTGATCGATTTCACTGGATTCGCGCACTTTGGATGCGGTTCGACTAAAACGCGGTGACGGCGCTGGTTGCGTTAAGCCACCGACTTCCACATAGGCGTTTCGCGCCTGCATGTGCGGGTGATCTGCAGCTTCCTTAAAGTCCAACACGGGAGCAAAGCATGCGTCGCTACCCTCCATTAATTCGCACCACTCATCACGGGTTTTGCCGGCAACAATGGTAGCGAGTTTGCCTTTAAGTTCAGGCCACTTTCTTGGGTCTAGTTGATTGGCAAAATCATCATCATTCAAGCCCATTTTTTCACGCATGATTTTGTAAAAATGAGGCTCAATTGCGCCTATTGAAATATATTTTTTATCACTGGTTTGATAGGTGTCGTAAAAGTGCGCGGCCGAGTCGAGTAGATTTACTCCGCGCTCAGTGCTCCAGCGGCCAATGCTGCTCATGGTGTAGAACATCGCCATTAAATTACTGGTTCCTTCGGTAATCGCAGCGTCTACTACCTGCCCTTTACCCGAGGTCTTCATCTCGTGCAGTGCGGCCAATACGCCCATTATTAAAAACATAGTGCCACCGCCATAATCTCCGACTAGATTCAGCGGAGGAACTGGGTTTTCGGTAGCTCGGCCCATGGCGTTCAAAGCACCGGTGAGTGCAATGTAATTAATATCGTGGCCAGCCGCCTGTGATAAAGGCCCAGTCTGCCCCCAGCCGGTCATACGCCCATAAATCAGTTTTGGGTTATCTGTCAGGAACTCATCTGGGCCAATGCCCAATCGCTCCATAACACCTGGGCGAAAACCCTCGAGCACAATATCTGCCTGCGTAATCAGCTGCTTACAAAGCTCTACGCCTTGTTCTGATTTCATATCTAACTCTATAGAGCGCTTGCCTCGGCGCAGCACATCGCCAGACATCTTCCATGGGTCGTTGGCTTTGTCTATTACGACTACATCTGCCCCCATGTCGGCCAACAGCATGCCCGCCAGAGGCACTGGTCCGATGGCAGACATTTCAACAACTTTGATACCTTTTAATGGTCCCATAATCGGCTCCTAATCTAAGATGCTGGTGTAAGAATCGGAAAAAATATCTCGGCCTAAAATGAGTTTCATAATTTCTGAAGTACCGGCATAAATTCTACTGATTCGCGCATCGGTGAACATTCGGCAAATTGGATACTCTTGCATATAGCCAGCACCGCCGTGAAGCTGCACCCCTAGGTCCATCATTTTCCATTCAGTTTCAGCGCCAATTAACTTTAACTTGGCGCCCATGTTTGCAGTCAGTTTGCCAGCATTTTGCATTTCCACACAATGATCCAAGTAGACCTGCGCTACTTCTATTTCAGCGTCCATCTCAGCCATTTTAAATTGCGTATTTTGGAAGTCAGCAATGCGCTTACCAAACGCCTTGCGCTCCATCACAAAGTCTCGCGTCACATTAAATGCAGCGCGGGCGCTGGAAATAGTCCCCACCGCATTTATTAGGCGTTCTTCCGCCAAACCTTCCATCAGGTAGAAGAAGCCTTTGCCCGGTTCACCCAATACATTGTCTTTTGGAATTTTTACGTTATTGAAAAATAATTCTGCAGTGTCCTGTGCTTTTAGCCCCATTTTGTCTAGATTACGGCCGCGCTCAAACCCTTCCATGCCTCGCTCTACAACCATCAGTACCATTGAATGTGAACTTTCAGCGCCGTCTAGCTTAGCCGCAACAACCACGTAGTCAGCCAGAATACCGTTTGAGATATAGGTCTTGGAGCCATTAAGTAAAAAGTGATCGCCTTGATCCTTTACAACCGTGCGCATACCAGACAAATCACTGCCAGCGTCAGATTCTGTCATTGCCACCGCGAGTATTTTCTCACCTGACACGCAGCTTGGTAAGAACCGTTCGCGCTGCTCCTCGGTGGCATACTTATACAAATACGGCCCAACTAAACGACTGTGCAATGAATTGAACCATTCGCCACACTGTTGGCGCACCGTCTCTTCAATAATTATTTGTTCATAACGGAAATCACTGTCGCCCAAGCCGCCATATTTTTCGTCTGGCCACACCATTAAAAAACCTTGCTCGCCGGCCTTGGTGAACGCTTCGCGACCAACTATTCCATCTTCTCGCCATTGCTCCATATTGGGCGCAATATCCTGCTCCAAAAACTTGCGATAGGCATCGCGGAACATGCTTTGTTCTTCGGTGAAATTTCTCATTCTATTGCTTCCAATACGGTTGTTTATATTTGATATTCTAGATTTTTACGGCTAGCACGCAATGGCAGGAGCCATTAAATATATAGGCATAAGTTATTGAATAATTACTGTTTAAACCTGTTTTGATCACATAGCTACGACTTAATGTCTATTTGATCTGCATTTTTGTCATTGTATTACACGCTATCGAAACTAAAACTATGCTCAATTATCTTATCTCCAAGCTACAAGAGAACAACAACAATGAACGTGATTGATGCAATCAAACTACGAAGATCTATAAGAGGATATTCAGACAAACTTGTTGCTGCAGAGTTAATTAAAAAAATATTCCTGCAAGCACAACACTCGCCGTCAAATTGCAATACTCAGCCCTGGCATGTGGTGGTTTCAGGCCAATCGCGTGACAAAATAGAAAAAGCAATGATGAGCGAAATAATGAGCGGCAAGGCGCCTAGCCCCCATTTTATGCCTGACGATAAAAACCTAAAAGACCAATACCGAAAACGCCAAGTCGCTTGCGCAATTTCGCTGTACGACACAATGGACATAAAGTACGAGGAGAAAGACAAACGGCAACAGCTAATATTGCGTAATTGGCAGTTCTTCGGCGCACCGTATGCAGCGTTTTTATCTATGCCAAAAAGCATGAGCGAAATCAACGCGGTGGATATGGGCATTTATCTACAGACGCTTATGCTTCTATTGACAGAAAATGGCCTGGCTAGCTGCCCTCAAGGTGCATTGGCCACTTATACTGACGCAGTTTGTGAGATGGCAAATATGCCCGAAGATCATGCAGTCATGTTTGGCTTATCCTTCGGCTACGCCGACCAAGATAATCAAATTAACAAATTTGATGTAGGTCGAGAAGAGTTGAATAAGTGCGTGGAGTTTTTCGACTAGCTCTTAAAATAGCTCTGCGTCTAAAACTAAAATCTATAGATTCATGCGCTAAGCTTTTTAGAACTCAGAACCGCCGAGCAAATTCGCCCATCTCGCTAAGCGCGTGTTTAGCGTCTTTAAGCAAGGCTGAAAAAATCTGAAACACATGGAATTGGCCGCTATAATTTTGCACTTTAACATCCACGCCTTGCGACTTTGCGCGCTCACCGAATAGTTCAATTTGATCGGCAAAAACTTCGCCACTGCCATACTGAATTAGAGTCGGTGGCAAACAAGATAAGTCGATTTGGGTGAAATTAATGCGCGGATCATCCAGTGCCTGACCTTGCATTAAATGGTGCATGCTTTCATCCAAGAACTTCTTGGCTAAAAAGTCGTTTTCTGTGTTACTAAAAATTGTGCCTGAATCAGCCAAGGGATCAACCCAAGGCGAAATTAAAATTAAGGCGTCAGCGCCTTTTGCCCCTTCAAATTCACCAGCCTGTAGGCCAAATTCAGTGGCCAAGCTTAAAGCGCCGCCAGCGGAATCGCCGGCGATGATTAATTTGCTGCCTGGATAGGCTTTTTGTACAGCCTGCGCTACCGCGAGGCAGTCATCTTGAGGCGCCGGAAATGGGTGTTCAGGTGCTAATCTATAATCTGGAGCCACTACCAAGCAATCGCCCTGTAAGGCTAAAGGCGCAATTATCGATAGATGACCGCTTGGCGCACCCACAACGTATCCACCGCCGTGTAAATACAGTATCACTCGCTTAGCATCTCCGCCTTTATTCGGCCGCACCAGAGTGCATTCGATACCACCAATGCTTTGTTTTACACTGGCCACCTTAGACAACGCAGGGTGAGAAATTGGTTTGGCTATTTGCTCTCGAAACCAACTCAATTCTGCATTATTGCCAGCAACAAATAGATCTCTCACTGTGCGAAATAGCACTTCGCTAAACCAACTTCGGCCTGGCATACGCTGCGAGGACCTGAGCATCGACCAAAAGGAACGCATTATCATTTTAAACATATTGTTATATCTTTCGCGGCGATTAGCGGCCGTTAAATTCAACTGCTTGTTTAGCAAAGAATGCAGTCACAGCGTTGCTAGCATCCTCAGTCTTTATTAGCTCAGATTGAAGTATAGCTTCTTGCTTTATAACTTCCTCATAGCTCATCGTGGATGCCTTTCGCATTAACGTTTTTAAAGCACGCTGCGCTAAGGGTGCGCCCTTGGCTAAACGTTCCGCCCAGTTTTGCGCCTGATCACGCAATTCCTCCTCAGGCACTACTTTATTGGCTAAGCCAAGTTGCACACATTGTTCAGCAGTGATGCGGCCAGCATCGGCGGCCATTTCAAAGGCTCGTTGATAACCAAGCTTATTCAATAGCAACCAAGTTGCACCGCCGTCAGGCATCAAACCAATAGCTGAAAACGCCTGATAGATATAGGCATCGCTGCCCATGATCATTAAATCGCAGTTCATTGCTACCGCACTGCCGATGCCTGCCGCTACACCATTAACTGCCGCAATGTATATTTTGTTTGAATTGTGTATACCCATTAGCCAGGGCGTGTACTCGGCGGCACATTGGTCAACGAAGTTATCATAACCAGGCATTCCTTCGGTCAGATCTGCACCGGCACAGAAAGCCTTGCCTTCTCCAGTAACAATAACCACACGCACTTGATCGTCGGCTTCAACCTGTTGCACCGCTTGCATAATTTCGAGACGCATTTTTTGATGCAAAGCATTCAAACTTTTAGGGGTATTCAATGCAATGGTGGCCACTCTATTTGTGACGCTGTAATTAATAAACTGATGTTCAGACATAGGATTCTCTTTATTGCACAACTACTTATGTGGGGAATTGTAAGGAGGTTTGACTAAGCGAAATCAAAAAGAGCGTTGCAATGCAACGCCCTTTTTATCCTCTTTAGCTGATTTAAGCAAATAGCTCACCGGATTTGGCGTGCTGTTTGACTATCTCAGGGCAATCAAATCGCTCCCCGTATTGAGCGCTTAGTTCCGCACAACGTGCAATAAAATTGTCGAAACCATAGGTGTTAACAAATTGAATAAAGCCGCCGGTGTGAGGAGGCGCGCCGATTCCGAATATTGAGCCGATATTGCCATCTGCAACGGACTTAAGAACGCCCGTTTCTAAACACTTAAGTGATTCGATAACTTGGCGAAACATGAGTCGATCTTGAATATCTTTATCACTTATCTGGTAGGCCTCGTTGTAATACAGATCAAAAAGCCCTGGCCAAATATTCTTGCTGCCGTCGTCATGGTATTCATAATAGCCACCACCATGATGGCGACCTCCACGGCCGTTATCAATTAACACATCCTTGATCACGCGGCGCATAACATCGCCATTTGACCACTTGTCGGTGAAACCCATTTCGGTCCATGTATCTTGAGCCTTGCGAGCCAGTTCTAGGCTGGTTTCGTCTTGCACCTGCAAAGGCCCAACCGGCATACCCATGCCTTTACCCAAATTGTCTATGCGTATTGGATGCGTGCCCTCGGTCAAAAGATACGCGCCCTCATCGAGATACGTACCAAAGGTTCGAGATGTGAAAAAGCCTAAAGAGTCGCTGACCACGATCGGCGTCTTGCGAATCTGCATGGTGTAATCGAATGCCTTAGCCAATGCTTCATCACTGGTTTTATCACCACAAATGATTTCAACCAATGGCATTTTATCAACTGGTGAGAAAAAATGAATTCCAATGAAGTTCTCAGGCTTAGCACTGCCCTCAGCCAATAGCGTAATTGGGAGTGTTGACGTATTAGAGCCCCACACACCATCTTCGGCAAGAAAAGGCTCAAGCTCTTTTGTGATTTCATGTTTAAGCGCAACATTTTCAAACACAGCCTCGATTATTAAGTCACAACCTCGCAAGTCTTCATTGCTGGCGGTGGGTAAAATCAGATCCAATATACCTTTGGCTTTGGCTTCATCCATTTGGCCGCGCGCAACACGCTTTTGCAAAAGTTTTTCAGAATAGGCTTTGCCCTTCTCTGCTGATTCAAGAGAAATATCTTTGAGCACTACTTCTATGCCAGCCATTGCAGATACATAAGCAACGCCTTGACCCATCATGCCAGCGCCTAAAATACCGACTTTGCGCGTGAGGTTTTTCTCCACGTTTTTTGGTCTGCTGGCGCCCGAATTGATTTGGTTCATCTGGAAAAAGAAAGTTGAAATCATATTCTTCGCAACTGGGCTGGTAGCCAAAGTTGCAAATTCACGACCCTCAATTCTCAGTGCTGTGTCCAAATCAAGCATAGACGCCTGAAATGCGACGTCCATCGCTGCGGTCATTTGCGGCATTAAGCCACGAGTTTTCTTGTGCAACATGGCAGGCCCCATGACTCCCAACTGTGCGTTACGTGGTGTATTAATCGCCCCACCTGGTACTTTATAGCCCTTGCGGTCCCACGGTTGAACAGACGCAAGAGGGTCTTCTTGATTGGCCTGAATCCAGGCTTTTGCAGCTGGAACAAGTTCATCTAGAGAATCCACTAGTTCATCAATCAAATCTGCGGCCAGCGCCTTCTGGGGAACTAAGCGCTTGCTTTCTAAAATATACGGCAAGGCTTTTTCCACTCCAATCAACTTGGTCATGCGCACCACACCGCCGCCGCCTGGATACAGCCCAAGCGAGCATTCAGGTAAACCGATTTGCACCGACTTATGATTGAACGCAACACGGTGATTACACACCAAACACAACTCAAAACCGCCACCCAAAGCAGCGCCATTAATGGCTGCAACAACGGGTACTGGTAATTTTTCGATGCGTCGCAAGTCGGCCTTCATGGCCTCTGTTGCAGTAAAAAACTCGGCAGCGTCTTCACGTTTTGCTGCAAGTAAGTCGTTTAGGTCACCTCCGGCAAAAAACACTTTTTTAGCGGAAGCGAACACCACTCCAGTCAATCCTTCTTCACTCTCCAGCTTTGCCAGAGTCGCACTCATGGCTTCGTGATATTCCGCATTCATTGCGTTTACAGGGCCGGTCATGTCCATGGTAACGGTCACAATGCCAGCTTGATCTTTTTCGTATTTAAAAACACTCATGTTACTTTCCTATTTTTTCAACAAGATTCGAACTTGCCAGTTCGACTAAATTTAAACGCGCTCAATGATGCAAGAAATGCCCATTCCGCCACCAACACACAAAGACAGCATGCCGGTACTAAGGTCACGACGCTCAAGCTCATTGAGCATTGAAGCGATAATGCAGCCACCGGTAGCGCCCAATGGGTGACCCATGGCTATAGATCCACCCACCACATTGGTGATCGCGTGGTCAATATCTAGATCCTTCATATAACGCAGAGCAACCGAAGCAAAGGCTTCGTTGATTTCCCAGAGATCGATGTCAGCAGTGGTCATTCCGGCCGTTTTTAAAGCCTTCTTAGCTGATGGACCAGGCCCAGCCAACATAATTATTGGGTCGCTGGATATTATTGAACCCGCCAGTATTTTGGCTCGTGCGCGCATGTTTAAATCCTTGCCTGCCTGCGCAGAGCCAAGCAGTACTGCACTCGCCCCATCTACAATTCCAGAAGAATTTCCGGGTGTGTGAACGTGGTTGATGCGATCTAATGTGTTGTACTTTTGAATCATTATGTCATCAAAACCATACTTGCCCATCTCTTCGAAGGAGGCTCGCAATGCGCCTAAGCCTTCCATAGTAGAGTTCGGTTTAATGAAATCATCGCGTTGTAGAATAACCACTCCGTTTTTATCTTTTACTGGCACAACCGAGCTGTCGAACCAACCGCTATCGCGCGCATGGGCGGCTCTTTTTTGTGACTCCAGGGCATAAGCATCAACGTCTTGCCTCGAATAACCGTCTAGAGTAGCGATTGTGTCAGCGCCAATCCCTTGTGGCACAAAACTTGTTTTTATAGCAAAGGAAGCATCTCCGCTCATGGCACCGCCATCAGACCCCATCGGTACCCGTGACATGCATTCAACACCACCCGCGACTACTAGGTTTTCCCAGCCAGCGGCAATTTTCGCCCCTGCGGTGTTGACAGCTTCAAGGCCAGACGCGCAAAAGCGGTTGACTTGCACCCCAGCGACCGACTCGTCCCATTCAGCATTCTGCACAATCATTTTGGCAATATCGCTGCCCTGTTCTCCAACCGGCGACACGCACCCCATAACAACATCGTCAACGTAAGAGGTATCAAGGTCGTTGCGCTCTTGCAGAGCCCGCAACAAGCCAGCACCGAGGTCGATTGGTTTTACTTCATGCAAAGAGCCGTCTTTTTTGCCTTTGCTTCGGGGAGTGCGAACAGCATCGTAGATAAACGCGGTATTACTCATGAGGACCTCAAATAAGTTGTTTCAGTTTTAATGACATGATTCTACTTGTATAACTAAATCGATCAATGACAGAAAGTATCGAAAAAATGGACAACTTTTATCAAATAAACACTCTAAATGTGCTTAAATTCTCAACATGAATGAAGTAACCATTGATGCCATATTCACAACAATGCTCGTTGAAGGGGCAAATAGGCGTGGCTTGGATTGTGGCCCGCTTTTGTTACGTAACGGTATTTCACCGCTGGCTCTAAAAAAACGCCAGACACGCATTCCGCTAAATGCCTTTGCTGCGTGTGCAATTGAGATCATGAAGGAGCTCAATGATGAGTATCTAGGGCTTACCAATAAAAGCCAGCCGCTCGGGAGCTTTAACATGATGTGTCGCAGTTGTGTTAGCGCGCGCAATCTCAGGCGATCCTTCAAACGCGCAGCCAATTTTTGGAATCTGTTTGACAACGGTTATACGCATCACCTTGAGCTGGGCACTGAAAGTTCAGCCTATGTTATCCAAAGACTCCCTGAGTGTGAGCCACTGAATAATTACATCGCCGAAGCGGTACTGTCAGCGGCGCATCGTTTTCATTGTTGGCTGGGGGGCCAATTTATTCCTTTGCAACAGGTACAGCTTGATTTTCCTGAACCAGAATATAGCTCGGAATATGAGCCCTTGTTCTACGGCGCACCAATCAGCTATGGGCACGAACGTTGCAAGCTGGTTTTTGCCTCACGCTTTTTGGATATGGAAATTGTGCAAACACCAGAAACTCTTGA
>JBLHME010000042.1:0-27884 GCA_047623225.1 Cryomorphaceae bacterium
CGCGGTTTGTGGCGCGGTTTGTGGCGCGGTTTGTGGCGCGGTTTGTGGCGCGGTTTGTGGCGCGGTTTGTGGCGCGGCTCTCACTGAACTCGGATCAGAATCTGATCTTGGTTCGAATGCCAACATTCTCAGCAAAGCCATTTCGAAACCAACACGAAGGCTCGGCGCCAACGACACATCACGCTTACCAATCAACCCAACTTGGTAATAGAGCTGCACAGTTTGCGCATCCATTTGGCTGGCCAGTTCAGTAATAAGAGCCACATTAGCGTCTGTTGCTTGCAACGCTTTGGGCGCCAGTTGAGCCAGAGAAATATGATAGAGCTGCATTAAAACTTCATCTAATGCCATGGAAAAGTCCACTGCATGATCCGCCATATCAGCTACAACGTCTAAAACAGCATCAACATTTTGCGATGCCAAAGCGCTAAGAATAGCTTCGCTATGTTCAGCCTTAATTGTACCCAGCATACTTTCAACATCAGCAGCGCGCACTTCTCCGCCCCCCTGCGCTATAGCTTGGTCGAGCAAACTCAAACCATCGCGCATACTGCCGTCGGCCGCTTTAGCAATTGCATGCAAAGCTGCTTGATCAAATGGCAATCCTTCGCTACCCAAAATTTTCACTAGTTGGTTTTCAACTTGTTCTGGGCGCATGGCGCGCAAATTAAATTGTAAACAACGAGATAAGACAGTCACCGGTAACTTTTGCGGGTCTGTGGTCGCGAATAGAAATTTAACGTGTTCTGGCGGTTCTTCAAGTGTTTTGAGAAAGGCATTAAAACTATGCCCAGATAGCATATGCACCTCGTCAATCAGATAAACCTTAAACTTGCCGCTGGTTGGAGCGTATTGAACGCTTTCCAAAAGTTCTCGAGTTTCATCAACCTTTGTGCGTGAGGCCGCATCTATCTCAATTAAATCAACATAACGACCTTGGTCAATCGATTTACAGGTGCTGCATTGCTGACAAGGCTCCGCGCTACTGCCTTCTTCGCAGTTTAATGACTTAGCAAAAATTCGCGCCAATGTAGTTTTACCAACGCCGCGAGTGCCGGTAAAAAGAAACGCATGGTGAACGCGCCCACTGTCTAAGGCGTTTGAGAGCGCTTTAACAACATGACTCTGCCCTACTACCTCAGCAAACACCTTAGGTCGCCATTTTCGTGCAAGAGCTAGATATGCCATGTATTCAAATAAACCAGAGTGGAAGAAACAATCTTAGATTCTAACAAATTCAAATATCTCGATTGTCACTAAATTCGCATTCCCTGCAAAAAAATTCGCCAATCTCAAAAATCGAAAATCAGACCTGAATCGACCCAAAACTTGGCCAACAATAAAACTCCCATCAAAACCCAAAGCGCCGGCGTTCTACAACGACACATCCGTTTGAGACTAAAGCGCCTGCAACCTGCAACGCTAGGGCGTTTTGAAACTAAAAGTCGCGCATGCAGCCTGAAACACTAAGGCGTTTTGAAACTAAAAGTCGCGCCTGCAGCCTGAAACGCTAAGGCGTTTCGAAACTAAAAAGTCGCGCATGCAGCCTGAAACGCTAAGGCGTTTCGAAACTAAAAAGTCGCGCATGCAGCCTGAAACGCTAAGGCGTTTCGAAACTAAAAAGAAACGGTGACGGAAAACCTGATCACAGTACCCGAATCACTTGCTGCGGCTGCTCCCTTCCAGGCCTGACCGAGTTCACAAACTATCGCCACTGTGGAGACTAACCGCCACCGCGACGCGGATTATAACCAACAGTGTCCAGTTCGCCTACAAAGATCTGATACTAAATAGACTAAATATCGCAAAGTTTTTAACACCATTGATTTTTTGTAATATCATCGTCCGCATTGCAATTAAAGAGATCTAAAAACCGTATCCAATGAAGCCCTCACCAAACATTTACCAAGTCAGTGAATTGACCAACGAAATGCGTCGACTGATGGAAACTAGCTATCCTGAAATTTGGATTGAAGGCGAGTTATCCTCGCTAAGCACACCAGCATCTGGGCATTTGTATTTCAGCATTAAAGATGAGCAATCGCAGCTGCGATGCGCCATGTTCAAGGGTCGAGCGGGTATTAGCCGATATAATGCAAAAGTTGGCGATTTGGTTCGCGTAAGGGCGAAAATTTCCCTGTATACCGCACGTGGCGACTTGCAGTGCATAGTCCAACACATAGAGGAAGCCGGCGAAGGCGTTTTGCAGCGGCGCTTTGAAGAGTTGAAACACTCTCTAAGTGAACAAGGTCTTTTTGACCAATCACACAAACAAGCACTGCCAAAATTTACCCGCCACATTGGCATCGTCACCTCGCCAAGCGGAGCCGCCGTAAAAGATGTGGTCAGCACGCTTAAACGACGCTGCCCAGGGATACCACTGACAATATATCCGGCCGTAGTACAAGGTGACAATGCGCCAAGCAGTTTGATTGAGGCACTGAGCAATGCGGTGCAGCATCAACGTTGCGACGTAATAATTTTGTGTCGAGGAGGTGGCTCACTCGAAGACTTATGGTGTTTCAACGATGAACTATTAGCTAGAGCTATTCATCAATGCCCTATACCAGTGGTTAGTGGCGTGGGTCATGAAGTGGACTTCACAATTGCAGATCTGGTGGCTGATGTCCGCGCGCCCACTCCGACTGCGGCGGCCGAGTTAGTCAGCCCAGATACCGATCATTTGATCGCTCAATTGCGCAGTTTACATTTTCGTTTACCAAAGGTTATGGAAAGAATAGTACAGCGTTTATCACAGAATGTTGATATGACGGGTAGGCAATTAGTCCATCCCCGGCGTCAATTATTACACAACAAAACCGCATTACGACAATACAGCGACCGACTGCTGCGCAGCATGCAAGACCAGGGTGCTCGCAAGAAGACTCAGCTTGAACAGCAGAAAAAGCGCTTCAAACCGCCGCAGCGTCGATTGATAAACCTAACCAACAAGGAAAAGTCACTTACTCAACGGTTAAAACGGGCACAACTACATAATCTTGAACTGCGTGCTCAGCGCTTTACGGCACTTGCAGATCAACTCAATTTGGTTAGCCCTTTGGCAACCATCGCAAGAGGCTTTGCGATTGCGCGCGATCAAAATAACACCATTTTGCGCAAGCGTGCGCAAATCTCTGAACAACAAGATATTAACGTGCAGATCAGCGATGGCCAAATCCAGTGCAAGGTTATCAAGGTCGAAAAGTGAGGTTTCAATTTGCCTTAGGCCTTATGTTGTTGCTGTATTGCTTTGATACTATTGGTCAGGTCTCAAGGTTCAATTATCCTGGCGGCGTAGCGGTATTATCTATCGAAAAACAAAGCGATGACCTGCCGGAAATCAAATACGGCACTAGAGATCCTGTAGTAATGGATCTTGCAGGGCAATGGCAAGTGCTGATTGGAATCAGTCTACAAACCTTACCTGGTGAATACTTGCTGTATATTAAACCCGCGGTGAAAGACATGCCCGCGCAGCACAAAACATTCAATGTGAAACAATATAGCTACCCACTTCACAGCGAAACCAATAGATCAATTACTAATTCTTTTCGTGAGCACGAACAACTAAGTGAGATAGCGTTTGAAAATACTCAACAACCCTATTTGCCTTTGCTTTACCCCGCAGATGGTCAATGGTCAGATTCTTTTGGGCACACCGTCTATGATATGGATGAGCAGAAATCTGTGGCGCAAAATTTAGTATCTCTGACTACCACCAAACTATTGACTGTGGTCGCCCCACAAAATGCGATTGTTTCGAAAATTGAAACCGATGCAAATCAAGCTTCGACTATATTCTTAGACCATGGCAGAGGCCTATACAGCGTGGTCGGCGGGGTAACTGACCTCAGCATCGAAGTCGGCAACGGTGTACTTGCTGGCGCGGTTATCGGCAAGCTCCCCCCTCAGAGCTCAAACGAAGAGCCTAAAAAGTTAACTTGGCAATGTATTTTGAATGGCGTTTATGTCAACCCTATCATTCTTACCCAGCTCTAAACCCCTGCTAAATTTCACCCTAGCGTTGCTCATTTGTTTCGCGCACGCGGTTGATGCGGATGAACAATCGGCTTTACCGAGTAACGGTATTGGGTTTTCCACAATTACGGTTAAGGATGGCAAAATGCATTTTGCGTATTCAGGAAACCCCGAAAAAACAGGTGTGCTTTTCATGCATGGCACACCTGGAGGCTGGTCTGCATTCGAGGGGTATCTAAACAGTAAAAATCTGCAGAGTGAATTCTTTATGATTTCTGTTGATCGTTTAGGCTGGGGCGGTTCGAGTATGACGTCGAATAAAGTGGATGGTGATTTTTCTACTCAGGCAGCTTCTATCGCGGCAGTAATGTCACACTTCGATTCTAAAAAATGGATCATTGTAGGTCACTCACTGGGGGCTTCTATAGCGCCGCAGGTTGCGGCGCAAGCACCCCATCAAACGTCAGCCTTGTTACTTTTAGCAGGTTCATTGAACCCAAAACTGGGAAAACCTCGTTGGTACAACTTGGCGGCCAATACGTGGTTAGTGAGCCAACTCATTGGCGAAGAGATGCGCAATTCAAACCGCGAGATTATGGGCTTGCGCAGTGAGTTAATTGCAATGAATGAATTACTCAATGAGCGTAGGCTGCCAACCAGGCTTGTTGTGATGCAAGGCATGCAAGACAAATTAGTCTCTCCCAAAAATCCCAGCTTTGTGGCCAAGGAGTGGGCGGATAACTTTAAATCAATAGAGCTGATCGAACTTGAAGACGAAGGTCACTTCTTACCTTGGCGGCAAACACCATTGATAATCGAAACGCTGCAAAAATTGGCTAAGCCGCTGCGCTAGCTTGAGCTTCTAAAGATTGCAATCCCGAAGTCTGCAAACTTAGCACCATCAATCTTAAACGTGCTCTCGCTACGGTTACTTTTTGCGCCCACCGCCTCGATACTTAACCTTATCTTTACTTTTTCGCGACCTTTCAGGTGGTTGGTAAGGATTTTCTGAGGTTTTAAAGCTCAGTCTCACCTTGGTTCCCAACATGTTGTAGGCCTTCTCGAAGGTATTTGAAATATACCGCTGATAGGTCAGCGGTAGTTTATCCAATTGATTGCCGTGCACAATCACGTGCGGAGGGTTCATTCCGCCTTGGTGTGCAAACTTGAGTTTAATTCGGTAGTTGCCAACCATTGGTGGATTACGCTTTTCTTCAGCATCTTTCAATATTCGATTGATTTCACCGGTGCCCATATCCGTCATGGCACTGTCGTAGAGTTTATCAACCAACGGCATGATCACATTGACGCCTTTGGCAAACTTAGCTGAAATAAATTCTATTGGAATGTTACCCATGTGGCTGAATTTCCGATCTATTTGAGCTTCTATTTGCTCACGATCGTACTTTTCCATGCCATCCCACTTATTCACCAAGATCATGAGTGATCGGCCACTCTTAAATACTAAATTGATCAAACGGTTGTCTTGATCAACAATGCCATCACGAGCATCCAAGACCACGGCAACAACCTGAGCAAGCTCTACCGCGCGCAGAGTTTTCATTACTGAAAAGCGTTCGACCCGGTCATCAATGCGCGACTTTTTACGCATTCCTGCGGTGTCAATAAGCACATACTCTTTGTCATTGGCTTTAAATGGCACATAAATACTGTCGCGCGTGGTGCCCGGCATATCGTAGACAACCACACGTTCTTCGCCAACCAAGGTATTAACCAATGTGGATTTACCTACATTGGGCCGGCCAACAATTGCAAGTTTGGCCACTCCAACTGGAATATCATAGGTCGAGTTGACTGCCTCGATTTTACCCTGGGTTTCCTGCAATACCTGACTCATCAGGCGAGTCACTCCATCGCCATTCTTACCCGAAACAATATGGGGCTCAGACAATCCCAGCTGATAAAAATCAGCGGCTATCATCGCCTTGTCCAAACCCTCTGCCTTGTTAACCGCCAAATAGACCGTGATGCCCGGATTGCGGCGCAATTGCTCAGCGATTTCATAATCCACCGAAGTGGCGCCATCTCGGCCGTCGACCAGAAAGATCACCGCATCGCTGTCCTGCAGAGCCATGTTTACTTGATCCTTCATCAGATTGTGAATTTCTTCGTTGTCCGACTCAATACCACCAGTGTCGACTACCCAATAAGGATCAGAGCCGATTCGCCCAACTCCCACCATACGGTCGCGCGTTACCCCAGGCCGATCATCTACAATCGCATCGCGGCTACGCGTCAAACGGTTGTAAAAGGTTGACTTGCCAACATTGGGCCTGCCAACGATAGAAATAATCGGCTTCGCGGCTTCGATCGTGGGAGGCGATTCAATGTATTGGTTTGTATCCACGATTCACACCATGCGTTTTATTTAGAGACCTCAGCATCATTTATGCTGAGGTCTCGTTTAAGTTAAAGCAAAAACGCGCTGCAAGAGTGAATAAGTCTTAAATCAGACTAACACCGCGGATTGAGGAGTTTTTTGAAAACAATATTCGTAGGAAAAATGCTTCTAGAAAATTGATTCGATAGTTCATTGATACATCAAACTATCATCAAATGGCTTATTCAGCGTATCTATTGGTCAAACTAAGAGACTGTAATTTACCGCTACTGTCGATAAATATAAAGGTGTCAGAGTCCACCAAAGGTGATCCAAGGATTGTATCAGCGCCTATCTTGTGGCGCCCGGCGTAAGAACCATCAGATTTGTTCATTACATACACGAGACCTTTACCATCGGCGACCACAACATAGGGCCCCACCGATATCGGCGCGCTTATATTGAAAATTCTTAGGCCTTCTTGAGACCATAATTTATTGCCATTGCTACGATTGACTTGATGCACAACACCCTGCTTGTCACTAATATAGAGGTAAGCAGCGTCGTACGCCAATGAATGGAAGGAGGAAACGTCTACACTCCATTCGATTCTCTGTTCAACAATATTCAGTGCATGGGTGATTTCTTGATACGAACTAACGTAAATATAATCACCTACTAGCAGCGGATCTGTATCAACATCGGCCAGACGATCAATTTCGTTGCTCCCGCGTGGAAATGAGATTGGAAAATCCCAGAGCGCCCTGCCATTTTTGGCTTCCAGCGCAGCCAGTGTGCCGTCAGAAAAACCTGCGAAAACGACGTTCTGAAATATTAATGGTTTAGAATCACCGCGCAGAGTCAGTTTCGGAAGTTGGCGACTGATGGTCCATTGAGTTTCTCCATTAAAGGAAGATAAACCATAAACTTTGCCGTCACCGGTGCGCGCTACCACGATGTCGCCGTCAATTACTGGGCTGGCTAATATCTCGCTACTCAATTTAGATTGCCAAGCAACGGCACCGTCCGACTGGTTGAGAGCGTAGACAACGCCTTGATCGGTTGCCACCAAAACTAGACCACCACCCACGCTTACACCAGCGGTAATTTTATCTTTCTTAAGAACGGTTTGCCACTGGCGCTTACCAGTGCTTGCCTCAATTTTTGTGATTTTGCCATTGGTCGATGCGGCATACACACTCTCCCCCAACAAAGCAGGTGAAATGATGGCATCACCTTCAGAAATCTTGCTACCCAAACTCACGCTCCAATTGCGTTTAAGTTTAGTTACAGTTTCAACTTTAGGCTTAACGGCCTCTTCATCTTCTCCAAAAAAGTCGGTCTTCTTGCTCTTACCACATGCGGCGAGCAACAATGACAACACGCATATTAAAATCAAACGGGCACTATTATTCATTATTTTTATCTCGTTTTTCTAACCTTAATAAGCACAACTGTAGAGTCAACTCAGTGAATTAAGTAGCTATGAACTTTGCTTGGTTTCGCTATTCGGCTTTTTCGCCAGTTTCTACAGGAGTAGCTTGAGTGCTACTTAGCGCAACTGGTAAGCGGTCTAATTTAATCGACAAAACTTGTGCGTAACCTGAGTCACCAGCCTGCAAACTATCGATTGCACTCTGATAATGCTCTCGAGCCGCTGCAAAGTCACCTTGCTTTACACTGACTTCAGCCAAAATCTCTTGGTAATGAGACTCAAAACCATTGTATTCATCAACGGACGATGCAATCGCCTTGGCCGCTTCCAAATCGCCTTGGGCTATCTGAATTTTCGCTAGGCGAATTTTTGCAGTATGCAACAAGCCCACTTCAGGTGCATTCGCTGCTACCCACTTCAATTGCGTAATCGCGGCTTCTAAATCACTAACGGCAAGTTGTTTAGATTGTAGTAACACCGCTTTGGATGCATATGAAGTATCTGAATATTTTTCTTTCAACTCAGATACATAGGCACCAATATCAGAAAGATTTGAATCACCAATTTGCTCTAGCGCTGCACCATAGAGCGCTGAAGCTTGTTCAGCTTTTGCCTGTAAATTATCTTTATAGTGGTTGTAACCCGTTACCGCTGCTAAGCCAAGGCCAATGCCCACGGCTATCGATAAACCGTTGTCTTTAAGCCACTTTTTTGCTCGCTCGTCTTGCTCTTCTGAAGAAAGGAAAATATCGTCTGCCATGGAAATAACTCTAATTGTGTTTTCGTTTGTGAGCTGCCCAGCTAGGACAGTTATTGATACTATGTAGTATTTTGGTCAATCACTAAACTTGTTGAGAGTGATTAAATTTAAGCACGCTAACACGCATGCCAACTATGCCTTTAAGACCGTGCATTATAGCGATTCTAATAGATTAGTCACCACGTTAAGCACATCGTTTTGAGGAATAATTTTCTGCTCGAAATCGGGTCTTTTTTGTACGTCACCACGACGCAGTAGCTTGATATTAACCTGATTTTGCTCGGCCTCGCTTTCACCGATGATAACGGCTAGAGTTGCACCACTTTTATCCGCTTTCTTGAATTGATTCTTCATGCTGCCGTCACCACAATGGCATTGCACGCTCACGTCGTTTGAGGTTAAGCGCTGCTGGGCTTGTAACGCTTGGCTGCGTGCTTGTTGGCCAACAGAAATGATAAACACATCTGGTGCCGAATCGATGTTACTGCTTGACGCTTGCTGCTCTTGAAGAATTTGAATTAGCCGCTCTACACCCATCGCAAAGCCAAAACCAGGTGTAGCCTGCCCGCCGAGCTGCTCAACCATGCCATCGTAACGGCCGCCACCGCAGACGGTCGCTTGTGCGCCAAAATCGGCGTTTACCCACTCAAACACAGTGTCATTATAATAATCGAGTCCACGCACTAAACGACTGTTGATTTCAAATTCAACTCCTAGATCGCGCAAATAGTCTTGCAGCAACGAAAATCGCTGTTGCGACTCAGCCGACAAGAAATCTAAAATATTCGGTGCATCGATCAATATATTTTGCACCGCTTCGTTCTTACTGTCCAAAATTCGTAAAGGGTTGGTACTAAGCCGTCGTTGACTATCTTCATCAAGCTGATCTTTGTAATCGCTTAGATAAGTTACCAACGATTCGCGATAGCGGCTGCGCGTTTCAGCATCGCCTAGACTATTGATATAAAGAACCGTTTTTTGCAGTCCTAACCGGTCAAATACCTGTTTTAGCATGGCCAACATCTCAGCTTCGATGTCAGGCGAACTCCAGCCGTAGACCTCAGCGCCAATTTGAAAAAATTGACGATAGCGTCCTTTTTGTGGCCGTTCATGACGAAACATGGGCCCCACATACCAAAGTCTCTGCTGTTGATTATAAAACAGCCCGTTTTCGATACCTGCACGCACGCAGCTTGCAGTGCCTTCTGGCCGCAAGGTTAAACTATCGCCATTGCGGTCTTCAAAGGTGTACATTTCCTTGGCGACAATATCGGTATCCGCACCGATAGATCGGGCAAAAAGATGCGTGCTTTCGACTATTGGTGTGCGAATTTGCGAATAGTTGTGGTTGGAAAAGAGTTTCTGGCAGACAGATTCAACATGCAACCACAACGAGCTGTCGCTTGGCAAAATATCGTTCATTCCACGAATGGCTTTAATTTGGGCCTTTTTACTCATTATCAGCTATGCCAAGGCGCCTACCCGCGCCGGTCCAACGCGGTTTATTAAGGAATTGCAAAATACCTCAACTAAGTGCGCATAAAATTTAGTCGCTAAAACTCTCTATCTATTCATCGCCTAGATTGAATTTAGCGTAAACCCCCTCTCTATAGGCGCTTATATCGAATTCACTGCCATTGTATTGCGCTGAGACACCCTCAGCATTACCAATAAAAACACTCATTAGCCCTGCACTGCTGACGATTAGCTGTTCGCCTTGAGCGTAGCTTTTATAAGCCAATCTATTGTCATCAACATCACGGATATCAACCCATGAGGTCTGCGCAAAATTGAGCACTAATTCATTTTGAACACCTGAATCATCAACACCCACGCCAGTGCTCAATATTTCACTCGCTGGTGAGGGGCTGTCGGCACCCTCACTGCCTAGTACAATCGGCGTGTTCTGGTTGCCATTGCTTGAATCGCTTCCGATCAAGTCGCTTAACATACCGGTATACCAGAGAAAGCCTACTGACGTTGCCAAGACCAATAACACTATTATCTTGCTACCACTCAAAAACTCCCTAGATTCGTGATGCTCAGCATTGCGATAACCTTTGGGCAGATCTTCCAAACTGCTATTTTTCTGCCAGTTTGGATTTAGGTAGTTTTCCAATACCTGTTCCGGGTCCATGCCTAATAATTTAGCATAAGAGCGTATATACCCTCGTACATATGTCGGTTCTGGCAAGCCCTCGCTTTGGTCCAATTCAATGGTTTTAATTTGTGTGACCGATAGGTTCAACTCAGCCGCAATTTCTTCTACCGTTCGATTTTGGCTTTTTCGGGCTGTGGCTAGCAAACTGCCACTACCTGTCTTCAGCTCAGGCTGAAAGTCTTCTTCTTGATTAATTTTGTCTTCCATATTTTCCTCTTCCAACCCGACTCCAAGCTCTAAAAACCAGTGGTCACGTGTAGCTTGGTGCAGTAATGTTAAATACTATTTACGGCTTTGCTTACGCAACCCGCTTGCTTCTGAAGAACCTGGGAACTGCTCAAGCAATTCCAAACGATAGCGTGCCGCCACATCATTTGCTTTCAATTTTGATTCTATTTTATAGGCTAAAAGAAGCGAGGCAGGTTGCGGTTTGGTAATGGCAAAATAACGCTCAATATAAGCACGAGCAGATAAATATGATCTCGCATTATGCTTTAACACCGCCATTCGGTACAACGCAGGCCGCATTCGCGGATTCAAAACAATCGCCTTCTTTAGATAAACCTCGGCTTTGTCATTACCTGCTCGGGCCAAACACTCGCCAGCACGCATATAGCTTAACTCAGCATTGTCGAAAAACGGGTTAGCCACTGCTATCTCGAAGTAGTCAACAGCCGCATCTAGATCACCGCGTTGACATAAAAATGTACCTAAGTCGTGCGCCGCAGGAGAGTTGCTCTTATCACTTCGCACGGCTTTACGAAGGTATTTTTCGGCATCTTCGTATTGTTCTAACTCCATCATCAGCAGACCAAGTATATAGTTCGCATCTGAATGATTGGGGTCCATCCTTAACGCGATCTCGAGCTCTTCTTTAGCCACAGCATATTGTTTCTGTTGTAAATAACCTTTGGCCAACTGTGCGTGAATCATCGCATTATCCGACACCAACTGAGTATTAGATCGGTCTCGACTGTTACCACTGCTTGCACAGGCAGTGATAAACATAAGCGCTATTAAAGCTAGCACAATAAGTGGCGATCTTTGCGCGGTATTTGAAGCCATGAGTTTAAACATAAACTTCATTGTATTTTTTCAGCCTGCTTTTGTCTAAATTTTTCAGAACGACGCGTGCGGTCCATAACATCTCCGGCCAATTGACCACACGCCGCTTCAATATCGTCGCCACGCGTGCGACGTACCGTCGCGATCACACCATTACTGTGCAAAATGTCACGAAACCGGTTTATCCGCGTATTCGATGAGCGTTTGTAATCAATGCCTTCGAAACTATTAAACGGAATCAAATTAACTTTGCCAGGCACCGTCTTCATCAATTCTGCCAACTGCTTGGCATGCTCTATGTCGTCGTTTATGCCCTCGAGCATAACGTATTCGAAGGTAATTCTAGAACGTGCTGAATCAGCCACATAACGATTGCAAGCATCGAGTAAATCTTTGATTGGGTACTTTTTATTAAGAGGCACCAATTCATTGCGCAATTCATCATTAGGCGCATGCAGTGAGACCGCTAAACTAACTGGGCAGGCCTCCTTGAGCTGGTCTATCTTAGGCACAACACCTGCGGTACTTAGGGTAATTCGCCGCTTTGACAAACCAAAACAAAAATCATCTTGCATGATCTTCATGGCCGAAACCACATTGTCGAAATTCATCAAAGGTTCGCCCATACCCATCATCACGACATTGCTAACAATGCGCTGATCAGTTTGATGTTGCTCGGCCAGCATTGTTTTTGCTAACCAAACTTGGCCAATGATTTCGGCAGTGGTTAGATCTCGATTGTAGCCCTGCTTGCCAGTAGCACAAAATGAACAATTTAGGGTGCAACCGACCTGTGAGGAAACACACAGCGTGCCTCGTGACTCTTCAGGAATAAACACCATCTCGATGGCACTTTTACCTGGAACTTTTAACAGCCATTTGCGTGTGCCATCTTCTGATAGCTCATCCGAAATTATTTCGGGTAACCTTACCTCAGCAGTATCGCTCAAACGAGCGCGTAGTGTTTTGCTCAGATTTGTCATCTGCGTAAAATCACTCACGCCCACTTGGTGAATCCACTTCATTACCTGCGCGGCCCGAAACGACTTTTCACCGATGCTCAGGAAGTACTCTTCCATTGCTTCACGGTCGAACCCCATTAGGTTCTCGCGCTTAGGTTGATTTACGTCAAGCACGTCAATAACGATCTCGGTAGGCATTATCTGGCTACGGCACTATCGAGTGCGCGCGCAAACTCCATCAGAGCCAAAGAAGAATTCGATTTCTTGTGCTGCTGTGTCGGCGGCATCAGAACCGTGACAAGCGTTCTCATCAATGCTGCTAGCAAAGTCGGCACGTATTGTACCTGGCGCTGCATCAGCTGGATTTGTTGCACCCATAACGTCGCGGTGTACCGCGATGGCATTCTCGCCTTCGAGAGCCTGAACCTGAACTGGACCGGATGTCATAAAAGACACCAAATCTGCGTAGAAAGGACGTTCTTTGTGCACCGCGTAGAAATCACCAGCTTGCTCATCGCTCAAGTGCATCATGCGCGATGCAACAACCTGCAAACCCGCTTTTTCAAATCGTGAGTAAATCTCACCAATTACATTCTTTGCTACTGCATCAGGTTTGATGATAGAAAGAGTACGTTCAACAGCCATCTTAGACTCCAAAAATATTGTTAATTATTAATAGTAAAGTGATCAAGCGACCAAGAAGAATTCGGCGGTCGCTCAGGGGCGCATATTCTAACGCTTAGTTGAGGTAAATACTAACATTGACGGCCGATAAATCATTGCCTTTAGGTCTTGTTTGAACCCTCTAGCCGGCCACTAATATGTTGGACTCGACCTTGTTATATTTAACTTTTACCCACTTTCCAGCCAAGGCGAGCGAATTGGGCACAAGAACTGCTTGATAGTCTTCAGCCCGGCACAGTGTATAGCCCTCTTTCTGAGCGGGCTTTTCAGCAAGAACCCATGTTTGCTGGCCTAATTTTGAGTTTCTCAACTGCGTTTGTAGTGGCTCTGCCGCCTGACGTAGACGAAGATTGCGTTGCTTGCGTTCGACCACAGGAACTTGCTTAGCATTTGGGATTCGCGCCGCAGGAGTACCATCTCGCTCTGAATACGAAAAAACATGTGGGAAAGCAATATCTAACTCTCGAAGCATGTCTTCAGTATCCTGGTATTGCTGCTCAGTTTCGGTTGGAAAACCAACCATGACATCAGCACTAATCACTAAATTTGGAACCACTGCCCGCAGCTTCATGATGCGCTCGCGCACTTGATCCGCCCCATAGCGCCGCTTCATTCTCTTTAAAATCAATGTATTGCCACTTTGTAATGACAAGTGCATATGCGGGCAGATTCGTGGTTCGCGCGCCCACAATTCGATAAGTCTATCGCTAATGTGAAATGGATCAATAGAACTCAGGCGAATTCGAAAAGGGTTTTCTGGCTCATGCTCAAGCGTCAATAACTCTTCGAGCAAATCGACCAAATTAAAATTCTCATCAGACAACGAGAGATCATTTCCATAAGCACCCAAGTCCACTCCGCAAATAACAATTTCTGGGTAGCCATTCATGACCAAGCGCTGAACCTGTCGCTTTATCAAACTTGGTGAAAGTGAGCGACTTGGACCACGCGCTACATGAATAATACAAAAGGTGCACCCCTGGTCACAACCTTGCTGAATTTGCACAAAGGCTCGAGTATGGGCTTCATAACCAGCCAGCAATTGTTCTGGAAGGCTTACATGCTGATCTAGATCGCCGACCAACACTTTAGGCAGAACGCCTTGCTGCAACTGAGGGAGTATTTTATGTATATCGAGCTTACGATCATTGCCCAACACTAAGTCAACTCCTGGAATATCGGCACAAGCCTGCGGGTCCATTTGCGCATAACAACCGGTTACCACCACCAACGCGTCAGGATTTCTTTTAATCAACTTACGCACCGTTTGGCGAGCTTGCCTATCGGCTTCGCGAGTTACTGTGCATGTATTAATCAAATACATATCAGCACTCTGAGTATTGGGCACTAGGCGCCAGTTTTCCGTCTGCAAGGTTTCGCCAATGAGTTCAGACTCATAGGTGTTAACCTTGCAGCCCAAGGTTGCAATACCCACGGTTTTCGCAATTGGGTCGCTGAGACAATGGTTTTGCCGAGCCAGCGGCACTGGCGCAGCTTTGGTTATTTGCTCGACTTTGATCTCGATTGTCTTCATGACTTGTTTGCCTTTCGCGACGGCTAGAAAAAGAAAAAGCGGCCAATAAAGCCGCTTTTTCAATAAATTATTACCAGCAACTACTTCACTAGGTATCGAACCCCAGCACTAAACATTTTATTGTCTGAAAGTGAATCATGGTTGGCTGAGTCGCTGTCGAACAAGCGACCTTCTAAAAACCATTGAAATTTGCTTTTACCGATGGAACCGCCAACATGACCAAATATTGAAGTATCTCGATAGTCGCTATCGTCAACATTCCAAGCGCCGATGCCTCCACCGATAAAGGCTGTTCCACTTAGTTTACGCTCAAGACCAATGTCCAAGGAAAAATTATCTTCAGGATAAATATTGCCGTCATTGATACCTTGACGATCGTAGTATGAAACTTGGCCAAACATAGACGTTTTGGCTGAAATCGCTTTCATCAAGCCTGCGCGAACACCTATAACACCAGAGCTATCGACCATATCCATATCCCAAGAAGGCTCATAGCGTGGGCGAACTTCGCTACCAGCAAATACACCAAAAAATGGAATTAAGGCAAGCGCTTTTTTTGCCGCTGCGGCATCAGCGGCTTGTTTGGCCGCCGCATCTCGTGCCGCTGCAGCTTCAGCATCGCGTGCGGTGGTGTCGCCAGCCGAGCACTCATTGGAGTTATCTGGTTGTACATTAATCAATGAAACATTGCAGCAGTCCTTAGGTATCGCAATGTGGTAGACCTGACAACCACTAGAAACGTTGACCTGGAAAGCTTCAAAAGACTTGGCACCTGCCCATTGCCGATAAGAATTCGCTTTATAGGCACCATTTTTCTTAGCACCCATCCAAGCCATTTGCGTACCCACTGGGTATGCTCGCTCGGTCATTTCGCCCTGCGCTACCGCAGCTAACAATGTTTCTGCATCGCCAGCCCAACCAGAATCGGCAAGAATATCTCGAATAGCATTGGGGTTACTAGCAAAAAATGACTGTAAATCCGCCGCAGTTTCTACTCCACCAGGGCACACTGATTCGGAGGTGCCAAGACGGGATAATTTTTTATACTCCTGAGCAGACGCAAGATGGCTAGAGGTGACCAGCAACAATCCAACTATTGTTGCGAGAATAGGAAGCATTCTAGAAGCTTTCACGGCGAATATACCTTTTAAGTGATGAAAATTATTAATTTATTAAACGCTGACAAACCGGATTTGATTTGTGAGCAAACTAAGGACGTTATTTTAAGCGCTTTTGTGCCGAATAGCACACCTTAATTGATAAAAATCGTTAATAAACCGGAAAGAAAAAAGTTTGATTTTATCCCGCTCGGAATCGACTGTTTGAACTTTATTTCTGCTCAGAGTCTCAAGCACGAATCCATGATATGCAACCGAGTCACTAGGTTAGAGATTCAGGCTGGATAGCAAAACTCTCGCCACAACCGCATTGATCGGTTGCATTGGGAGTGGAGAACTTAAATGTCTGATTCAGACCTTCTGCAACATAATCAATCTGCGTTCCGCTCAATATACCCAAACTCTTAGGGTCTACCGCGACTTTTACGTTGTAATTTTCAAATATCGTATCTTCATCTGCGATCGATTCGGCAAAACCCATTACATATGAATAACCTGAGCATCCAGATTCCTTGGCGGCAAAACGCAGAGCAACTGCGTTATTTTTATTGAGCTGATCAGCAATTCGATCGGCTGCACTTTTAGTTAAAGTAATCATAGGGTTAATATGCGCTATTTTTTGCAAATTTCAAGCTATTTGCTTGTTTTCTTGACGGGTTCAAGTTCAATGCAATCAGTTTTTATCTCTGGCAGTGACAAATCGCCAATATCAATCCCCGATTTAATCAATTTGGCCTGCAACTCTTGATTGTAATCGCCCATGGCCTGCAACTGCTCACACAAACCATGAATTGCCACCGCTACAGGATCGTCGGCAGATTGAGTGTAACCATAGGCTTCAAACTTTCCATTGGCCCGCTCATACTCCTCAGAACCAACTTCATAAGCTGGTATTCCAACCACAGTTGCGCCGTCTGAAACATCCTTAACAACAACTGAATTTGAGCCAATGCGCGCACCATCATTTATCATGATAGGCCCAAGCACCTTTGCGCCGGCCCCTACAACAACTCCCCGGCCTAGTGTTGGGTGACGTTTGCCCTTATCCCATGAAGTGCCACCTAAGGTTACACCGTGATAGAGTGTGCAATCATCACCGACTTCGGCAGTTTCACCGATCACAACGCCCATGCCGTGATCGATAAACAAACGGCGCCCGAGCTTTGCCCCAGGATGTATTTCGATACCGGTTATCCATCGAGCCAAATGCGAAATGGCTCTAGCCAACCATTTGAGGCCAAACTTCCAAACGGCGCTCGACACCCTATGTAACAAAACAGCATGCACACCTGGGTAGGTGGTGAGAATCTCAAACGCGTGCCGCGCAGCGGGATCGCGTTCAAAAACAACATTTACATCTTCTTTAATTCTTTCAAACATAATTACGAATCGACGCCCTTATTTCATTCAATCTTTATCTGCAGTATCGCGCTTGCCTCGCTCAAAACTGACCTTGTCACTATAAGCAGTTAAGATTCCCCGCAGTATTTGAATTTCTTCTAATGTGAGGCGAGCCTTGTTATACAGCCTTGTTAACTTACGCATCAATAAGGTTGGCTTTTTGCTTTTACTAAAATTTAGTGCCAGAAGTGTATTTTGCAAGTGCTCTAGATGCCCATTGAGCTCCGCCTGCGTAGCAAGCCTCTGCCGCTCCTGCGCTGGGGTTGTAGGTACTTGCGAAACGCGCTCGACACTATTAAAGACCTGACTGGCAGCTGATTTCATTCTCAATTCGTATGAAATTATTTGCACTGCACTGGCAAGATTAAGAGAGCTGTATTCAATATTAGCGTCGATTCTAATTTGTGAATGGCAACAATCCATTTCCTGATTGCTCAATCCGCTGCTTTCGCGACCAAACAATATAGCGACCTGATGCTCACTGGCTTGTTCCAAGTGATCTACCATCTCGGCGGCTGACAGGCTAGGATTTGCGGTGGGCCAGCCAACCTCTCGATCCCGCACTGATGTTCCCATCACCAGAGTGCAATCGCTAATGGCCTGTTCTAATGACTCAACCACCCGCGCCTGCTCAAGAACGCTCTCAGCCCCAGCCGATAATTTAGTGGCTTCAGAATGAGGGAATTTCTTTGGGTTGACCAGCACCAGATCACTTAAACCCATGGTTTTCATGGCTCGAGCCACGGAACCAATATTACCCGGATGACTGGGTTCGACTAATACGATGCTAATTTTATCTAGGGCTGAATGCACTGAATTGGGCTAATGTTGAACATATACTTGCGCGACGGCAGACTATTCTACCCTAGCTGAACAATTTGCGTAACAAAAGTGAGGATTGCCCTCGCATGATCTTTCATTATCGCAGGTAGAAAGATACAATCTCGCTTTGCTTTTTTACAATTTATCTCTGGGAATTCTAAATGGAATCCAACTTAACTGCCGGCGCGTTGAACATTGCCGTGGCAGCCGCGCTTGAAGCCGGCAAAATTATTACACAACACATCACGCAACTTGACCGCGTGCAAGTGTCTAAAAAGAAAGGTGGCAACAACCGTATTGAACTGGTGTCAGAGATAGATTTAATGGCCGAGCGCTCCATTATTGATCATTTAGATACAAGCTATCCTAGTTACAATATTGAGAGTGAAGAAGCTGGTGACTTGGGCCGTGACAGCGAATATTGTTGGATTATCGACCCTCTCGATGGCACTCATAATTTTTTGCATGGCCACCCGCACTGCTGCGTTTCTATCGCATTGAAACACAAAGACGAAGTTATCGCGGGAGTAGTCTACGATGCATTGCGTAACGAGCTTTTCTCAGCGCGTAAAGGCGCCGGAGCTCAACTCGATGGGCGCAGAATTCGCGTTTCAAACACCAGTCGGCTTTCTGACAGCCTTTTAACCACGGGCTTTCCGTATCGAGAAGGAGCCGAAACCAAGTTATGGCTCAAAACCTTCGCCGCATTGATGCCGCGCGCGCAAAGCATTCACCGCACAGGCTCATCCGTGCTTGATTTAGCCTACGTGGCTTGTGGTCGCTATGATGGCTTCTGGGAGATGGGTTTAAAGGATTGGGACATAGCTGCTGGTAGTCTTTTAGTTCGCGAAGCTGGCGGCCTAGTGAGCGATTTTAAGGGTGGGGCCGATGTCTTCAAGAGCGGTAATATTATCGCTGGCGCTCCGAAGGTTCATGAAAAACTCAGTCATATGATTGGCCACATAAAATAGACAAATGAAACAGCAAAAGCAGCAATTCAGTCCAGCCACTTGCCAATATTAAATCTGTGAATTCATCAGTGCCTTCAACCAGCCATTCACAACACACTCCCATGATGCAACAATATCTGGGAATTAAAGCGGACTATCCAGACACATTGGTGTTGTATCGGATGGGCGATTTTTACGAGGTTTTTTACGCTGATGCTGAGCTGGCTTCGCGCTTATTAGGAATTACGCTAACGCAACGTGGCAAGTCTAATGGCGAACCTATCCCAATGGCTGGTGTGCCATATCATAGTATTGATGGTTACTTAGCCAAATTAGTTAAACTCGGCCGTTCCGTCGCCATAGCCGAACAAATTGGAGACCCTGCTACTAGCAAGGGCCCGGTAGAACGAAAAGTAGTGCGTGTGGTTACGCCCGGCACTTTAGTTGATGACAGTCTCCTTGATGAACGACGGGACAACATATTGGCGGCGGTGTACCAGCGTGATGGACAGTTTGCCATTGCAACGCTCGAAATGTCACTCGGTCATTTTAAAGCACAACAGTTAGAGAGCCTAGATCAAGTCGAGTCAGAACTGCAACGGATTCAGCCCGCTGAGTTATTGTTGCCCGAGCAAAATGCGGCGTTTAGCGAGCAGGATCTAGCGTTTACCTCGCGCGGAGTGCCAAATTGGTATTTCGATTTCGATGTGGCCAATGAATTGCTATGCAAACAATTCAAAACCAAAGATCTTACCGGTTATGGCTGTCAAGACTTTCCTTTGGCGGTCAGTGCCGCCGGGGCGCTTTTACAATACACCAAAGATATGCAATACGACGCAATGCCGCATATTAGCGATTTTGCAATTTCACAAAAAAGTGACTTCCTCATTATTGACGCAGCGAGCAGACAGAATTTAGAGATAGAAACTAACCTTTCTGGCGGCAGAGAGTTCACCCTAGTAGCATTGATGGATAAGTGCGCGAATCCAATGGGCGCCCGTTTATTAAGAAGATGGCTACACGGGCCGATCACTGATCGCCATACTCTGGCACATCGACAGTTGGCTGTGGGTGAGTTGATCCAGACAATTGATCAAGGTCAGGTGCACGATTTGCTGCGCAAATGTGGTGATATTGAGAGGGTGTTAACACGTATTGCATTAAACAGCGCTCGCCCTAGAGATTTGGTGCGTCTAAGGCAAGCCCTACATTGCCTACCTGAACTGCACAATCAATTGGCATCTGCACAAAGCAAGCTGGTCTTAGAGTTAAGCGAAAAACTGGGGCCATTCGACACTGTGAAAGCACTATTAGATCAAGCTATCTTGGACGAACCTGCCGCGGTGATCCGCGACGGAGGAGTAATTCGGCCAGAATTTGATGCGCAATTTTTGGAGCTTCACACCCTGAGCAAGAACTCAGGCGAGTTTTTAGTACAACTGGAACTGCGTGAGCGTGAGCAAACAGGCATCAACACCCTGCGCGTTAAGTATAATCGAGTGCATGGCTTTTACATAGAAGTGAGCAAAGCACAGAGCACTTCAGTACCTGAGCATTATATTCGTCGGCAAACCTTGAAGAATGCCGAACGCTATATCACGGAGGAGCTCAAAGAGTACGAAGACAAAGTACTTAGCGCGCGTGAAAAAGCATTGGCCAGAGAAAAGGTTCTTTATCAAAGTGTTATCGAGCAAATACAGCCAGAGTTAACCGCCTTACAAAAAATGGCGCAATCTCTGGCGCAATTAGACGTCTTAAGCAACTTTGCTGAGCGCGCCGTATGTTTAAATTTTTGCAAACCTGAATTGGTTGAGCAAGCGGGTATTGAGATAATTCAGGGCCGCCACCCTGTGGTTGAAGCTCATCAATCCCAGCCCTTTATAGCAAACGACCTAATACTCGATGATGCGTCGCGGATGCACGTGATTACCGGCCCAAACATGGGTGGTAAAAGTACTTTTATGCGACAAAACGCGTTGATCGCGTTACTTGCTTATACCGGCAGTTATGTGCCGGCAAGCCGAGCAACCTTGGGCCCTATTGATAGAATTTTTACTCGAATTGGCTCTTCGGATGACTTAGCCGGCGGCAGATCTACCTTTATGGTTGAAATGACTGAGATGGCTAATATATTGCGTAATGCAACCACTAATAGCTTGGTTTTAGTAGACGAAATTGGCCGAGGCACTAGCACCTATGACGGTCTTTCGCTTGCTTGGGCCTGTGCATTAGATTTAGCCGAGCGCTTGCAAGCCTTTAGCCTATTTGCAACGCACTATTTTGAAATTACTGAATTGGCCGAGCAATTGCCGTCAGTACAAAACGTGCATCTAGACGCAGTGGAACACGGCCAAGACATTGTTTTTATGTATCATGTAAAGCAAGGGCCGGCAAACCAAAGCTATGGAATTCAAGTAGCCCGCCTTGCAGGTCTGCCCAAGCAAGTTTTGCAAACGGCACGACAAAAACTCAGCCTGCTTGAGCAACATATTCACTCTGACACCAACCTTGATAACCCACAGCAGAGCTTAAAATTATCTCCACCAAGCGTTCACTCTGAGCCAAGCAAGGTTGAGCAGGCGCTCGCAGAGCTAAATCCAGACGAGTTAAACCCGCGGCAAGCGCTGGACAGCATTTATCATTTAAAATCACTGCTAAAGTCGTAACAATGTTGATTGATTTAACACACTTCAAGACCTAAAATACGCGCTTTTTAGCGGCCCCTGTTTGGGCATACTCGAATATAACGGAGACAACCATGACCTATGTAGTAAAAGAAGAATGCATCAAGTGTAAATACACCGATTGCGTTGAGGTCTGCCCTGTGGATTGTTTTCACGAAGGCCCTAATTATCTGGTGATCGACCCTGAAGAGTGCATTGATTGCAGTCTTTGTGAGCCAGAATGTCCGGTCAACGCAATCGTTGCTGATGATGATTTAGAGGCAAGTGAAGAACACTACCTAGAGCTCAACGAAGAGCTTTCTGCGATCTGGCCGGTGATCACCGAAAAGAAACCGGCCCCAGATGATGCCGACGAATGGGCAGATAAAGAAGGCAAATTGAAGCTCATGGAGCGATAACAATTAAAGCTCATGGAGCGATAACAAAGCTTAGAGCTTGAAGCAAAAAAGGGAGCCAACGGCTCCCTTTTTTATATTCTGTGAATAATCTCTCGGATCACACACCCATGCGCTTAATCAATTCTTTTGATGGAATATAGCCAGGCGCAACGGTTCCATCGTCAAAGATGATTGTAGGCGTGCCACGAACACCTACTTGCTTGCCTAGGTTGTAACTTTCTTCAATCGGATTGTCGCAACTTGCCGACGGCACTGAGCCACCCGACTTGGCCGTGGTCAAAGACGACTGTGGATCATCATTGCACCAAACTGAAACATATTTTTTATGGCTAGTGGAACCGATACCTGCACGCGGAAATGCCAAATAGCGTACTTGTATGCCGGCCTTATTAAGCTCAGGCACTTCCAAATGTAGCTTACGGCAGTAGCCACAATCAATATCAGTAAACACAGTAATATGACGCTTAGCATCTTCTGATCCATATACAATCATTTTACTGGTGGGCACCGCGTCAATAAGGCTGGCCATTCTTTGTGCTGTAGCTTGATCGCCTAAATTAACTTGGTCTTGTGTATTAAACAGATCACCCAGCAAAATATAATCACCAGACACATAGGCATACGCGAAAGTGCCTTGTAAATCGACTTGGTATACCCCTGGTACTTGAGCAGCACTAATCTCGGCCTTACTCGCCTGTGGAATCATCTTGATTAATTCGGCGCGAACTTTTTCAATGTCCTCGGCAACATCAGCCTGCGCAGTTGAGATTGTCAGCAGGCTTGCAGTAAGCGCAATGCTCAGCAAAACGAGTATTTGATCGATGAAGTTTTTCATATTTAATTCCTAATGGTGGCCAGCTATTTTCGCTGATCCGTAATAATAAGTTTGCAACATGTAAGCTTTTAAAATGTAAGTTTCAACTATAGCTAATCTCTAAAATTATTGAACTGTAATGGTATGCCAGCTTCCGCCTCTTTCAAAAAAGCCATCACGCTTTGCAAATCATCGCGTTTCTTACCTGTAACGCGAAGTTGTTCGCCTTGAATGGCAGTTTGAACTTTCAATTTTTTATCTTTAATCTGTTTGACCAATTTTCGACCTAAGTCTGAATTAATACCTTCTTGCAAGTCGATATATTGGCGCGCTTTACCGCCACCAATTTCTTCGATTTCCTGATACTTCAAGCACGCCAAATCGATACCACGCTTTGCTAACTTCTGCGATAAAATATCAACCGCCTGTCTAATCTGAAAATCGTTATCGGCAAACACGGTTAAACGTGTGTCAGATTGCTCCACACGAGCATCACTGCCCTTAAAATCAAATCTGGTGGTAAGCTCTTTGTTGGCTTGATGCATAGCATTGCTCAACTCAGGCTTATCAATCTCGGACACAACATCAAATGATGGCATAATACTTCTCTCTTTAAATGAAATATAGAGGGTAGAAAAACGTTAATGTATCATACTAAGAGACCATCTAAACCCTCTCATTCTTACCATTGATTAAGCAAGCATCTAAAAATTTCTTGTCCGCTCTGTGTAGATTAGTTTTATTGACTAGCATTGCTATGACAGGTCTCTATGTAAATGTTGCGTCTGCCGCTGTATACGTTTATGTATTGCCTGATGGTAGCAAATTGATAACCGATAAAAAGGTGCGCAAAAAGGGTTATACATTGAAAAAGAGTTACACCACAACGCCCTTTAGGTCAGGCGGCAGCAATCAAGTGTATAGAGCAGCGCCAATTAAATCGCGATACGACGCTGTGATTGTGAGCACTTCACTAAAATATGATTTAGAGCCATCATTTATAAAGGCCGTTATTCATGTGGAATCGGCGTTTGATCGATATGCCCTATCAACGGCGGGTGCCATGGGACTAATGCAGTTGATGCCCGCCACTGCATCGTCTTATCACCTTAAGCAAAACCATTTTGACCCTAGGCGTAATATCGAAGCGGGCGTTCAGCATTTAAGAGATTTGATGGAGCGCTATGACAGCGATAAAACGCTTTCTTTAGCTGCTTACAATGCTGGTGAAGGCGCGGTTGGAAAATACCAGGGTGTGCCTCCCTATGAAGAAACGCTAAATTACATTGAGAAAGTGCTGAAGCTTTACGCCCTATACAAAAAGGAAATCTAAAACTCTTGCCCTTCGGATTTTAAGCGAGCATCAATCATCAATTGCTTCATTGCAAAAACTGCTTCATGGAAGCCAGTCATTGTTGCTCGTGCCACAACCGAATGTCCAATATTCAAGCACACCAACTGTTCAATTGCAGCAATTGCTTGCACATTCTGATAATGCAAACCATGCCCAGCATTAACTTGTAACCCCAATCCGTGTGCTAATCGCGCTCCCTGTTGAACTCTAAGCAACTCTGCGTCGCGCTGCCCTTCGTCACAATCGGCATAGGTGCCAGTGTGTAATTCGACAATATCCGCTCCAACCTCATGACTGGCCTGAATCTGTTCCTGATCAGGGTCGATAAACAAAGAGACTAGAATATTGTCTTCTTTGAGTGCGGCTATATAGGTTTTTAGACTGGCAATTTGGTCGGCGACATTAAGGCCGCCTTCAGTAGTAAGCTCTTGGCGTTTTTCAGGCACCAAACAACATTCATACGGTTTTACTAACTTGGCGATTTTCAACATCTCAGAGGTAGTCGCCATCTCCAAATTCATTGGCAACGCTATTTTCTCTCGAATGTTGTAAACATCGTAATCTTGAATATGCCGCCGGTCTTCGCGCAAGTGCACGGTAACGCCATCTGCACCTGCTTTACGTGCAATATCCGCAGCCTGCATTGGGTCAGGATAGCTAGTGCCTCTCGCTTGTCGCAGGGTAGCGATATGATCGACATTAATTCCCAATTGAATGGAGTGGTGCTCACTCATAGTGATTCAAAAACCTTATTTTCGATAGAGTATTCCATGACACAATTATCCCAGGAACACTGACAGATTGTTATATTTTAAATTAGTAAACATAGAGCCATAGTTTAAGTTTTTGTTTTAGGAAAGAACAGCCCTCGACTGACAATTTCATGATGCCCCATGATGTGACTTAATATCTCTCGCATCAGATATTTTCCTTGCGCTATCTCATCGTGGCTATATTGATGTTGTTTGTCGCTCAACATAGAATGAATTGCGCGGCCGCTTACCGCCTTATTTTGCATATTAGCAAGCCTCACAAACCCTTGGCCAGCTTGAAATCGATAGAAACCACCTTCGTCAATAGCGGTTTTGCCATCCGACTCAAAAGCAAAACTGACTTCGTAACCAGTCTCGCGCATGAGCGCTTGTTCAAAACCTCGCAGCGTATTCGCCAGATTATCATTTTCCTGCGCCGAGTTTAGCCCCATCATGGTGGCATGATAGCAATCGAATAGAGTTGAGTGCGGGTCGTGGCGGTGCAACAACTTGACCAATAACTCATTGCAATAGAAACCACAAACTAGGCCATCACCTTGCAATTCATTGTGCAAAAAGCTGTACTCAGAAAGATCTATTTCAGCGGATGTTAAAGTGGGCACCTCACCTCTACCGATCCAGCTCAAAAGCACTGGTTGAAAAGGCTGTAGCACTCCTTTTAAATGTGATTTTATGCGCCGAGCACCTTTTGCCATCAACGCCATCCGGCCATACTCTCGACTGAATATTTCAACTATCCAAGAAGTTTCACTATACGGCCGATTGACAAGCACATATGCTGATGTCTGGTGAACTCGCATATCCTAGGTCAACCTATATCGAGCCCAGCGTTGCAGTTTCGCTTAGATTTCGTCATATCCAAGACTGTATAAGTCTCGAGCATTGTCAGACCATCCAGAACGAACTTTAACAAAAAGCTCAAGGAAAACTTTGCGCTCTAAAAGCTGCTCACAACCACGGCGAGCGCCAATGCCTATTTGTTTCAGCGCTTCACCCTTTTTGCCAATCACCATGGCCTTATGTGAATCCTTCTCAACCCAAATATCCGCACCGACTTGAGCTCTCTTGTCGTCCATAGCAAATTGAGTGACCTCGACCGCTGTAGCATAGGGCAACTCATCACCTAGGCGCCTAAACAGTTGCTCGCGCACTAACTCCGAAACTAAAAATCTAAAGCTTCGATCGGTAATTTGATCTTCATCAAATCCTGGCGGTGATTCAGGTAAGTATTTGTGCAGCACTTCCAACAAGCGCTCAATATTGTCGTCCACCACTTTGCCAATCGCGCAAATCGGCACAATGTCGGCGAAATCGTAAAGCTCCGCCGATTCGGCCATTAGCGGCAAGACGTCATTCACCGACTTCAGTTTGTCTAATTTATTGATCAATAGAACCACAGGCATCTTGGCGTTATTCAAAGCCTCCAGCACCAGCCTATCGCCCTCAGTCCACCCGCTAGCAGCGATCATTATGCACACCACGTCAACACCTTCGATACTTGAGATTGCGGTCTTGTTAATGACTTTATTAATAGTCTTACTGTTTGATTTTTTGTTTACCGAATGAATTCCTGGTGTATCCACAAACACAATTTGCTTCTCTTGATCAGTATGAATACCAAGAATACGATGCCGAGTGGTTTGTGCGCGGTGTGAGGTGATACTGATTTTTTGCCCAATCACCCGATTCATTAAGGTTGATTTTCCAACATTGGGTTTACCAATAATGGTGACAAAACCAAATCTAAAATTTTCTGACATCATTTTCCTTTGCGCTTTTGCGCTCTATTTTGGAATAATTGCAAAACTTTTTCGGCTGCTTTCTGTTCAGCAGCACGTCTCGAATTGGCCGTGGCCTGTGCGGCTAAGTCAACGGTCACTAGCGCACACTCTACGGTAAACTCCTGTGCGTGTTGTTCACCTTGAGCATCCACAATAGTGTATTCAGGCAGATCCAATGCATTTTTTTGCATAGTTTCCTGTAGTTTGCTCTTAGAGTCCTTAAAAGTTGACTCCATTGATATATCTTCAAATTGCGTGGCAAAGTTTGAGTGAATAAAGTTACTAGCCGCGGCAAAATCAGCATCTAGATAAATCGCACCGATTAGGCTCTCCACTGTATCCGACAAAATCGAATCGCGATTAAAGCCTCCGCTTTTTAACTCGCCTTCGCCAAGAACCAGGAAATCGCTTAACTCTAATTCGCGCGCCACCACTGCCAAGGTTTCTTTGCGCACCAAGCTTGAACGCATACGACTAAGTTTGCCTTCAGCTAGCTGTGGAAATTTTTTGTACAAAAAATCAGCTGCTACAAAGCCTAAAATACTGTCGCCTAAAAACTCCAGACGCTCATAGTTTTGAGAACCCTTACTGCGATGCGTGAGAGCAAGACGCAATAACTTAGAATCACGAAATTGATGCCCTAACTTAAGCATTAAGACTGCCGATTTATCCACTAAGACAGCTCATTTATTGATGAGTTCAGGCATTGCAAGATGAAGCCCTAAGGAAGGTTTTAACATCAGCGTTCAGCGAGATCGCGCTCAACCACATTGTCGAACTTTGCTTTCAGACTCAGATTATAAAATAACGGTATTTCTCGGTTGTAGTGCGTTTCCACTACAAATTGCTTGGTTGATCGAAGCACCTTC